>JBKQMG010000191.1:0-76344 GCA_052146815.1 Streptosporangiaceae bacterium | reverse complement strand
ATGGTCAGAATCCTGCAGCGCATCCTCGCCCTGACCGCCGCGATCTGGCACAACGACCACACCGGCCAGCCCGTCAAACGCTCACTCGTCGCGTATGACCACTGAACCCTTCGCATAGGTCATCTAGACGGGCGTAAGGCCGAGTGGCCGGCCCGACAGGCTCCGTGACCGGCTCGCCAGGTTTTCGGCGATCTTCCTCAGCTCCAGCGCGGCGGGTGAGTCCGGGTCGGACAGGACCAGCGGGACACCGGCGTCGCCGGCCTCCCGCAGTCGCGTGTCAATCGGAACCTCGCCCAGCACCGGGACCGGTGCCCCGGTGATCCGGCCCAGCGCGTCGGCGACAGCCTGACCGCCGCCTGCGCCGAACACGTCTATCCGCTCCGCGCAGTGCGGGCACGGCAGGTACGACATGTTCTCGATCACGCCCACGACCCGCTGATGCAGCTGCGCGGCCAGCGAGCCGGCTCGCTCGGCCACCTCCGAGGACGCCAGCTGCGGCGTGGTGACCACGATCAGCTCGCTGCCCGGCAGCAGATGCGCCGCCGAGATCGCGATGTCTCCGGTGCCTGGCGGCAGGTCCATCAGCAGGACGTCCAGGTCGCCCCAGTAGACATCGGCAAGGAACTGCTGCAGCAGCCGGTGCAGGATCGGCCCGCGCAGCGGCAGCGGCTCGTTGCCCTTCTTGAGCATGCCGCTGGAGATGGCGCTGACACCGTGCGCGGTAGGCGGCATGATCATCTGCTCGACCTGGGTCGGCCTGCCGGTCACGCCCAGCATCCGCGGTACCGAGTGGCCGTAGATGTCGGCGTCAAGCAGGCCGACCTTCTGACCCGCGGCGGCGAATGCGGCGGCCAGGTTGACCGTAACCGACGACTTGCCCACGCCGCCCTTGCCGCTGGCGACCGCATAGACCTTAGTCAGCGAAGACGGGCTGGCGAAGGGGATCTCCCGCTCCGGCTGGCCGCCGCGCAGCTTGCCCTGCAGTGCGCGCCGCTGTTCCTCGCTCATCACGTCGAGCTCGACCCGCACACCGGTCACGCCGGGGAGCCTGCTGACGGCCGCGGTGACCTCGCGGGTGATCGTCTCGCGCAGCGGGCACCCGGACACGGTCAGCCACACGTCGACCCGGACCGCTCCGTCAGCGCTCACATCGACGTTCTTGACCATGCCGAGCTCGGTAATCGGACGGTGAATTTCTGGGTCATTCACCCCCGCGAGCGCCTGGGTGACCTGGTCGACGCTGGGCGGGCCGGCGGCGCCGGCTCCTGGTGCTTTCCGGCGGAATCCCGGCGGTGGGGCGAGGGGCATACCGTTCATGCTACGAAGGCGGACAGCAACCGTCGAACTCGCGGCCTCCCGGCTCCCTCAGCCGGCCTCAGCCGCGGGCACGACTCCCCAGGAGCGCAGCGCTTCCACCAGGCCGCTGGTGAGCTGACCGGCGCGCTCAAGGGCCGGCAGCTGGCCGGGCGGTACCCAGCGGGCGCCGGCGGCGTCGTCGCCTGCCCGCAGCTCGCCTCCGGTGACACAACACCGGTAGTCCCTGATGTCGACGATCGCGTCACTGCCCCAGGGCCCCTCGACAGCTCCGAGCAGCGGGCCGCATCGCACCTGCAGCCCGCATTCCTCACTGATCTCCCGGACCACCGCCTGCTCGTCGCTTTCCCCTGGCTCAATCCGGCCGCCGGGCAGCGACCACAGGCCCGCTCCGGGCTCGTGCCCGCGCTGGATCAGCAGCAGGCGCCCCGCCTCATCGATGATCACCGCCCCGACGCACGGCACTCGCAGAACCACGCGCCCAGTATGCGCCTGCCGCTCTCAGCAGCCTGCCGCACTGAACAGCCAGCCGCACTGAACAGGCCGCTCACGAACCGTCGCGGCGCCCCGGCTAAGGTCGCCAGAGTGCGCGCTGATCTGCACTGCCATAGCTCTGCCTCGGACGGAACGCTCCCGCCCGCGGAGGTCATGCGGCGTGCCCGCGAAGCCGGGCTCGATGTGATCGCGCTGACCGACCACGATACGGTGGCGGGCCACCAGGAGGCCGCAGCGGGCCTGCCGGCCGGTCTGACGCTGCTGCCGGGGATGGAGCTGTCCTGCCGCCTGGACAGCCACAGCGTCCATATGCTCGCCTACCTCTTCGACCCCGGGCACGCTGAGCTGGCGGCCGAGATGCAGACGATCCGCGAGAGCCGGGAAAACCGGGCCAGGGCGATGGTGGACCGGCTGCGCGGCCTCGGTGCCCCGGTCACCTGGGAGCAGGTGAGCGAGATCGCCGATGGCGGCGTGGTGGGCCGGCCGCACATCGCCCGCGCGCTCGCCGCAGCCGGGGTGATCTCCTCGCCGGACGAGGCGTTCAGTCCGGACTGGATCGCGCCGGGCGGCCGCGCGCACGTGGCCCGGTACGCCCTCGACCCGGTCCGGGCGATCGCGCTGGTGCGCGCCGCCGGCGGGGTCACGGTGCTCGCCCATCCTCGCGGCAGCAAGCGCGCCTGGGCGATCGCAGACGAGGTGATTGCCGGTCTCGCGGCGGCCGGCCTGACCGGGATTGAAGTCAACCATCCAGATCAGGAGCAGGCACAGCGGGAACACCTCGCCGGTCTGGCCGCCACCCTCGGTCTGGTCGCCAGCGGCGGCAGCGACGATCACGGGGAGCTGACCGGCTACCGGATCGGCTGCGAGACGGCCGGCGCGCAGGCATACGAGCGGCTGATCGCGCCCGCGACCGGCGCCGCCCCGATGAGGCGGTCATGAGCTCGGTCGGCGGCATCGTCAAGTTCTACTGGGAAGTCTTCATCACGCTGCTGGTCATCACCGATCCGCCGGGCATCGTGCCGGTGTTCCTGGGCATGACCAGAGGCCGTCCCGCCCGCGCGCGCAACCGGCTGGCCTGGCAGGCTGCGCTCGTCGCGTTCGGCGTCATCGTGGCCTTCGCGCTTTTCGGCCGGTCCATCCTGTCGTATCTCGGCGTCGAACTGCCGTCCCTGCAGGCGGCAGGCGGCCTGCTGCTCCTGCTCGTAGCCCTGGAGCTGCTGACCGGCAAGGCCGCGGACCCAGTCGAGCACGAGCAGAACCCGGCCAACGTGGCGTTCGTGCCACTCGGGACGCCGCTGCTGGCCGGCCCCGGGGCCATCGTCGCGACCATGCTGTTCGTTCAGCGGGCTAGCTCGGTCGGTGACAAGGTGGCGTTTGCTGCCGCTATTGTCACAGTCGTCGCGGCGCTCTGGCTGGCGATGCGGTTCTCCGGCGGCATTCACCGGGTCCTGCGGGACAGCGGGGTCGAACTGCTGACCAGGATCGCCGGCCTGCTGCTGTCGGCGATCGCCGTGCAGCTGATCGTGGGCGCTGTCCGGGCGCTGGTCAACCAGGGCTAGCGGGCCAGGACGAGCAGCCAGGGCTGGCAGGCCAGGACGACGAGCAGGAAGGCAGGACCGGGATGCAGGCGCGGATAGAGCAGGTGTCCGGCGCGGTCAACACCTGGATCGTCGGTGACAACGAGGAAGTGATCGTCATCGACGCGGGCCGCGATGCCGGCGCGGTGCTGGACACGGTGGGCGATCGCGACGTCATCGCCGTGATCTGCACCCACGGGCACGAGTCTCATGTGGCGGCCGCCGTGGAGGTGGCCCGCCGCGACGAGGCGCCGGTGGCCCTGCACCCCGCGGACCGGCTGCCCTGGAGCGAGGCGCAATCTGCCACCGAGCATGCGGGGACCGAACCTGATATCCCGATGGAAGAGGGCGGCCTCTTCGAGGTCGCCGACGTCGCACTGGAGGTCATCCACGCGCCGGGCCACACACCGGGATCGGTCGTCCTTTACTGCGAGGACCTCGACGCCGTGTTCGCGGGCGACGTCCTGACCCTGGCGGGGCCGGTGCCGCACGAGGGCGAGTTCGCGGATTTCGCCCGCCAGCTCAGCTCGATCGGCGAGCAGGTGCTGACCCTGCAGGCCGAAACCAGGATCCTGCCCGGCCACGGCGACGAGTTCACCGTCGCGGTGGCGGAGAAGCGATTCGACTCCTGGGTGGCGGCCGGCCCCGAAGGCGCCGCCGCGCAGGTGTACTAAGGCGCCAGGCCCACAAGGCTGGCGCACGAAGCAGCAGGCGCACGAGGCAGGCGCTCCAGGCGGTACCAGCGGGCGCCCGCGCCGGTCAGGATGGACGGGTGGAGCAGCTCGGGTTCGACGGGATGCCGCGGCGCCTCTACGCGTGCACTCCCACCAGGCTGAGTACCTGGCTGGACTGCCCGCGCCGGTACCGGATGACGTACCTGGACCGGCCGCAGCCCGCAAAGGGGCCGCCGTGGGCCCATAACAGCGTCGGCGCCAGCGTGCACAACGCGCTGGCAGGCTGGTGGCGGCTGCCGCGCCGCGAGCGGACCGTGATAGCCGCCGGTGACCTGCTCGAGCGCGGCTGGCTGCAAGACGGTTTCGCCGGCGACGCCCAGTCCGCTGCACACCGCCGCCGGGCGCGGGCGATGGTCGAGACTTATGTGGGTGGCCTGGATCCTGCCGCTGAACCGCTGGGCATCGAGCGCACGGTGGCCACCCGGACTGAGGTGATCGCGGTCTCGGGCCGGATCGACCGGCTCGACGAACGGCGCGACGCCGGCGAGCTCGTGGTCGTGGACTACAAGACCGGCCGGCACCTGCTGACGTCGGATGACGCGCGCGCGTCGCTGCCGCTGGCCCTGTACGCGCTGGCCGCGCAGCGGGTAATGCGGCGGCCCTGCAACCGGGTGGAGCTGCATCACCTGCCCGCCGGCCGGGTGCTGTCCTGGCAGCACACGCAGCAGTCGCTGGCCCGCCAGCTGCGCCGGGCCGAGGACATCGCGGCCGAATGCGCGGACGCGGACGCCCGGTATGCCGCCGGCGAGCGGGGTGACAGCGTGTTCCCGCCCCGGGCCGGCTCCTGGTGCGGCTGGTGTGATTTCCGCGCGCACTGCCCGGATGGCCGCCTGGCGTGCGGCCCGCGCCGGCCCTGGGATGCCCTGGCGGCCGACTAGGCTGTCGATCCCGCCCGGCGCCCCGTCAGCCCGAGCCCGCGGGTGCGTCCCCGGCTCCGCCGGCGGCCGGGCCGGGATGACGGGCTGCCACCGGCCGATGCCGGCGGCTGTCCCGTTCGGCGGCGTTCCAGAATTCAGTCAGCGTGGCCGCGGTAGTTTCCGGGGCCTCGACCGCGGGGGAATGCGCGGCGCCGGGGATGCAGACCCGCTGCGCGCGCAGCCGCCTGGCCATCAGGTCCTGGACGGTGGGCCGCCAGGCGTCGTCGTTCTCGCCGTACAGGACCAGGATCCGGGCGTTCGCCAGTGCGGCCAGTTCTGCCGTGCGATCGGCGCAGGTCAGCAGATACCTGCCCATGGCGATCAGCCCGACCGCGGACGTGCGCAGCATCCGGTCGCGCAGGAACGCGACGATCTCGTCCGCCACGCCCTCGGCCCTGGCCTGCGGCTCAAGCTGCTCATGCCAGAGCTGCTCGATCAGCCGCTGCGGTGCGTCGCTGTCCGGCGTGGCCGGGACGGTTCCCGCCGCGCCGCCGGCGGCGGACTCGAGCAGCGGCAGTGTCGTGCGCAGGAGTTGCGCCCGCAGGCCGCCGATGCTGGCAGGCCCGGAGCCCAGCAGCGTCAAAGACAAGACCGCGGACGGGTCGGCGAGCGTCGCCTGCCGGGCGATGAGGCCGCCGAGCGAGTGGCCGAGCAAATGTACGCCCGCCTCGCCGTCGGCCACGCTGGCCGCGAGGGCCAGGACGTCGTCGGCCAGGCATTCCGGCTGGTAGACGCCCGGATCGGTGCTGCCCTTGGTTTCGTACTGGCCGCGCTGGTCGATGGCGAAGACCCGCCGTCCCGCCGCGGCCAGTGACTGAAGGACCGGCAGGAAGTCCTCTTTGCTTCCCGTGTATCCGGGCAGCAAGAGCGCGGGCCGGCGTTCGCACACCCCCCGAGCCGGCCTGGCCTCGAGCGCGGCGAAATCGCCGCGCTCAGTCTTGATGGTGCGCGCCTGAACGCGGTGGGGCAGCGCAAGAGACCTTGGGGTGCTCACGGGGTGGCAGCCTACCGAGTCGGACCTGGCCACTATCGCCAGGATGTTACGGGTTTAGCTGAAGGATCCCCGAGTTTAGGCCTTGCCACACCTCGCCAGGGGGTCCGTCCGGCCAGGTATCGAGACCGCCGGCCGCCTCAGCTCGGGCCGCCTGCTCGCCTGCGTGCTCGGCCCGTCAGCTCGGCTCTCAGCTGGCCTCGCCGCTGCTCCGGCCGCCGTTACCGCGTCCAGAGCGCCGTCGGCGCCGGGGAGCATGTCCGCCCGCCCCGGTCCCGTCGCTGCTCGGGTGAGCGCCGCCCCGGCTCTCGCCGGTCCTGGCCTCGCCCGCCGTCCGCGTCGCTGACGACCCGTTCTGGCTGGTCGACGGAGCCTGCTCGCCCTGGGCCGCATGGGGGGCCGTGCCAGACCTGGTGCGGCGGCGCACCCGCTTGGTCCGCGGGCCGTTCTCGCGTCCGGCCTCTGGGCCGCGGCCTGCCCGATCCTTCGGCCCGCGGTCAGCGACGCCGCGGTCATGGCCGCCGCGCTCTCGTGAGCCTCGGCCCCGGTCGCCCCGGCCCGCGGCCGAGCGGGTCTTGCCGGTCTCGCCGATGTCCTCAAGATCTTCGGCTTCGAGTCCCAGCCGCTCGCGGCGTGCGCGCGGCAGGGTTCCCTTGGCGTCGGCGGGAATGCTCAGGGCAGCAAAAAGATGCTCGGACGTCGAGTACGTCTCCGCCGGATCGGGCCGGCCGAGCTTCAGGGCGTCATTGATCAGCGCCCAGCGCGACAGGTCATTCCAGTCCACGAAGGTCACGGCCACGCCCTCGCGCCCAGCCCGGCCGGTGCGGCCGATCCGGTGCAGGTAGGCCTTGTCGTCTTCCGGGCACTCGTAGTTGATCACGTGAGTCACGTCGTCCACGTCGAGACCGCGGGCGGCTACGTCGGTCGCGACCAGGACGTCGACCTTGCCGCTGCGGAACGCCCGCATGGCCCGCTCGCGCTGGCTCTGGCCAAGGTCGCCATGGACGGCAGCGGCGGCGAAGCCGCGGGTCGTCAGGTTTTCGGCTACCTGGTCGCAGTTGCGCTTGGTGCGGCAGAAGACCATGGTCAGGCCGCGGCCCTGGGCTTGCAGCACCCGGGCGAGGACCTCGATCTTGTCCATCTGGTGGGCGCGGAAGACGTGCTGCTCGGTGGTCGGCACGTGCGCGGGCTCGTCATGCTGCTCGGCCCGGATATGGATGGGCCGGCTCAGGTGACGCCGGGCCAGCGTGACGACCTCGCCGGGCATGGTGGCCGAGAACAGCATCGTCTGGCGGTGGTCCGGAGTGAGCCGGAGGATCTTCTCGACATCGGGAAGGAAGCCCAGGTCGAGCATCTTGTCGGCTTCGTCCAGCACGAGCGCCTGAACCTCCGACAGGTCAAGGTGGCCCTGCCGGGACAGGTCGAGCAGCCGTCCGGGCGTGCCGACCACGATGTCTACGGTGGCAAGAGCGTCGATCTGCGGCTCGTAGGCGCGGCCGCCGTAGAGGGTGACCACCTTGGCGCCGCTGCGTGATCCGGCTAGCCGGACATCCTCGGCGACCTGGATGGCCAGTTCCCTCGTGGGCACGACCACCAGCGCGCGCGGTGCGGACGGCTTGCCCGCGGGGGCGCCGATCAGCCGCTGCACGAGCGGGATGCCGAAGGCGAGGGTCTTGCCGGTGCCCGTGCGGGCCTGCCCGATCAGGTCGTAGCCGTCGAGGGCGATCGGCAGCGTCAGCGCCTGGATCGGGAACGCTGTGGTGATCCCGTCCGCCTCGAGCGCAGCGCAGATGGGCTCGGCGATGCCGAAATCCCGGAATGTCTTCTCACTGCCCTGCGGGCTCGCCGGCTCGGCAGCGACCACCTCGGCGGCGCCGAGCTCGGTCGCGACCAGTTCGGTGGTCTCAGTCGTGATCGCGGTCGCGGTGTCGGTGAGGGCGGCCGCGTCAGGTCTAGCTGCGTCCGGCTCGTCCTGCGGGGTCTGTATGTGTGTAGTCAGGGCTTCCGCCTCCATCAAAGGCCCGCGGGCCGCGGGCGCAGTCGCGCGCCTGCAGCGCCAGGGCGGGCTGGCAATTGACTTCTCCGGCGGGACTAAGGCGGCTTCGCATAGCGTCAGCCATGCCATGACCACACCGGTAGCGCAGGCACGCGCTGACCAGGTCTCGCGAAGAAGGTAACGCGACGCTCAAGGGCGTTAGCTGCTCTCGGCAATCGCCGCGCCTCATGCTGAGTGTAACAACGGTCGGGGGCCGTTACATTCCTTGCACAAATCGTAAGCCAGTCTAGCAAGCCTGGCCCCGCCTGGGCGCGGCGGCATCCGCGCATGTCGCCGTCGGCTGGTTGTTACGCTGCCGGAGTGACTGAGGAAATGCCCGCCAGCACGGACCGGGAAATCAGCACGGGCCCGGACGTTCCCGCAAAGCGGGAATCTCCCTCAAATCCGGAAGTAGCTGGCCAGCAGGGCGTCATCGACCTGCTGGGGTTGCTGGCCTACGCGTCCCTGACTGGCTTTTTCCGCCTCACCGACGACGCTGCCCTGGCCGTCGCGCTCGCCGACAAGACAGCGCTGGCGGAGATGGCCGTGATGGAATTCGGGCATTTTCAGCGGCTGCGCCACCGGCTGGAGGAACTGGCCGTCGACCCGAGCGAGGCCATGGCGCCGTTTGTGGCGGCGATCGACGACTACCACGCGAGGACGGTGCCCGCTGACTGGCTGGAGGGCCTGGTCAAGGCCTACGTCGGGGACGGGATCGCCGCGGACTTCTACCGCGTCACCGCCGACCGGCTTGAGGAGCAGACCCGGGCGCTGGTCCTCGGAGTGCTGGCGGACACCGGGTATTCGGAGTTCGCCATCGCGCAGGTCCGCGAGGCGATCGCCGCCGATCCGCGGGTAGCCGGCCGGCTGGCCCTCTGGGCCCGGCGCCTGGTGGGCGAGGCACTCGGCCAGGCCCAGCGGGTAGCGGCAGAACGGGAGCCCCTGGCCCAGCTGCTGGCAGACGGGACCGCCAGCCAGCTCGGCGAGATCGGCCGGCTGTTCGCCCGCCTCACCGATGCGCACGCCCAGCGGATGGCGGCCCTGGGCCTGGCCGAGTAGCGAGCGCAGGCCAGGGGTGCCCCCAATACCTTCAACTTAAGGTTACACCGGTGTAAGATCGCCGTATGGCGAGAGCTGGGCAGCAGGTGCTGCGGGAGGACGGCAGGCTGGAGGACCGGATCTCGGTCGGGGTGCTGGCCAGGGCGTTCCCGCGGGAGGCGGTCGAGGAGGTCATTGACGCCGCCGGGGCGCGCGAGCAGCGTAACCGGGTCCTCCCGGCGTGGCTGACGGTGTACTTCGTGCTGGCGCTGCCGCTGTTCATGGATATGGGCGCCGGCCGGGTGATGCGCCGGCTGGCGGGGACACTGGCCTGGGCCGCCCAGGGGATCACGGTGACCATCCCGTCGGAGGAGGCGCTGTCCAATGCGCGGGCGCGGCTGGGGCCGGTGCCGCTGCGGCTGCTGTTCGAGAAGACCGCGGGCCTGCTGGCGGGCCCCGGCACGCCGGGCGCGTTCTGGCGGGGGCTGCGCCTGGTGTCGCTGGACGGGACCACCCTGGACGTGCAGGACACTGAGATGAAAGGCGCCGGCGTGGTGCTGCGGTCCAGGACCCCCGACGGTGCCGCCCAGGAAATCTGGGCGCTGCTGTGCGCCTATCACGCCATCCGGGAGATGATCTGCGCTGCCGCCGCCCTCGCCGCCCGGGACCCGCTGCGGATCTCCTTCGCCAGCGCCCTGGACACCGTACGCGGCCCGGTCGGAGACCCGGCCGCCTTTCCCCCCTGACCAGGCCGGCCAGCTCACCCGCGCCGTGCTGGCCGTCATCGCCTCCGTCACCAGCCCCGCCAGGAACGGCCGGAGCAGCCCCCGCCAGGCCAAGCGCAGCACCAGCTACCCGGCCCGGCCAGCCGACCCGGCACGGCGGCCCCGCCCGCGCGGGCCCCTGACGCTGGTCATGCTGCCGATGCCGATCTCAAGTGATCCTTAAGTTGACGGTATTGGGGGTGCCCCTGCGCTGCCTTAGCTGCCGAACCCGATGCGGCGGGGTTCGGTTCCGCCCAGCTCCACGTACGCCAGCTTCTCGGCAGGGACGATTACCCGGCCGCCCTTTTCGTCCTGCAGCACGAAAACGGTGCCGTCAGTGACTGCCGCCCGGACCGCCTGCTCAACTTCCTGGTACGAAGACGCGGTTTCCATGATGAGCTCACGGGGCACGGACTGAATTCCGATCTTGACTTCCACGGCGCTCCTCTCGCTCCCCGGAGGCTATCGGGTGGCGGCGCCCCCTGACGACGCGAAAGCCGCGAGGCCCCTTACGACGCGAAAGCCGCGAGCTCGAGGGGCCCTTATGCCGTCCGGGGCCAGCCGCTGATACCGCGCCAGGCCAGCCGCGCGATCAGCTGCTCAGCAGCGTCCTTCGGCATGTCCTGATCCGTGCTGAGCCAGTACCGGGCAGTGACCTGCGCCATCCCTACCAGCGCCATGCCGAGCAGGTGGGCCTCCTCGTCGCCGACGCCCGCGTCCTCCCGGATGAATTCGCTCACCATGTCTGCGCACTGGCGCATCGTGCGATCGATCCGTTCGCGCACGGCGGGCTCATTGCTCAGATCGGACTCGAAAACGAGCCGGAAAGCCTCGCCGTCACCGGCCACAAAATCGAAGAAGGCCTTAAATGTGGCGGGCACCCGTTGCTTATTCTCGGTCGTGGAGGCCAGCGCATCCCGAACATTCCGGACGAGCTCGTCCACGCTTTCGTCCAGCAGCGCCAGGTAAAGCTCAAGCTTGCCAGGGAAATGCTGGTAGAGGACGGGCTTGCTGACGCCTGCCCGTTCGGCGATCTCGTCCATGGCTGCGGCGTGATAACCGTGCGCGACGAATATGTCGCGGGCAGCGCCCAGCAGCTGCCGGCGCCTCGCGGGTCGCGGCAGCCGCGTGCTGGCGGGCCTGGCCTGCGGCGATACGGTCACTGCGCTCTCCGTACGTAACTTTCCAGGGGGCAGTACTGTCATGCTCCGTACTATCCCTGTTTACCCTAACGAGCCGCTGCGCGTGACCGGTGCGGCAGCGACATCTCTGGCCTGGCTCAGCGCCAGGGATCTGGGCGGTGCCTCAGCGGTAGCGGTGCCACTCAGCGGTAATCGTCGTCGTCAAGGTCGAGTTCTTGCGCCTGCTCGGCCGCGTCTGCCTCATCTGCTTCCAGCGGCAGCTGCGGCGCCGACTCGTTCTCGTCCTCGTGCGCCGCGGGGATAGCGTCCTGTTTCTGCTCGACAGAATCGGGCACTGGCTCTTCAAGGCCCATGTCGCTCATCTCCGGCCCCCTGTCCGCTGCATCATCGAAAATATTGCCGAACGTGAGAATCCGGACAACACTGTTTGTACCAGGACCCGATCTGGCGGGGTAGGGAGGACTCATGCGCAGCATGTGGAAGGGTGCGATCTCCTTCGGCCTCGTCATGATCCCCGTGCGACTCTACGCTGCGACTGAGCAGAAGGACATCACCTTCCGGCAGGTTCACCGGGCTGACGGAGGCCGGATCAGGTTTCACCGGGTGTGCTCGATCGACGGGGAGGAAGTCCCTTACGAGGACGTGGCCAAGGGCTACGAGCTGCCCAACGGCGAGATGGTGATCCTGACCGACGAGGACATGGCCGAACTGCCGCTGCCGACCAGCCGCAGCATCGAGGTGCTGCATTTCACGCCGGCTGAGCAGCTCGACCCGATTCTCTACAACCGGAGTTACTACGCGGAGCCGGAGGCCGCCGGGGCGCGCGCCTACGTGCTGCTGCGCGATGCCCTCGAAAGCTCGGGCAAGGTGGCGATCGCGCAAGTCGCGCTTCGGCAGCGCGAGTCACTGGCCACGCTGCGGTCGCGCCACGGGGTGCTCGTGCTCGAGACCCTGCTGTGGCCCGACGAGGTACGGGCGGCCGCGTTCCCGTTTCTGGACGACGATATCGACGTCCGGTCGCAGGAGCTGCAAATGGCCGCCTCGCTGATCGACTCGATGACGGTGGACCTCGATCCGACCGAGTACCACGACCACTATCGCGAGGCCCTCGCCGAGCTGGTGAGCGCCAAGGCGGAGGGCCGCGACGTTACTGTCCCGGAGGCGGCGGAAGACACCGGCGCCGAGGTCACGAGCCTGGCCGATGCGCTCAAGGCCAGCCTCGCCGCCGCCAGGGAAGGCCCCGCCGGGTCCGGCTCGAAGCCGGGCGAGTCCGGTTCTGCCACGAAGCGGACGACGCGAGCGGGCGGAAAGGGCGGCGCTGCCAAGGCACCGGGGACAGGCGCAGCTGCCAAAACGGGCACCCGGACGGCCTCCGGGCGGGGGAGCAGCAGTAAGGAAAGCGCCAGCGGCTCAGCCGCCAAGTCGGGCGAGCGGACCCGGCCGCGCCGGGCGGCCACGGCGAAGCAGGCATCCGCGCCGAAGGCCAAGGGCACCGCAGCCGAGCGGGAGCCAGCGTCGCCGCGCAGGACCAGGCGCAAGGCCAGCTGAGCTGTGCCGATCTGCTGCGGAGCCCGGGCTGACGGCTCTGTTAACGTCGGCAGTCTCAGATACCGGCCAGTAATGTTGCGGCAAGGGAACGAGTACCATTACGTGTCATGAACGAGCCGATCCCCGCGTGGCCCGGCGAACTGGTCGACAGCGGTGTCGGACAGTTCTTCGTGCGCACCGCTCCCGCCGAACCCGGAGCTGAGCCTGCCCTTTTCGTGCACGGGCTGGGCGGATCGGCCCGCAACTGGACTGACCTGATGGACCTGCTCCGGCAGTCGACCTGGGGCGGCCTGACCGGGCCGGGGCTGGCGTGCGAGGCTATCGACCTGCCCGGCTTCGGTCACTCGCCCGTCACGCCGGACGGCAGTTACTCGATCGGCGCGCACGCCGCCGCGGTCATCGCGCTCATCGAGCGGCGCAGGAACTGGCCGGTGCACCTGGTAGGCAACTCCCTCGGCGGTGCCGTGGTCACTCGCGTGGCCGCCCGGCGGCCGGATCTGGTGCGGACTCTGACGCTTATCTCGCCGGCCCTGCCCGATCTGCGCCCGCGCACCGTTCCGCTGCGCGTGACGATCTTGTGCGTGCCCGGCATCGGGACCTGGATGATGAACGCGTTCCGGCGGCTCCCGCCGGAGGCCCGCAGCGCCCGCACCATCCAGGACGTGTACCGGTATCCCCGCCTGATCCACCCGCAGCGCCGCGCCGAGGAGACAGCGGAGCTGGCTCGCCGGGACGAGCTGGGCTACGCCAATGACGTCCTGATCGCCTCGGCCCGCGGGCTGGTGGCTGAATACGCAAAACGGGGCGCGGGCTCACTGTGGCACGAGGCGGCCCGTGTGACGGCGCCGACGCTGGTCATCCACGGCAGCCACGACAAGCTGGTCAACCCCGCCGCGTCGGCGCGGGCGGCACGCGTCTTCCGCAACGCCCGGGCGGTCGTGCTGCCCCAGGTCGGCCACGTGGCGATGATGGAGCGCCCTGACCTGGTGGCCAGGGAGATGCGCGAACTCGTGGCCGCCAGCCCGTCCGTAGCATTGGCCGGGTGACCCTGGGAGACCCGCCGGGCCAGCGAGCGCCTGGCTCTGGCTCGCTGGACGCCTCCCGCGTCCTGGCCCCTGGGGCGACCCTCATCGCGGCAGCGCGGCTGATTCCGGCCACCGGGCCCGAGGTGTTCGCGCCCGGTTATGTGGCGTTCTCCGGCGGCCGGGTCACTCAGGTTGGTGCAGGCCAGCCGCCTCGTCGCCCGGATATCGAGCTTCCCGACGGCGTCCTGGTCCCCGGCCTGGTCGACCTGCAGGTGAACGGCTACTTCGGCGAAGAGCTGATGACCGCGGACGCCGCCGGCTGGGAGATGATCACCGGGCGCCTCCCGGAAACCGGAACGACCGCATTCCTGCCGACCTTCATCACCGCGCCGCTGCCTGACCTCTGCCAGGCCCTCCGGCGGGCCGCGACCTGGATTCCGGGCGCTGGCGATACCGGTGCTGCTTCTTCCGGTGCTAGGGGCCCCGGTGCCCGGATACTCGGGGTGCACCTGGAAGGCCCGTTTATCTCGCCCGATCGTCGCGGCGCGCATGACCCCGCGTGGATCACTGATCCGACGACGGCCGCCGTCGATGAGTTGCTGGCGGCCGCAGCAGGGCTGCTGCGGGTGGTGACGCTGGCCCCTGAGCGGCCCGGCGCGATCGCGGCCATCGGCCAGTTCGCCGGCGCGGGCGTCCTCGTCAGCGTGGGCCACTCGGACGCGACCGGCCGCCAGGTCCGCGAGGCCGCCGACCACGGTGCCCGGCTGGTCACCCATCTTTTCGACGCCCAGCGTCCGCTGCACCACCGCGAGCCCGGCGTGGTCGGGATGGCGCTGGCTGACGCCAGGCTCACCAGCGGGCTGATCGCGGATCTGCAGCACGTGTGCGCCGAGGCCTGCGCGATTGCCTTCGCCGCGGCGCCCGGCCGCGTGTATCTGGTCACTGACGCCGCTGCCTGCGCGGGCATGCCTCCTGGCCGTTATCTGCTCGGCGGGGAGCCAATCGAGCTGTCCGGGCCGCCCGGCCAGGCCCCCGTGCGGGCGGACGGCACGCTCGCGGGATCGGCGCTGCGGATGGACAAGGCCGTGGCGAATATGGTCTACGCCGGGATCGGGCTCACCGAGGCGGTCATGGCGGCCACCCGGGTGCCCGCCGAAGTGGTCGGCCGGCCCGATCTCGGCCGGATCGAGATCGGCAGCGCCGCCGACCTCGTCTGGCTCGGCGAGGATCTGATCACCAGAGGGAGCTGGATTCGTGGCCAGCGAGCTTATTTTCGCCCGTAATGTCATGATCGTGCGGAGCCGTCAGGCGGGCAGGCCGGTCATCGGCGAACAGGCCAGGACGAGCAAGTGGAGGCAGTGGTGCGCGTGGCAGCTGACAACGGGCGCATGTCCACGCATATGCGGCAGGAGATCGCCGAACAGCCCGCCGCGCTGCGGCCCACCATCGGCGACCTGCTGCCTCGCGCCGGCGAGGTGGCGCGCCTGGCCGCGGACACGCGCCAGGTGCTGCTGGTCGCGCGCGGCACCTCTGACAACGCCGCGGTGTACGGCAGCTAGCTGATACAGGCGCATGCGGGCCGGCTGGCCACCCTGGCCGCGCCGTCCATCGCCACGACCTACCGCAGCAGGCTGGATCTGTCGGGCGTGCTGACCGTAGCGCTGTCTCAGTCGGGTAAGACCGAGGAGATCGTGGAGACGCTGGAATGGGCCCGTGACTGCCGGCGCTCGCACGCTCGCGATCACGAACGGGGCTGATTCCGCGCTGGCGCAGGCGGCGGAGGTCGCCTACGTCACTGCAGCCGGCGCAGAACAGGCGGTGCCGGCCACCAAGACCTTCACCACCCAGCTGGCCGCGCTGGCGGTGGTAGCGATCGGTCTCGGCGCCAGCCTGGATCCCGGCGAACTGCAGGCCGTCCCCGACGCGATCGAGACTCTGCTGAGCCAGCCGATGGAGCTAGAGCCAATCGTGGCGGAACTGTCGGGCGTGCAGGCCGTCGTGGTCTCGGGCCGCGGCCTGGCCTACTCGCCTGCGCTCGAGCTGGCGCTGAAGCTGAAGGAGGCGTGCTACCTGCACGCCATGGGCCTGTCCTACGCCGATCTGCTGCACGGCCCGTTCGCCGTGGTCGACGCCGACACCCCGGCGATCGTGCTAGCGGCCAATTCCGGTCCCACACTGGCCGGCACCGTCGACCTCGCTCGCCGGGTCACCGGGGCGCGCGCGCGCCTACTGCATCGGCGGCGGCGAGCGCCTGGCCGAGGTCTGCACCCGTGCGCTGCCAGGGCCCGAGCTGCCGGAGTGGCTGGCGCCTTTCGGCCTGATCGTGCCTGGTCAGCTGCTGACCGAGGCGCTGGCCAGGAGCCTTGGCCTGGACCCCGACAGTCCCCGCGGCCTGAGCAAGGTCACGCAGACGAGCTGAGGCCTCCAGAAGAAGGCCGCGGCCGTCTCGCGAGACTGCGCCGACTTAGCGCGACATTGTGGTGGCCTAAGGCCGTCGGTAGCCTGGAGTTGTCCGAAGTCCAGGTATTGGGGGTAGTACTGATGGGTCTTCTCGACGACGCCGAGAACCTTGCCAGCAAGGACCCGAACGAGGTCAAGAATCTCACCGGAGATGCTGAGCAGGCCGCTGACAAGGAGACCGGCGGCAAGTTCGACAGCGAAATCAGCGACGCGGGCACCAAGCTTGACGACCAGCTCGACCAGGGTCAGTCGGGTCAGTCCGATCAGTCAGGCCAGTAAGATCTCAGTCCGGACAGTAAGACCTGATCAGACCCCGGGCCGACGACTGGTGACAGTCACCTACCCGGCGTCTGCCCGGGGGGCTCCCGCGGTCTACCCGGAGTAGTTACTGCTCCTTCATGGCTGACTGAGGGCTAGGAGTTGCTGGTCGACCCCGGTACCCGGTGCATCTTGTGCTGAGCGGCCTGGGCCCGCGGCCGCAGCACCATCAGATCGACGTTCACGTGAGCGGGGCGAGTCACGGCCCAGGCGACCGCGTCGGCGACGTCGTCGGCGGTCAGGGGCTCAGCTACTCCGGCGTAGACGGCAGCCGCCTTGTCCGCATCTCCGTGATACCGGTTGAGCGAGAACTCGTCGGTCTTCACCATGCCCGGGGCCAGCTCGATGACCCGGACCGGCTGGTCAAAGAGTTCCAGCCGCAGGGTGGCGGCAATCGAGTGCTCCGCGTGCTTGGCCGCGACGTACCCGCCGCCGCCCTCGTAGGCCACCAGCCCGGCCGTCGAGCCCATCACCACGACTGTCCCGGCGCCGCTCGCGATCAGCTTGGGCAGCAGCGCCTGGACGACGTTGAGCGTGCCGATGACGTTGACTTCGAACATCGCCCGCCAGTCGTCCGCCGAGCTATCGGCGACGGGCTCGGTGCCGATCGCACCGCCGGCGTTGCTGACCACGACATCGCATCGCTCCAGCGAGTCAGCCAGGGCCTTGACCTCGTCGCGATTCGTCACGTCCAACTGGCGCGGCTCCGCCTCGCCGCCGGTGTCGCGAATGCGCTCGGCCAGTGCCTTGAGCCGGTCGGTGCGGCGGGCCGCGAGCACGACGTGATAGCCCGCCTCGGCCAGCCGGACGGCGGTAGCCGCTCCGATTCCGCTACTTGCTCCGGTGATGACAGCTACATGTTGCATGGCAGAGATTCTGCCAGCGACCAGGCCATGGCGGGCACGCGGGCGGGGCGGACTGGTGAGCTGGAGATGAGATCGCTACCTGGGTCATTCACCTGGCAGGCACACCTTCTTGGCAGTGGAGCCGTAGCACGGCACATGTGAACTCGTGCCAGTGAACTTGCCGAACGCGGCATGCGAGCCGGTGTTCTTTCAGGCTGGGTAGCGGTAGGGCTCGGTGTACTCACTGCGGCCATGCGGCAGTGTCCAGATGAGAATTCCTGGTTCCGGCTGCCGGAGGTTCCCGCCGGGAGCCTGCTTAGCCTGGTGGTGACGACATAGGGGAGTGTGCCTGCAGCGTGAGTTACCAGTCTGAGCCGGGCCTTCCGATACACCGCTTCGCCTGGAAGCCCGCGGCATGGCCGCCGCCATAGCGAAAGGGCGCGCCGCTGCGGCCACCCGGACCGTGAGCCCCGTCTTATGGTAGAAGTCTGCTATTTGATATATACTTCTTCCATGGCCTTGAGTATCAAGAGTGACGAGGCGGACCGGCTCGCCAGGGAGCTGGCTGCCGAGACGGGTGAGACGTTGACCAAGGCCGTTGAGACCGCGCTCAGGGAGCGGCTCGACCGTGAGCACGCTAGGCACGCGGCCAGCATGAGAACGCGGCTCAAGCGCCTGGCGGCCGACGTAGCGGCCCTGCGGGTGGCCGACGACAGGAGGCCGGAGGAAATCATCGGTTACGACGATGCTGGCCTGCCGCGTTGACGGGGTCGGCGCGCAGGAGCTTTGTCGTCGATACGTCGGCGGCCGTGGCGATCATCCTCGGCGAGCCGGGAAGCGAGGAGCTTACGGTACACCTCGAGAATGCCGTCGCCCGGCTGATGCCGGCCGCCATCCGGATCGAGCTGGGCATCGTCATCGAAGCTCGGCTGTGGCCTGCCGGGCAGGACGTTGTCGACCGGCTCCTTCGTGACGCAAAGATCGACATCGTGTCCGTCGATGCGGACCTGGCCGCCCGTGCGATGAGCGGCTGGCGGCGATACGGCAAGGGGCGCCATCCGGCGGGGCTCAATTTCGGCGACTGCTTCACTTACGCGCTGGCCGAGCGGACCGGGCACCCGGTGCTATGCACCGGAGAGGACTTCGCCGCGACGGATATCACCGTGGTGCGCCCTCAGCCGGCGTCGGCCGAGGGCTGACAGCCAGTCACGCCATTGCTCGCACCACCGTTACCCAGATTTGCTCGGCCGGTAGCCGGAGCTTTCTCGGCGGTGACGGCAAGCTCCGCTTCCCAGGTCGTAGAGCGACAGGGAGCGCAGCCATTTCAGCGCACCTGGCGGCAGCGATCTTGCGTCCGGGCCGGTCGCGCAATCCGGCTGGTTCGACCTGCTACTCGGCCCGGTGCGGGGCGGCGAGCTCGCGCAGTCTGAGTTCGCGCAGTCTGCGGCGCCCTGGCTCGCTGAGCCCGCTACGCGGCCCGGTGGGCTCAAGTCGCCTGGGCCTTCTCGCGATGTAGCGTGCGCGATCGCCGCGCCGTCGGGATTGGTCAAGGTGAGGCTCCACCGCCCCGTCGGCCACCGGGCCATATTCGCGGCTAGCTCTCGGCAGGTGTGCGCTGACAGGGCGCCGTGACCGGCCGCTTGACCGGGAGTGTCGCTCAGCCCAAGCCATGCCGCGAACGGCATCGTGAGGTTGATGGTCCCCCTTGGCCCTGCAGGCCAGGTCAGCCCGGCTGCGTCGCCTGGGCCTGTGCACTCGGGCCGTAGGGCCTGGGCCTGACGCTGGCGGCGCTGCGGGTCGCGGGCTGGCAGCGTTGCCGGAAAACCTGGGTGAACATTCCAGGCCCCGGTCTCGCGGCATAGTGCGCGCGGCGCTGGGTCATTTACCATCGAAAACGTGTCAGACAGCACCACGATCGAGACCAGCGCCCGCCCTGATCACGCTGATCCAGGGGCAAAGCCCGAGCACGCCGCACGAGTCGCTGATCAGGTCCCGGTCGCCCGCCCCCAGGTGCGCGGGGTGATCATCGACTGGGGCGGGGTGATGACCAACCCCATCCTCGACACCGTCAACGCCTGGCTGAAGGCGGACGGCATTGACCCGTCCAGCTACATCGCCGTCATGCGGGCCTGGACCCAGCAGGCCTACGGCGCGCCGGGCGAGCAGAGCCCCGTGCACGCGCTGGAGCGCGGCGAGTGCGACGACGAGGAGTTCGAGCAAGCCCTGGCGGAACGACTGGTCCGGCTCGACGGCGGGCAGGTGGAGCCTGCCGGGCTGCTGAACCGGATGTTCGCCGCAACGGTCCTTGACACGGTGATGCATGACCTGGTGCGGGTCCTGCGCGCCGCGGGGCTGCGCACCGCCCTGCTGTCGAACTCGTGGGGACGGGGCTTCTACCCGCGGCACCTTTTCGCTGAGCTCTTCGACGCGGTCGTGATCTCCTGCGAAATCGGCATGCGCAAGCCAGAAGAACGGATCTTCCGGCACACCGCCGAACTGCTGGGGCTCGATCCGGCCGAATGCGTGTTCATCGACGACATCGAGGCCAACGTGACCGCGGCGCAGGCAGCTGGTCTCGTCGCGGTGCACCACCAGGAGTCGCAGGCGACCGTGCGGCGCCTCTCCGAGCTACTGGGCATCCCGCTCGAGGCCGGGCAGTCCGGGTAGCAGTGCGTGCCAGGCATACCAGCAACCGCTGACCGCGCCGTCGTGGCGGGTGTGGTCCGGGACGCAGTCGCTGTCGTCGCTCGGAACCCCGTGGGCAGCGTCTTCGTCAATGCGTTGCCCGGCCTAGCTTCAGCGGCCGCGGTCGGCCTAGCCTTGGACGCCGTGGCCGATTATCCGAAGTCCTCCAGCG
Source organism: Streptosporangiaceae bacterium (assembly GCA_052146815.1). Lineage (GTDB taxonomy): Bacteria > Actinomycetota > Actinomycetes > Streptosporangiales > Streptosporangiaceae > DATJZH01. Next base: position 56,284 of record JBKQMG010000191.1, on the reverse strand, counting down.
CTGGCCGCTCGGCCAATATGCGGGCCAACCGGCGGGCGGACACCGGGCCGGAAATGGCGCTGCGGCGGGCTCTGCACGGCAGAGGCTACCGATACCGCAAGGACTACCGGCTGGATCTCGCGCCCGGTGCCAGGGTCCGTCCGGATATCGCGTTCACCGCGCGCCGGGTCGCGGTATTTGTGGACGGCTGTTTCTGGCACGCCTGCCCTGAGCACGGCACGCAGCCGGCCTCCAATACCTGGTACTGGCAGCCCAAGCTGAAACGGAACGTGGAGCGCGACCGGGCCGCCGATGCCGCTCTGGCGGCGGCGGGCTGGCAGGTCGTCCGGATCTGGGAGCACGAGAGCGTGGAGGCCGCAGTGACGGCGGTGACCGACGCGCTCGTCCGGTCGCGCGCCCAGGCGGGGATCGCGGTCGATCCGGCCGCTGCGCTGTCCGCTCCGCCGGCCGCTGCGCTGTCCGCTCCGCCGGCTGCTGTCCCGGCCGCGGTGCCGGCTCCTGTCCCGTCCGTCGGCTCGGCCTCGGTCCTGTCCGCTCCGCCGGCCGCCGTCCCGTCCACCGCGCCGATCGTCGAAGCACAACTAAACCGCGACCACTAGCTGCGATTTCCCCGCCGCCCGGCGGCGGGGCTGTCACACTCGTGGCCACCCTCTGCTGTTGCGGGGAGCTCTATGCGCGTCTATCTGCCGAGCACGCTGCCGGCCTTGGCCGGGGTGCTGCGGGATTTCACCTTCGGTCCGCCGCCCCTGCGCGGCTTCGCCGTGACCCCTGCGCTGCGCGAGTGGTATTCGAGCGGGGATATCGAGGAGCTCGAGTACGTGGCCCTCATGCAGGCAGCCCGGGCCTCCTTGCGGCTGCTGCTCGCTGATCCGGCCGCGCCGCGCCGCCGGGTGGTGCTGGCCGCCGAGGTGCCCGACGACAAGATCGTCAACGTCGCGGGGTTCGACCAGCCGGCGGCGGTCGAGATCAAGGCGGCTGTCACGTTGCGTGACGTGATGTCCGGTCATATCGATGATCCGCTGGCAGCGGCTGACGTCGCCGCCGCGGTGGCGGCGCTGCCTGCCGCCGATGGCGGCGACGACGACGCCCAGTTCACCGTGGACGGAGCCGAAGGCTACGACCTGATGTGGTACGCCACCCAGGAACTGGAGCTGCAGGAATACCTCTAGCGAGGCGGCCGGATGGTGCCGGGCGCCGGTGGCTGCGACCGGTGCATACGATGAGGGCTGCCCGCCATAGATATGCCAGGTTATTGCAGGGAGTGCCTTGATGGATGGTGTGACCAACGTTCCTTTTCCGGGGAATGAGCCGATCAGGACGTACGCGCCGGGAAGCCAGGAACGCGCCGCGCTCGAGGCCAAGATCAAGGAACTGGCCGGGGAGCGGGCGGAGCTCACCCTTACGATCGGCGGCCAGCAGCGGCTAGGCAGCGGCGAGCGCGTCGATATCGTCCAGCCGCATCACCACCGGCACGTGCTGGGACAGCTCGGCAGCGCCACCGACGAGGATGTGGCGGCAGCGATCGAGGCCGCCAACCGGGCGGCCCCGGCCTGGCGGGCGCTGTCCTTCGACGACCGCGCCGCCATCTTCCTCAAGGCGGCCGACCTGCTGGCCGGGCCGTGGCGGCCGACCATCAACGCGGCGACCATCCTCGGCCAGTCCAAGTCGGTCTATCAGGCCGAGATCGACGCCGCCTGCGAGCTGATCGACTTCTGGCGCTACAACGTGCACTACGCCCGCCGGCTGCTCGCCGAGCAGCCGGTGTCGTCGCCGGGCTCGTGGAACCGGCTGGAGTACCGGCCGCTCGAAGGCTTCGTGCTGGCGATCACGCCGTTCAACTTCACCTCCATCGCCGGGAACCTGCCGACGGCGCCCGCGCTGCTCGGCAACGTCGTGGTGTGGAAGCCGTCGCAGACCCAGCAGCTGTCCGCGCACTACCTGATGCGCGTACTCGAGGCCGCCGGCCTGCCGCCCGGCGTGATCAACATGGTGACCGGCGGCGGCCAGCCGGTGTCGCGGGTCGCGCTGCCGCACCCGGACCTGGCCGGCATCCACTTCACCGGCTCGACCGGCACGTTCCAGCACCTGTGGCGGACCGTCGGGGAGAACATCTCCCGGTACCGGGGCTACCCGCGGCTGGTCGGGGAGACGGGCGGCAAGGATTTCGTGATCGCCCACCCGTCCGCAGATCCGCAGGTGCTGGCCACCGCGCTGCTGCGCGGGTCGTTCGAGTACCAGGGCCAGAAGTGCTCGGCGTCCTCGCGCGCCTACGTGCCGCGCAGCGTCTGGGACCGGGTTCGGGACGACTTCATCGGCGCCGTCGAGTCGATGACCATGGGCGATGTGGCTAGTGATCTGTCCACGTTCATGGGCGCTGTCATCGACCGCCCCGCTTTCGCGACCCACCAAGAGGTGATCGAGCGGGCCAGGTCCCGTCCGGCCGTCAGCGTCCTGGCGGGCGGAACGGTCGATGATTCCGAGGGCTACTTTGTCCGGCCGACCGTGCTGGAGAGTTCCGATCCGACCGACGAGCTATTTACGACCGAGTACTTCGGCCCGATCCTCGGCGTGCACGTGTTCGACGACAGCCAGTACGACGCCGTCGTCGCTCAGGCGGCCGACATCGCCCCCTATGCGCTCACCGGGTCGATCATCGCCCAGGACCGGGCGGCCATCGCCGCGGCCACCGAGACGCTGCGGTTCTCGGCGGGGAACTTCTACATCAACGACAAGTCCACCGGGGCGGTCGTCGGCCAGCAGCCCTTCGGCGGCGCCCGGGCCAGCGGCACCAACGACAAGGCGGGCTCGATCTTCAACCTGATCCGCTGGGTCAACGCCCGGGCGATCAAGGAGCTTCTCGTGCCGCCGACCGACTACCGTTATCCGCATATGGGCTGAATCCCGCCGTACCTGATCGACGCCGTGCCAGATCGACGACCTACCGGAGGCAGTTCATTTACCGCCTGGTTCTGTGGAATATCGACCTGACCCTGGTGGACGTGGCCAGGGTCTCCAGGGAGGCCTACGCCGACGCCTTCCGTCAGGTGACGGGACGCCCCCTGGTGGCACTGCCGCAGATGGCGGGGAAGACCGACTCGGAGATCTTCTTCGAGTCGCTGGCCCTTAATCAGGCGTCCTTCGATACCGCGGGGGCAGGCGGCGACGCGGCGGCCGACGCGGCCCGCGGCGCCGGCCCGGCGGGCGATCCCGGGGCCGCCAATCTTGAGCTGCTGGACCGGTACAGCGCTCAGCTCGCGGCCGCGTTCGAGGATCGCCGTGAGCTGCTGGCGCAGCGAGGGCGGGCCCTGCCGGGCGCGATGGCGGCGGTGAGCGCCGTGGCCGGCCTGCCGGGCGTCGTCCAGTCCGTGCTGACCGGGACGATCCGGCCGAACGCGGCGGTGAAGCTGGCCGCGTTCGGCCTCAGCGCGCACATCGACCTCGACCTCGGCGGGTACGGGTCGGAGATCTACCCGATGGGCGCCCAGTTGCTGCGTATCCGGGGCCGGGCCGCCGAGAAATACGGCACCACCTTCGACGCGCGCAACGCGGTCTATCTCGCTGACTCGCCGCGGGATGTGGTGGCGGCCGCCCTCGGCGGAGCGCGGAGCATCGCCGTCGCGAGCGGGCGCTCGACGACCGGGGAGCTGCGCGAGGCGGGCGCGGATCTGGTCCTGCCTGACCTGGCGGACACCGCCGCGGTCCTCAGCGCGATCGACCAGCTCACCGGCGCCGTGCCCGCGCCGCAGTGAGCGGGACCGGGTGAGCGGCACGGCGCTGACGATCTACGGGGTCGTCGCGCTGACCTTCATGATGGTCATGTACGCGCTGGAGGGGCGGCATCCGCGGTTCATCCTCGCGTTCGCCATCGGGTGCATGCTGGCCAGCAGTTACGGGTTCCTGTCCGGAGCGTGGCCGTTCGGCGTGGTCGAGGCGATCTGGTCGCTGATCGCGCTGCGCCGGTTTCAGCGCCAGGTCACCGGCCGTCGCTGACCCGGCCCGGCGGCCTGGCCCGCCGGGCGGCGGGGTCGGCCGGCCGCGCATACTTGTCTCTAGCGGTCGGGGTCAACGGCGACGAAACTGTCCTAAGTGGGGCGAAAGCGTGTGACAATTAGCGGCTCAAACAGCGCGGCCTCACTGGCGGGACGTGACTACGGTGACGTGCTCTGGGCGCCGGACGCCGCTTCGTCGCAGCTCGCCAGGATTACCGGCTATCTGCGCTGGCTGCGCGACGAGCGCGACCTGGACTTCGCCGGGTATGACGAGCTGTGGCAGTGGTCGGTCACCGAGCCGGGCCCGTTCTGGGTGTCGATCTGGGATTACTTCGGCGTGCTCGGATCAAGGGGCGACGGGCCCGTGCTGGCCGGCGGCCCGATGCCCGATGTCACCTGGTTCAAGGGCACATCGCTTAACTACGCACGCAACGTCCTCGCCACCGCAGCCGCCGATCCCGGCCGGACCGCCGTCATCTACCGGTCCGAGGCCGGCCATCGCGGCACGCTGACCTACGGCGACGTTGACCTGGAGGTGGCGAGGGTCCGCGCGGCCCTGCGCGACCTCGGCGTCGGCCAGGGCGACCGGGTCGCCGCCTACCTGCCGAACGCGCCGCAGGCGCTGATCGGGCTACTGGCCACCGCCAGCCTCGGCGCGATCTGGACGTCCTGCTCGCCGGACTTCGGCGCCCCGAGCGTGATCGACCGGTTCGCGCAGATCTCGCCGAAGGCGCTCATCGCGGTCGACGGCTACGTCTACGGCGGCAGGATCTACGACCGGCGGGACGAGGTGACGGCGATCGCCGCTGCGCTGGGCGACCTGGCGGGCGTGATCACGATCCGCTACGCCGGCGCCGGGATGTTCGGCGGCGGGCTGCCGGGCCGGGTGCTCGACTGGGACGACCTGCCTGCGGCCGACCACGGCGGCAGGCCGGCCGGGCGGGTCACCGAGTTCACCGAAGTCCCGTTTGATCACCCCTTGTGGGTTTTGTACTCCTCGGGGACCACCGGGCTGCCCAAGCCGATCGTGCATGGGCACGGCGGGATCGTCCTGGAGCATCTCAAGTCGCTGGCCCTGCATCAGGACATCGGCGAGGCGGACACCTTCTTCTGGTACACCACAACCGGCTGGATGATGTGGAACTACCTGGCCGGCGCGCTGCTGACCGGGGCGGCGGTGGTGGCTTACGACGGCAGCGCGGTCCATCCGGCCACCGACGCGCTCTGGCGGCTGATCGCCGAGACCGGCGTCACCTACGCGGGGACGGGCGCGCCGTACCTGCTGGCCTGCCGCAAGGAGGGCCTGTCGCCCGGCGCGCAGCACGACCTGTCCCGGCTGCACGGCGTCGGCTCCACCGGCTCGCCGCTGCCGCCTGAGGGCTTCCGCTGGGTGTACGACGAGGTGGCGAGCGGATCCGCGGCTCCGGCCTTCATCCTTGGCTCGTTTTCCGGCGGCACGGACCTGTGCACCGGCTTCGTCGGCCCGTGCCCGCTGCTGCCGGTCCGCGCCGGGATCATCTCCGGGCCTTGCCTCGGCGCGCGGGTCGAGGCGTTCGACGCCGCCGGGCATCCGGTGGTCGGCGAGGTGGGCGAGCTGGTGGTCACCGCCCCGATGCCCTCGATGCCCGTCGGCTTCTGGAACGACCCGGCCGGGGAGCGGTACCGGGCCAGCTATTTCGCCGACTATCCCGGCGTGTGGCGGCACGGTGACTGGATCATGATGCTGCCCGGCGGCGGCTGCGTCATCTACGGCCGGTCCGACGCGACGCTGAACCGGGGCGGCGTGCGGATGGGCACGTCGGAGTTCTACCGCGTCGTGGAACGGCTGCCGCAGATCGCCGACAGCCTGGTGATCGACACCGGCCAGCTGGGCCAGGACGGGCGGCTGATCTTGTACGTGGCGGCGGCCGAGGGCCAGCAGATCGACGATGAGGCGATCTCGGCGATCCGGTCGGCGCTGCGGTCGGAATTGTCGCCGCGGCACGTGCCGGATGAGATCCATCAGGTTCCCGGCATCCCGCGGACCCTGTCGGGCAAGAAGCTGGAAGTCCCGATCCGGAAGATCCTGCAGGGCACGCCCGTGGCCGACGCCGCGGACCCCGACGCGCTGGCCAACCCCGAAGTACTCAGTTACTTCCGGCCGGCCGGGTCGCCAGATGACTAGCCCCGGCCGCCGGTTCGGCGAAGAGGGCGGCCTGCTGACTTACGGCAGCTACCTGCGGGTGGATGAGCTGCTGGCGCAGCAGGTGCCGCAGGTCCAGCCGCCGGTGCACGACGAGCTGCTGTTCATTACCGTGCACCAGGCCTACGAGCTGTGGTTCAAGCAGCTGCTGCACGAACTCGTGGCCGCGCGGGACGCGATGATGACCGACCAGACCTGGCGGGCCCGCCAGCTGCTGCGCCGGGCGCATGTCATCGAGCGGCTGCTGATCAGCCAGGTCGATGTGATCGAGACGATGACACCGCAGGACTTCCTGGAGTTCCGTGCCGCGCTCGCCCCGGCCAGCGGCTTCCAGTCGGTCCAGTTCCGTGAGCTCGAGTTCCTGTCCGGCGCGAAGGACCCGGGGTTTGTCGCCAGGTTCCGCTCGCTCACCGCCGACGAGCGCGACCGGCTGGCGCGCCGGCTGGCCGAGCCGTCCCTGTGGGACGCGTTTGTCGAGCTGCTCGGCAGCCGGGGCCTGGCGGTCGGCGACGACGAGCAGGTGCTGGCCACGCTGGTCAAGATCGCGGGTGACCGCGCTGGTCACGACGACCTGTGGCAGCTGGCCGAGGACCTGCTCAGCCACGACGAGCTGTCCGCGCTCTGGCGGGCCCGGCACGTCAAGATGGTGGAGCGGCAGATCGGCACGAAGTCTGGCACTGGGGGCTCAACGGGCGCACCATACCTGCACAAGCGGGTGCCGATGCGCTACTACCCGCTGCTGTGGGAGCTGCGGAATTGGCTCTAGCGGGACAAGGAGTGGAAGAAATGTCGGAGCACGCGGATGACACCAGGCATGCCCTGCTCACAGCGGCCGCCAAGGCAGTGGCGGTGGCGGGCGTCGGTGATGCCGAACGTTACCTGCGCGCCTACTACCGGCGGATCGCCGGCAGCGAGCTGGCCGCCGCCGGCGCCGACCGGCTCGCGGCGGTGGCGGCCGAGCACGCGGAATTCGCCGCGCACCGGCCGCAGGGCCGTGCGCTCGCCCGGGTCCGGCCGGGCGGCGAGGCGGCCTTCGACGCCGGCCGGGCCGTGATCGAGATCGTCACCGACGACATGCCGTTTCTGGTCGACTCGATCACGATGGCGCTGGCGGCGCATGACCTGTCCGCCCGGCTGGTGATCCACCCGCAGCTGCGGGTCCGGCGGGACGTCAGCGGCGCCCTGCACGACGTGCTCGGCCTGGTCAACGGGGCGGCCGAGACCCACGACGAGATCGCCGAGTCGTGGACTCACCTGGAGCTGCCCCGGCTGGCCGCCGATGAGGCCGAGGGGCTGACCGCTCATCTGCAGCGGGTGCTGGCAGACGTGCGGGTGGCGGTGGAGGACTTTCCCCGGATGCGCGCCAGGGCGGTCCAGCTCGCCGACCAGGTGGCGGACTCCCAGCCCGGCATGGGTCCCGGCGAGCAGCCGGACGGCCCTGAGTCCCCGGCTGAGATCGCGGCGCTGCTGCGCTGGCTGGCCGACGGTCATTTCATCTTCCTCGGCTACCGGGAGTACGACCTGGAGCGCGGGGACGAAGGGCTCATGCTGCGCCGCGTGCCCGGCACCGGCCTCGGCTTCGTGCGGCACGACAAGCAAGCGTCGGGCTCGTTCGCCTTGCTCCCGCCCGAGGTCCGCGCCCGGGCGGCCGATCCGCAGCGGCTGATCCTGACCAAGGCCAACTCGCGCTCGACCGTGCACCGGCCCAGCTATCTGGACTACATCGCGGTGAAGCGGCTCAATCACGCGGGCGAGGTGGTCGGCGAGAACCGTTTCCTCGGCCTGTTCACGCACGTCGCTTACTCCGAGACCATCACCAGGATCCCGGTGCTGCGGCGCAAGCTGACCGACGTGCTCGCGGCGGCCGGGCTGGCCGCCGACAGTCACGACGGCGGGGACCTGGCCGAGATCCTCGAGGTGTACCCGCGGGACGAGCTGTTCCAGACGCCGGTGTCCGACCTGGTCGAGGTGACGGCAGGCGTGCTGCGGCTGCGTGAGCGCACCCAGACCCGGCTGTTCCTGCGCAAGGACATTTACGGCCGGTACATGTCCTGCCTGGTCTACCTGCCCAGGGACCGCTACACCACGAAGGCCAGGCTGCGGGCCACCTCGATCCTGCGCCGCGCGCTGAACGGCGCCCAGGTCGACTACAGCGCGATGGTCGGCGAATCGCCGGTGGCCCGGCTGCACATCGTGGTGCGGGCCGGACGGGGCCGCCAGCTGGCCGACGTGGACCCGGCCGCGCTGGAGATGGAGATCGCGGCGGCGATCCGGTCCTGGGATGACGATCTCGCCGAGGAGGCACGCCGGCAGCTCGGCGAGGAGGCGGGACGCAGGCTGGTCGCGGCCTTCATCGAGACCATCCCCGAGACCTACAAGACGGACGTGCCGGCCTCGGCGGCGGTGTCCGACCTGGCCAGGATCCTCGAGCTGCGGGAATCGGGCGGCAGTGCCGACTTCGAGCTATGGGCGTCGGAAGGCTACGTCGGCGGCGTGCCGGTCGAGGACGGCACGGCGGACGCGGTCGCCGATCGCGACTCGCCGGGACCGCGGGTGTGGCGGCTGACCATCTACCGCACCGGCACCCCGATCACGCTGACCGATGTGCTGCCCCGGCTGCAGCACATGGGGGTCGAGGTCGTCGACGAGCATCCGTACGAGTTCGCCGCCGAGCAGCCGTTCTGGATCTACGACTTCGGCCTGCGGCGCGGCAGCGCGGGCACGGTGGGCCGGGTGGGGGAAGCAGCGGCGCCTGTGGGCGCGGCGGCCGACGGTGATGCCCCGCCGCTGACTGACTCGATCCGCGAGCTGGTCGAAGGCGCTCTGGCCGCCTTGTGGCGCGGTGACATCGAGGACGACGGCTTCAACGCGCTGGTGCTGTCCGCGCACCTGACGTGGCGGCAGGTGGTAGTTCTGCGTGCGTACGCCAAGTACCTGCGGCAGGCGGGCAGCGCGTTCAGCCAGGCCTACATGGAGAGGGTGCTGCGCTCCAACGCCCGGGTAACCAGGCTGCTGGTGAGGCTGTTTGAGTCCAGGTTCGATCCGTCCCGGCGGGAGGGCGAGGCCGAGCGCAGCGAGGCCATCACCGAGGAGATCCGCGGTGAGCTCGACGACGTGGCCAGCCTGGACGAGGACCGGATCCTGCGGGCCTACTGGGGCCTGATCACCGCGACCCTGCGTACCAACTACTTCCGCGGCCAGCGTGACAGCGACGGGAAGCGCGGCGCCGGGCGGCGGGCCGAAAACGCGCACCGGCAGCTCTCTGCGCCGACCGGGTGCGAGCTGGCCAGCGGCAGGCCAGCCGGTGCGGCGGGCGGCGACGTGGCGCCCCGGACGCCGTATCTCGTGGTCAAGCTGGATGCGGCGAAGGTTCCTGACCTGCCCGCGCCGCGGCCGAAATTCGAGCTGTTCGTCTACTCGCCCAGCTTCGAGGGCGTGCACCTGCGGTTCGGCAGCGTGGCGCGCGGCGGCCTGCGCTGGTCGGACCGGCGCGATGACTTCCGCACCGAGATCCTCGGGCTGGCCAAGGCCCAGGAAGTCAAGAACGCGGTCATCGTCCCGTCGGGGGCCAAAGGCGGCTTCGTCTGCAAGCAGCTGCCGTCGCCCGGCGACCGCGAGGCCTACCAGGGCGAGGTGCTGGCCTGCTACCGGATGTTCATCAGCGCGATGCTGGACGTGACCGACAACCTGGAAGCCGGGAAGATCGACCCGCCCTCCCAGGTGGTCCGGCACGACGGCGACGATCCCTATCTCGTGGTAGCGGCCGACAAGGGCACGGCGACCTTCTCCGACACCGCCAACGAGATCGCGCTGCGCCGCGGTTTCTGGCTCGGGGATGCCTTCGCCTCCGGCGGCTCAGAAGGCTACGACCACAAGAAGATGGGCATCACCGCGCGCGGGGCGTGGGAGTCGGTCCGGTTCCATTTCCGCACGCTCAGCATTGACGTCGACGCTGACGATTTCACCGTGGTCGGCATCGGCGACATGTCAGGCGACGTGTTCGGCAACGGGATGCTGCTGTCCAGGCACATCAAGATCGTCGGCGCGTTCGACCACCGGCATGTGTTCCTCGACCCGGACCCGGATCCGGCGGCCAGCTTCGCCGAGCGGCAGCGGCTGTTCGACCTGCCCCGGTCGTCGTGGACCGACTACGACACCTCGCTGATCTCGGCGGGCGGCGGCGTGTGGCCGCGGTCGGCTAAGTCGGTGCCGATCATGCCGGAGGCCCGTGCCGCCCTGGGGATGGCCGAGGACGTCACCGCGCTGTCGCCGGATCAGCTGATCTCCGCGATGCTCACCGCACCGGCCGACCTGCTGTGGAACGGCGGTGTCGGCACCTACGTGAAGGCCACCCCGCAGACCGACGCCGAGGCCGGCGACCGGGCCAATGACGCGGTCCGGGTGAACGCCTCACAGCTGCGGGTCAAGGTCATCGGCGAGGGCGGCAACCTGGGGCTGACCCAGCAGGCCCGGATCGAGTACGCGCTGGCCGGCGGCCGGGTGAACACCGACTTCATCGATAACTCGGCGGGGGTCGACACCTCCGACCACGAGGTCAACATCAAGATCCTGCTGGACCGGGTGGTCCGGGACGGCGAGCTGGATCCGGCGGACCGCGGCGCCCTGCTGCAGCAGATGACCGACGAGGTCGGTGCGCTCGTCCTGGAGCACAATTACCAGCAGAACAGAACGCTGGCGAACGCGGCCGCGCAGGCCTCCCAGATGCTCCACGTGTACGCGCGCTACATCCGCAAGCTGGAGCGGGAAGGCAAGATCCAGCGGCGGCTCGAGGTCCTGCCGGGGGAGCGGGAAGTCGCCGAGCGCCGGTCGGCGGGCACCGGGCTGACCGCCCCCGAGTACTCAGTCCTGCTGGCCCACACGAAGATCATCGCGGCCGAGGACGTCCGGCATTCTGAGCTGCCCGACGACCGGTACCTGCGCCGCGTGCTGACCGGCTATTTCCCGACGGCGCTGCGTGAGCGCTACGCCGGCCGGATGACCGAGCACCGGCTGCACCGGGAGATCATTACCACCGCGGTGGTGAACGACATGGTGGACCGGTCGGGCATCACCTTCGCCTTCCGGCTGAACGAGGAGACCGGTGCCTCGACCCCGGAGATCACCGCCGCCTGGCTGATCGCCAGGGACGTCTTCGACATGCCCGGCTTCTGGGCGCACATCGAGGCGCTGGACGGCACGGTGGAGACCCGGGCCCAGGTCCTGGCGCTGCTGGAAGGCCGCAAGCTCACCGAGCGGGCCGCCCGCTGGCTGCTGCATTTCCGCCGCCCGCCGTTCGACATCCAGGCCACGATCGACTTCTTCGCCGGCGGCGTGCTGACCGTGGCGGCCGGCCTGCCGAGGCTGCTGGCCGGCCGGGACCTGTCCGGGTTCGAGGAGCGCCGCGATTCCTTCATCGGCCGCGGCGTGCCCGAGAAACTCGCCGACCGGATCGCGGCAATGGTGCCGGCCTACTCGGCCTTCGACATCGTGGACATCGCCCGCGGCACCGGCCGGGCCGTGGAGGAGACGGCGGAGGTCTACTTCGACCTCGCCGACCGGCTGCAGATCACCCGGCTGCGCGACCGGATCACCGCGCTGCCGCGCGACGACCGGTGGAACACCATGGCGCGCAATGCCCTGCGCGACGACCTGTACAGCGCGCACGCCGCGCTGGCCCGCGACGTCCTGACCGTCACCGAGCCGGCCACCCCGGAGCAGCGGCTGGCCGCCTGGGTGGCGCGCAACGACTCGGCGGTCCGCCGCGCCACCCAGACGCTGACGGAGATCTGGGAGAACGACGCGTTCACCGTGGCCACCCTGTCCGTGGCGGTCCGGGCCGTCCGGACGCTGGTCGCGACCAGCGCGCTGCCTGGCTGACGGCCTGGCTAGCTTTTCTGCCCGGCCAGCAGTGTCGCGAAGGTCTCCGGGTCGATGTTGCCGCCGGACAGGACGACGGCGATCCGGCGGCCGCGGGCCGCGACGGCGCCGGTCAGCAGCGCGGCCAGCGGGACTGCCCCGCTGGGCTCGACCACCAGCTTGAGCCGGGTGAAGCAGAATCGCATGGCGCGGGTGATGGCCGCCTCGCTGACCGCCACGACGTCCTCGAGCAGCCTGCGGTTGACCTCGAAGGTGAGCTCGCCCGGCTGCTCGGCCCGCAGGCCATCCGCGATGGTCTCGGGGGTGATGGCGACCCGCTCGCCGGCCCGCAGCGACTGCCGGGTGTCGTCTGCCCCGGCGGGCTCGACGCCGATCACGGCGATGTTCGGGAGCAGCGCGCGCACGGCGGTGCTCACGCCGGCCGCCAGGCCGCCGCCGCCGACCGGCACCAGGACCAGATCGAGCTCTCCCTCCTGCTCGGCCAGTTCCACGCCCAGCGTGCCCTGCCCGGCCATGATCTCGTAATCGTCAAACGGCCGGATCACCGTGAGCGAATGCTGCCGCGCCAGGTCGGCCGCCAGCTCTTCCCGGCGCTCGGTCGCCGGGTCGTAAGGATGCAGGCGCGCGCCGTACCCTTCGATCGCGGCTAGCTTGGCAGGCGCCCCGGTACTGGGCGCGACCACGACAGCAGGCACCCCGAGCAGCGCCGCCGCGAGGGCGACCGCAGCGCCGTGGTTGCCGGAGGAGTAGGCCACCACCCCCCTGGCCCGCTCCTCGTCGGTCAGCTGGCTCAGCCGGTTGTAGGCGCCCCGGAACTTGAACGATCCGGTCCGCTGCAGCGGCTCGGCCTTCAGGAAGATCGCCCCCCCGCACCGCCTGTCCAGGGTCGCGGAGGTGAGCAGCGGGGTGCGATGCGCGATTCCGCGCAGCCGCGCCGCGGCGGCGAAGACCTGCTCGGGGGCGAGTCCGGTACCCGCCGTCCCGTCCTGCCCGGTGTCCCGCTGCCCGGCGTCCTGCTGCCCGGTGTGCTGCTGGCTGGACTCGCCGATCACCGGCTGCCTCCTGTCGTCACTGTGCGTCACAAATGGCGGCTGCCCTGCGGATCTGGCGCGGCGCGGCAGGCATCTGCGGAGGCAGTCGACATGTCAGCCTGACGTAGGCTTTCGGGCATGGCAACCGACACTGCGAGCGGAATCTCGGAACTAGCGTCAAAGCTCGCCAGCGTGGAAGCTGTGCTCGGCCCGGACAACATGCGCAAGGAGGCCGACGACCTGCGTGAGCGGTCGGTCGACCCCAAGCTCTGGGAGGACCAGGAGCAAGCACAGATAGTCACCAGGCGGCTGGCTTATCTGGACGGTGAACTGGGCCGGCTGGCGGCCCTGCGCAGCCGGCTCGACGACACCGAGGTGATGTTCGACCTGGCCGAGAGCGAGAACGACCCGCCCACCCGCGAGGAGGCCCGACGCGAGCTGGCGGCGCTGCGCAAGGAGATCGACCAGCTGGAGATCAGGACGCTCCTGTCTGGCGAATACGATTCCCGCGAGGCGCTGATGACGATCAACGCCCAGGCGGGCGGCGCGGACGCGGCTGACTGGGCGGAGGGACTGCAGCGCATCTACCTGCGCTGGGCCGAGCGGCACGGGTATCCGACGGAGATCTACGACACCTCCTTCGCTGAGGAGGCCGGGATCAAGTCGACCACGTTCGCCGTGAAGGCCCCCTACGCTTACGGCACGCTGCGCGGCGAGCATGGCACGCACCGGATGGTGCGCATCTCCAAGTACGACAACCAGGGCCGCCGCCAGACCTCGTTCGCCGGGGTTGATGTCATCCCGGTCGTCCAGCAGGCCGATCACATCGAGATACCCGAAGACGAGATCAGGGTGGACGTCTTCCGGTCCAGCGGCCCCGGCGGCCAGGGCGTCAACACCACGGACTCCGCTGTGCGGCTCACCCATCTGCCCACCGGGATCGTGGTGTCCTGCCAGAACGAGCGCAGTCAGATCCAGAACCGGGCCAGCGCGATGGCGGTGCTGCAGGCCAAGCTGCTCGAGCGCAAGCGCGAAGAGCAGGCGGCCAAGCTCAACGAGCTGCGCGGCGACGGCGGCCGCAGCTGGGGAACCCAGATCCGCAACTACGTCCTGCACCCGTACCAGAACATCAAGGACCTGCGGACCGGCTATGAGACCGGCAACACCGCGGCCGTGATGGACGGCGAGATCGACGACTTCATCGAAGCCGAGATCCGCTGGCTCCGGACCCAGGGCCTGTAGGGGGCGGCGGCCCGGTCAGTGCCGGCCGCCCCGTTGCGGGGTCAGTGCACCAGGTGCGTGGCGGCCAGCGCCAGCACTAGCAGGACGAACAGGGCCGCGACGACCACAGGCACGTTGAAGCTCGGGCCGGTGTGGTGGACATGCGTCCGGGCGGCCCGGCAGGTGGCGCATCGTCCCTCAGAGACCGGCCCAGCGCACCGTGCGCAGATCAGGTGCTCGCAGCTCATCTGGGCTCCTCGGGCCGGCTGTTAACCCGGTCAGTTCGACGATGTTGGACGTTCCCCACCAGTTTCCCCCCTAGACTGGCCCGTGGCCAAACCGGGCTGTGCTTAGTCTCCCGGCAGGCAGTCAGCACTACAGCCAGCAGTCTCGTCGAGCGCGTGTGATGGGCCAGTGATCCACTTCGATAACGTCACCAAGACGTACCCCAATCAGAGCCGTTCTGCCCTGGAAAGCGTCACGCTAGACGTCGAGAAGGGGGAGTTCGTGTTTCTGGTCGGGCCTTCGGGGTCGGGCAAGTCGACCTTCCTCCGGCTCGTACTGAAGGAGGAGAGGCCGACTGACGGCCGGATCCACGTGGCCGGCAAGGATCTCGCGCGGCTGACGAACTGGAAGGTCCCGCACCTGCGCCGCCGGATCGGCTGCGTCTTCCAGGACTTCCGCCTGCTGCCGAACAAGAACGTGTACCAGAACATCGCGTTCGCGCTCGAGGTGATCGGCAAGCCGCGCCGCTTCATCCGCAAAGTGGTCCCCGAGGTGATCGACCTGGTGGGGCTCGAGGGCAAGCGCGACCGGATGCCCGACGAGCTCTCCGGTGGCGAGCAGCAGCGGGTCGCGATGGCACGGGCCTTCGTTAACCGGCCGATGATCCTGCTCGCGGACGAGCCGACAGGAAACATCGACCCAGCTACCTCGATCGGCATCATGAAGGTGCTCGACCGGATCAACCGCACCGGTACCACGGTTGTCATGGCGACGCACGATGCAGCGATCGTGGACTCCATGCGCAAGCGCGTCATCGAGCTCGAATACGGCAAGGTGGTGCGCGACCAGTCGCGCGGGGTCTACGGCCAGGCCTACTGACCTGACCGACGAGGATGACCGAGGGATCTCCGAAATGCGTGCGCAGTTTGTCTTCCATGAGGTCTGGATTGGGCTCAGGCGCAATCTGACCATGACCATCGCCCTCGTGGTGGTGGTCGCGATCAGCCTCTCGCTGCTTGGCACCGGCCTGCTCTTCGTCAAGCAGGTCGACAACACCAGGACTTACTGGCAGGGCAAGGTCCAGCTGTCGGTCTACCTGTGCAGCGGCGCGACGCTGCTGGCCGCGCCGTGCGCGAAGAACGGCCCGGCCACGCTCGCGGAGCGAAGCGCGGTCGTGGCCCAGCTGAACAAGATGCCGCAGGTCGCGCACGTCCAGTACGTGTCCCAGCAGCAGGCCTACAAGCAGTTCAGGCAGGAGTTCGCGCAGAGCCCGTCCTTCGTCAGCTCAGTGACCGCGCACCAGCTCCCCGAGTCCCTGCAGATCAGGCTGAAGAACGCCGAGGCGGACGAGACGACGGTGGCGCAGACCGTCAACGGCGCGCCGGGAGTCGATCAGATCGTCAACGACGCCTCGACGCTCGACAAGTTCTACAAGCTGCTGGACGGCGCCCGCAATGCGGTAGTGATCATCGCGATCATCCTGATCATCGCGGCGATCCTGCTTGTCGCCAACACGATCCGGCTGTCGGCCTTCAGCCGCCGCCGCGAGACCAGCATCATGCGCCTGGTCGGAGCGTCCAATTTCTACGTCCAGCTGCCCTTCCTGGTCGAGGGCATGATCGCGGGCCTGTTTGGCTGGCTGGTCGCGACGGGCCTGCTGGTAGCGGTGAAATCGCTCTGGCTCGATGGCCTGCAGCAGTATTTCCCGTTCAATGTCCAGCTCTCAACGGCGGACCTGGTGGAAGTGATCATTCTGGCGATGATCATCGGCGTGCTGCTCTGCGGGGCGACGTCGTTCCTTACCCTCAGGCGCTACTTGCGCGTGTGAACCCGGGACAGGCTGACTATGGCAGCTGAGCGGGGTTCGAAGCTGATCGCGAGAAACCGGCGGGCCCGGCATGACTATGCCATCGAGGACGTCGTCGAGGCGGGTCTGGTGCTCACCGGTACCGAGGTGAAGTCACTGCGGGCCGGGCGCGCGTCCCTTGTCGATGGGTTTGCCCAGATCTCCGACGGCGAAGCGTGGCTGCACAACGTCCACATTCCGCAATACACGCTGGGCACGTGGACCAACCATGAGCCGCGCCGTACACGTAAGCTGTTGATGCATCGCAAAGAGATTGACCGGCTCGCTCGCGCGACCGCCGAGCGAGGCTTGACGTTGATCCCGTTGTCGCTGTATTTCAAAGACGGGAAGGCGAAGGTCGAACTGGGCCTGGCCCGCGGCAAGCGGACCTACGACAAGCGTCATGACCTGGCGCGCAGGGATGCTGCGCGGGAGGTAGACCGTGCCTTGCGGCGCCGGAACTAAGGTAGTGGGGGCGCATGGTCTCCACCCGTAGGCGCGGATCGCACAGCGGGGGACGGCGCGCCGCGCGGGCGGGGGCGCCGGCCGGCGGTAACCGGATCAGGGGGATCCGGGAGGGGGAAGGGCGAGTCGGGGAAGCATCGGTGGGTGGCATTCGCGCCCGCATTACGACGATCCGCGCCATAGCCATCGTCGGGGTGGCGGGCATCGTGGCCGTGATCATTGGCACGGGCGGGATCTCGCCGGCGCCTTCGGTCGAGCCCACGGTGCAGGCTTTCCTGCTGGCCTGGGAAGACGGGCAGTACGCCTCGGCGGCGAAAATGACCACCGGCGATCCGGCCGCGGTGCAGCGATCGCTGTCAACGGTGTACCGGCAGCTCAACGCGGCCGAGTACTCGATGCGGATGGGCCCGATCACCCAGCACGGCGACAACGCGACGGCCGGCTTCTTTGCGTCCGTCGATCTGGGCCGGGCCGGGCTGCCCTGGACCTACCGCGGCCATTTCGCCCTGCACCGGACCGGCTCGACCTGGAAGGTGGCCTGGAGCCCTTCGGTCATCGTCCCTGGCCTGCAGGCCGGGCAGCGGCTGGCGGTGCTGACCAAAGTGCCGAGCCGCGCTCCCGTACTCGACGCCTCGGGCAAGCCGCTGGCGCTGCGGTCGACGGTGTACGTCGTGGGTGTCCGCCCCGGCCGCCTGGCCCATCCCGCCATGACCGCCCGGGCGCTCGCCCGCGCGATCCGGCTGCAGGCTGACGACACTGAGATACTGGGCCAGATCACCGCGGCCCCGTCCGCCCGGTTCCTTGAACTGGCCCGGTTGCAGCCCGCCGCCTACGACCACGTCCGCGCATCGCTGGCTAAGGTGCCGGGCGTCATCGTCCGCCGGACCAGCCTGCGGCTGTTCCGCAGTATCGCGCCGGTGATCACCGGCGCGGTCGGCACCGAGACCGCCTCGGTCCTGCGGCTGAACGGAGTTCCGTACCAGCCGGGCACCACGGTCGGCCTGTCGGGCCTGCAACTGGCGTTCCAGCGCACCCTGACCGGATCGCCCACGACCGAGGTCGTCATCGCGGGCCACGGCGGCCGGGTCGTGCGGGTGCTGCGGCGCTGGAGCGGCCATCCCGGTACGGCAGTGCGGACGACCATCAACTCCTCCGTCCAGCGTGCCGCCGACAGCGCCCTGGGCGGGCAGCCGTCCTCGGCGGCGATTGTCGCCATTCAGGCGGGCACCGGCAAGGTCCTGGCCGCCGCCGACCGCAAGGCAGGCGGCCTGCCCGTGGTGCAGCCTCTGGCTGGCCAGTACCAGCCAGGCCAGGCCTTCACGATCGTCTCCACGGCGGCGCTCCTGGCATCCGGGTTCAAGGTGGGCACGCATATCCCGTGTGTCAGCACGAGCCCGCCTGTCGGCGGCGAGGTGTTCTCCAACGACCCCGAACCGCATCTGGGCTCCCAGCCGCCGTTCACCAGCGACTTCGCGCACGCATGCAGCACCGCCTTCGCCGGGCTCTCGATGCAGCTGACCGTCAAGAGCCTCACGGCGGCGGCGGACGGGTTCGGCCTGGGCGCGCACTGGCGGCTGCCGCTGGCCTCCTTCAGCGGGTCGATGCCCCGGCCGGCCGGCAACGCCCAGGTCGCTGCCGACACGATCGGCGCCGGCAGCGTGCGGGTCAGCCCGCTCGACATGGCCCTCGCCGCCGGGCTCGTCGACTCGGGCGTCTGGTATCCGCCCATGCTGGTCACCAGCCCGCCCGATCCCGGATTGAAGCCGCGGGCGCCCTTCGGCAGCCAGGTGGTCGCCACCCTCCGGTCGCTCATGCGCTCGACCGTCGCCCACGGCTCAGGCACCGCGGCCAACGTCGCCAAGTCTGGCCTCGGCGCTGTCTACGGACAGGTGGGCAGCGCGCCGCTGGCCGAGGGCAAAGACCATCTGCACGAAGACTGGTTCGTCGGGTACCGCGGGAAGGTGGCCTTCGCGGTGCTGATGCTGACCAGGTCCGGTCACGCCTCGGCCGCTGCACTGGCCGGCCAGTTCGCCCGGTCGCTCACGCCGGGCTCCTGAGAGCGGGCTCCGGACGGCGGGATCGTAATGGTGAGATCCTGACCAGGTCGTTACCCGCTTTTTAGTAACAACGAGCAACCTTCTGCCCGCGTAGCGGCGTCTTACCTAATGACTGGGGTGCCGCTCGGGGGGTTGCGGCCCAGTCATCGTGATGGGAACGGGCCTCAACTCGGGGGAGGCCCGACCTGTGTGACCGGCTCCGACCCTGCCGGTCAGGCCCCCGTGGGCGCGCTTTGGCCACCGCCAGCGCCCACGGGGGTATTCTCATGCCCGGCCCGGCTTCGTGACGTGCGGAGGACAGTGCGCCCAGGGAACAGTGCGCCGGAAACAGGGCCCAGGGAACAGTGTGCCGGGCGTCCTGGTTACTAGTGTCCGGCGCTCGCGCCAGCTGCTGCCTGCCGACCTCTGCCGTATGCGTGATGATCGGGTAGGCTGGAGTTTCGCAGTATCCCGCAAGGGGGTGACAGGCTTCGACTTCGGTGGTTGATCCAGGGGAAGCGTGCCGAGGGTCGCGGTGATGACCTCGTTAATCCTGTGACCGCACCTTGATAAGTGCCAACTCAAAGCGCACTCATCTCGCCCTCGCGGCCTAAAACCGCGAGTTAGAGATTGTCAGCCCGGGAGTTCCTCCGGCCCGGTGCCTGGCATCAGCAAGGAGGATCTACCGTCTAGCCCGGCCGCGGGACCAGGCGGGACAACAAACAGCGGCTGAGCCTGGCGGCGGCTTGCCTGTGTGACCGCCGGGGCTGAGAAAACCACAGCAGGCTGCGCACGGAGAAGCCCTGGTGATGTACTGAAGGACGCGGGTTCGATTCCCGCCACCTCCACCTTGTGACGTCGGAAGACCTCGGAATGACCCCGAGCCCTCATTGGGCTCGGGGTCATTTTGGCTTTGCGGCCGGGCGGCTGGCCGGTGCGTTGGTAGCCGCGGGTGACGCCAGGTATCGACGACGCCCCGGAGCAATGACAGGCTGGCGCGGTGGACCGGGCCGCCGTGGTAGACCTGCTCGACCGACTACACGCTCGTGCTGGACAGCCTGCGGCGGCAAGCCTATCCTTGACTGTATGGTCAGTCAGCGTCGTTATCCTGCCGCGCCCATCGATCCAGCCGGACTGGCGGCCACGCTCCGGCCATTCGGGCAAAGCCGCATGCTGCCGCGTGCCGCCTACGTCGACCCCGAGGTCTTCGCCTGGGAGCAGAAGCACTTCTTCGCCGGCGGCTGGGCCTGCGTGGGGTTCAGTGCCGAGCTGGCCAGCCCCGGGGATCAGCGCGCCGAGCCCATGGGCACCGGCAGCGTGCTGCTCACCCGCGATGACGCCGGCACCGTGCGCGCGTTCGCCAACACCTGCCGGCACCGCGGGCACGAGCTGCTGCCCTGCGGTACGGCCGTTCAGCGCGGCGCCGTCATCTGCCCATATCACTCCTGGACGTTCGGGCTGAACGGGGAGTTGCGGGCCGCTGCGGGCTTCAAGGGCCAGCCGGGCTTCGACGACTCAGCCTGGGGGCTGGTCGAGCTGCCGGCCGCCGAGTGGCAGGGGCTTATTTTCGTGGATGGTTCGGGGACAGCGGCCCCGTTTGCCGAGTCGCTGGGCGGCCTGACCGACCTGGTGGCGCCCTACGAGCCGGAGCGGCTCGCGATCTCCGGACGGCACGTGTACGACGCGGCCGCCAACTGGAAGATCCTGACCGAGAACTACCACGAGTGCTACCACTGCCCGATGATCCATCCGGAGCTGTGCAAGGTGAGCCCGCCGCGCAGCGGCGAGAACTACGTGGCCGACGGCCCCTGGGTCGGCGGCTGGATGGACCTGCGCGACGGCATGGACACCATGTCGCTGGACGGCACCAGTCTCGGCGCCCCGCTGCGCGGCCTCGACGCGACCGGCCTGCGCACCGTGATCTACCTCAACGTGTTCCCCAACGTGCTGCTCAGCCTGCACCCGGACTACGTGATGACGCACCGCCTGACCCCGCTGGCGGTGGACCGGACCAGGATCGAGTGCTCCTGGGCGTTCGCGCCTGAGGCCGTGGCCCGGCCCGACTTCGATCCCGGCTACGCGGTGGAGTTCTGGGACATCACCAACCGGCAGGACTGGGCCGCCTGCGAATCAGTGCAGCGGGGCCTGTCCTCCGAGCACGCCCAGCCCGGCCCGCTGTCTCCCGACGAGGACGCGGTGTACCAGTTCGTCACGACGATCGCCCGCGGTTACCAGGGCGAGCCGGTGTGGAGCGCGGCGCCGCGGGAACGAGTTTCCGGCTAGTCCTTCGGAGCGCCTTCGGTGCTCAGCACGACCACGATGCTGTCGCGCCCGGCCCCCAGTTCGGCCCGGCGGACCTCGCTGCCCGGTCCGGTCAGCGCGGCCCTGGCTCCGGCCAGGGCGGCCGCGCCACTCGGGCCGCTGGACACGCCAAGCGCGGCTAGGTCGGTGACGGCCCGCGCCGCGTCATCGTCGCCGACGGCGATCGCGGCGTCCAGGCCTTTGCGCAGGTAAGGCCAGCACAGGCTGGACGGGGTACCGCAGTTCAGCCCGGCCATGATCGTCGCAGCGGTGGCGACCGAGCGCAGCTCACCGGCCGTCAGGCTGGCCAGCACGCAGGCCGCGGTGTCCGGCTCGGCCGACAGCACCGCGGCCGGCGACGTGGCCGCGCCGCTGCGGTAGTGGATGACGACGGCCTGGACCAGCGAGCCGACGCCGACCGGCACCGCCACGACGCCGGGCCCGCCCGCGCCGGCCTGGCGCAGCTGATCATCGACCTCGCGCAGCAGCGTGGCGTAGCCGTCGACGATCCAGCCGGGCACCTGCTCGTAGCCGGGCCAAGCCGTGTCCTGGATCAGCTCCCGGTCGCTTCGGCCGGCGACGCTGGCCGCGGCCGCTTCGACGGCCTCGTCGTAGGAGCCGGCGACGGTCGTGACGTCGGCGCCTTCGGCCGCGATGGCCGCGGCCGCCCGCGGCGAGATGACCTGCGGCACGAAGATCTGCGCGCGCAACCCGAGCAGCGCGGCCATCCTGGCGACGGCCCGGCCGTGGTTCCCGTCGGTGGCCGTCACCAGCGTCAGCGGCAGCCTCCCGGCCGCCGCCCGGACGGCCGCGAAGGTCAGCGGCCCGGCCGGCCCGGTCAGGCCCGCACGCGCCGCGATCACCTGCGCGACCGCCCAGGAGGCGCCCAGAACCTTGAAGGCGGACAGCCCGAGGCGCGTCGACTCGTCCTTGACGAACAGCCGCCCGACGCCGAGCTGGGCGGCGAGTGCCGGAAGCTCAGTCAGCGGGGTCTCGGTATAGCCGGGCAGACCGTGATGAAAGGCCAGCACGTCGCGGGGCGCGGCAAGGCACGTCCAGTCCCGCGCGGCCGGCCGGGCGTGCCAGCGCGGCGGGGCGGGCATGGTCGCGTCCGCCGGAGTCGTGCCTGCGGGGGCAGTACCGCCGGCGGGAGCAGTACCGCCCGCGGGAGGAGTCGGGCCCGCCGGGGGAATGGGGTCAGTCACGGCCTCTACAGTGCCGCACCGGCGCCGGTGCAGCAGGGCAGGCCGGCGATATCCGGTGGAACTTCGAGAAGCTTCTCATCGCGCCGGACGGGAAGATCGCCGGGCGCTTCCGGCCGCAGACCGACCCGGAAGTTCCTGAGCCGGTCGCCGCGATCGAGTCGCTGCTGCCTCGCGAAGGACGCCCCGCGCTGAGCGCGGTCAGGACGCGCCCCGCGAAAGGCCGGGCGCCGCCGCTCAGGCCAGTGCGCGCGGTCCGCGCTTGGCCATCTGGTCGGCGATGATGGCGCGCTGGATTTCGCTGGTGCCCTCCCAGATCCGCTCCACCCGGACCTCGCGGTAGAAGCGCTCGGCGACGTTCTCGCGCATGTAGCCGCGGCCGCCGAACACCTGCACGGCGCGGTCGGCCACCCGCCCGGCCATCTCCGACGCGTACAGCTTGGCCATTGAGCACTGCGCGTGCTGCACCTTGACGTCGGTCCCGGCGTCGATCGCCCGCGCGGTCTCATACGTCAGCGACCGGGCCGCGAACAGCTCGGTCAGGCTGTCGGCGAGCATCGCCTGGATCTGGCCCAGCCCGCTGATGGGCTTGCCCTGCACCTGCCGCTCGGTGGCAAAAGCGGTCATCTCGTCGATGAGTCGCTGCGCCGCGCCGAGGCACCTGGCCGCGACCATGAGCCGCTCGAACCGGAACCACTCGTAGGCAAAACTCATCCCGTCCCCTTCGGTGCCCACCCGGTTCGCGGCCGGGACCCGGACGCCTGCGAAGGCGACGATCGGGTGATGGTGGCTGATGGTGTGGGAGTAGGCGGGCGTGCGGACCACGGTGATGCCGGGGCTCGGCAGGTCGACCAGGAACATCGCATGCTCGCCGTCGTGCTCCCCCCCGGCCAGCTTGCCCTGGAAGAACGCGAAGTCCGCGGAGTTGTAGGACGTCACATGCCACTTCTCGCCGGTCAGCAGGTAGTCGTCGCCGTCCCGTCGCGCGGTCGCCTGGATCGCGTCGACATCGGACCCGGCGTCCTCCTCGGTGATCGCGTAGCACTCCTCGCGCTCACCGCGGATCGCGGGCAGCACGAACTTCTGCATCTGGTAGTCGGTGGCCACGACCGGCAGCCAGGACGGGGGCGTGGCCGCCGGCCAGGCCAGCGCGTTGGTGACCCGGCCGACCTGCTCCTGGATCAGTACCTGCTGCAGCGACGTGCAGCCGCCGCCGCCGAGTTCGGCCGGCATGTTCGCCGCGGCGAGGCCCAGCTCCCTGGCCCTGGCCGCGTGCTGCGCGGTCACGTCCTTGGGCAGCTCGCCGTCGTTCATCTCGGCGGTGACCTCGAACGGGATCAGCTCGTCGGCAAAGGTCGCGGCGCTGGCCTGGATCCGCAGGTCTTCCTCTGTCAAGCCGTACATGGCGGGTCCAGCCTCTCGCGGTGACGTCTGGCCAGCCGGCCCGAAGTCCGGCCTGCGGCCGTGCTCTGGACGGACGTGCTCACTACAGACTTGCTCTTGACTGAACGTTCAGTCTATGTCAGCATCGGCCTCGTGCCAATGGTTTCGCCCGGTCAGCCGGACACCGCGGACGCGATTGTCGTCGGCGGCGGGACGGTCGGCGGCTGGTGCGCCTATTTCCTGCGCCGCAGCGGCGTCCGGCGAGTAACCCTGATCGAGAAGCGCACTCTCGGCGACGGGGCAAGCAGCCGCGCCGCCGGCGTGGTCCGCACCCAGGGCGGCACGCCCTGGGCCGTCCAGCTTGGCGAGTGGTCGCGCCAGTTCTACCTGCGCCAGCCCGACGAGATCGGGATCGACTCCGGTTTCACCGCGCAGGGCTATCTGCTGCCGTGCTTCACCGACGCTGACGTCGCCGCCGCACGCGACCGGATGGCCATGCAGAACGCGCTGGGCCTGTCGGTCCGCTGGCTCCAGCCGGCCGAGATCGACGAGCTGTGCCCGGCACTGGCGCGGGGCTGCACGCTCGGCGCTACGTTCTGCGCGGAGGACGGCTACCTCACCCCGCCCCGTAATGTCACCGCCTACGCGGTCGCGCTCGCGACCAGCGGCGTCGACGTCCGCGAGCGCGTGACCTGCACGGGGCTGCTCACCGACGGCGATGCCGTCAGCGGCGTGCAGACGTCGGCCGGCCCGGTAAGCGCCCCGATCGTGGTGCTGACCGGCGGCCCTGAACTGGCCGAGGTGGGCGGCGTCGCCGGGGTGAAGATCCCGGCCGGCGGGGCCCGGCATCAGGTGGCGGTCACGCAGCCCCACCCTGACCTGCACCAGTCCCGGCTGCCGATGTTCTTCGACCTGGCGGCCGGGCTCTACTGGCGGCCCGAGGAAGGCGGCATGCTGTTCGGGATGAGCAACCCGGACGAGCCGCCCGGCCCGGCCCGCTGCATCGACGAGCCGTACCTGGCCCGGATGCGCACGCGGCTGGCCGAGCTGGTCCCGGTCACGGCCAGCCTCGGGCTGCGCCGGGTCTGGGCGGCCACCATCGACTACACCCCCGACCACCTGCCGATCATCGGCCCCGCCAGTACCACCGACAGGGCACTTAACGGGGTCACCGTGGTCAGTGCGGGCGGCGCCGGGATGATGTGGGGGCCGGCCGTGGCCCGGGCTGCGGCCGATGTCGCCCTGACCGGGACCTCGGACGTGGTGGACACCGCGGTCCTCGGCCTGGACCGCTTCGACGAGAACGGCCACAGCTCCCTCGCGACCGACCCGATCGCCCTGCCGTTCCCCGAGGCCGTGCAGGACGCTCCCGCTTAATGAGTACCTCCGGAAAGGACACACCGGCCATGACTGACATCACCACGCCGTTCCACGCCTCCGCCGCGACCGCCGAGCTCGAGGACTGGGGCCCGCTCGAGGAGGCCACCGGCGAGCCGATGCAGACCTCCGGCTTCACCCTGTGGCAGGACGGCGACCAGGAGGCCGGCGTCTGGGAGTGCGAGCCCGGCCCGTCCTACTGGAAGCTGGAGACGCACGAGTTCGTGCACATCGTGGCGGGCCGGATGACCGTCACCCCGGACGGCGGCAAGCCGCAGGACATCGGGCCGGGCGACACCGCGGTCTTCCCTCGCGGCTGGGCCGGGACCTGGCAGATCCACGAGAAGATCCGCAAGGTCTACGTCATCTTCTAGCCCGCCGCGCGACTGGCCGAGCCCGCCGCGGGCCTGATTCCTAGCCCGCCGCGGGACTGGCCTGGAGGGCAGCGTCGATGCCCCGTGTGGTCGCGTGGTCGGCCACCCGGCCGACGGTCGCCGCACGCTGCGTGCCGGCCTGATCTCACTGCGAATACGGCGTCGCCGCCCGCGTGACGGCCAGCGCGTCTACGGCGACCGCGCCGGCCGGCCCGCAGATGAGCGGGTTCACGTCGAGGGCCTCGAGCTGATCACCGAGTTCCGCGGCGATCGCGGACATGCCGGCTACCGCCCGCGCGATCGCACTGGTGTCGGCCGGGGGCGCACCTCGCACGCCAGCCAGCAGCTGGCTGACCCGCAGCTCGCCCAGCAGCCGGCGGGCCCCGGCCGTATCGACGGGCGGCAGTGCCACGACGCGGTCGGCGAGCAGCTCGACCAGAATGCCGCCAGCGCCGAGCACGATCAGCGGACCCAGCTGCGGATCGCGGGCGATGCCCAGCGCCAGTTCCACGCCCGGAGGCGCGGTACCGCAGACCAGCACATGGCAGCCGAGCCGGCCAGCCAGGTCGGCGTACCCGGCCGCCAGTTCCTGCGGGGTGCGCAGGCCGAGAAGCACGCCGCCGACGTCAGATTTGTGGGCAATTCCCGGCTCGTCAGTCTTCAGAACCACCGGGTAGCCGATCGAGGCCGCAGCCGCCGCGGCGGCCTGCGCGTCGGCGGCAGGCCGGGCCCGGATGGCCGTGATGCCGTACTCGCCCAGCAGCTGCAGCAGTGCGGCCCCGCTCGCCTGGCCGGCCGCCAGCAGCGCACTGCCGCGCTGTCGGCGCGTCCGGCCGGTCTGGGCTGGGGCCCCGGCAGGCCCGGCCGCAGCGGTCTCGGCTGCGGCAGGCTCGATGCCAGCGGACTCGCCGCTGCCGGGCTCGCCCTGGTTACCTTGGGCGGCGGGTCCGGCGTCCGCGGCCGCGGCGTGCCTGACGAGATGCGACAGCGCGAGCAGGCCGCTGCGCAGGCCCTCCAGCACCGGGATCCCGGCCTGACGCAGCGAGATCGCCAGCTCGGCATCGATGCCGCTCGGCAGGTTGCTCAGGACCGCGACCGGCTTGTCGGTCTGCGCAGCGGCATCGCGCACCGCCTGCGGATAGGAATCGTCGCCATCTAGCTCGGGCACCAGATCGACCGACAGCGCGACGGCGCCCACGTTGTCATCGGCGGCCAGCGTGGTGAGCGAATTCGCGAACAGCTCGCGCGTGGCGGCCCCGGTACCCCAGACATCGAGCGGGTTGACCGGCTCCAGGCCAGGGTCGAGGATCCGCGCCAGCTGCTCCTTCGTGGCGTCGCTGATCGGCGCGAACGGCACGCCCAGCTCTTCGGCCAGGTCGGCGGCGTGCGCGCGCTCCAGGCCCGAATCGTGCACGGTCGCGATCCCGCGCGCGGCTCGCGGGTACGGCTCCCGCCGGTCCGCCGCCCGCCCGTCCTCCCCGCGCCGGCCGCCCGCCCGCCGGCCGATCGCGAACAGCTCCAGCGTGTCGGCCATCTCGGCCAGGTCACCGACCCGGTGCACGTCGTAGGCGCGGGCCAGCGCCTCCCAGCCACCGTCCGCGGCCGCGAGCGCGCCGGAGTGCGCGGCGACCATCGCCCGGCCGCTCGCCGAGCCGCCCGCGGTGAGCAGAACCACCGGGATGTCGCGGGCCGCGGCCGCCGCGAGGACGCTGCGCAGCCGGCCTGCCTCCCGCATCGTCTCCAGCACCAGCGCCAGCACTCTGGTCTCGGGCAGTTCCAGCGCGTACTCAAGGTAAGCCGGCGCCGTGGTCACCAGCTCCTGCCCGGAGGAGACCGCCAGCGTGAAGCCGATCGCCCGGCGGGTGCGCAGCATGGCCGAGAACACCGAGCCCGAATGGGTGACCAGGGCGATCGGGCCGGCTGGCAGCGGATCGGGCTCGGCGTAGCCGATCGCCCGCAGGCCCCGGCTGACGTTGACGAAGCCCATGCAGCCCGCCCCGCACACCTGCAGCCCGGCCGGCCGGGCGATGGCGGTGAGCCGGTCCCTCAGCTGCGCCGTGCCAGGTGCCGGCGCGCTGGCTGAAGAAGTGCTGTTTCCCGCCGGCCGCGCCGCCTCGTCGTGGGCGCTGCCGAAGATTACCGCGGCGGCGTCGCCCCGCCGGGCCGCCAGGGCGAGCTGCTCTTCAAGGGCGGCGTCAGGCACGCCCAGCAGCACCAGGTCGACCGGGCCGGGCAGCTCGGCCAGTGACGGGACGCACCTGCGGTCGCCGATCTCGGCGTACCGGGGATTGACCAGGTGGACCTGCGGGGCCGCCGGGCTCCGCAGGACCTCCTCGACCATGCGCTGGCCGAACGACCCCGGCCGCGGCGAGGCCCCCACGATGGCGATGCTGCGTGCCTCCAGCATCGCCGTCAGCCCGGCCCCCGGCCGGCCGTCTGACCGTCCGTCCCCGCGCGCGCCACCTGGCTCTGGGCCGCCAGGGTCCAGGCCGTCCAGGGACGGGCCACCGGGCAGCGGCCCGTCCCGGAGCAATGGCGAGGCGCTGACGGCCGGCCCGCACGGTCCTGCTTGTCGCCCAGTGGCGCCGGGTGCGGTCACGACCGCCGGGCGAGGCCGCGCAGGGTGCCGGTGCGCTTGCTGTTCTTCCGGTCGGCGATGGCCGCCCTGGCCGCCTGCCAGCCGGGGATGCCGCACACTCCGCCGCCCGCGTGCGTGGCCGAGCTGCCGTAGTAGAGGCCGGGGACGGGCGTACGGTAATCGGCGAAGCCCGGCGCCGGCCGCATGTGGAACAGCTGCTCCAGGGACAGCTCGCCGTGGAAGATGTTCCCGCCGACCAGCCCGTATTCCTGCTCCATCTCATACGGCCCGACGATGTCGCGGTGCAGGATCGAGGCCTTGAAGTTCGGCGCCAGCTCGTTGTAGCAGTCGATCATCCGGTCGGCGTAGGCCTCCAGCTCGGCGGTGTGCGGCTCCTCGCTCCAGTCGGCCGGCACCCACTGCGTGAACAGCGACATGATGTGGGTGCCCTCGGGGCTCAGGGTCTTGTCAAACGCGGTCGGGATCACCCCGTCGCTGAACGGGCGGGTGGCCGGCCGTCCCTCCCGTGCCTCCAGGAAGGCCCGCTCGATGTAATCCATCGTCGGGGCCATCTCGACCGAGCCGGTGTGGTGCTCCTGCAGGTTCGAGCCGGGGTCGGCGATGAAGTCGGGGAGCTCGGCCAGGGCAAGATTGATCTTCACGACCCCGCTGCGCGTCTTCCAGCGCTCGATGTCGGCAGCGAAATCGTCGGGCAGGTTCTCGGCGCCCACCTGCTCGAGGAATGCGGTGCGCGGATGCAGGGTGGAGACCACGACCTTGGCCCGGATCTCGTCGCCGTTGTCCAGCACCACGCCTCTGGCCTGGCCGTCTTCGATGATCAGCCGCGCGACCCGGGCGTTGGTGCGGACCTCGGCGCCGTGGCTGCGCGCGGCCCGCTCGATCGCGCTGGAAACGGCGCCCATGCCGCCTTCCTGGAAGCCCCAGTTCCCGAGATGGCCGTCGCCGACGTCGCCGATCGAGTGATGGGCCATCACGTAGGCGGTGCCGGGCTCGTAGGGACCCGCCCAGGTGCCGATCACGCCGTTGACAGCCAGGGCGCCCTTCACCTGCGGTGACTCGAACCAGTCGTCCAGCAGGTCGGCGATGCTCATCGTCATCAGCCGGGTAACGTCGCCGACCGTCCGGACGTCAAGACCGCGGTTGCTCCAGGCCAGCTTGAGCGTCCCGGCCAGGTCCCGCGGCTTGCGCGAGCCGATGTTCGGCGGCACGGTGAGCAGCAGCGGGCCGAGCACGTCGGCCAGCCCCTCCAGCCAGGCGTCCCAGCGGGGCATGGCATCGGCGTCCTTCTTGGACCACTTCGACACCTCCTCGTGGTTGCGCTTGGCGTCGTCGGCGTAGAGCTTGATCGAGCCGCCCTCAGGGAAGGCCTGGTAGTACGGGCCCATCGGGTAAATCTTGTAGCCGTGCCGATCGAGCTCGAGCTCCCGGATGATCGTCGGCGGCAGCAGGCTCATCACGTAAGACAGCCGGGTGACCTGGAATTCGGGCGCGTCCGGCCATGGCGCCTCGGTCGTGGCGGCGCCGCCGGTCTTGTACCGGCCTTCGAGCACGACCGTCTTCGCGCCGGAACGGGCCAGGTAGGCCGCGGCCACGAGCCCGTTGTGCCCTCCGCCCACCACGATCGCGTCGTATGTTGCGGCCATGAATGCGCCTTTCCGTAGCAGCTGCGGCAGGCCGCAGCAAAAGTTGACTGAATGTTCAGTCTAGAAACCTGCTAGCGTATGGACAAGAGGCAGCGGGGGTTGACACGCACAAAGCCGCTGGATGGCGGCAAGATGGTAAGCCTCCGGTATTGAGAGGACTGCCGCGATGACAGACCGGGCAGGTACGGCCGAAGAGGTCCTCGGAACCGCCGACCAGCGGCGTGAGCAGATGCTGCGTGCTGCCCTGCTGGTCATCTCTGAGCGTGGCTATGCCGATACGCGGATCGCCGACGTCGCGGAGCGCACCGGCATCAGCCCCGCGCTGGTCATCTACTACTTCAAGACCAAGGACCAGCTGCTCACCGAGGCGATCAGGTACTACGAAGACGGCTGGTACGCAGTCGGGCAGCGCCGGATGGCCGGATTGCCGACGGCGGCGCAGCGGCTCGAAGAGATCGTCGCCATGACCTTCCTGGAAGAGGCCGATCCCGAGCCGCAGTGCTCCTGGCAGCTTTATCTCGACCTCTGGGCCCAGGCGGCCCGCAATGCGGCCGTCGCCAGCGTCCGGCAGAAGTCGGACGAGCGCTGGCGCGAGGTGATCAAGTCACTGGTGCTGGCCGGCCTGGACGCGGGGGAATTCCGCACTGTCCCGGATAACTTCGCGGCCTGCCTCACGGCCCTGCTGGACGGGCTGACGATCCAGATCGCGCTGGATGACCCGTCCGTGGACCCGGTGACCGCTTTCGAGATCAGCATGCACTATGTCGCAACTCAGCTGGGGTTTGAGTGGACGCCGGGCCGCGGCAGAGGCGAGGATACCCGGAAGGATCTCGAGAAGGGCAGGTAGCCGAAGTGCCCGGTGGCCGAATTGAGCTGGTCTCGCTGACCAAGCGCTTCCACGAGGCCGCGGTCGACGACATCGACCTGCAGGTGGCCAGCGGCGAGTTCTTCTCGCTCCTGGGCCCGTCCGGCTGCGGCAAGACGACGACGCTGCGCCTGATCGCCGGCTTCGAGCAGCCCACTGCGGGCAAGATCCTGCTCGACGGCGACGATGTGAGCGGGGTGCCCCCGCACCGGCGCAACGTCAACACGGTCTTCCAGAGCTACGCCCTCTTCCCGTTCCTGGACGTGTTCGACAACGTCGCGTTCGGCCTGAAGAACCGCAAGCTGGGCAAGGCCGAGATCGAGACGCACGTGTACGAGGCGCTCGACCTGGTCAAGCTGCGGCCGTTCGCCAAGCGCCGGCCCGGCCAGCTGTCCGGTGGCCAGCAGCAGCGGGTCGCCCTCGCCCGGGCGCTGGTGCTGCGGCCGTCCGTGCTGCTGCTGGACGAGCCGCTCGGCGCGCTGGACGCGAAACTGCGGCGCTCGCTCAAGGTGGAGCTGAAGACACTGCAGGAGCGCGTCGGCATCACCTTCCTGTATGTCACTCATGACCAGGAAGAGGCCCTGACCATGTCGGACCGGCTCGCGGTCATGCGGGACGGCAAGATCGTGCAGATCGGCGCGCCGCACGAGGTGTACGAGGAGCCGGCCGACACCTACGTCGCAGACTTCCTCGGTATCTCCAACCTGATGGAAGTCGACGTGGTGACCCGCGGGCCGGGCTCCGGGTGCGACGTCCGGCTGGGCGAGTCGGTGCTGCACGTCGACAACGGCGGTTCCGAGGCGCCAGGCGCCTCGCATGCGGTGATCCGGCCGGAGCGCGTGCGGGTGGAGGAGTTCGGGTCGCCCGGGCCCAACCGGGTCCCGGCCATGGTCGCGCGCACGATCTACCTCGGCTCCGCGACTCAGCTCATACTCCGGCTGGCCACCGGGACGGAGATCCAGGTCCTGCTGCAGAATGACGGCGAGCCCCAGGAGCACCTGTCGCAAGGCACCCCGGTGCACGCGTTCCTGCCGCCCGATGCGCTGCGCGTGCTGGCCGGCGGCAGCCCGGCCGCCGACATTGCCGCCGCCGAGCCCGACGAGGAAGACGAGTCGCTTCTTCCGCCGGAGGCTAATGTCGCGGCCGCGCCTTTCCCGCACATGCCATTCCCCGAGAGTGACGACCGGCACGTCAGCCAGAACTAAAGGCGGGCTTCGGCCGGCGCTGGCTGCGCTGACCTGGCCGGCTTTCGCCTGGTCGGCTCTGACCCAGTCGGCGCCGGCCTAATCGGCGCCTGCGATCGTCGCCAGGGCCTGCCGGCCGTCGATCCGCTCGCCGCGGGTCATCCACCGGTAGCCGAGATATCCGGCCGTGGCGACGATGAACGACATCACCAGCATGATGGTGGCCAGTGCGTTCAGCGCGGGGCCGCCGTTGCCGCCGTGCTGCGTCGAGTAGATGATCACCGACATCGGCGTGTTGGTCGCGTTGGAGGACAGCAGGTCCACGATCACGAAGTCGTCAATCACGCCGGAGAAGACCAGGATCGCGCTGGCGAAGATGGCCGGGGTCAGCAGCGGCAGCATGACCCGGCGCATGGTCTGGAACTGGGTGCAGCCGAGGTCGGCGGATGCCTCCTCGTACTGACGGCCGATCGTGACCAGGCGCGCCTGGACGATGATCGCCGGCCAGCTCACGTTCCACGTCACCAGGCCGAGAACCTCGGCGAGCGTGCCCAGGCCGATGCCGGAGAACAGCTGGGTGAAGACGAAGAACATCGCCACGCCGAAGATGAGCTCCGGCACCACGAACGACAGGATCATCACGAAGTTGAACGTCATCGGCACGTAGCCGCGCCACCGGTTGATGCCGAGGGCGAAGGCCACCCCGATGGGTACCGCGATGAGCGTGGTGTACGCGGACAGCTCCAGGGTGACGAACACGGCGCTGTGCAGCTGCGGGTTGTGCCAGACCGAGTTCACCGGGTCCCCGTAGTACCAGCGCATCGACAGGCCCTGATAGGTGCTCTGCGACTTGCCCTTGTTGAACGAGAACAGCACGGCGATGGCGATCGGCGCCAGCGACCACACCAGGTACAGCCAGGTGAATCCCTCGAGGAACCAGGGGCGGCGCCATGGGTTGCGCCAGGGCCGCAGCCGGGCGGAGCCAGCCGACTCCTGCGACTTGGCGCGGCTTCGGATCGCGGTGGCGCTGGGCGCTGCGGTCACGATGCCTCCTGAGCGGACCGGTTCGTGGAGATGACGTAGTAGATCATCGGCGGCAGCAGGACCAGCAGCACCAGCAGCGACAAGATCGCGCCCTGGCCCTCCAGGCCGGGCGTGCCGAGCTGGCCCTCGATCAGGTTGCCGATCATCGAGGTGCTCGGGGCCCCCGACAGCAGCTGGTTGGTGAAGTAGTCGCCGATCATCGGCAGCACGGTGATCAGCAGCCCGGTGAGGATCGGCTGGCGCGACAGCGGCAGCGTGACCCGCAGGAAGGTCCTGGCCCGGCCCAGGCCGAGGTCACGGCCGGCCTCGATCAGCGACGGGTCGATCCGGTCCAGCCCCGCGAACAGGACCAGGATCAGGTAGGGGATGTAGCCGTAGACCAGGCCCAGGATGACCGTGAACGAGTGGCCGCCGAGCCAGTTCACGGGCTGGCTGATGATGTGCAGGCTCGTCAGTGCCTTGTTCACGTAACCGTCGGTCTGCAGCAGGTCGATCCAGGCCAGCATCCGCATCATGTAGCTGATCCAGAACGGCGCGATCAGCAGGACCAGGAACAGTCCTTTGCGGCGCCCGGCAAACCGGCTGACAAAGTACGCCGCCGGGTACCCGATCAGCAGGCACAGCAGCGAGGCGACGAACACGTAGATGATGGTCCGGATCGCGATCGGGCCGGCGAAGGACGCGGCGCCGAACAGGTCGTGCCACACGTTGGACAGGTTCGCCGAGCTCCACTTCAGCGGGTTGTAGATCGCGATCGGCTGCTCATACAGCGGGTTCAGCTGCCCCTCGCCGATGGCGAGCACCGCGTAGAACGGCACGATGAACAGCAGCGCGAGCCAGAGGATCCCCGGCAGCGCGAGCAGCAGCCAGAACAGCCCGGGCCGCTGCCGCTCGCCAGTGCGCCGCCCCGGCCCGCCGCGACCGGCTGGCTGCTGCCCCGTCTGCGTCGGCGTCGTCATGGCTAGATCCCGTTGCTCGCGACGAGCCAGGCCTGCTGCCAGAGCGCGTCGGTGTCGACGGGCAGCTGCAGCTCACCAATCCCGCGGCGGAAGTAGGCCGGCAGGACGGCGGTCGACATCAGGCTGGGCGGCAGGAGCTTCTCCTTCACCAGCCGCTGCGGCGTTACCTCGTTCAGCGGCTGCATGTAGCCGTTGAAGCTGATGTTCTCCAGCACATTCGGCAGGTCGAGCAGGTAATTCAGGAACAAGTGCGCGAGGACGGGGTTGTTCGCCGAGCTGAGCACCGTGTTGGTGTCGTTGGCCACCGGTCCCCGCCCGTCGGTCGGGAACCAGTACCCGACTACCTCCACCGGCAGGCCCTTGGGCATGTACTCATACGAGGAGGCCATGTCGCCGGACCAGGCATGGTGAATCCAGGTCTGGCCGGTGGGGACCTCGCTGTAGTCGTTGTTGTCGATGTGCACGTCGACCAGGCTGACCAGCTCCTGCAGGGACTGACGGGCCAGGTCGATCTGCGCCCGGCTGGTCGTGTTCAGGTCATAGAGCCCGTTCTTCATCAGGCCCAGGCTGATGCCCTCCCGGTAGTCATCCAGGATGGCGACCTTGCCCTTGTACTTCGGCTGCCACGGCATGGCCCAGGGGTTCTTCATCGTGTACGGGTTCTCGTGCACCAGGTCTTTGCGCCAGGCCATGCCCGTGGTGTAGATCGTGTACGGGACCGTGTACTGCCAGTGCTGGTCGTAGAACGGGTTGGTGAAGTCCGGCCAGGCCTGGGCGATATTCGGGATGTAGCTGTGGTTCAGCGGCTGGATTGTCTTGGACTCGATCAGCTGGCCGAGCACGTCGACGGTGGCGCCCATCAGGACGTCGAACTTCAGCCCGCTGCGCAGCTTCGACAGGGCCTCGTCCATCGTGTTGAACGTGGTCAGCTCGACCTTGCACTTGTACTTCTTGGCGAATTGATTCAGGCAGGCCTGATTGACGTAGGCGACCCAGTTGTAGACCTGCAGCGTGGCGCCCGTCTCGGGGGCCACGCCGCTGGCGATGGCCTTGTTGGCCGGGAAGACCGGCCATTGCACCGGGTTGTTCGGCCGCGGCAGCGGCACGCTCGACCCGCCCGCGAGAGCCGGGGCGCAGGCGCTGAGCAGGGAAGCGCCCCCGCCGGCCAGCAGGCCGGCCGCTGCGCTGCGCTGCAGGAAGCTGCGCCGGGAGAGGCCCGCCGGCCGGCGCGTTCCGTCGGCCTGCCAGCCCTCTCGTGGGTGCATGGGCCGACCTCTTCCTGGCAGCGTCCGAAATGACTGACCGAGCCTGACTGAACAGTCCGTCAGCCCCGGATTTCTATTCGTTCAGAAGTACTCCGCTGGCGACCTGGACGCAAGACCTTCCAGGTAAAACCCGATGTTACGCCCGAACCGCAGCCGCGAAGGCCGCGAAATTCTCGACAAAACAGTCTATGTCGTCCGTATTGTGCTGAACCGAGATCAGCCACTGCTCGGATTTGCCCCACGGCGGCAGGAAGACGCCGCCGTTGTGCTGGAACAGCCAGTGGGCGTGGCTGTAGGAGTCATCGACTTCAAGGAAGTCGCGGAAGTTGCGGACCGGCTCGGGGGAGAAGACCACGCAGCCCTTGGCGCCGACCGCCACGACCCGCGCCTGAAGCCCGTTTCGGCTGATCTCCCGCTGTACCCCCTCGACGGCTCGCTCGCGCAGGGCCGTCAGCCGGCGGTAGGCGTCCGGCGTCGCCACCTCGCAGAGCATCGCGCGGCAGGCGGCCATCGCCAGCGGGTTGCCGTTGAAGGTCCCGACCATCTCGTAGTCGCCGTTCGACACGTGCCCCATTACCTCGGCCGTGCCGCCGATCGCGGCCACCGAGACGCCGCCGCCGATCGCCTTGGCCAGGCAGATGATGTCCGGCGTGACGCCGGTGAGGCCGGTCGCGCCGCCCGGCCCCGCCGTCAGCCCGGTCTTGACCTCGTCGAAGGTCAGCAGCGCGCCCTGGCGGTGCAGGAGGTCCTTCAGGCCGGCCAGGTAGCCGGGCTCGGGCTCGATGATGCCGGCGTTCATCATGATCGGCTCGATGATCATGCCGGCGATCTGGCCGGGGTGCACGTCCAGCAGCCGGGCCACGCCCGCCAGGTCGTTGAAGCCGGTCACCAGGGTCAGGTCGGTGATCGCCCTCGGGATGCCCGTGCTGGACGGCACGCCCACCGGCCGGTCCGCGGGGCCGACGTCGTCGTCCTCCGGGCAGACCGACACCTGGACCGAGTCGTGGTGGCCGTGATAGCAGCCTTCCACCTTGATGATCAGATCACGGCCGGTGATCGCCCGCATCAGGTGCACCGCGTCCATGGTGGCCTCGGTGCCGGAGTTGGCGAAGCGCCACTGCGGCAGGCCGAACCGGCGGGTCAGTTCCTCGGCGACGGCGATGGCATTGCGGGTCGGCTGGGCGAAATGGGTGCCGAGGGCTACCTGGCCGCGGACGGCCGCGACAATCGCCGGATGGCCGTGGCCGGCCAGCGAGGCACCGTATCCGCCGTGCAGGTCGACGTACTCGTTGCCATCGACGTCGTACACCTTGGAGCCCTCGCCGTGGCTGAGCCAGACCGGCTGCGGCCGGGTGATCTGCCAGCTCGACGTCACGCCCCCGGCCAGCGATGCGGCGGCCCGGTCGGCCAGCCTGCGCGACTCGGGCTGGCGCTCGGTGAAGATCCGCTCCTGCTCGGCGATGACCTCCTCCAGGCTCGCGCCGCCAGCGGGCGGCCCGGCGGGCGGAGCCGCAATGCTGGCCGCGGCGGTGAGCTCAGCATGGGCGGAAAATTCAGCGTCGGCGGAGAATTCAGTGACAGAGGCCTGTCTTGGGGCCATGACGTGCTCCTCGAGCGATTGACTGAATGTTCAGTCTAGGTAGGTCCCTCAGGCCGCGCAAGCGTGGCGGCTCCCCGGCGGCGGCGCGCTCAGCCCGATGCCCGCAGCCGGGTGCCCACGATGCGCGCCACGATCCGCCAGCCGAGCAAGAATAGCCCGAGGAAGGCGAAGGTCACCGCGACAAATGCCGCGGCGGTGCCCTGCCCGGCGAGAACCCGGACCACCATCCCGATGCCCGCCGCGCCGATCCACGCGCCGAGCCCTGCGGGCACGAGAGCAAACGGCTGCCGCCAGGCCCGCACGGCAAGCAGGCCCGCGGCCAGGCCGACCAGGAAAGGCCATGAGGTCTGCCAGATTCCCGCCATCGAGTCTGCGTCGTGATGAGTGTGGCGGCCGAGCGCGACGAAGGCGAGCACGCAGCAGATATCGAGGATCAGGCTGACGGGACGTCGCATGGCCGCCAGGGTAGCCGGGGACCAGGCCGGCGGCTACGCTGTCCGGCAGACGGGCGAAGGAGGGCAAGAGGTCGTGATTCGCCTGCTGATCGCGGTGATGATCGGCGCGGTCCTCGCCGTCGGCGTCAGCTACGTGGCCAGCGATGTGCTGCTCGCAGCCGCGAACGGCACGCCGGCCAACGCTCCGCTGCACAACTACGGCCCGCCGTAGGCCGGCCCGGCCCGCTAGGATCGCCGCAGAGCACATAACCCGGTCATCATTGTCGGCGGCAGCGGGCCGCAGCGGCGGCAGCGGGCAGTCGTGGAGGGTGGATGCGCCGCGTCGTCGGGCTCATCATGAGCGGCCTCGGGGCATTCCTCGTCGTGTTCGCGGCGGTCGAGTTCCTGGTCCTGGCCGGTCAGGCGGAGAAGTTCCCGCTGAACGAATACCAGGTCGTCACGCTGGCCGGCCGGAATGTCACCTACTTCAGCCCCGCTCTGCTGCAGGAATTCACCAGGGTGCACCTGCGCGCGACGCAGACGATCGAGGGCGATGTCGCGGCCGGTACCCCGGCGCGCGCGGTGTGGAACGAATTCACCTACGCCTACGACCAGACGCACGCCACGGCCTACCAGACCTCCACCGAGCGGCTTGCCTTCGACCGCCGCACGGGTGTGGTGACGAACTGCTGCGGTGCCGCCGTCGGCACGAAGAGGACGGCGGACTGGTCGGGCCAGGGCTTCGCCTGGCCGCCCGGCACGCAGCAACGGACTTACCTTGTCTTCGACCCGACCCTGCGGCGGCCCGAGCCTGCCCGCTACGCCGGTACCGCCACGATCGGCGGCCTGGCCGCGGACGAGTTCGTCGAGCACGTCACCGCGACGCGGTTCGGCACCCAGACGCTGCCGGGCCCCCTGGTCGGCATGAAGGCCCAGGCTTCGGTCACCCTCGGGGAGTACTACCAGACCACCACGAGGTTCTGGGTGGATCCGGTCACCGGGCAGCTAGTGGACACTGCGCAGGACGAGCAGCTGACCCTGCGCAACTCCGCCGGCGATCAGCTTCTCGAGCTGTACGGCGGCGACCTGACGATGCAGCCGCCGAGCGTGGCCGCCCTGGTGGCATCCGCCCGCCAGCGCGGCCGGCTGGTCACGCTCGCCACCACCACCGTCCCGGTCGCCGCGGGCCTGGCGGGAATCGTCTTCCTGGCGGCGGGCAGCGTGCTCGCCCTCGGACGCTCTGATCCCGGCGAGCCCGACGCCGCTGATGAGCCGCATGCCATCGGCACGCACGCTGAGCTGACGCCGCGGGCTCGCTGAGCTGACGCCGCGGGCTCGCTGAGCGCCGCCCGCCGAGCGCAGGTGCGCGCGGACGGCGAGGGCTGCGGCCGGGGAATGGCCCGCGCTTGTAGGCGGAAATGCCGCGTGCTGTACTTCGGTTCTGGGCCGGTTCGCCGCGGGCCGCGGGCGGCTGAGCCCGGAGGTGAGCGGAGCCTGGAGGTGAGCAGTGGAACCGCTGGGCTTCTGGCGCCGCGCTGAACGGGATCCGGACTGGATCGCCGTCATCGACGCAGACGGCGCGATGCTGACCGCCGGGGAGCTGCTCGGCCGGGTGCACCAGATCAGTCATGCGCTGCGGGCGCTCGGCCTGCGGCCGGGCGACGGGATCGCCGCCGTGCTGCCCAACGGCGCGGGCGCGGTGGAGATGTACCTGGCCGCGCTGCAGTCAGGCTGGTACTTCACCCCGATCAACTGGCATTTCACGGCGCCCGAGATCGCCTACATCCTCGGCGACTGCCGGGCGCGGGCGTTTTTCGCGCACGAGCGCTTCGGGCCCGTCGCCGTGGCGGCCGCGGACCTGGCCGGCCTGCCGCCCGCCGCCCGGTTCGGCTACGGTGACGTGCCCGGCTTCACCAGCGTCGGGAAGCTGCGGGGCGGCCAGCCGGTGACCGCGCCGCCTGACCGCAGCGCCGGCTCGACCATGCACTACACCTCCGGCACGACGGGCCGGCCGAAAGGCGTGCGGCGCCCGCTGTCCGGCCTGGAGCCCGACGAGGGGGCGCAGCTGTCCGCGGCACTGCTGCAGTTCTTCGGCATCACGCAGGGCCGCCCCAACGTGCACCTGGTCACCTCGCCGAACTACCACACGGCCGTGACCGTGTTCGGCGGCGGCGCGCTGCAGCTCGGCCACACGCTTGTCTGCATGGACGGCTGGGATTCCGAGCGGGCGCTGGCCCTGGTGGAGCGGTACCAGGTCACCGGCACCCACATGGTGCCGACGCAGTTCAAGCGGCTGCTCTCGCTGCCCGGCGAGGTCCGGGGCCGCTACGACCTGTCCTCGATGCAGTGGCTGCTGCATGCGGCCGCGCCCTGCCCGGCCGGGATCAAGCAGGCGATGCTCGACTGGTGGGGGCCGTGCGTCTACGAGTACTACGCGGCCACCGAGGGCGGCGGCACGATCGCCACCCCGCAGGACTGGCTGGGCCGGCCCGGCACCGTCGGGCGGCCGTGGCCGGTCAGCGAGGTCATGGTCGTCGACGACGCGGGCCGGCCGTGCCCGCCGGGCGCGCCGGGCACGATCTACATGCGGATGGGGACCTCGGACTTCGAGTACTACGGTGACCCGGCCAAGACGGCCGCGAATCGCCGGGGCGCGCTGTTCACCGTCGGCGACATCGGGTTCCTGGACGAGGACGGGTACCTGTTCCTGTGCGACCGCAGATCGGAAATGATCATCTCGGGCGGCGTGAATATCTACCCGGCCGAAGTCGAGGCCGAGATCATCATGCATCCCAAAGTCGGCGACGTGGCGGTGTTCGGCGTCCCGGACGAGGAGTGGGGCGAGCAGGTCAAGGCGGTCGTGGAGCCGGCCAGCGGCGTGGCGCCCACTGACGAGCTGGCCGCCGAGATCATGGCGTGGCTGGATGGCCGGCTCGCGCGGCTGAAATGGCCGCGGTCCATCGACTTCACCGACGAGCTGCCGCGCGAACCGAGCGGCAAGCTGCTCAGGCGGCGGCTCCGTGGTCCGTACTGGGCAGGCCGCGGCAGCGTGATCTGAGCCCTCAGGCCGGAGCCGGGGCGGCGGCGCGGGCCGCTGACCGGGCCAGCACCTCGATGAGACGGGCACTGGCGGGCGGGTCAGGCGGATCACCGTAAGTGACGGCGAATACGTAACGGCGCGCGCCCGCCAGCGGCGTCGCATCGACGCCCGGATGCCGGGCGGCGCGCAGGGCCAGCTCCGGCAGGGTGGTCACGCCCAGGCCCGCGGCCACCAGCGCCTGTACGGCGACATAGTCGTCGGTGGTAAAGGCCACCTTGGGGGTAAATCCCGCCAGGGAGCACTGCCGGATCAGCTGCGCCCGGCAGCGGTCGCACCCGGCGATCCAGCGGTGCCCCGCGTACCCGGCCAGGCCGGCCGGGTACGGCGCGGCTGACCTGGCCTGCGTGACGAGATGCACCGGCTCGTCGAGCAGCAGCGTGCCCCGGATCCCGTCGTCGCCCGGGCTCGGCGGCGCCAGGTCGGCGTCCTGCTGATAGTGCCGGAAGACCAGCGCCACGTCGACGTAGCCGGCCCGGAGCATGCGCAGCGCCTCGGGCGGCTCCGCCTCGGCCAGGGTGAGGTCCATGCCCGGGGTCTCGGCCTCAAGCCGGGCGGCCGCCGCCGGGACGATGGTGCCGAGGGCGGAGGGGAAGGCGGCGAGCCGGACCCGGCCCTCCCGCAGGCCGACGTGCGCGGCGAGCTCGGCCTCGGCGGCGTCCAGTCGGCCGATGACCTCTTCGGCCCGCTCGGCGAGGAGCCGGCCGGCCTCGGTCAGCCGCACGCCGCGCCCGGCCCGCTGCAGCAGTTGCGCGCCGGTCTCGGCTTCCAGCCGGGCGATGTGATGGCTGATGGACGGCTGGGCGTAGTTCAGGGCCCGGGCCGCGGCGGTCACCGAGCCATGCCGGGCCACGGCGACGAGCACGCGGAGCCTGGTCACGTCCAGCATCCGTCAACTATAGAAGCCCTCGATCGGACAGGTCCGGCGGCGCGGGGCGGCCTATCGGTACCCGGGGTTACTCCTGAGGATCGCCTTCCTGTCCCGGCTGCTGACCGCGGCCCGTCAGCAGCGGCGCCTGCGGCGAGCGGACGGCGCTGCCCGCCGCTTCCCGTGCCCTGCGCCAGGCGATCCCCGACAGCGCTTCCAGCACCACCCGGTTGGCCAGGAACGCGGTGACCTCGGCGTGGTCGTAGGGCGGCGCGACCTCGACGACGTCGATCCCGGCTACCGGCAGCTCCATCGCGATGCGGCGGACCGAGTCCAGCAGCTGACGGCTGGTCAGGCCGCCGGGCTCGGGCGTACCGGTCCCCGGCGCCATGCCGGGGTCGACCACATCGACGTCCACGGACAGGAACACCCCGTCGCAGTCTTCGGTCGCGATCGCGAATGCCTCGGTCAGGCACTCGTCCAGGCCCCTGGTCACCACCTCGGTCATCTCGTAGCTGCGCATGTGCTGATCGGCCATCCAGTCCAGGGTCTCAGGCTCGGGCCAGTAGCCGCGCAGGCCGATCTGCAGGAACCGGTCCCCGCGCACCGCGCCGGACTCGATGAGCCGGCGCATCGGCGTGCCGTGCCCGTGCAGCGCGCCGAACTGGGTGTCGCCGGTATCCGCGTGCGCGTCGAAGTGGATCATCGACAGGCGCCCCCAGCCCACGTGCCGGGCTACTCCGGTCGCGTCGGGCAGCGCGATCGTGTGGTCGCCGCCGAGAATCACCGGGATGGCGCCGGCGTGACAGCACCGGTGCACCGCCTGCTCGAGCCTGCGCAGCGATAGTTCGGTGTCGCCGGAGGGCATCTCGATGTCACCGGCGTCGGCCACCCGCATATCGGCCAGCGGATCGACGCCGAGGGCCAGATGCGGCCGGGAGCCGTCGTGCGGCAGGTAATCGGTGAAGCGAATCGCCTGCGGGCCGAAACGGGCACCAGGCCGGTGCGACGTGCCGCCGTCGAACGGCGCGCCGATGATCATTATGTCGGTGCCCGCCCAGGCGCCAGGATCGGCGAGGTCGGCGCGGGGCACGCCCAGAAAAGTGGCGTCCGGTCCGTACATCCCGCCTAGTCGCGTCATCGCCCTACCTCCCAGATGACGACGATAGCGGGATGGCGCGCCTGCGGCGGGGCGTTGGCTGTGCGCCGTGGGGCGCGGGTGCGAGGATGGGTGGCTGTGAAGGGCACCATGCCGGCCACCGCGCTGCTGGCGGTCATCCCGCTGGCGGCGGCCGTGGCGCTCGGCGTCTCGCCAGGCAGCTGAGCGGCCGGGCGATGGCACTCGACGACCTTGACCGGCGGATCGTGGCCGCCCTGGTCAGCGACGGGCGCGCGACCTACGCGGAGGTCGGGGCGCAGGTGGGCCTGTCGGCCCCGGCGGTCAAGCGACGGGTCGACCGGCTGCGCGCCTCGGGCGCGATCCGCGGGTTCTCGGCCCGGGTCGACCCGTCTGCGCTCGGCTGGACCACGGAGGCTTACGTCGAGCTCTTCTGCCGCGGCCGGACCT
The DNA here is from genome assembly GCA_052146815.1 of Streptosporangiaceae bacterium. Taxonomy (GTDB): domain Bacteria; phylum Actinomycetota; class Actinomycetes; order Streptosporangiales; family Streptosporangiaceae; genus DATJZH01. Next base: position 13,650 of record JBKQMG010000191.1, on the reverse strand, counting down.
CGCCCGCCGACATCGCCGCCGCGATCGCCAAGCTGCCGGAAGTCACCGACGCCTGCACGGTCACCGGGGACGCCGACGCGCTGCTGCACATCCGGGCCGCGGACGTGCGCCACTTCGAGCAGGTGGTCGAGCGAATCGGCGCCGAGCCATTCGTGGTCCGAACCAGGAGCGTGATCGTGCTGTCCCGGCTGGTCAGCCGTCCGGAAATGCCCGGACCCGGCGCCGAGGCGTGACACCGCCCCGGCTGCGAAGTTCGATGGGATCTCAGCGGACCGGCCATTTTTCCGCCGCGTGTTCCGATACAGTCGGGCCATGTCCGAGCGCGACCTTGATCCTTCAGGCGGGACCCGCCGGCCGATCAGCACCGGCGAGTTCCGCGCCACGCCCGACGCCTCCGCCAACACGGCCCAGTTCCGCGCCTTCGCCGCCGCGAACGAGGGTGACGCGCAGCGCCCGTGGGCGATGCGGGCCCCGAAGCGCAATGTCGCAGGCCTGACCGCAGTGGTCGTCGGCGTCGCCATTGTGCTGGTCATTATCGCCGTCCTCGTCCTCAGTCACTGATCCCGCGGCCCCGGCAGGGGGCCGGGCCGGCGCGTTCTGGCGTGCCGGTACCCCCTTCGTGCTTGTATCGGGGGCATGAGCGCTGCTCCCGATGAGGAGCGACATCGGCTGACCGCGTTCGAGGGCCTGGCGGCGCTGTCCCTCGACGCGCTCTCCTCAGTGGCCTACGGGCCCGAGGCCATCGTGGTCGTGCTGGCCGCGGCCGGGACCGCGGGCCTGGCTTACACGCTGCCGGTGACGATCGCGATCGTCATCCTGCTCGTCGTGCTCGTCGTCTCCTACCGCCAGGTCATCGCGGCGTTTCCCGGCGGCGGCGGCGCCTACGCCGTGGCCGGACGGCACCTCGGCCGCCAGGCCAGCCTGGTGGCCGCGGCCTCGCTGATCGTGGACTACGTGCTGAACGCCGCCGTCGGCGTGTCCGCCGGGGTCGCCGCGCTCACCTCCGCGTTCCCGGCCCTGTACGGGGGGCGGGTCTGGATCTGCCTCGCCGTCCTCGCCCTGATCACCGCGATCAACCTGCGCGGCGTCGCCGAGTCCGCACGGGTCTTCATCGTCCCCACGGTCGCGTTCATCGTCGCGATCGCGATCGTGATCGGCGGTGGCCTGCTGCGCTCGCACCCGGTCATCCCGCCGACCGGTCACGTGGCCCAGGTCGCCGAGGCGGTCGGCATCCTGCTGCTGCTGAAGGCGTTCGCGTCCGGCTGCTCGGCGCTGACCGGCGTCGAGGCCATCGCCAACGCCGTGCCCGAGTTCCGGCAGCCGCGCGCCCGCCGGGCCCAGCACACCGAGATGTGGCTCGGCATCCTGCTCGGGCTCATGCTGATCGGCATTGCCGTCCTGATCCGCAAGTTCCATGTGCCACCGTCAGCGGCCCAGACGACGCTGGCCCAGCTGGCGGCCGCCGCGGTCGGGCATGACGTGGTGTTCTACGCGATTCAGCTGATCACCACCGTGCTGCTGGCCCTGGCCGCGAACACCTCCTTCGGCGGCCTGCCGGTTCTCGCGAGCCTGCTGGCCCGCGACAATTTCCTGCCGCATATGTTCCGGCTGCGCGCTGACCGGCAGGTCTTCCGGTACGGCATTATCGTGCTCGCAGTGCTGGCCGCGATCTTGCTCGTCGTCGCCAAGGGCAACACTCTCGCCCTGGTGCCGCTGTTCGCCATCGGGGTCTTCGTCGGCTTCACCCTGTCCCAGGTGGGCATGGTGCGGCACTGGCGGGAGCAGCGCGGCGACGGCTGGGCAGGGCGGGCGCTCATCAACGGCCTCGGCGCGGTGCTGACCACCGCGGCCCTGGCGGTGGAACTGGTCAGCAAATTCACCGAGGGCGCCTGGCTGGTCGTGGTGATCGTGCCGCTGCTGGTGCTGATGTTCGACCGGGTGCACGCCGCCTACGATCGCATCGGCGCGCAGCTTGAGCTCGGTCGCCAGCCGCCGAAGCCGGAGCCGGAGCCGGAGCGTTCCCTTATCGTCGTCCCGGTGGGCGGTCTGTCCCGGCTGACCGGGGAGGCAATCTCCGCGGCGCTCTCGCTGGGCGGCGAGGTCGTCGCGGTGACGGTCTGCTTCGCCGATCCCGAAGACGAGGAGGTCGACGCGGAGTTCCGGCAGAGCTGGCAGCAATGGCAGCCGGACGTGCCGCTGATCACCCTGCGCTCCCAGCATCGCGCGCTCGGGGCGCCGATCGTCGCCTACCTGCACGGGGTGGAGGAAGAGGGCCGTTACCGCCGCCTCGTCGTCCTCATCCCGGAGGTCATGCCGGCCCGGCCGTGGCAGCGGCTGCTGTTTAACCAGCGTGGTTACGTGCTGGAACGGGCTATCCAGCGCGGCACGGCCAACGTGGTGATCTGCAGGCTCCGCTACCGTCTGTCGGCGGTAGCGGCAGCGCCGCCGCCGCAGTAACGGGCCGGCCGGCTGGCGCTGGCCGGGACCAGCCGGCGGCGCGGGCCGGCCGGCTGGCGAGCGCCACGCCGGTGTCCGCGCCGAGGTTGACGTTCAGCTGGTCACTGTCGATGCCCAGGGTGACCCCGCCGAAGGTCTCGTAGTGACCGCCCTGGTACTGGTGAATCCGCTGGTGCTCGGTCCACATGTCCGCGGGCATGTAGGAACTCCAGGCGTTCGCGCGGCCGTCCCAGTCGGCGTAGTTGATGACATCGGGCTCGATCATCTCGCCGGCCGCGCGGATCAGGTCCCCGATGTTCGAGAAGGACTCGTAGATCCCGGCGCGGTAGCTCTCGTGATGCAGCTCGCCGTCCCAGGCGCCGAGGAAACGGATCACTTGCCGGGTGCAGCCCGAATAGGCCTCCATGTCGTAGATCAGCGGAGTGCCGGCCGGGATGCCGAGGTTGCGGGCCTGCGCCGCTGCATCCTGCGCGGCGGTGCGGCCCTCGCTGGCCGCCTTGCGGGGGGTGATGGTGACGTCGCCCGGGTTATGCAGCACGCAGGTCGCCTGCAGGCCCGCGTACAGCGGGAAGTAATGCCAGCCGGCCGCCTGGATGGCGGCGAGCCAGCCTGCGGTGAGGTCGGCTTGCGCGCAGCTGCGGTTGACCCCGCCGATGTAGACGCCGACGGCGCGGAAGCGGGAGCCGAGCCAGCTTTTCATCGCCGCGGCGGACGGCGCCGCGCACGTGTCGAAGCCGGGGCCGCGGTAATAGCCCTGCGGCGGCCCGACCGGGACCGAGCCGGCCGGCCCGACCGACTTCGACCGGGCCGCCGGGCCGATCGTGATAGTCGAGCCGATCTCCCGCGCCAGCGCCCGGTCAGTGCCGTAGGACAGGCTGACCTCCACGCCCGCCGCGGGCAGCAGATCAGTGATCGCATGGGTGAGGGCGGAGTCGGGGTTGGTCCGGGCGGCCCGGCCGCCGATCGTGACCGCGCGGGTGGCCTCCCGGGCATCGGGGCTCTGCGGGTTGGCCGGCCCGATCACCACGGCCTCGGTCTTGCCCCCCGCGGCGGCCGGGCACAAGGACGCCCGGCCGGGTGTGCCGAGATAGACGGCGTGCACATCCAGCCGCGGGCAGGCGGCGGGATGGCGCTCGAGCCTTACCACCGGCCAGGACGGCGGAACCCGCACGCTCACGCCCGAGAACGTCACCGTGCGCCAGCCGCGGGCCGGTCCGGCGCCGCCCGCGGTGGCCAGCGCCGTGCTCGCCGAGCCGAGTACTAAGACACCGACGACAATGGGCAGTACGGAGACGTTTCTTCGGTATCCCATCCCACCATGGTGGCGCGCCCGGCCGCCGGGCGAGGGAGCTTTTAGCTAACTCTAAGCACTTAGTGGATGACTTTAGGTCACAGTGATCATTTTCTGAAAGCCGTCGCCGCAGGTCAACGCTGGTCTTCGCCGGGCTGGAACCGGTATCCCATGCCTGGCTCCGTCAGCAGCCAGCGCGGCCGGGCCGGATCCGGCTCGAGCTTGCGGCGCAGCTGAGCCATATACAGCCGCAGGTTGCCGGTGGCATCGCCGTAGCCGGGCCCCCACACCGCGGTCAGCAGCTGCTGCTGGCTGAGCAGCTTGCCCGGCGAGCGCAGCAGGACCTCGAGCAGATGCCACTCGGTCGGCGTCAGGCGGACATCGGGGCCGTCCGGCTCGCGGGTCACCCGCTTGGCGGCCAGGTCGATGATCAGCTTCCCGAGGCGGATCTGCGGGACGGCGCCGTCACCGCCGATGCGCCGGGTGACCGCGCGCATCCTGGCCAGCAGCTCATCCATGCCGAACGGCTTGGTGACGTAGTCGTCGGCGCCGGCGTCCAGGGCTGCCACCTTGTCGGTGCTGTCCGCCCGCCCGGACAGCACGATGATGGGAGCGTCAGTCCAGCCGCGCAGGCCGGCGATGACCTCAGCCCCGTCCAGGTCGGGCAGGCCGAGGTCCAGGATCACCAGGTCCGGCGGGTGGCGGGCGGCGGTTTCCAGTGCCTGCGCGCCGGTCCCGGCGGTATCGACCTCGTACTGGCGTACCCGCAGATTGATCCGCAGCGCCCGGAGAATCTGCGGCTCGTCGTCGACCACCAGCACTCTTGTCACCCCATCACCGTGCCATGCTCAGCCGCCGCGCGACTCCCCGACGGCCGGTGTGGCGGGCTGATTCTGTGCCCGGGCCGCCGCGGCGGGGGCCCCCGGATCCGGCCCGGCGAAGGCGGGTCCCGGCGCGATGGCCGCCGGTCCGGGCTCAGCGGGCAGGGGCCGCGCGGGCCCGGCCGCCGCGGGCAGGGACAGCGTCATCGTGAGTCCTCCGCCGGGGGTGTCCTCGGGGTCGAGGGACCCGCCCATCGCCTCCGTCAGGCCGCGGGACAGGGCGAGGCCAAGCCCGACTCCGGTGGTGTTGTCGGTGTCGCCCAGCCGCTGGAATGGCACGAACATCCGGTCCCGGTCCTGCTCGGGAATGCCCGGCCCGCGGTCGATTACCCGCAGCTCCACCCACTCGCCGAGGGCGCTGGCGGTGAGCACCGGCGGGCTGTCCGGCGGGGAGTAGCGCAGCGCATTGGCGGTCAGGTTGGCGATGACGCGTTCCAGGATGGCCGGATCGACCTGGACTTCGGGCAGGTCAGCGGGGATGTCGATGGTGACCACCGCACCGGGCGGCCCGAGGTCGTCGAGCGAGCGCGCGACGACCTCGGCCAGGTCGGCGGGTCCGGGGAAGACCGCCAGCGCCCCGGCCTGCAGGCGGCTCATGTCCAGCAGGTTGTCCACCAGGCGGGCCAGCCGGTCGAGCGACTCATCCGCGGTCGCGAGCAACTCGTCCTGGTCCTCGGCCGCCCACTGGATGTCCTCCGAGCGCAGGCTGGTCACCGCGGCCTTCGCCGAGGCCAGCGGGGTGCGCAGGTCGTGGCTGACCGCGGCCAGCAGCGCGGTCCGCATCCGGTCGGCCTCGGCGATCGGCCGGGCGGCCTCGGCCTCCGCCGCCAGCCGCTGCTGCTCAAGTGCCACCACGGCGTAGGTGGCGAAGGCGCCGAGCACCCGGCGGTCGGCGGCCGGCAGCGTCCGGCCGCCGAGGGCCAGGCACAGCGTGTCGGTGACCGGTACCTCGACGTCGGCGTCTTCGGGGCGGCCGGCGGCCGGCGCGCCGGACACGGCCACCGCGGTCCAGCCGTCCGCCGGACTGCGGACCGCCGTGGCCGGTCCCGGGCCGCGCTCGAGCAGGGTGACCGAGTTCATCGCGAAGGCTTCCTTGACCCGGTCGAGGACGGCCGGCAGCGCCTGCTGGCCGCGCATGATGGCGCCGGCCGCGGTCACTAGCAGCTGGGACTCCGCGCTCGCACGGGCGGCTTGCTTGGTGCGCCGCGCGGCCCGGTCCACGACCGAGCTGACGACCAGGCCGACCGCGACGAACACGCCCAGGGCCAGGGCGTTGTTAGTCTCGGCGATCGTGAACTTATGCAGCGGCGGGGTGAAGTAGAAGTTGAGCAGCAGCGATCCGGCGACGGCCTCGATGACGGCCGGCACGAAGCCGCCCACGAGCGCTACCGCGATGACGGCCGCGAGGAAGAACAGGACGTCGGTAGTGAGGTTGAGCTGGTGGCGCATGGTCGCGAGGACCAGGGTGAGCAGCGGGGCGAGGACCGCGGCGAGTACATAGCCGGCCACCTGGCGCCGCCGCGGCAGGCCGCCGTGCACCCTCGGCAGCCCGCTGCGGCGGCCCATGTGCGCGTGCGTGACGATGTGCACGTCGATGTCACCGGACTCGCGCAGCGTCCGCACGCTGACGCCGGGGCCGGTGAGCAGCGGGGCCAGCCAGCTGCGGCGGCTGACGCCCAGGACGAGCTGGGTGGCGTTCTCCGCCCTGGCGAAGGACAGCAGCGCGTCCGGCACGTCGTCGCCGACGACCTGGTGGTAGCTGCCGCCGAGCGACTCGACCAGGCGCCGCTGCGCGGCGAGGGCACCGGGGTCGGCGCCAGTCAGCCCGTCCGACCTGGTCACGTGCACGGCCAGCAGATCGCCGCCGGATGAGCGGGCGGCGATCCTGGCCGCCCGCCGGATCAGGGTGTCGCCTTCGGGTCCGCCGGTCAGGGCCACGACGACTCGCTCGCGGGCTTCCCAGGTGTCGTGGATGTCATGGTCGGTCCGGTACCGCTGCAGGCCTTCATCGACCTTGTCGGCCAGCCACAGCAGCGCGAGCTCACGCAGGGCGGCCAGGTTCCCGGTCCGGAAGTAGTGCGTCAGCGCGGCGTCGATTTTCTCTGCCGGGTAGATGTTCCCGTGGGCCATCCGGCGGCGCAGCGCCTCGGGGGTCATGTCGACCAGCTCGACCTGATCGGCGGCGCGGACCATGGCGTCGGGCACCGTCTCGCGCTGCGGCACGCCGGTGATCTTCTCGACGACGTCGTTCAGCGACTCCAGGTGCTGGATGTTGACTGTTGAGATGACGTCAATCCCGGCCTCGAGCAGCTCCTCGACGTCCTCCCAGCGCTTGGCGTTCCGCGAGCCGGGGATGTTGGAGTGCGCGAACTCGTCGACCAGCGCGACTTCGGGCCGTCGCGCGAGCACGGCGTCGATGTCCATTTCCTCGAAGAAGGTGCCGCGGTAGGGCAGCCGCGTACGCGCGATGGCCTCCAGCCCCATGAGCTGCTCGGCCGTATGCGGCCGGCCGTGCGTCTCGACGTAGGCGACGACGACGTCCGTGCCGCGTTCCTCGCGCCGGCGGCCCTCGCCGAGCATGGCGAAGGTCTTGCCCACCCCGGCGGCCGAGCCGAGGTAGATCCTCAGCTGGCCCCGGCCGTTCCCGGAACCAGAGATCCCCGAGCCGGCGGTGCTCGTGGCGGTAGTGGCCTTCACGTGGTCAGTATCGCCCGCCGCGCTCACGGCTGGTACCGGTAGCCCATGCCGGGCTCGGTGAGCAGATGCCGCGGGCGGCCAGGATCGTCCTCCAGCTTGCGCCGCAGACTGGCCATGTGAAACCGCAGGTAGTGGGTGCTGCGCTCGTATCCGGGTCCCCAGACATCGGTCAGCAGGCGCCGGGCGCTGACGAGCTGGCCCGGGTGGTTAAGCAGGATCTCCAGCAGGCGCCACTCGGTCGGGGTCAGGTGCACCGGCTCCTCGGGGCGGCCCCGGGCGCCGGAGGGGACCGCCCGGCTGACGGCATAGGCCTTGAGATCCACTGTCGCGCGCCCGATCACCACCGGGGCCCTAGGCGCCGGGCTCGCCTCCCGGCGCAGCGTCGCCCGCAGCCGGGCCAGCAGTTCCTCCATGCTGAACGGCTTGGTGACGTAGTCGTCCGCGCCGGCGTCCAGCGCCGCGATCTTGTCGCCGGAGCCGGCTCGCCCGGACAGCACGATCACCGGCGCGCCGGACCAGCGGCGGAATTCGCGGATCACCTCGGTGCCATCCAGGTCGGGGAGCCCGAGATCGAGCAGGATCGCGTCCGGCGGCCGGTCGGCCGCGTCGATCAGCGCCTGCCGGCCGGCCGCGGCCGTAGCGACGTCGTAGCCGCGGGCGCGCAGGTTGATCTCCAGGGCCCGCAGCAGCGCGGGTTCATCCTCGACGATCAGGATCCGCGCGCTGCGCGGCACCGGCGCCGTGGCCGCCGCGGGCGCGGGCGGGACGGCGGGACGGGGCGGGGGCGCGGGCTGTGCTGCTGCCGTGGGCTGTGCTGTCGCCGCGGGCGCAGGCGGATCTGCCGCCTGTGCCCGCGCCTCCGTCATCTGCCCCGTCCCAGTCGCCCGGTCAGACCGGGTACTTCTCATTGAGCGCGATGTTCAGCTTCAGCACGTTGACCGCCGGCTCGCCCAGGAAGCCGAGGATCCGCCCGCTCGTGTACTGCCGGACGAGCGCCGCGACTTTCGCCGGGCTGACGTGCCGGGCCGCGGCCACCCGGTTGACCTGGATGGCGGCGTTCTGCGGGGAGATGGCTGGGTCCAGACCGGACCCCGAAGCCGTCACCGCGTCCGCCGGGATGGCGGAGATCTTGACGTGGTCGAACTTCGAGATCTGCTGCTGGCGCTCCTTGATGTCCTGCACCTCGACCGGGTTGGTCGGGCCGAGGTTGGTCGCGGCCGAGAAGCCGGGGTCGCAGCCGTAGTCGGTCTTGACGGCAGAGTTGACCGCGGCTGAGGGCCGGGGCTGGAAGTACTGCGGCAGCGGGCTGCCCTTGGCGTCCACGAATTCCTGGCACAGCAGGCTGGAGCCGACGACCCGGCCGTGGTAGCTGACCAGCGAGCCGTTGGCCTGCTTGTGGAACACGCCCTGGGCCACGCCGAACATGACCACCGGGTAGATGATCCCGCAGATCACGGTGAACAGGAGCAGGCCGCGGAGCGCAGAGATGAGCTGGCGGACCGTGCTGGGAAGGCGATTCATATCTGATCAGCCGCCGAATCCTGGAATGAACTGGATGATGAGATCAATGGCCTTGATCCCGATAAACGGGATGATCAGCCCGCCGACGCCGTAGATCCACAGGTTCCTGCGGAGCATCGCCGAGGCCGACGACGGCCGGTACCGGACGCCGCGCAGGGCCAGCGGGATCAGCGCGACGATGATCAGCGCGTTGAAGATGATCGCCGACGTGATCGCCGATTCCGGGCTGTGCAGATGCATGATGTTGAGCTTGTCCAGCCCGGGATAGACCGCCGCGAACATGGCGGGGATGATCGCGAAGTACTTCGCGACGTCGTTGGCGATGGAGAACGTCGTGAGCGAGCCGCGGGTGATGAGCAGCTGCTTGCCGATCTCCACGATCTCGATGAGCTTGGTCGGGTTGGAGTCCAGGTCCACCATGTTCCCGGCCTCCTTGGCGGCCGAGGTCCCGGTGTTCATGGCCACGCCGACGTCGGCCTGCGCGAGCGCGGGGGCGTCGTTGGTGCCGTCCCCGGTCATCGCGACCAGCTTGCCGCCTTCCTGCTCCTTCTTGATCAGCGCCATCTTGTCTTCGGGCGTGGCCTCGGCCAGGAAGTCATCCACCCCGGACTCGTCGGCGATCGCCTTGGCGGTCAGCGGGTTGTCGCCGGTGATCATGATGGTCTTGATGCCCATCTGGCGCATCTCGGCGAACCGCTCGGCGATGCCCTCCTTGACGATGTCCTTGAGGTGGATCACCCCGAGTGCCCGCGCTGTCCCGTTAGACTGCTCCGCCACCACCAGCGGGGTACCGCCGGCCGAGGAGATGCCGTCCACGAGCGGACCGAGATCGTCAGCGGGGACACCGCCGCTCTCGCGGATCCAGTGCGCGACCGAGGAGGCCGCGCCCTTGCGGACTTCCCGGCCCCCGGCCAGGTCCACTCCGCTCATCCGGGTCTGCGCGGTGAACTCGACGAACTCCGCGCCCTGCAGTTCGCCTTCGTGGCGCTCGCGCAGGCCGTACTGGTCCTTGGCCAGCACCACGATGGAGCGGCCTTCGGGCGTGTAGTCCGCCATGCTGGATAGCTGTGCGGCGTCGGCGAGCTCAGCGGCCGTCACGCCGCCCACCGGGACGAACTCGCTGGCCTGCCGGTTGCCGATGGTGATCGTGCCGGTCTTGTCGAGCAGCAGCGTGTTCACGTCGCCGGCTGCCTCGACCGCACGGCCGGACATGGCCAGCACATTGCGCTGCACCAGCCGGTCCATGCCGGCGATGCCGATCGCCGACAGCAGCGCGCCGATCGTGGTCGGGATCAGCGCGACCAGCAGCGCGACCAGGATCACCAGGCTCTGCGGCGCCTTGGAGTAGAACGCCATCGGCTGCAGTGTGATGACCGCGAGCATGAAGATGACCGTCAGCGAGGCCAGCAGGATGTTCAGCGCCAGCTCGTTGGGCGTCTTCTGCCGCTCCGCGCCCTCGACCAGGGCGATCATCCGGTCGATGAAGGTCTCGCCGGGCTTGGAGGTGATCTTGACTACGATCCGGTCGGACAGCACCTTCGTGCCGCCGGTCACCGCGGACCGGTCGCCGCCAGATTCCCTGATGACCGGGGCGGACTCGCCGGTGATAGCGGACTCGTCCACCGAGGCGACGCCCTCGACGACGTCGCCGTCGCCGGGGATGATCTCGCCGGCCTCGGCGATCACATGATCGCCGAGCGTGAGCTGGGTGCCCGGCACCTCCTCGACCCGGATCTTCTGCTGGCCGGGCTGCCAGCCGATCAGCCGCCGGGCCACGGTTTCCCGCTTGGTCCGGCGCAGCGTCTCGGCCTGGGCCTTGCCGCGGCCCTCGGCCACGGCCTCGGCGGTGTTGGCGAAGACCACGGTGAGCCAGAGCCAGACCACGATCGTCCAGTTGAAGATGGACGGCTTGGTGATGGCCGTGTACGTGGTCAGCGCGGCGCCGACCTCGACGACGAACATGACCGGGTTCTTGAGCTGGACCCGCGGGTCCAGCTTCTTGAAGGCGTCCGGGGCTGCCTTCCAGAGCGTCCTGGCGTCGAGCATGCCGCTGCCGACCCGGCGCGGCTGGCCGCCGATCTGCTTGCTTCCCGCGCCGGCCGGGACCGGGGGAGTGGTCGTCACAGACATCAGTGCAGTCCTTCTGCGAACGGGCCCAGGGCAAGGGCCGGGAAGTAGGTCAGGCCGACCAGGATGAGGATGACGCCGATGAGCATCCCGACGAACAGCGGCTTGCGGGTGTCCAGCGTCCCGACGCTCGCGGGCACCGGTTGCTGTTTGGCCAGCGACCCGGCCAGGCCGAGCGCGAAGATCTCCGGCGCGAACCGGCCGAGCAGCATCACCACGCCGCCGACGGTGTTGTACCAGTCGGTATTGGTCGTGAGGCCGGCGAACGCCGAGCCGTTGTTGTTGGCCATCGAGGTGAACGCGTAGACGATCTCGGTCAGGCCGTGCGGGCCCGGGTTGAGGATCGAGGCCTGCGGCGTTTTCAGCCCGATCGACAACCCCGCCGCGGTCAGGATCAGCACGGGCAACGTCAGGAAGTACAGCGCCGCGTACTTCATCTCCGTCGGCCGGATCTTCTTGCCGATGTACTCCGGCGTCCGCCCGACCATCAGGCCGCCGACGAAGACCGTCACGGTGGCGAGCACCAGGATGCCGTACATGCCGGCCCCGATGCCGCCGGGCACGATCTCGCCGAGCGCGATGTCGAACAGGGCGATGCCGCCGCCGAACGGGGTAAACGAATCATGGAAGGAGTTCACCGCCCCGGTCGAGGTCACCGTCGTCGAGCCGGCGAACAACGAGGATCCGGGGATGCCGAACCTGACTTCCTTGCCTTCCATCGCGCCGTGCGCGAGCTGGGGGGCGATGCCCGCGTGCTGGGCCTCGAAGAAGCTGATGCCGCCGACGGCGGCCAGCCAGAGGATCACCATGACCGCGAGCAGCGCGTAGCCCTGCCGGTTGTCCTTGACCAGCTTGCCGAAGGTACGCGGCAGGGCGAACGGGATCAGCAGGATCAGGAAGATCTCGAACCAGTTGGTGAACGGGTTCGGGTTCTCGAACGGGTGCGCCGAGTTGACGTTCAGCGGGCCGCCGCCGTTGTTGCCCATGTCCTTGATCACCTCTTGCGAGGCAAACGGGCCGCCGACGATGGTCTGATGCGCGCCGGACAGGGTAGTCACCGTGTGATAGGCGGCGAAGTTGTCGATCACTCCGCCGGCCGCGAGGATCAGCCCGCCGATGACCGACAGCGGGAGCAGCAGGCGGAACGTGCAGTGCGTCAGGTCCACCCAGAAGTTCCCGAGCTTGTCGGTCCTGGACCGGGTGAACCCGCGGATCATCGCGAAAGCGACCACGATGCCGACGGCGGCGGACAGGAAGTTCTGGACCGCGAGGCCGCCCATCTGCACCAGGTACGTCATGGTGGTCTCGCCGGCGTAGTTCTGCCAGTTCGTGTTGGTCACGAAGGTGACAGCCGTGTTCCAGGCCACATCCGGCGGGACGTTGGCCATGTGCGGTCCGACAAACTGGAGCAGGTAGTGCTGCAGCCGCTGCATGCCGTACAGGAACAGCACGCTGACTGCGCTGAACGCGAGCATGCTGCGCACGTAGGCGGACCATTTCTGGTCGGCGGCCGGGTCGACCCCGATCACCTTGAAGACGCCGCGCTCCACGCGCCAGTGCTTGTCGGTGGTGAATATGCGGGCCAGGTAGTTGCCAAGCGGCACGTAGCATGCCGCCAGCGCGGCAACGAGCAGGCCGGCCTGCAGCCAGCCCGCGGCGGTGCTACTCATCAGAACCTCTCAGGCAGGACTAGGGCGAGGAACAGGTAGATGGCCAGCCCGATGCCGATAATGAGGCCGATCAGGTTCTCAGGACTCAAAGTGCTCAATCCCCCTCAAGATGAGGAACAGCACGGCGAAAACCACGATCGTCAGGCCGATATAGAGCAGGTCTTGCATGGGCCCTCCTGGGGCTTCACACCTGGGACGAGCCCCAGTGAACCGCGCTGGGCAGGGGAAAGATCGCGTCCATGCGCAACCCATGCGGGCCCGCGATGATCCCTAACAGAATCCATGCGGTTCCCGGCCCGCCAAGGTACCCGTCCCGCCCGTCCTGCCCGTCCCGCCCGTCCTGCCCGTCCCGCCCGGGCTGGCAGCGCAGCGGCTGGCGGCGGCGCAGAAGAGAGCGGGGGCGGGCAGTGCGGCTGCCGCGGGCGGCTCTGGAACCCGCTGGATGGCCCTTTTCGGCGGCATCAGGCCCGCTGGATGGCCCTTTCGGCGGGTCGCGGCCGGGCCGGAGCCTGCCGAGGGGCTGGGCCGGCTGGAGACCGGCCCGGGATGCGCGCGGGCGGCTATGCCAGGTCGCGCAGGCCGAGTTCGTCGCCGCGGGCGAGCAGTTCGGCCGGGTCGGCGTAGACCCGGTAGGCGCCGGCCCGCTCCAGTTCCTCGCGGCCGTAGCCGCCCGACAGCACGCCGACGCCCAGCGCCCCGGCCCGCCGGGCGGCGAGCATGTCCCAGACGCTGTCCCCGATCACCATGGCGTGCCGCGGCTCGACGTCCAGCAGCGCGGCCGCGGCCAGGAACAGGTCCGGATCGGGCTTGGCGTGCCGGACCACGTCACGGGTGATCATCGGCGCGTCCGCCGGCAGTCTCAGCAGGGCGAGAGCATGGTCGGCGGTGGCCCGGTAGCCGCTGGTCGCGATGGCCCAGCGGATCCCGTGACCGGTCAGCGCGGCCAGCAGGTCCGCGGCGCCGGGCAGGGCGCGCACCGAATCGGCCCTGGCCAGGTACTCCTGCG
>JBKQMG010000190.1:0-50037 GCA_052146815.1 Streptosporangiaceae bacterium | reverse complement strand
GAGCGCGTCGGCGCTGGTGTCGAGATCGGCGTCGGGCAGGACGACGGCGTGGTTTTTGGCCCCCCCGAGGGCCTGGCAGCGTTTGCCGGCCGACGTGGCCCGCTCGAACACATGTCGGGCCACCGGGGTGGAGCCCACGAACGACACCGCGGCCACGCCGGGGTGGTCGAGCAGCGCGTCGACGGCCACCGAGTCCCCGTTCACCACGGTGAAGACGTCTTCGGGCAGCCCGGCCTCCCGCCACAGGTCGGCGATCAGCAGGGACGGCGACGGGTCGCGCTCGGACGGCTTCAGGATGAACGAGTTCCCGCAGGCGATGGACACCGGGTACATCCACATGGGCACCATGACCGGGAAGTTGAACGGGGTGATGCCGGCCACCACGCCGAGCGGCTGGCGGATCGAGTAGGCGTCCACCCCGGTGGACACGTTCTCCGAGAACCCGCCCTTGAGCAGGTGCGGGATACCGCAGGCGAACTCGACGACCTCCAGGCCGCGGGCCACCTCCCCGGCGGCGTCGGAAGCCACCTTGCCGTGCTCGGAGCTGATCAGCGCAGCCAGCTCGCCCAGGCGGGCCCGCAGCTGCTCGCGGAAGGCGAACATCACTCCGGCCCGCTTGACCAGCGACGTCTCCCGCCAGCCGGGCAGCGCCGCCGCGGCCGCCTCGACCGCCGCGGCCACCTCGCCGCGGCCGGCGAAATCCACGGTGCCGGTCACCTGCCCCGTGGCCGGGTTGTAGACGTCACCCTGCCGGGCCGACTCCCCCGACCATGGCTTGCCGCCGATCCAGTGCGTGATGTGCTTCATTGCCCGTCCGTTCTGGAGTAATCCTGCGTCAGGAGCTCTGCACGTCGACCGCGCGCAGCGCGTCGACGAGGATGCCCAGGCCCTCGCGGGCCTCGGCCTGGCTGAGATTCAGCGGCGGGGCGATCCGCAGCGTGTTCCCCTGCAGGCCGCCCTTGCCGATGAGCAGCCCGCGTTCCCTGGTGGCCTCGAGCATCCGCCCGGCGATCGCCGGGCACGGCTCGCCGGTGCCGGGATCAATCAGGTCCACGGCGATCATCAGGCCCCGGCCGCGCACGTCGCCGACCACCGCGAGGGGGCCGACCGCATCCCGCAGGCCGCTGAAAATCAGGCTGCCCTGGGCCGCGGCGTTGGCCTGCAGATCATGGTCGAGGACGTAGTCGAGGGCCGCGTTCGCGGCGGCGGTGGCCAGCGGGTTGCCGCCGAAGGTGGAGATGCCGTTCCCGACCGGGCCGTCCATCAGGTCCGGCCGGGCGACCACGCCGCCGATAGCGAGGCCGTTGCCGAGGCCCTTGGCGAAGGTCATCATGTCGGGGACGACGCCGTGGGCGCCCATGCCCCAGAAGTGGCCGCCGGTGCGGCCCCACCCGGTCTGCACCTCGTCGGAGATCAGCAGGATGCCGTGGGCGTCCAGGATCTCCTGATAGGCGGCAAACAGGCCGTCGGGCGGCATGGTGAAGCCGCCGACGCCCTGCACCGGCTCGGCGATCAGGCAGGCCACGTCCCCCGCGGTGGCCGTGGCGAGCACGTGCTGCAGGTCAGCGGCGCAGGCGCTGATGTACTCGGCGTCCGGCAGGCCGGCGAACGCGGGCAGGTACCGGTCGGTTCCGTGCAGGTAGTGCACGGCGAACGGGGATAGCTGCGAGCTCTTCCAGGAGCCGATGCCGGTGAGGGCGACGGCGCCGAACGACCGGCCGTGATAGCTGTTGCGCAGGGCGAGCACCTGGTTGGACCGGCGCGCGGCGGTGGCCAGCAGCAGCGCGGTCTCGTTGGCTTCCGTGCCCGAGCTGGTGAAGAACACCTTGGCGTCCTCGATACCCGACAGCCGGGCGATCTTCTCGGCCAGCTCGACCTGGTGACGGATCAGGTAGAGCGTCGAGGTGTGCGCGATGCCGGAGCCCAGCTGCCGCTCGACGGCCTCGCGGACCTCGGCGACGTCATAGCCCAGCATGTTGGTCAGGATGCCGCCGAAAAAGTCCAGGTAGCCGCGTCCCGATGCGTCGGTGACCCGGCTGCCCTTGCCGCTGACCAGCTCCAGCGGCTCGTCGTAGTACAGCGCCATCCAGTCGGGCATGACAGCCCGGTGACGGGCGAGAAGCTCAGACATGGCCCCTAGTCTGCCCCACGCGGCCGCCCCGCTGGCAACCCGCGAGCCCGCAGCCCTATCCAGCCGGCCGCAAAGACCTAAGTCCGCATCACCCGGAAAGTCACAGGTCAGCCTGCGCCGCGGGCGGTCGCGAGCCTGCGGGCGCCGGTGCGCCGGTCAGCTCAGGGCGGGAATGACCTGATCGCCGTAGGCGGCCATAGTGGCCGCCGGCTGGTCATGCATGAGGTAGACGGCGAACTGGTCGGCGCCGAGGGCGGCCAGCTCCCGCAGCCGGTCGACGTGCGCGGACGCCGGCCCGGTCAGGCAGAACCGGTCGACGATGTCGTCGGGCACGAACTCGGTGTCCGGGTTGCCGGCCCGGCCGTGATGGGAGTAGTCATAGCCCTGCCGTCCGGCGATGTAGTCGGTCAGCGCCTTCGGCACCGGGCCGTCGGTACCGTACCGGCGCACCAGGTCGGCCACGTGGTTGCCCACCATCCCGCCGAACCAGCGGAGCTGGTCGCGCTGGTGCGCCAGGTCGGTGCCGACGTAGGCGGGCGCGGCTACGCAGATGGTCACCGCGCCGTCCGGGCGTCCCGCTGCCCTGGCCGCCTCGCGGACCGCGCCGATGGTCCACTGGGCGATGTGCGGGTCGGCGGTCTGCAGGATGAACCCGTCCGCCTGCTCGCCGACCAGCCGCAGCGCCTTCGGACCGTAGGCCGCCATCCACATTTCCAGCTTGCCGTCGCGCACCCACGGGATCTGCACGACGGTTCCGTGCAGCATGGCTTCCCGGCCCTCGGCCAGGTCCTTGATCACCCGCATGGACTCGGCGAGCGTGGCCAGCGACGCGGGATGCTGGCCGATGACCCGCCGGGAGGAATCGCCGCGCCCGATGCCGCAGACCGTGCGGTTGCCGAACATGTCGTTGAGGGTGGCGAACAGCGAGGCGGTGACCGACCAGTCGCGGGTGCCGGGGTTGGTCACCATCGGGCCGACCATCAGCCTGGAGGTCGAGGCGAGGATCTGCGAGTAAATGACGAACGGCTCCTGCCACAGCACATGCGAGTCGAAGGTCCAGCCGTAGCCGAAGCCCAGGTTCTCGGCCTCGCGCATTGCGGCGATGACGCCGCGGGCCGGCGGATCGGTCTGCAGGACCAAGCCGAATTCCATCTGTCGCCTTCCCCCTCCGTTTTCGCCGCCCGTCAGCTCAGGTACTGGCACAGCTCCCGCGACAGGAAGCGGCCGTGCCCGGCCGCGCCGTGATACTCGCCCCCGTCGATCACCACCCGGCCGCGTGACAGCACCGTCTCGACCCTCCCGGTGATCTCCATGCCCTCGTAGGCCGAGTAGTCCACGTTCATGTGATGCGCGGCGACCGAGAGCACCTGCCGGGCGGCCGGGTCGTAAATGACGATGTCCGCGTCGGACCCCGGCTGGATGACGCCCTTGCGCGGATAGAGGCCGAACATCCGCGCGGGCGTCGTCGAGGCGACCTCGACGAAGCGCGCCAGGGACAGCTCGCCCGAAGCCACCCCCTGGTGGAGCAGGTCCATGCGGTGCTCGACGCCGGGGATCCCGTTCGGAATCTTGCTGAAGTCGCCGCGCCCGAGCTCTTTCTGCTCCGCGAAGCAGAACGGGCAGTGATCCGTCGACACCACCGACAGGTCATTGGTGCGCAGGCCGCGCCACAGCGATCCCTGGTGCTCCCGCGGCCGCAGCGGCGGGGAGGCGACGTACTTGGCGCCCTCGAACCCCGGCCGGGCCAGGTCGTCGATCGACAGGTAGAGGTACTGCGGGCAGGTCTCAGCGAACACGTTCTGGCCGGTGTCGCGGGCCGCGGTGACGGCATCCAGCGCGTGCGCCGCGGACAGGTGCACGATGTACAGCGGCGCGCCCGTCACCTTCGCCAGGGCGATCGCCCGCGACGTGGCCTCGGCCTCCAGCTCCGGCGGCCGGGTCAGGCCATGCTGGACCGGGTCCGTGCGGCCCGCGGCGACCGCCTGCGCGACAAGCTGATCAATCGCGATGCCGTTTTCTGCATGCATCATGACCAGCGCGCCGGTATGGGCGGCCTGCTGCATCGCGCGCAGGATCTCGCCGTCCGTTGCGTAGAAGACGCCGGGATAGGCCATGAACATCTTGAAGCTGTTCACCCCGGCGCCGATGCACGCCTCCATCTCCTTCAGCGTCGCGTCGTTGACGTCGGACACGATCATGTGGAACCCGTAGTCGATCGCGCACTGGCCATCGGCCTTGCGGTGCCAGGTGTCCAGGGCGGACAGCAGCGACGTGCCCTTGGGCTGCACGGCGAAGTCGATGATCGTGGTGGTGCCGCCCCAGGCGGCCGCGCGGGTCCCGGTCTCGAAGGTATCGGCGGAGAACGTGCCGCCGAACGGCATCTCCATGTGCGTGTGCGCGTCGATGCCGCCGGGCAGCACGTAGCGGCCCGCGGCGCTGATCACCCGGTCGGCGCCGGCCGCCCAGGACGAGGCGGCGGCGCTGCCCGGTGCGGCGACCGCCGCGATCTGCTGGCCGTCGGTCAGGACCTCGAGCGGCGCGGCGCCGCTCGCGCTGACCACGGTGCCGCCGCTGATCAGGATGCGCATCACTGCCTCCGGTCTAGGCCTGGGTCAGCGGACCGTAGGCGTCCGGCCGCCGGTCGCGGTAGAACGCCCACAGGTGACGCACTTCCTCAAGCTGATCCATGTCCAGGTCGCGGACGATGACAGCGTCGTCATCGTCGGCGCCGGCCTCGCCGATCAGCTGGCCACGCGGGTCGGCGAAGTAGGACTGACCGTAGAAGTCATTGTCCCCGAGCGGCTCGATGCCCACCCGGTTGATCGCGCCGATGAAGTACTCGTTGGCCACGGCCGCGGCGGGCTGTTCCAGCCGCCACAGGTACTGCGACAGGCCGCGGCTGGTGGCCGACGGGTTGAACACGATCCGGGCCCCGGCGAGGCCGAGAGCCCGCCAGCCTTCCGGGAAATGCCGGTCGTAGCAGATGTAGACCCCGATCCGGCCGACGGCGGTGTCGAAGACCGGATAGCCCAGGTTGCCGGGCCGGAAATAGAACTTCTCCCAGAACCCCTTCACCTGCGGAAGATGCGTTTTGCGGTATTTACCGAGATAGCTGCCGTCCGCGTCGATCACGGCCGCGGTGTTGTAGAAAAGGCCCGGCAGCTCTTCCTCGTACATCGGCACGATCAGCACCACGCCGTGCCGCCGGGCCACCTCGCGCATCAGCTGCGTCGTCGGGCCGGCGGGGATCAGCTCGGTATAGGAGTAGTAATCACTGTCTTGCACCTGGCAGAAATACGGCCCGTAAAACAGCTCCTGCAGGCAGATCACCTGCGCTCCCGCGGACGCGGCGACGCCGATGGCGTCGACCGCCTTGGCGATCATGGATTCCTTGTCCCCGGTCCAGCTGTGCTGGATCAGGGCGGCCTTGACGATCTCTGTCACGATGCCTCCTTTGCCGCGATGCCGACGTTACTCCGCGATCACCAGCGGCCCTAGGTTTTGCGCGCGGGCAGCTAGCCTTTGCCCGCGAGCAGCGCGGCCATCCGGTCGAGGAAGGCGGACGTGCCCTCCCTGGCCCGGCCGTACTCCTCATCCGGCAGGTGACCGCCGCTCTGCCGCAGCATCAGCTCGGTCTTGTCACCGAGGTCAGTGAGCGTGAAGGTCATCAGCTCGAAGAAGCCGTCCTGTACCTGCTGGTCGAGCAGGGTCATGACCAGCCGCTCCGGCGCCGTGGCCTCTTGGTAGTGCCCCTCCCAGGGCATGTCGGGAGCGCCGGGGATGATCATGGTCGCGCTCCAGCGGCCGCCGGGCCGTACATCCATCGAGACCGCCTCCAGCCGGGAGCCTGCCAGGCCGAACCACTGGGCGAACCGGGCCGGCTCGGTGAGGGCCTGCCAGACCAGCTCGCGCGGCGCGTCAAAGACCCTGGTGATCGTGTACCCGCGCTCGGCGTTCTGCTCGGGCGTCATGTTGTCCGCCATTACTTTTCCTGCCATTCCTCCTGGGCCTTGTGGTCCCCTTGGGCTTTCTGAACGTTTCTCAGGTGAGCGTCGAGCCGGTCGAAACTGCTCTCCCAGAACTGCCGGTACCGTTCCAGCCACGCGGCCGCGTCCTCAAGAGGGCGCCCGCGCAGGCGGGCCGGCCGCTGCTGCGCCACCCGGCCGCGGGTGATCAGTCCGGCGTTCTCCAGCACCTTCAGGTGCTTGGACACCGCCTGGAACGTCATCGGGAACAGCTGAGCCAGCTCGTTGACCGTCGCGTCCCCGTCGGCCAGCCGCGCGAGTATCGCCCGCCGGGTCGGATCGGCCAGAGCCGAGAAGGTCGAGCTGAGCTCGTCGGCTATCACTATATTCGCCTACCTAGTTGTGCAACTACTAAGTTGAATATAGCGGAAGACAAGGCCCAGCACAAGAGGGCGCGGCACAAGAAGACACAGCAGGAAGGCGCTTACGGCCGGGAGGGCTCCAGGCCCAGAAGCTCCGCCAGTACGGAGAGGATCTCGTCGGCTGCCTCGTCCGGGGTGACCTGCGGGTCGCCGAGCGCCAGCGGAATGCCGGCCCCGTCCAGCAGGGCGAGGGTCAGCACCGCCGTCCGGCCGGGATCGCGGCGGGCGGCGAAACCGGCCGCCGCTGATCCCCGCGCGGACGGCGTCGGCGATCAGGCCGCGCCAGGCCGCGTAATCGCGCAGCGTGTCCGGCGCATCTCGGCGTCCCTGATCCCGAAATGCCAGGACTCGATCCGCAGCCGTCCGGCCTGCGCGGTCTCGCTCCGGTAGCCGTCCAGCGCCCGGCGGACAATGCAGGTCAGCCGGTCCCATGGATCGTCCAGCGCTTCGAGCCCGGCCTCGATCGCCTGTATCTCGGTGCCCGAAGCATGCCGGAACGCCGCGACCAGCAGGTCCTCGCGGGAGCCGAAGTAGTACTGCAGGGTGCTGACCGGAACGGCGCTCTCGGCGGCCACGTCGGCGAACCGGTGGCGTCAGCGCCGCGCTCGGCGATCACCCGGCCCGCCGCCTCGAGGACCCTTACCTTGCGCCGCCCGGCCCGCCGGGCTCCGCCGCGGGTCGCCGCCATCTCGGTCTGGGTCATGACGCGCCGTTCTGTGGGTCGATTCCGGAGCCAGGCTGCCGGTTCCAGTCGCCGCAGCGGCTCCCCATGCCCGCAGCGGCGGCAGCGTGCCGCCGGCGAAGAATGCGGGCAGCCGCCAGCGGGCCACCAGGCAAAGCGCCACGCGCCGGTCACCGCGACGGTCCGGCCGGGATGCGACGATCAGGTCCCCTTCTCACTCCTGGCTGGACTCCGCGCTCTTCTTGATCGCGGAGAGGGTCGCCGGGATGCCCCTGTGCGCGGCCCGGGTGCGATCGTCAATCTGCGCCTGGGCATCGTCGCCGTACCTGTCGTGGAACCGGGCGATGCCGTCAGGCAGGAACTCCCAGGATTCCGTCAGCCGCGTGCCCGCGCCGACAGGCGTGAAGGTGAAGCCCCAGCGCACCCAGGCGCCGCCGACGATAAACGCGAACTCCAGGCCGCGCTCGGCGGCCACGACCTGCGAACGCGTCTCCCAGACCCGGTCAGGCAGCTCGTTGCGCCCGGTAAACCAGGCACCTGCCCGCGGGCTCTCCTCGTCGTCCCACCAGCAGCCGGTGCAGACCGGGCTCCACTCCCCCATCCGGGTCACGTCGCAGACCATGTCGTAGACGAATTCCGGTGAGCGGTCGATGATGATCGACTCGCGATAGCTCAGGTTGCTCAGGGTCCCGTTGTTCATAGGCACAGTATTTCCTGCCCAGACGCCGGGGCCGGGGATGCCATACGCATCCCCGGCCCCGGCCGGCCTGTCAGTCCGGCAGGACTGCCCTGCCAGCCCGGATCAGTGCCGGTGCTCTGGCCTGCCGGTTGCCGGGCTGAGGAACAGCGGCGGGTTCGGCCGTCCGCCGAACTTGAACATATCCATGATCGAGCCTGCCGCGGTATCCGCGGCCCCGTCTCCGAGCGCGGGCAGGTGCCAGTTGTACTCGATGAACTTCACGACCGAGCTCTGGTCGATCAGCGAGCTGCTGACGTAGTCCGACTTCGCCCACGGCGAGATCAGCAGGAACGGCAGCCGCGGCCCGAGACCGCACTTGCCCTGCTCCGGCGCGCCCGTCGAGGTCTGCGGCACCTGGCTGGCCTGCGAGCCGCACATGCCGGTCCCGGTCAGCGAGTCGAGCGTAGTCTGCGACTGGGTGAGGAGCGGGCCGAGGATGCTGTCGTACCAGCCGTCGGAGTCATCCCAGGTGATGACGACCGCCGTGGACTTCCACGTCCGCAGCGACTCGAGGTGGTTGATGGTGTCGGTCAGCCAGGTCTGCTCGTCCAGCGGATCGGAGTAGCCGGCGTGGCCGTCCTGGTAGGCGGGCGCCTTGAGATACGAAACGGCGGGCAGCCCGCCCGCGTCCGCGGCGGCCCAGAAATCCGCGGTGTCGTACTGGTGGTTCGCCTGGTCGGTGTGCCCGATCGCCGCCACGGAGCTCGGCGGCAGGTGCATCGGGTTGGCGGTGGAGGCGAAGTACTGGAACGGCTCGTGGTGCGGGATGTACGCGGTTACCGAACCGCCGCCCACGTTCGTGTTCTGCTGGGAGCAGATCTGCGCGGTGGTCGGCGGCGTGCCGTGGCCGGGGACATACCCGTTGCCGAAGCCGCCCTCGAACCAGCCCCAGGTGTCGTGCGCGCTGGTGAGCTCATCGCCGATGTTGGTGCCGCCCATGCCCAGCGTGGTGGCCGGTGTGTTGCCGTCCCCGCCGTCCGCGCTCGGCAGGTAGGAGCAGATGTCGTAGGTAGGATCGGAGTCGCTGTAGGTCGTGCCGGACCCGGCGGCGGTGGGTGCGCCGCTGGTCGTGAGGTTAGAGGCCGCGACGTCCGAGGAGTTGTATCCGGGCGGGGCGGTGCATGGCGAGTCGTTGATCGTCGCGAACGCGGGGCCGCAGGTGGCGCCGTAGGTCTGCGCCGCGGTCACGTTCAGCGCGCCCGGCGTGGACGGGCCGTACGTGGTGCCGTAAGCGTTGTCGCTCATCGCGTAGTGCTGGGCGTAGTTCCACAGCGCGGTCACGGTGTTGCCGTCGTAGTAGTCCATGACCGCGTAGTTGGAGCTGGCCCCGGCGGGCACGGGCTCGGGCACGCCCTTGTAGGTCAGCCCGGCCAGGCACTTGTCCAGCGTGACGCCCTTGCCGGTGTTCTGCGCGTACAGGTCCTCGGCGCCGTGATCCGCGGCGTTCTGCTCGGCGGTGTAGTTATGGTCCTGGTCGCACGTCATCGGCTGATCCGGGGCGAGCCGCAGCGGGTTCGACAGGTTCGGGTTGCGGGTCAGCAGCGGTCCGGTCGGGCCGCTTGACGTGAGGCTGCTGTAGAGGCCGTTGACTGTCGGCGTTCCGGGCCTCGCGTACCAGGCCTTCTCGCCCGGCAGGTTAGCCGCATATGGGTAGGTGCCGAAGTAGTGATCAAACGACACGTTCTCGTCGAAGATCACTACCAGGTGCTTGATGGGCGTTGCGGTGCTGCCGTGACCGCGCCAATTCGCAGGCTGGCCACTGTCGGCGGCGGCGACACCGCTCACGCCGACGGCGCTGAGGGACGCCATTGCCGCTGCGGCGGCGATGGCGTAGGCCCTTCGCGGTATTTGCATACGTAGCTCCTTCTGCGGCTTTCGCGTTTGTCTGCCTTTACCGGTCGCCGACTCTGCCTCTGCCGGTCTCCGGCGCCACTTCCACCATGAACCGGGCGAAGCGCCGATGCCAGCACAATGGCGGCCCGAGCAGCATAGAGCGGATAGCCGCACCTCAGGTATCCGCTCGTCAGCCACGACGGGAAGGGCAGGTGAATGGCAATTGAACAGCCAGGCGGCACGAACTCTCACCCCGCCGCGCCCGCGCCGGGTGATCCCTACCGCGGCTCGGACTGCAGTACCGCGACGAGCTCGCGCGGCAGGCCGTGGGTGTCATGCAGATAGCGCAGCTGCTGCTCCGACAAAGCGCCCTCGTAACGGCCGCGGGACAGGACCGTGCGGCCGCGGGACAGCAGCTCGCCGAACCGCCGTTCCTCGTCGAGGAGCACCCGGCGAATCTCCGCCGCACCTGGTTCCTGACCGAAGTGGCCCATGGTGCGCTCGGGCAGCCCGGCCGGAAGGTCCGCCAGCGTGCGGGAGCTGCCGTCCTGCCACAGGGCGGTGAGCGCGCGGCGAATCAGCCGGCGCAGCACATAGCCGCGGCCGGTGTTGGCCGGGCGGACTCCGTCGCCGATGATCACGACGCTGGCCCGCAGATGGTCGCTGAGCAGGCGCAGCTCGTGCTCGCCCGGACTCCACAGCTGCGCGAGCGCGGTCATCCACGGCTCGAGCACGTCGCAGTCGAAGACCGACGGCTTGCCCTGCACGATCATCAGCAGGCGCTCCAGGCCCATGCCGGTGTCCACGTTCGGCTGCGCGAGCGGCTGCAGGCTGCCGTCGCTGAGCCGGCGGTAGCGCATCATCACGTGATTCCACAGTTCCATCCAGCGGTCATCATCGCTGGGCGTGCCCTGCGGCGGTCCGGTGCCAGTCCAGATGAACAACTCGGAATCCGGGCCGCACAGGCCGGTCGGGCCGTTGGACCACCAGTTCTCCTCGCCGGTCAGCTCGACAGGCACGCCCAGCTCGGCCCAGGTTTCGCGCAGCTCGCGGTCCTCGCCGAGCTGGCCGTCACCGCCGAAGACGGTGGCGTGCAGCCGCTTGCGGCTGATCCCGAAGCCGTCGCAGATGAGCTCGAGCCCCCAGCGCAGGCTCTGGGTGCCCGGGTAATCTCCCAGCGACCAGGTGCCGAGCATCTCGAAGACCGTCAGGTGCGACTGATCGCCGACCTCATCGATGTCGGTGGTGCGCAGGCAGCGCTGAACACTCGTCAGACGCCGGCCCTGCGGATGCCCGCGGCCCTCCAGGTAAGGGGTCAGCGGGTGCATGCCCGAGGTGGTGAACAGCAGGGGATCGCCGGAGGCGGGGATGAGCGTGCCGCCGGGGACCAGCTGATGGCCGCGGTCGCAGAAGAAGTCGGTGAAGGTGCGCAGAGTCTCGGTCACGTTCATGGCGG
The DNA here is from genome assembly GCA_052146815.1 of Streptosporangiaceae bacterium. Taxonomy (GTDB): domain Bacteria; phylum Actinomycetota; class Actinomycetes; order Streptosporangiales; family Streptosporangiaceae; genus DATJZH01. Next base: position 38,809 of record JBKQMG010000190.1, on the reverse strand, counting down.
GCGCCTTTCGGAATGGGGACGCCGGAACAGGCCCGAGGACGCGGTCATGAAAGGGATCAGCTGACGCACCAGCGAGCCGTTTCCGGTCGCCAGCGGCGGAAGAGGAAGGTCAGGCGGCGGCAACCGGCGAGCGGGTAGCTCGCGCGGTCACGACGGTGCTGCAGCGGTTGACCTCCATGTTCTTCACTATAGGCACGCACCGCGCGCACAGCCCAGCCAATTACGGCCGCGCCGCGTCGCCCGGAATGCGTCCCGCGACGGCCCGGATGAGTACGGCAGCCCACGTCCGGAACGGCTTCCACGGCTCGGCCAGCTCAGCGAACCGGGCCGGGGACAGCGGCTCGGGCAGGCCGTAGAGGCGCGCGGCCAGCGCCAGTACCCTGGGCTCGCTCACGGGCAGGACGTCACTGAATCCGGTACCGCGGATCACGATGAGGGCGCTGTAGAACGGGCCGATGCCGTTGAGCGCCTGCAGCTCCGCAGCAGCGCACTCAGGCCCGTGCTGCTTCAGAACCTCAGCATCGAGGCGCCCTTCGAGCGCTGCCTGCGCGATGCCATGCAGCCGGGCCATCTTGTCTGCGGGGATAACAGGGAACGACTCGATGTCGAGGAGCTGGCGCGGAGCCGGGAAGGCCGCGACCGATGCCCCGGCAAGGTCAAATACGGCGCCGTGCGCACGACTCAGCTGATCGCGCACCTGCATCATCTGGCGCGCAGGCCGCCGCGCGCTCAGGACGGACCAGGCAGCCGCCTCGTAGGGAGAGTAGAACAGCGGCGGCCGAAGGCCCGGCGCTGCTGCCTGCAGCCGGCCGATGACCGGGTCCCGTTCGCCGGCCAGCAGGAATTGCGCGCCGTCATAGTCGAGCGACAGAACGCGGGCGACCTGCGCCCGCACGTGGCCGGCATCGAGGTCCGCCGGCCCGCTGATCAGGCCGCGCACTTCTGCGGCGTCATCTTGGCGGAGCTCGACTCCAGCCTGCTGCTGGTAGCCGTCTAGGCAGAACGCCAGGCGCATGACGCCATCCCAGTTCTGCGCGGAGCGCTGGCCGAAGCCGAACTGAGCTGCTTCTGCCAGGGAGAACGGTCCCTGCGGGGTGATCGTGAACGAGCGTCCAGGCATAAGTCCCTCCCCTGCGTGGGCCCCATGCTGCCGTGACGGTCTGACGCTTCCGGCAGCCGGGCCTGGCAAGCGGGAGACACCGTGCGTTGTTCGCGAATAGAAATGCGATTGTCATTGTTTCGCACTTTAGAAATTATTCAATTTGTGCTATGTTAGTTAATGGCGGTAGTAGCGTGTTTTGCGTGCAGGACTTTCGCATGCAGAGCGCCGCCGAGGGAAATAGCGGCCCGCCAAGCCTGACCGCGCTTACCGCAGCCGCCGCCCGTGCGGCTCACTTGCTTGCCGACAGTGATCCGCGCATTTTGCCGACACCCTGGCAGCAGCACTCCTCGGCGACCGGGCCGAGGAGCTCATCGCATATCGTCGCGCGCATGGCAAGCACGTCGTGCTGGCCGGCGCCAGGGCGCAGGTCACCTGCCGGAGTCGCTATACCGAGGACCATCTCGCCGACAGCGCCCCGCCGCGGCGTGCGCCAGTACGTGATCCTGGGAATCGCCGCGATGCGCTGCGCCCTGTCGGGCTGTCGGTTCTCGTGCGAGCCAGCGTCAGCGGGCGCAACCACTGAGCGGCAGGCTCATGAGCCGGAACCGGCCGCTCTCGGCTCGGGGCAGGAGCCCGGCTGAGCACGAGCTACCAGCTTCGGACGGGCGGCCGGCAGCTGCCCGCACCGCTCGGGATCGCCCGCCACCGTCCGCTCCCCGGAAGGCCCAGGTCCGGCAGCCGCGGGGCGGGCCGCCCTGGCCAGGCTGACCACCAGGACGCCGAAGCAGACCAGGGCGGCTCCGGCGAGCTGCAGGAGACTGGGCCGCTCGGCCAGCACAATAGCGGCCAGCAGCAGAGCGGCCGCAGGCTGGAGCAGCAGCATCAGCGAGGACGTGGCCGCCGGCAGCCTCGGCAGCGACGAGGCGATCAGCAGCCAGCCCACCGTCTGGCTGCTGAGAGCCAGCAGCGCCAGCCAGCCGAGCGACGGCCAGGACATCTCCAGCCGCAGGCCCCCGAAGATGAGGCCGAGCACCAGAGCCCCGGACGCGGCTCCGGCCGTCGCCTCGGCCAGCGGTCCGGCCACATGCGGCGTGCCTGCCGACGTCCGGCGCAAGATGATCAGGAAGACCGCGTACGCGACCGATGTCCCGATCCCGTAGCCGATCCCGGCGACCGGCCGCTCGCCCGCGCTGGAAGCACCAAACAGGCCCGAGACGAGCGCGATGCCGGCCATTACGACGGGCAGCATGATGAGGAATCTGCGCGCAGGACGCTCACGGAAGAGCACCCAGGCCGCGAGGGCGACGAACAGCACCTGCAGGTTGCCGAGCACGGTGGCGACGCCGGCACCGACGTCGGCGATGGCGTGATTCCAGAGCACAAGATCGATGCCCAGGAATATCCCCGCCGCGAACGCGGCCGCGCGGGCAGCCCGGCGCCTCGGCCCGTGCCGTCGCTGCTCGCGCACGGCCAGCGTCACGAGCACCGGCAGGGCCAGGAAACAGCGCACGAAGGCGGTCGTGGCGGCTTCGGTGCCGGCCAGCTTGACCAGCACCGCAGAGGCGGAGATTAAGGCTGCCCCGGCAGCGGCCATGAGCAGCGGCCGCCGGGCGGCTATTGACTGGCCAGCGTCGTTGCCGGTAATGACCGTTCTGGCATACGGTGCTGACATGGTGTCCACCCTAGGAGAACCGCCTGACAGGAGTCAAAGCGGTTTCACTGCTGACCAGCTGGAGGCGATGGGCGCCTGCGCCGAGCTGATCAACACCGGCCGGTCCGCAGCCGGGGAAGGCTTGCGCGACCTCGCGGACGTGCAGTCCCTGGCGGACCGGTACGCCTTTCACGGAGCTGGCGCAAGACCGCAGGATCTGGCGCGGCTGCGCGGGCATCGCGCCTGCCTGGATGCCATTGCCAGCGCCTGCGAGCGAGGTGATAACCGTGCGGCCATCGAGATGCTGAACGCGCTCCTCGCGCAGACCGGGGCGGTGCCGCAGATCGTCGCGCATGACGGGCGCGCGCCGCACCTGCACGTGTCCCGGCCGAGCGCCCCGCTCGCTGACCGGATGGCGGCGCATTTCGCGATGGGCCTGGCCGAGCTGGTGGTGGCCGGCCAGAACGACCGCCTGCGCAGCTGCGCGTCGCCGACCTGCCGGGACGTCTTCATCGACCTGTCCCGCAACCGGTCCCGCCGCTACTGCGACAGCCGCACCTGCGGAAATCGCGTGCATGTCGCCGCATACCGGGCCCGGCGGACGGCAGTCAGCTAGCTCGGCACTGCGCCAGGGCAGGCGCTGGGCCCGGGCGGCTCGGCCTGGCGAAGGCACCGGCCAGGGCCTCGATGGCAGCGGGCTACGGTCAGCTTTCTCGCTTGAGCTTGCGCCAGCCTCCGGCCCGGTTGTTCGCGATGATGTTCCTGAACATCGCGAGCAGGGCCGGGGCGTTGATGGTCTCGCCCGCACGGACGGCCACGGTGCGGGCGGTCTTGTTCTCGTGCCCGGCGGTAATGATCCCGTCGGGGTCAGGCACGATCGCCCCGTCATACAGGAAGATATTGACGTGGTCCCTGGCGGCGACCAGCGCGCAGATGTTCCCCTGCAAGACGAAGTAAGGCAGTCTCGTGCGCTTGATCGTCTCAGCTACCTCCGGGTCGGCGGCATGGACCAGTTCGCGGACTTCCCGGCAGATGCCCTGCTGCCAGCCGGGCAGCGCCTCGATGTAAGCGTCGACCCGCGGATCAGCGGTGTAGGTCATGGCTGTCTCCCGGCACCGGACTCGTCCGCCGCAGTGTTCACCAGCTGATAAAGGACATGGTCCTGCCACGCGCCGGCGATGCTGAGGTACGCCGGCGCCAGGCCGAAGCGGATGAAGCCATTGCGTTCCAGCACGCACTGCGAACGCTCGTTGTGCACCAGTGTCCCTGCCTCGATCCGGTGCAGCCCCAGCTCTCCGAAAGCGATCGAGATGATTTCGCGCACAGCCTTAGTCGCCAGTCCGCGGCCGTTGTCGGCGGCACCGACCCAGTAGCCGAGGTGGCATGACTGGAACGGACCGCGCACGATCTCGCTGAGCGTGATGCAGCCGGCGATCCGGCCGGAGTCGGCGAGGATGGCGTGCGGGAGGGCTGCGCCCTGCGCATGCCGGGCGAGAGCATCCCGCAAGGCGGCGCGCTGCCCGTCGGCCGTGTAGTAGCCGGGACCGCGAATCGGGTCCCACGGGGCGAGGAAGTCGCGGTTGACGCGCAGCAGCTCCGCCCGGGCGACGGCATCATCAGGGGTGAGGAGTCGGGTAACGCGCACAGCTCCATGCTTGCAGACGCGCCTCCTTGCGACGGCGGCCATGGTCTCGCTACCCGGAGTCGGCAAGAATGGCCGTCGGCAGGGAAAGCAGATAAAGCACAGCAGGCAGGAGCATGATGACGACGCCGGGCTGGGACGCTGCCTACACGACGAGCACGGCCGCACCGTGGGACATTGGCCGGCCGCAGCCGGCCTTCGTCGGTCTGGCGGACCGGGGACTGCTCACCGGGCGGGTGCTGGATGCGGGCTGCGGCACCGGAGAGCACACGCTGCTGGCCGCGTCCCGCGGCGCGGATGCAGTCGGCGTCGATATCTCGCCGCGGGCCATCGGGCAAGCGCGCCACAAGGCGGCCGGGCGGGGGCTGAGCGCCCGCTTCGAGGTCGCTGACGTACTGGACCTGGCCGCGCTCGCCCTGACCTTCGACGTTGTCATCGACTGCGGGGTGTTCCACGTCTTCGATGATCAGCAGCGCGTCCGTTACGTGAGCAGCCTGGCGTCAGCGTTGCAGGCCGGGGGCACCTGTTACCTGATGTGCTTCAGCGATCGCCAGCCCGGCACTTTCGGGCCCCGCCGGGTGCGCCAGGACGAGCTTCTCGCCGCGTTCGGCGATGGCTGGACCGTGTGCGACATCTCGGCGGACACCTTCGTGCTCAACCCCGGACTTACCACCCTCGCCGCGCAAGCCTGGCTGGCCGTGATCCGCCGCAGCTGACTCAGAGTCATGGCGTCAAGTAAGTGCACTGAGAGCACAGACGAGGTCGCTCGCGCGGATTAGCCCTGGCTCTCCGTTGCAGACAGCAGGCATAGACCGTGTAGGCCCGGCGCATCTCGTCGCCGTCAGCGAGCCGGTTTCTCCCAGATCGAGACGTGCTGGCGGCTGTCGCTGGTGAAGGGCCCCCGGGTCCATCCGTCCCACCGGTCGCGCAGCCGCAGCCCCGCCATCTGCGCCATCAAGTCAAGCTCAGACGGCCAGACGTAACGGAAGGGGAACGAGGTGTACTCACCGCGGCCGCCGTCAATCTCGATGTAGTTCGAGCTCATCGCCTGCGTGGCGACGTCGTAGACGTCGTAAGACCACCGCGTGGGGCTCGCGTGGAACGGCACGACATTCTGCCCGGGCGGCAGCCTGCGCAGGTCCGGGATCCCGACTTCGACGACGAAGCAGCCGCCCGGCGCGAGGTGAGCGGCGGCATTGGCGAAGCAGGCCACCTGCGCTGCCTGCGTCGTGAGATTCATGATCGTGTTGAAGACCAGGTACGCGACGGCGAAGCTCCCGTCGACCCGCGCCGTCGCGAAGTCGCCGAACGTCACGCCGAGCGCGTCACCGCCCGGCTTGGCGCGCAGCCGGGACACCATCGCCCGGGACATGTCGATGCCGTGGACCGGCACCCCGCGGCGCGCCAGCGGCAGCGCGATGCGCCCTGTCCCGATACCCAGTTCCAGAGCCCGGCCGCCGCCGGCGAGACCGGCCAGAACGCCGACCGCCGCGTCCACCACATCCGGCTCGAACATGTCTCCTTCCGACTCGTCATACGTCGCCGCGACACGCTCGCCAAAGTAGCCATCCTCATCGTCCACGGCCGGACGGTATCGCAGCGAACCGCGGCACGCCTGCGAATTTCGGGGCCCTCGCATCTCAGCGCCAGGCTGCCGGGTGGGGCTATGTGCCGCTGGCCAGGCGCGTGGCCAGCAGGAACACCCCGAAGCCCACCGGGATAATCGCCCACGCCACTAGCGCGGCCGGTCGGCGCCAGGAGGGGCGCACCGCTCCGGCTCCCACTGCGACGGCAGCGGCGGCAGCCAGGGCGCAGTGCCCGTGATCGCCACCTTTATCCATCCGAGGCCAGGCTCAGGGGTGTCCCAGCTTCCCATCACCCCGGCAATCCCGTCGGCCCCGATCAGCAAGCCCGATGCCGCGAATGCCAGCGTGCCCGGCAGCCAGATGGTCCACCTTTGCCACGTCTCGCGCGGCCGGCCCTTTGCCCTCATGCGGCCAGCTTCCAGGCCGCGCCCAGCGCTGACATGAGCCCGAATACCCACCCCCTGTGCTCAATCGCGCGTCGAGCTAGGTGCGCACGGATGAAGAACGGCGCGCTTCGTCGACGGCCTGCTGCGTTTCGTCGGCGATCAGGTCGGCGTTGACGGCAGCGGCCACCCACAGGCCCTGAGCGGCCGCCGTGATCACCTGCGCCTGAATGTCGGTGAGGTTGCCGGCGACCCAGACGCCGGGGACAGCCGTCAGGCCGGCCGGGTCGGACTCGATGATCTCGCCGAACGCGGTCCCGAGCGGATGCAGGACGGGATGGAGCCCGAGGCTGCCCAGCAGCCCGGAGCGGGCCACCGCCCTCGGCCCAACCGCCAGCGCGGTGCGGGCGACGACGGTGCCGTCGTGCATGCGCACGCCGGTCAGCCGTCCGCTGGCCGTCTCCAGGCGTTCGACGGGCCCGGTGACCACCCGGATGTTCCTGGGGCCAGCTGCTCGGCCTGCTCGGGCGTGAGCGAGGGCGCGGTGTTGAGGAACAGCACCAGATCGGCCGTCCACTGGCGGAACAGCGGGGTCTGCTGCACGGCCATGGGCCCGCTGCCCAGAACGCCGGCTGCCTGGTCCCCGATCTCCCAGCCATGGCATTACGGGCAGTGCACCACGTCTGTCCCCCATAGCTCGCGCACGCCGGGCACCTCGGGCAGCTCGTCAGTCAGGCCCGTCGTTACTACCCAGCCGCCGGGCAGGATGCTTCCCCCGTCGGCTGTGATGGCCTCGAAGCCGTTACCGGTCCGCCGTGCCCCGGTGGCCTCGCTGCGCGCGATGAGGCCGCCGTAGCGCTCGACCTCGCTCCGGCCCTCGGCCAGCAGCTCGGTCGGTGGCATTCCGTCGCGGGTCAGGTAGTTGTACAGGCCTTCAGCGGGGGCGTTGCGCGGTGTGCCGTCGTCGATCACGATCACCGTCCGCCGGGCGCGTTCCAGAGCCACCGCGGCGCTCAGGCCGGCTGCCCCGCCGGACCCATGAAGGCTATGAGTGGCTCTACGTGCTGGACGGCAAACTGCGGCTAGTGCTCGGCGATCAGGACCTCCTCCTGCACCCGGGCGAGGCCGTCGAGTTCGACACACGTCTTCCGCACTGGTCAGGCAGCAACGGCGACGGGCCGGTCGAACTGCTGAGCCTCTTCGGACGCCAGGGCGGGCGGGCCCATTTCCGCGGCCGCGCCGCGCGAAGCTTTCACGAGGACTGAGCGCTGACCGGATCCCGGTGTCTGCGGTACTGACGCTGGCGCCGCCTGAGCGAATGGTCCCCGGCAGCGCACTAGAGGTGCGAGGTGCACCTGGTGAAGGAGTCAACGATGCGCGCGTGGTATTCCGGCGCTGTCACGGCGATGCGGAGCCAGTTGTCGCCGAGACCCGGGAATGTGTCGCCGCGCCGGACCGCGATGCCCAGCTCGCGGAGCCGCGAACCGGTCCGCGCGGCATCGGGAACCCGCAGGAGCAAGAAGGGCGCCCGGCCGGCCACGTCAGTCGTCACGCCGGGAAGCTCATTGAGCGCGGCAGCAAGACTCGCCCGCCACCCGGACATGCTGCGTGCCTGCTCGTCGGCCCAGGCGACGGCCGCAGAGTCGCTGCAGGCCACGATCGCCTCCAGCGCCAGGCTGTTCAGGGGCCACAGGGGCTGGGCTCTCTTGAGCGCGGCGATGGTGTCCGCCGGGCCGAGCAGGTAGCCCACACGGAGCCCGGCCAGGCCCCAGGTCTTGGTCAGGCTTCGCACGACGACGAGACCGGGCAGCCCGGATCGCGCGCTGAGCGTGGCGGGCTCGCCCGGCACCGCATCCGCAAAGGCCTCGTCCACCACCAGGATCCTGCCTGGACGGGCCAGCTGCTCCAGGATGCTCACCGGGTGCAGCAGGCCGGTGGGATTAGTCGGGTTGCAGACCATGACGAGGTCGGCGACAGGGGGCACGAGCGCGGGGTCCAGGTGGAATGGCGGCGGAAGCAGCACGCGCTCGACGGCATGCCCGGCCGTCCGCAAAGCGGCCTCCGGCTCGGTAAAGGACGGGTGCACGCACACTGCGCGCCGCGGCGCCAGGGCGCGGGCGATCAGCGTAAATGCCTCCGCGGCGCCGTTGGTCAGTAGTACCTCGCTGGCGTCGCGGCCGTGCCGGGCTGCGACGGCGGCGATGGCATCGTCTTGCTTCGGATAGGACGCCAGGCCCGCCAGCACGCCCTGCAGGCGATCCAGCAGCCATGATGGCGGCCGCGGCAGCCGCACGTTAACGGCAAGGTTCAGGTCCGCGTGGCCGGTATCGGCGTCGCCATGATGATCCAGATCGTAGTGAACTTCGCGGCCGGCGACCGGGTCGCGGCTCGGGGCAATAAGCGGCCGGTTCACCATTCGATTCCGCGCTGGCCCTTTCGGCCAGCGTCCATCGGGTGCCTCACCTTGGTCATCTCGGTGACCAGGTCGGCCGCCTCAAGGAGCGCCGGGCTGGCGCGGCGGCCGGTGATGACAACATGCTGGACGCCCGGACGAGCGGCGAGGGTGGCCAGGACCGCATCGGTGCTGAGGATGCCGTTGGCGAGCGGATAGGTGAACTCGTCCAGGATGAGCAGCCGGTAGATCTCGGCGGCCAGGTCGCGCTCCACCTGCTGCCATCCCTCCCGGGCGGCGCGCGCGTGGTCTTCGGGCTGAGTCCGCAGCCAGGACCAGCCGACGCCCGTCCGGTGCCAGGTTACCGGCGCTCCCTGGCCCGTGGCGGCGTGCAGCTCGCCGAGAGCCAGCAGCGCGCCCTCCTCGCCGACGCGCCATTTCGCGCTCTTGGTGAACTGGAACACGCCGATCGGCCATCCCACCGACCAGGCCCGCAGTGCGAGCCCGAAGGCTGCCGTGGACTTCCCCTTGCCGTCTCCTGTGTGGACCGCGAGCAGCGGCAGGGCGCGCCGTTCGCGGGTGCTGAGCCCGTCCTCGGGGACGGCGGTCACCCGGCCTTCCGGCATCAGGCAGACTCCTTCGCGCGTATGACGGCGGCGATAGGCGTAGGGCCAGCGAGGGGCGTAATGCCGACGATGAGCGGGCCGCCCGCACCACGGGCGCCCGGCAGGGTCAGCGGACTAGTGCCGGAGACCGAAAGCGGCAGAATGCCGCACTGCTGGTGGTTTGCCACGGCGGGCCCTCCTCGGGGTCCTCGCCCCGGGTCGCGGGTCCCGGCGGCCGGGAGTGTCCTGGCTTCCGGATCGCTGCTCGCCCCGGTCTTCCCGCCCGTGCAGGGCCGTGACCGCTGTGGGGCTCACTCCCCGGTGACAGTAGCGGGACCGCGCCGGATTCACACCGGCTTCCCTCCCACTGGCCATCGCGTACTGCTGCCGACTCTGGCGCACCCGCGCGCCGACGTCAACCAGGCGCTCATGTCCGTGCCGCGGGCCCGGGCACGAACAAGTTCCCGCCTTCGCGCCCGCTCGGCGCAAGCACCTTGAGGATTGACCACTGAATAGGTCCGGAATCTGTCTCAGTGACGAGCGGCGACACCCGGCGTTAGACAGACGCATAATTCCGACTACCTCGCCGCGTGCGGCCCGAGCGGATCATCGTTATGACGTCGGATGATACTTAAGCAGCTCCCGGTCGATGTACACGCACCTGATATTTTCGCGGTTTAAGGGCGACCCCGGCCGCGGCGGGCGCCAGCGAACCGGCCGGCGCTGTGCCATCCGGATGGGTCTTGGCCAATGCCTGCCCGCCATCAGGGCAACTGGTCAGCGCGCGGCCTTCCGGAGTGCCTGCAGCTACTTCTGGCAGCTTCGAAGCTGCCAAACCGACAGTCCGCGGCAGTTCTCTCGTTGTGCTGTCGAGATCGTCCCACTCGCAGCCGCTGACAGCCAGAGATTGAGCGTCGGTAATCCGATCGGTCAAGGACGACACGCCTTTTCCGTACTTATTTGCGCCATCAGTCACGGCTGCCGACGGCCCCGGCGGCGATACCACGCCGCCTGTCCCTGCTTCCATCTTCAGGGAGGAACCCCGTGCCCGTCAGCTCTCGGAACTCTGCCCGGCAGTCTCCTCCCCTGGCGGGGCGTCGATCACCGGGACGGGGTCGAGGCCGATCTTCTCGGCGATCCGCGTCAGCAGCTCGTCCTGCGCAGCAAGGTGGCCTTGCACGTGCGCGACCTCGTGCAGGGTGGCGCTCGCGTCGTGGAATGTTGCCTCTGCGCGCTTGTCTGCTGCGGCGGCCTGCACGTTCTGACCGACCATGATCACCGACAAGAGGACGAGTTGCAAGAACGTCTGGGCCACCCAGGAAACAACGAACGCCGCGCCACTGCGGATCGCGTCCGGAAGACTGATCAGGTCGAACAAGGCGAATGCGTAGGCACACCACATGCTGCCGACCACGCGCGTGATCAGGAGCGCGACGCGCGTGTTGAACCGGTTGATCGCCGTCCCGCGCGGGAGCAGATCGGCCACCTTCACCGGGCGATCAGCGAGCCGCGAAGCGATGCGCGGATGGCGTATGTGCTGATAGATCGCCACTACCTGGCCCTTTCAAGTGATCAGCTAAATTGTCCGGCAGGCCGCAGAACCACGTCAGGGTAGCCCGTGGACCGTGCGGGCGGCCCGCTTCTCAAACAAGTAACATCTCGAGTCTTCCGCTCGGGCGGCCAGAGGATTACGCTGAAATCGGTGCTGGCTACTGCGGTCTGTTCCTCAGTGACAGGCCCGTCGCCGGCGAGGGCATGGCCCAGAATGGGGGTCCTGAAGATGAGCTACATGATCGGGTGGACCCCCGGCGCGCATCCCGACCACGCCGACCAGATGATGCAGTGCGCGAACTGCCAGCACGCTGCAGATGCGCACCACGACCCTGCATCCTGCTCGGTTCGCGGCCCCTGGCACCGCGGATGGCGGCGCTGCCGGTGCGGCGGTTACCGCAGGGCCGAGTCGAAAGGCTGACACAGAACCCGGGGAGGCTTTCTCCTGGGCTGTCCTCAGGCACGACCACCTGCGCCCAGGACGTCACCGGGCCATGACCGGGGACGGCGGTTCGCGCGCCCGTCAGCGGGCCTGGCACTATCAGAAGCAATGAAACAGGCCTGGTCACCATTGCCGACCGATGATCGCCAGGGCTCTGCCGCGGCTTCGGCCTGCGGGCATGCCCGCGGGAGGGGGAACGTGGACATTACCCAGCTGATCCTCGATGACCACCACGAGCAGCGCCGGCTCTTCGCCATCCTGGAGCAGATCAGCCCTGCTGACACCGGGACTCTGCGCGCGGTATGGGGACGCCTGGCGGCCTTCCTCGATCTGCACGCCGAGGCGGAAGAGGAGATCTTCTATCCCGCGCTGCTGCAGGCGGGCCTGCGCGCCAGGCGTGCGGCCAGCGCGGAAGAGGAGACGCTCGACGCGATCCACGACCACAATGACATCAGGGACGCGGTCGCCGCGGTCGCGGTGCACGAGGTTGGCACCAGCGAATGGTATGAAGCCGTCACGGCGGCGAATCTGGCGAACAGTGACCACATGGGCGAGGAGGAACGCGAGGGCCTCACCGACTTCCGCCGGCTCGCTACGCTCCAGCAGCGCCACGACCTGGCCGTCCGGTTCGCGGCCTTCGAAGCGCAGCATTACGCGGGCGTCCCAGCCGTGGACAAGGATCCCGCGAGCTACGTGCGCGCGGCAGAAGTGCGAGCTGAGCTGCCGGGCAGTCCGGTGGCGGCAGACGGCTCGCTCGGCATCGGCAGTCTCAACGGACGCTGACAGGATCTGACTGAGGCCGCCCCGTCCGCGACCGGCCATCACCGGCCAGTCAAGAGTCGAAGCCCAGGCCCAGCCGGTCCAGGGTGCGCAGCCACAGATTGCGGTGTCCCTCGCGCTGGTCAGCGCGGGCGAGTGACCAGACGGTCAGCCCAATGGCCGCCGAGCGAACAGGCTCGGGCGGAAACGGCACCGGCTTCCCTCTCACCATCTGCAGCTCGGTCAGTTCCGTGGCCTGCCCGGAGAGCATGTCGAGAATTACCCTGGCGCCGAACCGGCTCGCCCCGACCCCGAGTCCGGTATATCCGGCGGCGTAGGCCAGCCGGCCGTCGCGCGCGGTGCCGAAGAAGGCGCTGAACCGGGAGCAGGTGTCGATCACGCCGCCCCATCGGTGGGTGAAGGAAAGCCCGGCCAGCTGCGGGAAGGTCTCGAAGAAATGCCGGGCCAGCCGGGCGTGGGTGGCCGCGCGCTGATCCTGGGCAGCCCTGATCTTGCTGCCGTAGTGGTAGACGGCGTCGTATCCGCCCCACAGAATCCGGTTGTCCGCGGTGAGCCGGTAATAGTGGAAGTGGTTGGCGCTGTCGCCGATCCCCTGCCGGTGCTGCCAGCCGATGCTGGCCAGCTGGCTGGCCGTCAGCGGCTCGGTCATCAGCACGTAGTCATAGACGGGCACGAGGCTGTAGCGCAGCCTGCGCAGCAGGGGCGAGAACGCCCCGGTCCCGAGCACGACCCGCCCGGCCGCCACGGTGCCGCCGCCTGCGGCCAGCAGCAGACGGCCCCGCCCCGTACCCGCCCCGGGTTCCTCGCTGATCGAGGTCACCGGGGTGTGCTCGTAGATCCGCACCCCGGCGCTGAGGCATGCGCGCCGCAGTCCCCACGCCAGCCGGGCCGGATCGACGGTGGCGCAGCCGTCCCGGTCCCACAGGCCGCCCCGGTAGGCAGGCGAATTGACCTCCGCCCGGACCGCCGCGGCGTCCATCAGCTCCATGTCGACGCCCAGGGCACGGGCCGCCGCCGCGTTCTCGCGCAGGCCCGCGAGCTGCCAGTCGGCGGTGGCCACCGCCAGCTCCCCCGTGCGGGCGAAGTCACAGTCGATCTCATACCGGCCGACCGTCTGCTCGATCTCGTCCAGGTTGCGCCGGCCTAGCCGCTCCAGCGTGGCGATCTCGTCCGGGAACCGGTCCAGCCCGTTGCGCAGGCCATGGGTAATGCTCGCCGAGCAGAACCCGCCGTTTCGGCCCGAGCCGGCCCACGCGATGCGCCGGCCTTCGACCAGGACGACGTCGCGCGCGGGTTCCTGCTCTTTGGCCAGCAGGGCGGTCCACAGTCCGGTGAACCCGCCGCCGACGACCGCCAGGTCCGCGGTAATGTGCGCGGCGAGCGGTGGCATGGGCTCCGGTGCTCCCGGCTGGTCCAGCCAGTAAGGCACCGGCTTCGCCCCGGCCAGTGCCTGCGCCGCCAGTGCCTGCGCTGCCGCTGAGCCGGTTTCCCTGCCGCCTGCTTCCGGGGAGCGGGCGTGAGCTGGCCGCGCATCTGCTGCCCCGGCCTGCCGTGCCCTGTCCCCCGCTGTCGTCGACATAGAGTTTCCCCGCTGTGCGCCGCCGCGGGCCGCCCGCCCGGCGGTCAGCCGATATTGCTCATGACGTGCTTGACGCGCGTGTAGTCCTCGAACCCGTACACCGACAGATCCTTGCCGTAGCCGGAATTCTTGAAGCCGCCGTGCGGCATCTCCGAGGCGAACGGCACATGGGTGTTGATCCACACGGCACCGAAGTCCAGCTGCCGGACCATCCGCATCGCCCGGCCGTGATCGCGGGTGAAGACGCTGGCCGCCAGGCCGTACTTCACGCCGTTGGCCCAGCGCAGGGCCTCCTCCTCGGCGGTGAACCGCTGGACGGTGACGACCGGGCCGAAGATCTCGTCCTGGATCATCTCGTCGTCCTGGCGCAGCCCGGTCACCACGGTCGGCGCGTAGCAGAAGCCGCGCTCGCCGACGCGGTGGCCGCCGGTAACCACCGTCGCGTGCTCGGGTGCTCGGGCCAGGAAGCCCTCCACCCGCGCGAGCTGCGCGGAGTTGTTCAGCGGCCCGAAATCCGCCGACGGGCTCTCCAGGCCGCCCACCTTCAGCCCGCGGGCCCGCCCGGCAAGCGCATCGACCAGGTCATCGGCAATGCCGGGGCCGGCGATCACGCGGGTCGCCGCCGTGCAGTCCTGGCCGGCGTTGTAGTAGCCGGCGTCGGCGATCTGGGCGGCGGCATTCTCGGCGCTGGCGTCATCGAAGACGATCACCGGTGCCTTGCCGCCGAGCTCGAGGTGCACCCGCTTGAGCCCGGCCGCGGCCGCTTCGGCGACCTCGATCCCGGCCCGCACCGAGCCGGTGATCGACACCATCCGCGGAATGTCATGGGACACCAGCGCCCGGCCGGTGTCGCGGTCCCCGCAGATCACGTTGAGGACGCCGGGCGGGAGGAACTCGGCGGCTATCTCCGCCAGCAGCAGCGTCGAGACGGGGGTGGTATCCGAGGGCTTCAGCACGACCGTGTTCCCGGCCGCCAGCGCCGGGGCGAGCTTCCAGACCGCCATCATCATCGGGTAGTTCCAGGGGGTGACCTGAGCGCAGACGCCGACCGGTTCCCGTCGGATCATCGAGGTGTGGCCCTGCAGGTACTCTCCGGCCGACTTGCCCTCCAGGATTCGCGCCGCGCCGGCGAAGAACCGCAGCTCGTCGGCGAGCGGGGGCACCTCGTCGGTCCGGGTGATGGCGACCGGCTTGCCGGTATTGCGGCTCTCGGCCTCGATCAGGTCCTCGGCCCGGGCCTCGATCGCGCTGGCGAACTTCAGCAGAGCCAGACTGCGCTGCGCCGGGGTGGTGTCACGCCAGACCTCAAAAGCCCCGGCCGCGGCCCGCAGGGCGGCGTCTACGTCCCCGGCGGTCGACACCGGCGCATCGGCGTAGGCCTCTCCCGTACTCGGATCAACGACCTCGCTGGTGCGCCCGTCGCCGCCGGGCATGTACTGCCCGTTGACGAAGTTCGCCAGCACCTGATGCTCCGGCCGGCCGGTGATGGGCACCGTCAACGCATGCCTCCCCGAAGTGCAACTTCGCGTAGGGCTACGACCTTGGCAGACAATTCGGTCGGGCACAAGTGAATCAGTCTCGAAAATAGCTATCTGAAACGGAATCAGTTGACAGATACCGGTTGCGTGGCACCATTGCCTTGCAAGGAGGCGGACGCATGGCGCATACGCCGGTAGCTCTGGACTGCCTCAGGCGGGCGCCTGCGCAGCGATGCGGGCGGCCGGGACAGAGGGAGCTTCTGCATGGCGCTTGACGACGTCTCCAAGCAGATCGTCGAGCAGCTGCAGCAGGACGGCCGCCGTTCGTACGCCGCGATCGGCAAGGCCGTCGGCCTGTCCGAGGCAGCAGTGCGCCAGCGGGTTCAGCGGCTGATCGAGAGCGGCGCCATGCAGGTCGTGGCGGTCACCGACCCCATGACGCTGGGCTTCCGGCGCCAGGCGATGATCGGCATCCGGTGCAGCGGCGACCTGCAGCGCGTCGCCGGCGAGCTCGCGGCCATGCCCGAGATCGACTACGTCGTGATCACCGCCGGGTCGTTCGACGTGCTGATCGAGGTCGTCTGCGAGGACGACGATCAGCTGCTGGAGATCCTCGGCCAGATCCGGGGCATCCCGAGCGTGACCACGACAGAGACCTTTGTCTACCTGAAGCTGCGTAAGCAGACCTACAGCTGGGGGACCAGATGAGCACCTCGTACAGCACCGAAGACATCGCCGCCCTGCAGGAGGCGGCCAAGCGGAACCTCTGGCTGCACTTCACCCGGATGTCCTCCTACGCCGACAATGACATACCGCTGATCGTCCGCGGCAGCGGCCAGTACGTGTATGACCAGCACGGCAAGCGCTACCTCGACGGCCTGTCCGGCCTGTTCGTCAGCCAGATCGGGCACGGCCGCGCGGAGGTGGCGGAGGCCGGCGCCCGGCAGGCCAGCGAGCTGGCCTACTTCCCGCTCTGGTCCTACGCCCATCCCCGGGCCATCGAGCTCGCCGAGCGGCTGGCGAACGTGGCCCCGGGCGACCTGAACCGGGTGTTCTTCACCACCAGCGGCTCCGAGGCCGTCGAGTCAGCGTGGAAGCTGGCCAAGCAGTACTTCAAGGCCATCGGCCAGTACGGCCGCTACAAGGTGATCAGCCGCGACATCGCTTACCACGGGACGTCGATGGGCGCGCTGGCGATCACCGGACTGCCGGGGATCAAGGAGCCCTTCGAGCCGCTGCCGCCCGGCGGCGTGCGGGTGCCGAACACTAACTTCTACCGGGCTCCGGATTTCGTCGCCCACGACAAGGCGGTGTTCGGGGGGTGGGCCGCCGACGAGATCGAGCGCGCCATCCTGCGCGAGGGCCCGGAGTCAGTGGCCGCGGTGTTCCTGGAGCCGGTGCAGAACTCCGGCGGCTGCTTCCCGCCGCCGCCCGGCTATTTCCAGCGGGTCAGGGAGATCTGCGACCGTTACGGCGTCCTGCTGGTCTCCGACGAGGTGATCTGCGCGTTCGGCCGCCTCGGCTACTACTTCGGCTCTGAGCGCTACGGCTACCAGCCCGACATCATCACCTTCGCCAAGGGCGTCACCTCCGGCTACGCGCCGATGGGCGGGATGATGGTCAAGGACGCGCTGATGGAGCCCTTCAGCGACGGCCACGACACCTTCCTGCACGGTGTCACCTTCGCCGGGCACCCCGTCTCCTGCGCGGTGGCCCTGGCCAACCTGGACGTCTTCGAAAAGGAAGACCTGCTCGGCAACGTCCGCGGCAACGAGGCGGAGTTCCGCTCGACGCTGGAGAAGCTCAGCGACCTGCCCATCGTCGGCGACGTGCGCGGCGACGGATACTTCTACGGCATCGAGATGGTCAAGGACAAGGCCACGAAAGAGACCTTCGATGACGACGAGTCCGAGCGGCTGCTGCGCGGTTTCCTCTCCCAGGCCCTGTTCGACGCGGGCCTGGTCTGCCGCGCGGACGACCGCGGTGACCCGGTGATCCAGCTGTCGCCGCCGCTGACCTGCACGCAGGAGCACTTCGACGAGATGGAGCAGATCCTGCGCAGCGTCCTGACGGAGGCGTGGAAGAGAATCTGATTCTCTCCGGGACAGAAGTTCACCAATTCTTTACCACTGCAGTCCGACTGAAGTGGGCTCTCGCGCGTCATAACTAATGATGTCGGAGCGTGCTCGAGGGGCAGCCCGCCCGACGAGGGCCGGCAGCGCGGGAGTTATGGAGTTGTAACAAGTTCTGCGATACCAACACGGGCCTCTGGCATGTCTAAACAGTGGGGCCCGGTGCCGCAGCGGCGCCAGCGCCCGGGCGCGCCCCCACGGGAGGAAAGATGTTGAACCGCGGAACTGACTGCAAGAGCAGCTGGGACGACCTGGCCAGTGAGAACGAGCGGCTTATCGCGCCGACTGATTCTTTTGACCGTATTGTGACCGATGGCATGAGTGACGCCGCGCCGCGCGCCGCAAGCACCGCGAGCAGCTCCGCGCGGCACGGCAACGGAGCCTCGGGCTCGGTGCCGTCCCGGACGCGGCGCTGGCGGATGACCAGGAAGTCGGCCGGCTCGGGACCCGCGCTCCCGTAGCCGGCCTCGGGCAGGCCGGAACTCTTCCGGCGACGGCGGAGCGCCCGGCCCCGGGGGGAATCGCGGGGCGCCGCGCCGCGCGTCCAGGTCGCTGCGACTAGCTCGCTGGCCGGCGGACAAAGTCCCGCACGTAGGCCGTCGCCTCGGCGACCGGTATCCGCTCCCGGTCGCCGGTCTCCCGGCTGGCGAACTCGACGACGCCTTCGGCGAGGTCCCGGCTGCCGACACTGACCCGGCACGGGATGCCGGTCAGCTCAGCGTCCTTGTACTTGACGCCAGGACGCTCCTCCCTGTCGTCGATGAGGACGTCTACCCCGGCGGCAAGCAGCTCGGCGTACAGGCTCTCGGCGGCCTCGCGCACTGCCGGATCGCGGGGCGTCAGGACGATCACCGTTGCCTCCGCCGGAGCGACCTGGACCGGCCACTTCAGGCCCGCGTCGTCGTGATGCACCTCGGCGATCGCGGCGATGGCCCGCTCCACGCCGATCCCGTAGCTGCCCATGATCGGGATGATCTCGCTGCCGTCCGGGCCGAGGACGGACATCCCGAGCGCGGTGGTGAACTTGCGGCCGAGCTTGAAGATGTGCCCGACCTCGATGGCCTGGACGAATTCCAGGGCCGTGCCGCAGCGCGGGCAGGGCTCGCCCTCGGTCACTTCGCGCAGGTCCGCCCAGCGGCCCACCGGGATATCGCGCCCCACGTCCACGCCCGTCAGGTGCACGTCGTCGGTGTTCGCCCCGGTCGCCATGTTCCGGCGTCCCTGCAGGGCCAGGTCGGCGAGCACGGGCAGGTCAGTGCCGACCGCGCCGAGGCTGCCCGGCGAGGCGCCGAGCGCTGCCACGATCTCGTCCGCCTGCGCGGGCCTGATGTCGGCGGTCCCGGTGGCGTCGATCAGCTTCTGCTCGGCGAGCGGATGGTCCCCGCGCAGCAGCACCAGCGTCAGCTGCCCCTTGATGACCTGCACCAGGGTCTTGATCTGCCGGTCGCCGGAGATGCCGTGCTTGTTGGCCAGGTCATCGATGGTCCGGACGCCCGGAGTCGCCAGCCGCTGCGGCGCGTCCGGCCCGGCCTCGTCGGCCACCGGAGCCAGCGCCGAGGTCGCCTTCTCCAGATTCGCGGCGTACCCGCAATTCGGGCACCGGACGACCCGGTCCTCGCCGGCCGCCGACGGGCACATGAACTCGATCGAGTCGGTGCCCCCCATCGTGCCGTTGGAGGCGTCCACGCCGAACGCAGGGATCCCCAGCCGGGCAAAGATGCGCTCGTAGGCGGCCCGGTGCGCCTCGAAGGAGACGTCCAGCCCGGCCTCGTCGATGTCGAAGCTGTAGGAGTCCTTCATGGTGAATTCGCGGACCCGCAGCAGGCCGCCCTTGGGCCGGGGCTCGTCCCGGAACTTGGTCTGGATCTGGTACCAGAACTGCGGCAGCTGCCGGTACGACGAAAGCTCCAGGGCCACCGTCGCGAAGATCTCCTCATGCGTCATGCCGAGGACGACGTCAGCCCCCCGGCGGTCCTTGAGCCGGAACATCTCCTCGCCCATGACCTCCAGGCGCCCGCTGCGGGCCCAGATCTGCGCCGGCTGCATGACCGGCAGCAGGAACTCCTGGGCGCCGATGGCGTTCATCTCTTCCCGGATCACGTTCATGACCTTGGCCCGGACCCGGACGCCTAGCGGCAGCAGGCTGTAATGACCGGCCATAAGCTGGCGGATGAACCCCGCCCGCAGCAGCAGCCGGTGACTCGGCGCGTCCGCCTCGGCCGGGTCCTCCCGCAGTGTCGGTATGAACAGCTGTGACCAGCGCATGATTCGGTGCCTTGCCTAGAGCAGAGGATTTCCGCAGAAGACCGCATTCTAAGCCGTCGGCCAGGTACGCCGGTGGCACATGGGGGGACGGCCGCGGGACATCCGGTCCGGTGAGGTGCGGACCGGGTCATCGTTACCGTTACTTTCTGTCGTCATCGTGCCACGCAGAGTCAGATTCCTTTAGGCTGGCGGCCATGAGCAACCTGAGTGATGTCCCGCGCGTCCGGAGCGCACCGCGGCTCCGCAGGCCCTGGCTGGCCGTTCCCGCCGCGGTGGCGCTGGCGGCCGCCCTGGCGGCCTGCTCCAGTTCCGGCTCGGCGGCCAGCGGGTCTGCTTCGGCCCCGGTGAGCTCGGGTGCCGCAGCGGGCGGCCCGGGCGCGACCTTTCACGGCAAGATCGTGTTCAACGGCGCCAGCAAGCTCGTCCAGACCTTCACCGACCACGTCACCACGGTGCAGAACTGCGCG
This sequence comes from Streptosporangiaceae bacterium, assembly GCA_052146815.1. Taxonomy (GTDB): domain Bacteria; phylum Actinomycetota; class Actinomycetes; order Streptosporangiales; family Streptosporangiaceae; genus DATJZH01. The sequence continues at coordinate 18,754 of JBKQMG010000190.1, read as the reverse complement.
GATGCCGCCAAGTCCGGCACCGTGCCCGGCGTCTTCAAGGTGCCCTCGCCGTCGGCGCCCGGCGACCCGCTGATCGATATCCAGGTAGCTGGCTTCCACGGCTACGGGACTTACTCACCTGCAGTGATGGAGAAAGACAAGTCCGACGTCATCTGGGTGAAAAACGGCCAGGCGACTAATAAATACGAGCTAACTGCTCATTCCGCGACGCAGATGGCCGGCCACACTGACGGTAAGGAAGTCCTCTTTCTCAGCAGCACTGGCGCCGGCACGCTCGCCTTCTCGTCTGCGCACGTCAACGGCCAGAAGACGAGCCCCGAAATCAGCGGTGAGATCGCCTGGTCCTGCACGAGCTGATTTCAGCGTAATGATGCTTTCTGCCGGAAAGCGCCGGGGCGCGCTGATCTGATGTGCACCGGGAGAGTTTTGGGTCTCGCAGAATCGGGCACGGATTGCTTATGCCCTCGGATTCCTCGGCGCGCCGGGTTCTTTCCTTCACCATGGGCATCGCCGCGCTCTTCGATCTGACGGGCGCGACCATCTACCGGACCATGCGGCCCACGATGCCGCAGGCCCCGCCGGCCTCGCCGGAGGCTGACCCGCTGCGGTCGGCGATGGCCACCATCATGGCCGCCCATCGCGAGGCGGTCGGCCCCGCCTGCGATGAGAGACGCGTGACCTTAGCGGCATGACGGACATCGACCGGCCAGCGGTGCCCGAGGCCTCCGATCCGGCGCCCACGCTGCCGCTTGCCGCCGTCCCGGCCGCTCCGGCATCGGCGGCTCCCCCGGCTCCGGTCCAGGGCGCTCCCGCTCTTGGCGCTCCGGTTCCCGGCGCGTCTGCTCAGGGCCTTCCCGCTCAGGGCACTCCCGCCGCGCGGGGTGCGGCTCCGGCGACCGAGCCGGCCGCGGCGGGCACCGATGTCGACCAGGTCGCCGCCGCCGTGCTGGCCCGGATTCAGGACAAGCTCGCCAGCCCGCGCGAGGCCGCCGAGATGCCGTCGGTAGACCAGGCCGTCGCGCTACGCGAGCAGGCCCCGGAGCTCTACGACCTCTGGCTCAAGATCGCCCAGGAGAAGGCCGCGACGGCCAGCTACATTGACCGCGCGCCCTACGAGGTACCCGAACGGCTGGCCCAGAGCGGGAGGCCGCGCGCGCTCGGCGCGCTGATCGTGGTGCTCTCGTTCTGTGGCTACCTGGCCTGGCTGGGCGGGCCCGGCCCGTACATCGGCGGCCTGATCGCGATCCTGGATCTGGGCGCGATGTTCGGCATGTTCTTCGGGCTGCGCCCGGACCGGCTGTCAGAGCCGGGCCGCCTGGACCGCAAGCGGTTAGGAGAGCCCGGCCCGGCATCGGCACCGGCCTCCTCGCCAGCGCCCGGAGCGCCGGAGCCGACCACAGCGACGGAGCCGATCTCGTCACCGGCACTGGCCACATCAGTACTAGCCGCGCCAGAAATGGCTGCATCTGCACAGGCCGCACCAGCGCCGGGCGCGTCGCAGGGGGCGTCGGCCCGCTCAGCCGACGCGATGACCGGCGAGCGCGGGCGGCAGGTAGGCGACGAGCTTGAGCAGGTGGGTGCCGGGCAGCGGGTACTCGCGCCAGTGCCGCGCGTAACCGGGCGGCGGCGTCCCCGAATATTCGAGTACCGCGGCGCGCCCGGCGTGCACGGGAGAAGACGCGGACGCACATCCGGCATAGAAGGCAATGGGGATGAACTGCTCGCCCTTGATCACGCACGGCGGCCTGAGGCCTAGCGTCCGCAGATCCACGGCGATCTTGCCATAGTCGTCATGGAAGACCGCGGTCCCCCGGACTTCGTGGTCGAGCACCAGATGCTGGGCGATCAGCTGCAGCGCGAGAGCCAGGCCGACCAGCACCGTCACCGTCTGCCGCGACTGCGGCGCGAAACTGGTCAGCAGCCACCCGATCCCGTCGGCCACCGGGATCACCAGCAGAGCGTAGGCCGGCAGCAGGAACCGAGGCGCCGCATAGCCAATGAGAAACAGGTACTGGAAGGCCATCGCAAAAGCGCAGACGGCCGCCAGCAGCGAAGACTCCAGCCGCCCGGACCGCCGGGCGGCCCACAGCCCGAGCGCGACCAGCGCCGGCAGTGCCAGCCACCACAGGCTCAGTTCGGGGGCCCGCCAGCCGACCAGGCAGGGGCGGCAGAGGGTCGGCCCGTTGACCGCCCGCAGTTCGTCCCACAGCCCCAGGTGCAGGCCGAATCCGCTCTGCTCGCGGCTGGCCTCGCGCAGCCGGGTGAGCGGGCCGCCGAACCTGGCGTAGGCCTCCGCGACCCACTCGGCGGAGCCTGCCACCAGCCCGGCCGCCGTCGCGATCAGCAGCGGCCACTGCCGCCACTGCTTCGCCGCCACGATCGCGACACCGAGCCCGGCGGCCAGGAACACCGCGTCGCCGGGGCGGACCAGGGCGGCGAAACCGACGCAGGCCGCCAGGCCGGCCAGCGCGCCCCGATGCGAGCCGGGCGCCGCGGCGCGCAGGAAGAACCCGACCGCAGCGACCGCGGCCAGGCCCACCCACAGGTCGGGCATCGCCTGCGGGGCGTAGTACTCGGTGACCCACAGGCCGCCGAAGATCAGCGCCGCGAGCGCCAGCAGCCATGCGGGCCGCAGCGGCCGCCAGACCAGCAGCGCCAGGAACAGGCCGACCCCGGACAAGACGGCCAGGTACACATGCACCGCGGTCGCCGACGAGGTGACCGCCGCGATCGGCGCGACCAGCAGCGGGATGCCGCGCGCCCGGGCCGGATCGAAGTAGGCGGCCGGCGCGTGCGCGCTGACCTGGCTCAGGTACACCGTCTCGTCCCAGCCCAGGCCGAGCCCGGGGACGACGAAAACCAGCTGGGCGAGCGAGAAAAGAGCGGCCGCGATCGCCAGCCACCAGGTACTCGCCGCCGGCGGCAGCAGGCGCCGCCACGACTGCCGGCGCCCGGCCGGCTCCGCTGCCTGGCCCGATCGGGCGGATGCCTGCAGATGCACCCGATCAGCCTGCCATAACGGGCAGACCATCCTGACGTGAAGGCGCCTACCGACATGGCTCGTTCATCGGGCGCCGCCGCCCGCTGCGCGCCCGGACGTGCGATTCTGAGCGAGTGCACGCGGCGCAGGCGAAGGGAATCGCGGTCAGGTGAGCATCAGCGCGGGCGAGGTATTCAACGCGGCGCACTGGCTCCTCGGCCGGCCCGCCGCCGCGACCCCGGACCGGATCGCCGTGACGGCGGTCGCCGCGGACGGGACCGCCGCCGACTACACCTACCAGCAGCTGGATGAGCTGGCCTGGCAGGCGGCCGCAGCGCTCACGGCGGCCGGGCTGCGCGCCGAGGAACGGCTGCTGCTGTGCATGGCCGACACCCCGGAGCTGATCGCCCTGTTCCTGGGCGGCCTGTACATCGGCGCGGTGCCGGTGCCGGTCAGCACCATGGCCACGGCCGCGGATCTCGCCGGCCTCGCGCGCGACAGCCGCGCCCGGTTGCTGGCGGTCAGCAGCGAGTTCGCCGCCGCCGCCATGCAGGCCGCCGCGGCGCCGGGATTGCGCGACGTGGTGGTCGCCGGAGACACTGCGCCACCAGGCGGGCCGCCGCCCGGCAGGCCGCCAGAGCCGGAGCGACGGGCCGCCAGGGTGCGCACCCTGGCGGAGTTCCTCGGCGCCGCCGGGCCGGCTGACCTGGCCGCGGCGCAAGGAGCGGAGCCGACCCTGGCCGACAGCCCGGCCTTCTGGCTCTACACCTCGGGCACAACGGGGACGCCCAAGGCGGCCATGCACCGGCACGGCTCGCTGCGCGCGACCGCACTGACCTACGCGGCCGACGTGCTCGGCATCGCGGCTGATGACGTCAGCTACTCGGCCGCGAAGTTCTTCTTCGCCTACGGCCTGGGCAACACGATGACGTTCCCGTTCTCGGTCGGGGCCCGCACCATCCTGGACCGGGCCAGGGCCACGCCCGCCCGGCTGGCCAGCGTGCTCGCCAGCACCGGGCCCACCTTGTTTTTCGCCGCGCCCACCGCCTACGCGGCGATGCTCGCCGCGGACCTGCCCGACAGCACCTTCGCCAGCGTGCGCCTGGCGGTCAGCGCGGGCGAATCCTTTCCCGCTGACCTGTACCGGCGCTTCACCGAGAGGTTCGGCGTCCAGGTCCTGGACGGCATCGGGTCCACCGAGGCGCTGCACATTTTCCTGTCCAACCGGCCGGGCCGGGTCCGGCCGGGCACGACCGGCGAGGTGGTGGCCGGATACGAGCTGCGGATCGAGGACTCCGGCGGCGCGCAGGTGCCGGGCGGCGAGCCCGGCACCCTCTACGTCAAGGGCGATTCGATCGCGACCGGCTACTGGTGCCGCAGCGACGTCAGCCGGCGGGTGTTCCGCGGCGAGTGGCTGCGGACCGGGGACATCTACGCTCGCGACGCAGACGGCTACTACACGTGCCTGGGCCGCAGCGACGACGTGCTGAAGGTCGTCGGCATGTGGGTGTCACCGGCCGAGGTCGAGACCAGGCTGCGCGCGCATCCCGGCGTGGAGCAGGCAGTCGTGGTGGCCGTCCCGGACGGCGACGGCCTGGAGAAGCCGGTCGCCTGCATCGTGCGCAGGCCCGGCGAGGCGCCGACCGAGGACGAGCTGATCACGTTCTGCCGGGCAGGGCTGGCTGCCTTCAAGCGCCCCCGGCATGTGCTGTTCCTGACCGAGTTCCCGCTCACCGCCACCGGCAAAGTGCAGCGGTTCCGGCTGCGCGAGCACGCGCTCGCCGTGCTGGCTGAGAGGGCAGTGTGGGCCGAAGCCGCACCCGGCTCGGAGCATTCCGGCGAAACGGGAGGCCCCGCGTGATCGACGGCCGCCTGCTCGTGGACGCGCACGTTCATGTGGCGAGGATCCCCACCCTGTCGGCCGACTGGCAGGACTGGGTACGCACGTTCGGCGGCATCCCGCTCGATGAGCTGTTCGACGCGGCCGGCGTCCCCCGCCCGGCCGCGATCGACGAGCACTTCGCCCGGCAGGGCGCCGACCACGTCCTGTTGTTCAGCGAGTACAGCCCCAAGGCCACCGGCATCCAGCCGATCGAGGACGTGCTGCCGCTGGTCGAGGCGAACCCGGCCCGGTTCCGCCCGGTCGCGAACATCAACCCGCACCTGCACTATCCGGTCACCGCCGAACTCGCTCGCCAGGTCGGCCTGGGCGCAGTGGCGCTCAAGATCCATCCGGTGCACGGCGGCTTCGAGGCCCGCGACCGGATGCTCTACCCGGCCTACGCCTGGGCCCAGGACCGGCAGCTGCCGGTGATCGTGCACTCTGGCACCTCGACGTTCTCCGGCTCGAGCAACGCTTACGCCGACCCGGCGCTGCTCGACGACGTGCTGCGTGACTTTCCCGGACTGACCGTGGTCCTTGCGCATGGCGGCCGCGGCTGGTGGTACGACCAGGCGGCGTTCCTGGCGCTGATGAAGCCGAACGTGTGGGTGGAGGTCTCTGGTCTGCCGCCGCAGCGCCTCGCTGACTATTACGGCCCGTCGCTACGCAGGCTCGCCGACAAGATGATCTTCGGCACAGACTGGCCCGGCGTGCCCGGTGTCGAGCGCAACGCACGGGCGCTGGAGAAGGTGCTCCTGGACGCCGGCTGCAGCCCTGAGCAGGTCGACCGGGCCTGGGGCGGCAACGCGGCCAGGGTCTTTGCGCTGGGCTGAGCCGGTCAGGCCTGGTGAGCCCCGGCTAGCTCATGCCGACTGCGGCGAGCACCGCGAGCAGGAACGTGGTGAGCGCGCCGATCCCGTGGCCGAACGGGATCAGGGCGGCCAGCGGCCCTTTCGGCCTGGGCGGCGCCGGCGACGGGTCGGCGGGCACCCGCGCCAGCACGTCATCGACGAGTCGGCCGAGCAGAACGTCGTCGGTAAGCGCACCGGTCAGCATCGCGTCGCTGACCTTGCCGGTGACCGCATCGTCGGCGGGCGCGGCGAACATCCCGGTGGCCGAGCCTTTGTCTTCGGGGCTGCCGGGCAGCGGGTCACCGGGAGCGCGGACCGGGTAGGGGGTCCATAGGGTCACCGTGGAGAGGCCGAACCCGATCGCGGGCATGAGCAGGCCGATCGCGACCCAGGCCAGGGCGGGCAGCGCCGTCGCCACGTAGGCGGCCCACACCAGAAGCCCGCTGAGGGCCAGGCCGAAGTGGGCGAAGATGACGCCTGGCGGCAGGCCCCCGCCGGTCTCCCGGTGCCGCCGCAGGCCACCGCTGGCAAGCCACCGGGTCAGCATGTAGGCGCCGATGCTGGCGGTGAGGGTCCAGCTGACCAGCGTGTCCCGGGCCAGGGTCTGGCCCGGTGTGGGAGCGGACGCGATCGGCTGTGCCAGCAGCTGCATGCTGATCGTGATGCTCAAGAGCCACCCCCGGACGACCCGGCGGCACCGGCCCAGCGGGTGACCAGCCGCTGCGGGCCGCCGGACAGGCAGGTGTGCGTTTTAGCAGCGTATCTGGCATATCGGACAGGCGATAGCATTCGGGGCCGCATGCTTAGTCTTCGAGGCTGCCCCCTGGCCCGTTTGCATGCCCGCCGAACTCTTTTACCGGTCCCGCGCGCCCTCGTCGGCGGCGTCGCGACGGGCGCGGGCCCGCCGCTTGCCTTCGTGCATGGCCTGCACGCGGGCTATCGGAATGGCCCGGCCTTCCTCGGTCAGGCTGGCGGGCAGGGCCTGCGGCGCGGGCAGCTGAGCAGCCCACGGATCCCCGCCGCCGGTCAGCGCGGCGGCCGTGTGCACGGTGAAGTCAGCCGGCGAGACCTGGTCCAGCTCGTCCCACGGCACCGGGAATGACACCGGCACGCCCGGCCGCACGCGCGGGCTGTACACCGCCACCACCGTCGCCCCGCCGGCCCGCGTCGAGTCCAGGAAGACCTTGCCGCCGCGGTCTTCCCGGATGAAAGCCGTGGTGGCCAGCGCCGGATCCAGCCGCTCGGCGCGATGGGCGATCGCGCGGGTGGCCGCGGCGGCCTCTTCCGCACTCGCCTTGCCGTCGAGCGGCACGAACACATGGACGCCCTTGGCTCCGCTGGTCTTGACCGCGCCCGCGAGGCCGACGTCGGCCAGCGCCTGGCGGACCAGGTGCGCAGCCCGGACGGCCAGGCCGAACGCATCCGCTTGCGGCGGGTCGATGTCCAGGATCAGGTACGTGGGCTGATCCCACTGGCCGGCCCGGACCAGGGCCGGGTGATATTCGACGGCGCGCTGGTTGGCCAGCCACAGCAGCGTCCGCCGGTCGTTGCACAGCGGGTAGGAGACTTCGCGCTTGGAGGCCTCGGCCCACACCTGCACGGTGGCCACCCAGGGCGGGGTGTACTTGGGCGCGTTTTTCTGCATGAAAGGCGCCTGACCTCGCAGGACCCGGATCACCGAGAGCGGCCGGTCCCGCAGCTCCGGGATAATGCGCTCGCGCATGCCATCCAGGTAGTCGACCAGATCGCGCTTGGCCGCCTGCGCCTGGTCGAACAATGACTGATCGAGATTGGTCAGGGTCACCCCGTCCCGCTGCTCGGCGCTGCCCGCCCGGCTCCCGCTCATCTGGTCACCTTCCCACCGATCACATCAGGGCGCGAGAAGCACCGGCGCCGGTGCTTCGGTGGAACCGGGTTCTTGCGCTGCCGGAAGCTAGCGGGCCGCAAAAGCGTTAGCTCCGAGAGGAATCGCCGACCATCCTTTAACTTGTAGCCCCGGTCGCGCCCGCCTTGGAGACTGCCGCTTTGCCACCCTCGCTCGATGACCTGCGCGCTAGCCTGCCCGGCTTGATGCTGCACGATCAGCGCCGGCTAGGCGAGCGCGTCCACAAGGCGGCGCGGCTGGCCGACCCGGCTGCCCGCGAGCGGGCGCTCGCCCGGCTTGGCACGGAACTGGACGCGGCAGCGGCCAGGGTCGAGGCGCGCAGGCGCGCCCTGCCGGTCATTTCTTATCCGCCCGAGCTTCCGGTCAGCCAGCTGAAAGACGAGATCGCCGAGGTCATCCGCAATCATCAGGTGGTGATCATCGCCGGGGAGACCGGTTGCGGCAAGACCACGCAGCTGCCGAAGATCTGCCTTGAGCTGGGCCGGGGCGTCACCGGCCAGATCGGCCATACCCAGCCGCGCCGGATCGCAGCCCGCACCGTGGCGGAACGGATCGCTGACGAGCTTGGGACCGAGCTGGGCACGGCGGTCGGCTACAAGGTGCGCTTCGCAGATCACTCCAGTGACGACACGCTGGTCAAGGTCATGACCGACGGCATCCTGCTGACCGAGATGCAGCGGGACAAGCAGCTGCGCCGCTACGACACGCTCATCCTCGATGAGGCGCACGAGCGCAGCCTGAACATTGACTTCATTCTCGGCTACCTGAAGCAGCTGCTCCCCCGCCGCCCCGACCTCAAGGTCATCATCACCTCCGCCACCATCGACCCCGACCGCTTCAGCAGGCATTTCGCCGAAGGTGAATCAGGTAAGCACCGCGCCGAAGGTGAATCAGGTAAGCACCGCCGGGCCGAATCCAGCTGGCATCAGACCGGAGCAGCATCCAGCGAGCACCGCGAATCCAACGAGGGCGGGGCACCGGTGATCGAGGTGTCCGGGCGCACGTATCCGGTCGAGGTGCGCTACCGGCCGCTGGCCGACCCGGACAATCCCGCCGGTGAGCCGCGCGACCAGATTCAGGCGATCGCTGATGCCGTCGACGAACTGCTGGCCGAGGGTCCCGGCGACATCCTGGTGTTCCTCAGCGGCGAGCAGGAGATCCGCGACACGGCCGAGTCGCTGGGGGGCCGGGACGACCTGGAGGTGCTGCCGCTTTACGCCAGGCTGTCAGCCGCCGAGCAGCACCGCGTTTTTCAGCCGCATACCCGGCGCCGGGTGGTGCTGGCCACCAATGTCGCGGAGACTTCCCTGACGGTTCCCGGCATCAAGTACGTGATCGATCCGGGCAGCGCGCGGATCTCCCGCTACAGCCAGCGGACGAAGGTACAGCGGCTGCCGATCGAGCCGATCTCGCAGGCCTCGGCGAATCAGCGCAAGGGCCGCTGCGGCCGTACTTCTGATGGCATCTGCATCCGCCTCTACAGCAAGGCGGATTTCGCCTCCCGCCCCGAGTTCACCGACCCGGAGATCCTGCGCACCAGCCTGGCGGCAGTCATCTTGCAGATGGCCTCCCTTGACCTCGGTGAGGTGGCGGACTTCCCGTTCATCGACCCGCCCGACTCCCGCAACGTGGCCGACGGCATCCGCCTGCTGCAGGAACTCGGCGCGTTCTCGCAGGCGAAGGGCAGGTCCCGGCTGACGGCCGTGGGGCACAAACTGGCCCGGCTTCCGGTGGACCCGCGCATGGGCCGGATGATCCTCGAGGCGGACCGCAATGGCTGCGCACGTGAGGTGCTGATCATCACCGCGGCGCTGTCGATCCAGGATCCCAGGGAAAGGCCCGCGGAGTCGCGCGAGGCCGCGGATGCCCTGCACGCCCGTTTTGCCGAGCCGGGGTCTGACTTCCTTGCGTTTCTCAACCTGTGGGATTTCCTGCGCGACCGGCAACGTGAATTGTCGTCGTCGGCGTTCCGCCGGATGTGCCGCCGCGAGTATCTGCATTACCTGCGGGTGCGCGAATGGCAGGACGTGTATGGCCAGCTGCGCCAGGCGGCCAGGGATCTGGGCATCATCGCCGGGCGTGATCCCGGCGCAGTGACTGCCGGGAAAACCGCCGCAGAGGACACCGCCAAGGCCGCGGGGCCGGAGAGGCCCGGCAGGGCCGCGGCCGCGGATAGGCCCGCCAAGGCCGCGGGGCCGGATAACCCAGGCAGGGCGACGGCACCGGGTAGCCACGGAAAGGCTGCGGGACCTGAGCCGCGCTTCCCCGCGGATGTCGCGGACCGGGTGCACATGTCGCTGCTGGCGGGGCTGCTTTCGCACATCGGCATGCAGGAAACCGACCAGAAGCAGCGCGGGAAAAGGCGGCCCGTGCCGGAGTTCGCCGGCGCGCGGGGAGCCCGTTTTGCCATTTTCCCTGATTCCGCGCTGGCGAAGAAGCCGCCCCAGTGGGTGGTCGCGGCCGAACTGGTCGAGACATCCCGGCTGTGGGCCAGGGTCGCCGCGCGGATCCAGCCCGAATGGGCGGAGGCGCTGGCCGCGCACCTGGTCCGCCGCACCTACAGCGAACCGCACTGGAGCGCCAGGCGCGGCGCGGTCATGGTGTCGGAGAAGGTCATGCTGTACGGACTGCCGATCGTCGCGGCCCGGCAGGTCAACTACGGGCGCATTGACCCTGCGGCCGCCCGCGAGCTGTTCATCCGCCGTGCCCTGATGGAAGGTGACTGGCAGACCCACCACCGGTTCTTCCGGCAGAACCAGCTGCTGCTCGAGGAAGCCGAGGATCTTGAGCACAAGGCCCGCCGGCGCGGGATCGTGGCCGACGACGAGGCCGTGTTCGACTTCTATGACCGCCGGATCCCCGCGGACGTCACGTCCGCGCGGCATTTCGACACCTGGTGGAAGAAGGCCCGAGCAGCTGATCCCGACCTGCTGACGTTCACGGCGGCTGATCTCGTCGGCCCCGCGGCCGAGGAGATCGGCCCGGCCGAGTACCCCGGCACGTGGGGCGAGCTTCCGCTGTCGTATGCGTTCGCGCCGGGCGAGCCCGGCGACGGGGTGACCGTCGACGTGCCGCTGGCGACGCTCAACCAGGTGAACGGCCACGAGTTCGGCTGGCAGGTGCCCGGCCTGCGCGCGGAACTGGTGACCGAGCTGATCCGGTCGCTGCCCAAGCAGCTGCGCAAGGAGTTCGTGCCGGCCCCGGAAACGGCCCGTGCGGTGCTCCCCCGCCTTGACCCGGCCCGCGGCGACCTGCTGGACGTGCTCGCAACGGAACTCGGGCGTCTGCGCGGAGTACGGATCCCGCGGGAGGCGTGGGATCTGTCCCGGCTGCCCGCCCATCTGCGGATCACCTTCCGGGTCGTCGACTCCGGCCGCGTCCTCGCGGCCGGCAAGGACCTGGCGGCGCTACGGGAGCAGCTGCGGCCGCGCCTGCAGGCGGCGCTGTCCGAGGCGTCGCGCGGCATCACCCGGTCCGGCCTGCGCAGCTGGGACTTCGACGCGCTGCCGCGCGTCTTCACCGACGGGCGGGTACGCGCCTATCCTGCGCTCGCCGACGCTGGTGACGCGGTCGACATCCGGCTGTTCGAGACCCAGGCGGAGGCGAGCGAGGCCATGTGGCGGGGCACTCGCCGGCTGCTGCTTCTCAGCGTCCCGTCCGGGGTCCGTTCGGTCGCCAGCCGGCTGCCGGTGAATGCCAAGCTGGCGATGAGCAGGCATCCCTACGCCAGCGCCGGGGCGCTGCTCGACGACTGCGCGGCGTGCGCGGCTGATGAGATCATCGCGGCGGCGGGCGGGCCCGCCTGGGATGCGGCAGGCTTCGCCCGGCTGCTGGAGGCCACGCGGGCGGAGCTGGCCGCTGACGCGGCCGACGTCGTCAGCGCGGTGGCCCGGATCCTGGCCGAGGTCCACGAAGTCGAGGCTGCCCTTGAGCGCGGCGCCGGACCCGCCTTCGCGCCGGCCATCGCCGACATGCGCAGCCAGCTGTCGGAGCTGATCTATCCGGGATTCGTCGCCGAGACGGGCGCCACTCGGCTCCGCGATCTGCTCCGCTACCTGCGGGCTATCAGCCGCCGGCTGGAGAAGGCGCCTGCTGATCCGGTCCGGGACGCGGCCCGGATGGCCGCGGTTCACCGGGTCACCGACGCCTATCAGCAGGTCATGAAGGACCTGGCGGCTTCGGGCCGCAGCGGTGCGGATGCCCGTTCGGTCCGCTGGATGATCGAGGAGCTGCGCGTCAGCCTGTTTGCCCAGGCGCTCGGCACGCCCGGCCCGGTGTCCGAGCAGCGCATCCAGACGGCACTGGATCAGCTGGCGGCCTGAGCTGCTGACGGCGCCCAGCCGCCGGGGGGCCGAGCGGCTGACGGAGCCGGATCTGGTCGCCGCGCCGACAGTCCGGCAGGGCTATCCCGTTGGGCCCGAAGATCCGTGCCATTGCGGGGATGCGCCTGGCGGCAGCGGGACGGCGAAGGCATTCAGCAGGAACGAGACGAGCGTGTAGTAGCCGCAGAGGGCGACTAGCTCGACCATGCCCTTGTCGCCGAGGAAACGCTGCGCGGTGTCGTAGGCGTCCTGATCGACCTGCCCGGTCTTCGTCAGCTGGCTGGCCACCGCGTAGATGGCGCGCTCGTCCGCCGCCTCGAGCGCGGGTTCCTCTCCCTGGCCGATGGCATCGACCGCCGGGCCGGCCACACCGTGCTCTCGCGCCATGCGGGCATGGGCCCACCATTCGAACTCTGCTTTCCACCGGGCGCCGACGGTAATGATCGCCAGCTCGGTCAGGCGCCGCTCAAGGGATGTCTCGAAGCGCAGCACCCGTCCGAGCGCCGTCAGGTGCCGGCCGACATCCGGCGCGTGCAGGAAGGCGTTGAACGGGCCGATGAGGCCACCCGTCTCGCTTACCAGCTCGCTGCCCCGCGAGCCGACGATTGCGTCCCATACATCACGACGGTCAGTGTCGAGTTGGTCATAACGCAGCTCAGGAAGACGGCTCATCACCTGACCTTAATGCGCGCAAGAGCGTGCGCCGGGCGCGACCGGCCGGAGATGAGCGCCGCCGAAGTGGCGGGCGGCCGTCCGGATCTGCCCGCTTGCGACCATGAAGAAGGCGCAGTGGCCGTGACACGGCCGCCCGCACCGCATTCGCCGAACCTGACACTCAGATGTCGATGGCCGAGATCTCGCCACGCGCCGGTGTCGGCGTGGCGACTCTCTACCACAATTTTCCCGGTCGCCGTGAGCTCCTTGAGGCCCTCTACACCGACGAGGTCAACGCCATCTGCGAGGCCGCCGAGACTGTTGACGGCGAGACGCCCGGAGCGGTGCTCATGGCCTGGCTGCACCGGTTCTTCGCCTTCTTGACCAGCAGGCGCCACATGGCCTCCGAGCTGCTCGCGCACTTGGACAGCAGCAACCCCGTATTCAACGAAAACCGCGCCCGCGCGCTCGCCGCCGGCCGACCGCTCCTTGCCGCCGCACAACACACTCACGAAGTCCGCGACGACCTCACGCTCGAACAGATACTCGACATGATCATCGCCATCGCCGCGATCCACGGCACTCCCAGCTACCTCGAGCCGATCCTCCAGACCGCGCTCGACGGCCTGCGCCCGTCGACCGATGCGGAGCCCGCGCAGGACCGCCAGGGCCGCGAAGCGCTCACTGCTCCCTTGTCGCCAACCCAGCAACGCTGCGCCGGCTTCCGCCCTGCGGCTACTTATGTCTTCCAAGACCGCTCGGGCCGGCGCAGGCTCGGGTGAGGTTCCCGGCCGGAACGCTCTCTTTGTGGCTGCATAAGCGGATGTGCGAGCGCGGGTCGTGTTTGATGTCTGTTACTGACGGATCGAGTCTGGCGCGATGGCATCGCAGGTTCAGAGGCGGCGGTACATGATGTGCAGGCCGACGTAGCCGTGGGCGGGGTGGCAGAAGCCCTCCGGGATCGTCGCCAGTACCTCGAAGCCGAGTGCGCGCCAGAGCGCGACCGCTGGAGTGTTGGCCTCGACGACGGCGTTGAACTGCATGGCCCGGTAACCCTCCGCGCGGGCCAGGTCCAGGACATGGTGGCCCAGAGCGCGGCCGACGCCCTGCCGGGCACGGCCCGGGTCGACCATGAAGCTGGCGCTGGCAATGTGCGCGGCAGAGCCGCCGTGATTGGGCCCGGTTTCGGCGGTGCCCAGCACGGTCCCGCCCGGGTCGACGGCCACGATCGTGTGGCCGGCGGGCCGGCTGCGCCACCGGAACCAGATGCCGAGGGCTTCGTCCTCACTGGTATCGCGGTCCCAGGAGAAGGTCTCGCCCGCCGCGATGATTGGGCGCATGAACGGCCAGATCGCTGGCCAGTCCGCCAGGGTCGCTTCCCGTATCAGCATGATGTCCAGCATCAGGGAACCGGCAGCGGACCGCGATCAGATTTCCCGCGCCGAAGCGTCAGCCGGCTAGCCAGAGCAGCGTCATCCGACGCTCTGTCCGGTTCCAGCGCCCGTAGACACGGTCGTCCGGTCGCACTCCCACGCGCAGCTATCGATGAGCGCCAAGCCGCCGCAACTCGCGGCAATAGCGGGCGTCTTTCGGTGATGGGCCGAGCCGCAGTTGGCTACCGGTAATCGGGGGTGACTGGCGGGCCGGCCGCATCCCGTACGCTCATGTTCTGTGATGGCCGATGGTCACGGTGAACCCGCGTTGCGCGTGTTCAACGTCCTGCGTGGGGAGGCCAGCCAGGTCCGGTCCACGCCGTTCGGGGACGTCGGGACCGTGTTCTCTGGGCACGGCATCGAGCTGGTCTGGGTGAGCAAGCTCGGCGAGCCCGTGGACGAGGACTGGTTCTCCTCCGAGGAGATTGACCTGATCCTTGTGGTCCAGGGGTGCCTGAAATTCGAGTTCGAATCGCCGGGCCAGCCCGACCGTGTGCTCGGCGTGGGAGAGGTGCTCGTTCTGCCCGCCGGTAAGCGGTGCCGTGCGTACCGGTGGCCGCGCGACGCCCGCGAGGCGACCGTATTTGTCGCCGCCTACCCGGCTGGCCGACGCCCGCCGGGCGCTGCGCACGCAGGATAAACAGGAAGGCACCCGCCTAAAAGCGCCCGTGGCCCATGCGCCAGGTGTCCCCGCTCGGTGACGAGTGAGCGCGACGTCCAATCCAGGCGTCCTGGCCACTGCACTTGCCATGCGGAGTCAACATCGAATGTATACGCTCAGAATCTACTTCTGGAGTACAGTCCAGGCATGACCGTTCCGCTCACTCTTCTCGGCTTGCTTGAACGGGAGCCGAGCCACGGGTATGACCTCAAGCGCGACTACGACGCCTATTTCGGCCGGGGCAAGCCGCTGCCGTCCGGCCAGGTATACGCCACGCTCAGGCGGCTGGCCCGGGACGGCAAGGTGGCCGGAGGGGATGCGGAGCCGGGCGCCGGCCCCGACCGCAAGCGCTACGCCATCACCGAGCTCGGCGCTACCGAGGTCGATGCGTGGCTAGCCCAGCCGATCGAGCCGGAGCCGCACCTGCAGACCACGCTGTTCTCCAAGGTCGTGCTGGCGCTAATGCTCGGGCGCCCGGCTGAGACCTACCTCAATACCCAGCGCGCCGCCCACGTGCAGCGCATGCGGGAGCTGACCGCGATCAAGCGGACGGGCGGCCTGATGGACGCGCTGCTCGCCGATCACGGCCTGTTCCATCTTGAAGCTGATCTCCGGTGGATCGATGTGACCTCAGCCAGGCTCGGTGCGCTGGCGGAAATGGTGCGTAAATCATGACCATGCTGAATAATTCCCCGGCGCCGCCCGCCCGCGGCTGCCTGATCGAGGCCAGGGACGTGTACCGGTCGTTCGGCCAGACGCCAGCACTGGCCGGCGCGACCCTGTCGGTGGCCAGCGGCGAGATCCTGGCCGCCATGGGCCCCAGCGGCTCGGGCAAGTCGACGCTGCTGCACTGCCTGGCCGGCATCTTCCCGCCCGACAGGGGCGAGGTGTGGTACGACGGCCAGCGGCTCGACACGCTCAGCGACACCACGCGCACCGAATTGCGGCGCACGGCTTCGGCTTCGTCTTCCAGTTCGGCCAGCTGGTGCCCGAGCTGACCGTCGCCGACAACATCGCGCTGCCGCTGCTGCTCAACCGGGTCAGCCGGAGGGCCGCGTACGGCCGGGCCGCTGCCTGGCTGCCCCGCCTCGGCCTGGATGACCTGGGGGGCCGGCGGACCGGGGAACTGTCCGGCGGCCAGGCACAGCGAGTAGCCCTGGCGCGGGCCGTGGTGGCGCAGCCCAAGGTCCTGTTCGCGGATGAGCCGACCGGCTCGCTGGACACGCTGACCGGCGAGATAGTCATGGACCTGCTCGTCAGCGTCTGCCGGGAGGAGGGCACGACCGTGGTGCTGGTGACTCACGATGCCCGCGTCGCCGCGTATTCCGACCGCGAGGTCATGGACCGCGACGGCAAGGTCGCCAGCCGGTCCGATATGAACGTCGAGGTCAGCCGGTAATGTACCGCCTGGGCCTGCGCCTTACCCTGCACAGCGGCAGGGAGACATTCGTCCGCCTCCTGGTCACGGCCGCCGCAGTAGCCGTCGGCGTCGCGATCATGCTGGCCGTGCTCGCGGATTTTCACGCCTTCCAGATCACCAACAACCGCCCCTCGTGGGAATCCACCCAGGGCCAGCCCGTCAGCAGGGACTACGCGTCCGCTTCGAGCTCCGAGCTGTGGAACTACAGCAACGACATCTACCAGGGCCAGACCATCGAGAGGCTCGACGTCGCCGGCCTGGGGCCGCGGGCACCTGTCCCGCCGGGCATCTCCAGGCTGCCGGCCAGCGGACAGTACTACGCCTCTCCTGCCCTGGCAGCGCTGATCCGCAGCGTGCCGGCCGATGAGCTGGGTGACCGGTTCCCTGGCAGGCTGGCCAGCACCATCGGGCAGCAGGCACTGACCGGCCCGGACACCGGAAACACCGGTCCCGGTGACACCCAGGCAGGGGCGACAGCCCTCCAGCAGCGCATGGCGCTGGAAGGGCTGCCCCCCGGGGCCGCGGCCCCGCTGCTGCGCGGGCTGAGGACATTCCGCGGCGCCACCGTGATCCCCATCTACTCGCTGCCGCAGGCCGGGAACCCGGTCAGTTCCGGGGCCGGCGGCCCTGGCAGTTCCGGGCCTGGCGGCTTCAGCAATGCCGTCATCAGCTGCGCGGGCCTGCGCGAACTGGTCGTGCTGGGCCAGTGCGCACCCGGCCGCAGCGCCGTCGAGGTCCCGGCCGGGAACCTGTTCGACGATAACCCGGTCTACAGCACCCAGCCGATCGCCAGCGTCTCGAGCCCGGCCGCATCGGGTAACGTCAGCCGCCTGTACCTGCAGGCGGTGCTGGTCAAGGTCAGCAGCGCCGCGACGCTGGAGCGAGTCCGCACCTACCTGGTGACGCACGCCACGCAGTCCGCGTCGGGCACCGCGCCGCGAACCTTCGGCGAGGCTGTCCAGGCACGAGAAGGAGTCGCCGCGACGGTCCAGCGGCTCGTCTAAATCGCGGTCGCCCTGACCCTGGTGGTGGCCGGGTGCAGCCTGGCGGTTGCGGTGGGCGGCAGCCTGATCGAGCGCAAGCGGTCATTTACCCTGCTGCGGCTGACTGGCACGCCGACCAAGACGCTGTACCGGGTTGTCTTCCTGGAAGCAGTACTCCCGCTTGTTGCCGCGACCGTCATCGCCGCGGGCACCGCCTACGGCATCTCGGTGCTGACGGTCAACACGATGTTACCGGCAGGCACACCCATGCCGGTGCCCGGTCACGCCTATTTCCTCACCATGGCAGTAGGCCTGATCGCCTCACTGCTGGGAATCCTCGCCTCGCTACCGCTCCTTGGTCGCATCACCGGACCCGGCGGCGTGCGTTTCGAGTAGGCAGCGATAGCCGGCTCGCGAAGCAGGACGGCAAACGCTGATTCGGCCTGGGCTGCCCCCCGGTACCCGTATCCGCATCCTCCTGCAGAGGCAGCTTGCGCCGTGAGACAGAAACGGCAAATATCGGATGACGATGAGGTCGTCTGAGGCTACATGGTCAGCCAGTTCTAATGGGTGACGCGGCACCCAATGGCTGGAGGGCGCGGTCTGGGCGGTCAGGGCGTGTAGTTGCTGAGCTCGATCAGGTTCTGGTCTGGGTCGCGTAGGTAGCAGCTGACGATCGGGCCGGTCGCGCCTGTCCGCTCGACGGGGCCTTCCTCGATCGCGATGCCAGCGTCGGTCAGCTCCGTGATCAGCTCGCGGATGTCGTCGTCGACGATGAAGCAGACGTCGGCGCTCCCCGGAGTCGGGACCCACGGTCTCGGCAGGGAGGACTTGGGCGCACCGGTCGACGGCGTGGGTAGATCCAGCGTCGTCGAACGAGACGACGGCGCCAGTCGTGGATCGTCTTCGGCGTGATGAGGAACGCGAACCGCCGCTGGCGAGGCGCGAGCCCGGCGAGCAGTGCGATGAGGGCGCGTCGGCCTCGGCTTATTCACCCGAGGTCGTTGAGGCTTTCCTCGATGAAGCGGCCGACCGTGTCCGGTTCTGTTCCGTAGACGTCGATAAGGAACCTCCGAGCCCCTAACGTTCGCGCCCGGCGAGCGTTGCCGGCGGAGGGGGCACCGGCGATCGTGAGCTCGATCTCATCCGGATCGCGACCTGCGGCGAGAGCGCTGGAGCGCATCACCGCCAGGAGCGGTGCCGGGTCCTCCACGCTCGAATGCGGGTAGAAGCCATCGCCCAGCGCTCCGGCCCGGCGAGCAGCCGACTGCGATCCACCCGCGATCACGATCGGGATTGCCCGCTTGGCATGATCGTCAGGCCAGTAGCGGGATCAGGGAACACGCAGAATGTACCTAGTAGCGGCCGGGATGAGCCGGGCCTGCGTTTCCGGCCCGCGCAGGCGCGCTGCTCGGCTGCTGTTCTAGCCCGCGACCACCACACCCGGGCGCGGGTATCGCACTCATGCCGATGAGAATCTCGGAGCGCCTCCGCCGCGTCGCGGGCGGCCGATGCTATTCCCCGTCTGAGCTGCGTTCTGGAGGCTGGATCAGCTCGACGTCGATGACCTGGGTTGCGGCGATGGCCGTGTCTCTTTCCCCGGCCAGTGACAGCCGCCGGCTGTCGTTGAGGTAACCGTCGAGCGCAGCGGCAGACGGGAACTCCAGGATCTGGATCTCAGCC
>JBKQMG010000189.1:0-3809 GCA_052146815.1 Streptosporangiaceae bacterium | reverse complement strand
GTGTCCAGATCAGCGTCCACGAGGGCCTCCGGGCTCGGCGCTTGGGTAGCAACGCCGATCCTGGGCACCCTCGCCACGTTCCGCACGTAACGACACACCCATGATCAATAAGGAATCACTCGTCTAGGGGACCGGCGGAGAAGCACTTCGCGCGACGTTGGCGGAGGGCTTCGCTGCCCGCGAGGCCGCTGCCGCGCCGCAGTGGATCGTGCAAACGGGCCGGGCGTTTCTCGCCGACCGAAAGGCGGGCGTGGAGCATCCGCCAGCTGACGCTCACCTGCACTCGGCGGCGCTAACTGCCTGGGCCCAGAAGGCGCAAGGTGACGGCGGGCAGGACGTGCTAAAGCATCCTGGGCAGAGTTGCCTCGTCGGCCGGGCTGTCAGTGGCGCACAGCACCATAACCGAGCGGCGGGCCACCTCGACCGCCGCGCCGCAGGGCAGTATCGGGGGGCGGCCGCCGGGACCGGTGCCGGTCCGGCCTGGGAGCGCGGCGGTGTCGACAACGGCGTGCCAGCCGTGCCCGTGCTCGGTGTCGGGAAGCACGAACCGGACGGCATCGCTGTGCGCGTTGAACAGCAGCAGGAAATACTCGTCCCGCACTCGCTCGCCGCGCGGGTCCGGCTCGGTGATCGCATCCCCGTTCAGGAAGACCGCCAGCGACCCGGCACAGCCGGCCTGCCAGTCGGCATCGGTCATCTCCCGGCCGGACGGAGTCAGCCAGACGATGTCTCGCAGGTTCCCGGCGCCGCCTGCGGCGGGCAGCCCGCTGAAGAACCGGCGGCGCCGGAAAATCGGGTGTGCCCGCCGTAGCGCGGACAGCGCGCAGGTGAGGTCAAGCAGGTCCGCGTAGTTGCCGGCGTTCTCCCAGTCCAACCACGACAGTTGACTGTCCTGACAGTAGGCGTTGTTGTTGCCGCGCTGGGTGCGGCCCATCTCATCGCCGGCCAGCAGCATCGGCACGCCCTGCGAGCAGAACAGCGTCACCAGGAAGTTGCGCATCTGCCGGGCCCGCAGTTCGGTGACCGCAGGCTTGTCCGACGGGCCCTCCGCACCGCAGTTCCAGGACCGGTTGTCATCCGTACCGTCGCCGTTGCCCTCGCCGTTGGCCTCGTTGTGCTTGCCGTTGAAACTGACCAGGTCGGCCAGCGTGAACCCGTCATGGCAGGCCACGAAGTTGACCGACGCGACCGGACGGCGGCCGCTGGTCTCGTACAGGTCACTGGAGCCGGCCAGCCGGACCGCGAACTCGCCCAGCACCGCCGGCTGGCCGCGCCACAGGTCGCGCACCGCGTCGCGGTACTTGCCGTTCCACTCCGACCAGAGCGGCGGGAAGTTGCCGACCTGGTAGCCGCCTTCCCCGACGTCCCACGGCTCGGCGATCAGCTTCACCTGCGACACCACCGGGTCCTGCTGGACCAGGTCGAAGAACCCGGCCAGCCGGTCCACGTCGTGCAGTTCGCGGGCGAGTGCGGAGGCCAGGTCGAACCGGAAGCCGTCGACGTGCATCTCGGTGACCCAGTACCGCAGCGAGTCCATGATCAGCTGCAGCGCTTGCGGATGGCGGGCGTTGAGGCTGTTGCCGCAGCCGGTGTAGTCCAGATAGACCGCCGGGTCAGCATCGCTCAGCCGGTAATAGGCCGCGTTGTCGATGCCGCGGAACGACAGCGTCGGGCCGAGCGCCCCGCCCTCGGCCGTGTGGTTATAGCCGACATCGAGTATCACCTCGATGCCCGCCGCGTGCAGCGCCTTGACCATCGCCTTGAACTCGGCAACCTGCCCGTGCGGCTCGCCCGATGCGGCGTAGCCGTTGTGCGGCGCCAGGAACGCGATCGTGTTGTAGCCCCAGTAGTTGGCCAGGCCGCCCGCCGCCGCCAGTTCCCGCTCGGACACGAACTGATGCACCGGCATCAGCTTGACGGCCGTCACGCCCAGCCGGGTCAGATGACCGATGATGACCGGCGAAACCAGGCCCGCATAGGTGCCCCGCAGCTCGGGCGGAACGTTCGGATGGCGCAGCGTCATGCCCCGGACGTGCGCCTCGTAGATCAGCGTCTCGTGATACGGCGTACGCGGCGGCCGGTCATCCGCCCAGTCGAAGTAAGGGTTGATGACAACATTGCGCGGCATAAAAGGGGCACTGTCACGGGTGTTGATCGCACCGGGACGGCCGAACCGGTAGCTGAACAGGGACTCGTGCCAGCGCACCCGGCCCTCCACGGCCTTGCCGTACGGGTCGAGCAGCAGCTTGGCCGGGTTGCACCGGTGCCCGAGCGGCGGCTCGTACGGGCCGTGCACGCGGTAGCCGTACTCCCGGCCGGGTCCGACACCAGGCAGGTAGCAGTGCCATACGCAACCGTCCACCTCGGAGAGCTCGACACGCATCTCGCGGCCGTCGCCGGAGTGGAACAGGCACAACTCCACCCGTTCGGCCACCTCGGAGAAAATGGCAAAATTAGTACCTGACCCATCCCAGGTGGCACCAAGCGGATAAGCAGTCCCAGGCCAGACACGCACCCTCTGAGCTTACCGAGGAAACTCAGACCGGGACCGGGCGAGCACACCCGCAAAGTCGAGCCCCCGGCTGTCCGCCGGCCCAGGCGGCGGCGCAGAACGCGCAGATCGGCCGCACTGCCGGGACTAGCGGCCCTGTGGGCGGTCCGGGGGCCGGCGACACTGAGACTATGGTGGCCGAAGATGGGCCATGCAGGGGATCCGGCGGGCCGGGAAAGCCGTCCCGGCAGCTGATCGATGAGCTGCTGAGGGCGTGGCGGTGCCGCGCCGTCGATGCACAACACCCAGCCGTGGCGGTTCCGGATCCGGGACGCCGACGGCACGATTGAGCTGCGCGCCGACCCGGCGCGGATGCTGCCAGTCGGGGATCCCCACGGCCGCGCCCCGCATATCGCCTGCGGCGCCGCGCTGTTCAACCTGCGCGTCGCGGCCGCGGTGGCGGACCTGAAGCCCGGCATACAGCTGCTGCCCGATCCTGGCCAGCCGCTGCTGCTGGCTGAGATCCAGCTGGCCGGGCATCACTGCGCGACGCCGCAGGAGCGTGAGCTGCACGCGGCCATCGGCCAGCGGCAGACCACCCGGGAGCCGTTCAGCAGCCGGGCGGTGCCACCGGGGCATCCGGGCCGAACTGGCCGCTGCGGCCAGCATCGAAGGGCGCGGTCTTGCACTTCCTAGACCACGGCGAGGCCGTGCGCGTGCTGTGCCTGGCCGCCGACGCCGAGCGCGACCTGCTCGCCGACCCGGCCTACCGCGCTGAGCTGGCCCGCTGGGCCGGCGGCCACCGTGAGCGCGACGGCATCCCCGGCAGCGCCCTCGGGGCCCCGCTCCCCGAAAGGTCCCGCGCCGGTCCGCGGCTTCCGGCCCGGCCAACACCCCGGGCCTGTCCGCTATGCCTGGTTGGAAGAGCATCCGCAGCTGGCCGTGCTCTCGGTCCGCTTCGGCGGCCGGAGTGACTGGCTGACCGCCGGCCAGGACCAATCCCCGACCTGGGACCCCCCTGACGCTCGCATCGGCGGCACAAGGAACACAGCTCGGCAGCAATGGCGCATGCAAATGCGGCGCATGCAGCCGCGAGGCTTGCAAGGCTGCCGTGCCCGGCCTCACGGCCGGGCGCAGCAAAGACTCATGAACCTGACCGGGTCCCCGCTCCGGGCTATCGTGGGCGGAGAAGAGCCCGGATGTCATCGACGTCAGAGCCTGCGCACCTCAGCAACCATCATCGCAACACGCTGCGCCAGATCTTCCAGTATCCGGTGAGCCACAACATCGAGTGGCATGCCGTGGTCTCCCTGCTGGG
>JBKQMG010000188.1:0-84749 GCA_052146815.1 Streptosporangiaceae bacterium | reverse complement strand
TGCGCCGCATGCGGCCCGGCCCGTGCACTGGACAGCTCAGGGGGCGGCGACAATCAGGGAGAGCCGCAGATCGCGTGAGGAACGGCCGACCTGCAGCGTGAAGGGGCCGGGAACCGGCAGCCACGCTGCGCGGGCCTCGTCGTAGCGGCAGAAGGCCCGGCCGGGCACGCGCAGCCTGACGTCGGCCGTCTCGCCCGGCTCGGCGGTGACGGCCGCGAACGCCGCGAGCACCCGGACCGGGCGCCCCTGGTCACCGGGCGCCGCCGCCAGGTAGGCCTGCACGACCTCTTTGCCTGCCCGGCGCCCGGTGTTACGGATCGTCACCGTCAGCTCCATGTCGCCCGCGCGGCGCTGGCTGCCCGGCCCGGGCTCCGCCGCCGATGCATGCACGGACTCGTACTCCCAGGTGGTGTAGCCCAGGCCGTGCCCGAACGCGAAATGCGGGCTGATCCCCTGCCGGTCATAGCCGCGGTAGCCGATCAGCAGGCCCTCGTCGTAACGCAGGACGCCGTCCACCGGTGCCGCATGCAGGACGGGGCAGTCGGCCTCGGCTGCCGGGAAGGTGACCGGCAGCCTGCCGCCGGGTTCGGCTGCGCCCAGCAGCACGTCGGCGAGTGCCTCGCCCATCGCCTGGCCCGGCAGCCACGCCTGGACGATGGCGGCCACTTGCGCGGCCCATGGCATCAGCATGGGCATGCCGGAGTTGACCACCACCACCGTCCGCGGGCAGGCTCTGGCGACCGCACGCACCAGGTCGTCCTGACGGCCCGGCAGCGCAAGCGTGGCCCGGTCGAAGCCCTCGCTCTCAGTCATCGCGGCCGAGCCCACCGCGACGACGGCGACATCGGCGAACTCGGCGGCCTGCTCGGCCTCGGCGATCAGACGGTCGTCGTCGATCGCGGGCACAATGCCGAGCCGGACCGCCAGCGGCCCGGCGCCGTCGGCGGCGGGGACGAACTCGAGCTGCACGCGCACGTCACGGTCCGCCGCCAGCTCCACCTCGGCGCGGACCTCGCCCGGCCGCGTCATGGCCTCGACCGGATCGTCGGGCGTCCTGGTGACCTGGTCGGCCACCAGGACCCCGTCGACGGCGAGAGAGAGGCCGCCGACGCCGGATGCGCCGAACAGGTGCGGGCCGCTGGTTGCCGCGCGGTAGGACGCGAGCAGCACGATCCTTCCCCCCTCGCCCCAGCCGACGCCGGGCGGAACGCCGTCCCACCAGGCCAGCGTGGCCGAAGCCCGGTGCTCGGCGGCGAGCAGCGTGCCGTCCGCGCCGCGGAACTCCAGCCGCAGCCCGAGTTCCCCGATCGCCGGATCGCGCAGCGAGCCGGCGGGTGCCTCGGGAACGGCCACCCACGTCTGGCAGCCCGGTGCCGCGATAACGTCGGCCTGGCCGGCGAGCGCGGCGCAGAACGCCTCGACGGGGGTCGAGACGCTGACCGGGGACACCCCGGCGCTGCCGCCGCCCTGGATGGTCGGCCAGAAGGCGTTCGGACCCAGCACAGCGACACGGCGGACAGCGGCCGGGTCCAGCGGAAGCAGGCCATCCTCGTTGCGCAGCAGCACGCAGGAGGCCGCGACTGCCCGGCGGAGCAGCTGGTCATCGACAAGAGCCGGAACGCTGCCCTGAGCAGCCGCAGCGCCGCCTTCGGGGCCAGCCCGGCCCGTAGGGCGCGCGCCGCGTGAAGCCGCGCCGCCTGAAGCCGGGGTGGCTGAGGCCGCGCCGTCCAGGGCTCCGACGCGCCGCGCCAGCCGAAGCAGGCGGATGATCTTGTCGTCGAGCACGTCCTCGCTCACCGTGCCGTCCTGCACGGCGCGGGCGAGCAGGTCGCCCCAGGGGCCTTCCGGCCCCGGCATGGACAGGTCCAGGGTGGCAAGCGCGGTCGCGGTGGTGCTGCGCGCCGCGTGCCAGTCGGACGTGACGACGCCGTCGAAGCCCCACTCGTCCTTGAGTACTCCCTTGAGCAGGCGGCCGTGCTCGGTCATCGGCGCCCCGTTGACCTTGTTATAAGCGGCCATGACCACGTAGGCGGCCGCCTCCAGGACACAGGCCTCGAAGGGCACCAGGTACAGCTCGCGCAGCACGTGCTCGTCAACGCGCGCGTCGTAGCTCCAGCGCTCGGTCTCCGTCTCGTTGCCCAGGTAGTGCTTGATCGTGGCCGCCACGCCCGCCTGCTGCACGCCGCGCACGTAGGCGACGGCCAGCCGCGCGGTCAGCACCGGATCCTCGGCGAAGCACTCGAAACCGCGGCCGCCAAGCGGCGTGCGCATCAGGTTGATCGTCGGGGCCAGGAGCACGTCGACGCCCTTGCTCCGGGCCTCCGCGCCCAGGGCGGCAGCGACCTCGAAGACCAGCCCGGCATCCCAGGTGGCCCCGAGAGCCGACGGGCACGGCAGGCTGGACGACGGATGGCGCTCATCCAGGATCATGCCGCGTACTCCGGCCGGGCCGTCCGACGTGATCATCGGGCGCAGCCCGAGGGCGTCGGCGCCCTGGGTGCGCCAGCTGTCGGCGCCGGTCAGCAGCAGCACCTTGTCGAGTACCGAGAGCCCGGCGAGCGGCCCTGTTTCCTGAGCACCCGCCCGCGCGCTGCCGGCCAGTGCCATATCGGCCAGCGCAGTGCCATCCGGTGCGGTGCCAGTGGTGCCGGGGTGGGCGCCGGGGCTGGCAGCGCGCGCCTGCGCCGGGCCGGCGTGGGCGATGGCGTCCTGAGCGATACTGCCCGGCCGGGAGCCGCCAGCGCCCGCGGCCGCCTGATCGACGGTGCCCTGCTCTGTTCCCGGCCGGGCCGCCGTCGCCTGCGGGTACTCGGCGGTGTGCGAATGGTCTGTTGTGAGCGAGTGATCGGTGCCCGCGGTCATCGCCGCCTGAGCAGGTTCCTGGCCGTCTGGGCGCCCGCCCGGCCGGCCCGGCCCGATACGGGCCGGCCGGGCGCGTTCTGCCCCTGAAGTGGGGTTCATTGCTGTTGCAGTTGTCCTTCCGCCTCGCGATCCGGTATCCGGGTCAGGAAGCTGGCTTGAGGTGGAGGACCGTCTCTTCCAGGTACGGCGAGCCTGGCGTCGGGTTCATGAACGGGTTGCTGGCAGACTCCCAGCCGACGTAGTCCTTGGTGGAGTACTCATACCAGTCCGCGCCGGACAGCAGCGGGGCCACCGGGACCTGGGTGTTTATGATGTTCTCGAGCTTGGTGATCGCCGCGTGCTGGCCCGATGAGGAGCCGCTGCCCGCGTACTCGCTGAGCGCCGCCTGCGCCGCCGGGCTGTCGTACCGGCCGAGGTCGCCTGCGGCCGCCTTGCCGACCGGTGCGCTCAGCGTGTGGTCCAGCCAGTTGTCGTAGATCTGGTACGGCGTCGGCCCCTGGTTGCTCCAGTGGATGGCAGCGTCGAAGGTGCCGTTGGTGACATCGCCATCCCACACGGTCGGGTTGCCGATGCCGTCGACCGTGGCCTCGATGCCCTGGGCGTTGAGCTGCTTGGCGATGTCCTGAGCGTCGAGGTAGTAGTCGGAGTAGGGGATCGGGTCGGCGATCGAGAAGCTGATCGTCTTGCCGTTCTTGGTCCACTTGCCGCCGGTCTTGGTCCAGCCGTCGGCCTTGAGGATCGAAGTGACCTTCGCCGGGTCGCCGCCGGCGGGCAGGTTGTTCGCCAGTGACGGCTCGAGGTAGGTCTTGGCGGAGGGCAGCAGCAGGCCGCTGCTGGAGGTCTCCGGCAGCTCGTAGCCGGTCTCTCCCTGGGAGGAGAGCTGCTGCCTGTTGATGGCGTAGCTGATGGCCTCGCGCACCGCCGGGTCATTCAGCGGAGCCTTGGTGACGTTGAAGATCAGCGACACCACGTTGTTGGCGTTCAGGTACGGCGCCTTGGGGAACCAGGTGTGGTTGTCGGGGCTCTTGGCCAGGTACACGTTCTGCACGTTGGCGATGTCATTGCCGGCGTAGTCGATCTGGCCGGTCGCCAGCGGGTTCACGATGTTGAAGTTGGCGTTGTAGGACGGGTAGTCAACCTCGGGGACGTGCACGTTGGCCTTGTTCCAGTAATCGGGGTTGGCCTTGAGCGTGAAGCCCTGCGGGGTGAACTTGTCGACCACGTACGGGCCGGTGCCGACCGGACTGGGGTCAGCGAAGGTGGCCGGCTTGACGCTCGACCAGATGTGCTGCGGCACGATGTAGGTCTGGCCGATGAGGAACAGGTTGGCGTACTCGGGCTGGCTGAACTTCAGCACCGCGGTGGTGGCGTTCGGCGCGGTCGCGCTGACCGGTACGGGCGTGCCGTCGGTCTGCAGGCCCGGGACGGTCCTGATCATGTTGAACGTGAACGCGACATCGCTGGCGCTGAACGGCTTGCCGTCGCTCCACTTGACGCCCGAGCGGGTGGTCAGCGTCAGCGTCTTGCCGCCGTCCGACCAGCTGTATCCGGTGGCGAGGACGTGGAACGGCGCCTGGTTCGGGTTCAGCGTGTTCCAGATCATCAGCGGCTCGTTGTACAGCGCTTCCGCGCCGACGACGTAGCCCGTCGAGGTCGATGAGTACGGGTTGAAGGTGTCGGTCATCGGCGAGATGGGGGTGTCGTCAATCACCAGCGGCTTGCCCGTCGCTGACGACGAAGTCCCCGTGGAGGACGAAGAGCTGGCTGTCGAGCCCGAGCTGCTGCAGGCAGCGAGCGCCATGGCCAGGACAGCTGTCCCCGCCAGCCCTTTCAGGATTCTGTGATTCATTGCTTAAACTCCGTTGTGCCCGGCCGGCGTTGTCGCCGGCCTGTTGTTATCGACCGTGTCGGGGTCTGTTGCCAGTAGGCGGTGCGGGCCGGCCGGGCGCCTGCCCGTCTGCCTGCGTGAGTGAATGCGTCAGTGCTGTCCGCGGGATTAGCGGTGGACCGCTAGGGGGTATCCCGGTTCATCACGTCTCCTCTCCCAGCTCGGGGGCGGAACTAGGCGCCGCGGCCGCCCCGCCTGGCCGCGGCCGCGCGAGAGGCCGGGACTGTGCGGCGTCGAGGCTGGTGGCCTGCAGCCAGCAGGCGCTCTGGTGGCCCAGTGCCACGTCAAATGCGGGCGGTGCGGTGTCGGCGCAGACGGCCATGGCATGCGGACAGCGCGGATGGAAGCGGCAGCCGGACGGCGGGTCCACCAGGCTCGGCGGCGCGCCGCGCGCCTGCAGTGCGGGCGGCTGCGTGCGATCGGGATCGGGGGCCGCGCTGAGCAGCAGCTGCGTGTAGGGATGAGCGGGCTGGTCGGTGACTGCCTGGGACGGGGCCGATTCGACCACCTGGCCCGCGTACATCACGACGATCGTGTTGGCCAGATACCGCGCCGAGGCGATGTCGTGGGTGATGTAGAGGATCGCGAGCCCCTCGCGGTCACGCAGGTCACCGAGCAGGTTCAGCAGGCCGAGCCGGATCGACACGTCCAGCATCGAGACGGGCTCGTCGGCCAGCAGCACCCGCGGCCGGACGGCGAGGGCGCGTGCGATGGCGACCCGCTGACGCTGGCCGCCGGAGAGCTCATGGGGGTACTTGTTGATGAACTGGCTCGCGGGACTCAGGGCCACCCGGTCGAGCAGGCCGGCGATCGCCTCGTTCAGATCGGCGCCGCGCCCGCCGAGGCCGTGTACCTGGAGCGGCCGTGCCAGGTGGTAGCGCACGTCGTGCACCGGGTTGAGCGAGGAGAACGGGTCCTGCAGCACCATCTGGACCTGGCGCGCGTACTGCCGCCGCCCGCCGCTGGTCACTTCGCTCCCGTCGAGCAGCAGCTGGCCCGCGGTCGGCTCGATCAGCCGGGCGAGAACCCTGGCCAGCGTCGACTTGCCTGAGCCGCTCTCGCCCACGACCGCGGTTACGCGGGCCTGCGGCAGGGGGATCGAGACGTCCTCCAGCGCGTGCACGACGGTGCCCGCCACCGGCGACGACGAAGCCCGGCCGCGGGCACCCGCTCGGCGGCGCAGCCCGCGCGCAGCTGACCCGTGCACGGTGAAGTGCTTGGTGAGGTCGCGAGCCTCCAGTAGCGGCGCGGCGGCGGCCGGCGGCGGCGCGGCGGACACGCCGAGTTCTGTCATGGCGTGCTCCCGAGATGTACCGAGGCGGAACTGGCCGGCGGTGGCGGCCCGTCAGCCGCCGGCGGCCTGTCGGCAGCAGATGGCTCTTCAGCCGGGGATGGCTCGTCCGCCGGGGCCGCTTCGCCGGCGGGGGGCGCGCCGTCAGCCGCGGCGGCTTCGCCGGCGGGCGGCGAGGCCGCCGCCGGGGGCACGCTGGCGACGGGGCGTGCCCACGCTGGCGTGCCCTCAGCCGCGACCGCTGCGCCGTCCGCCGCTGCGCCGTCCGCCGCGGGATCGCCTGCCGTCGCAGCGCCGCCGGCTCCTCTTCCCGCGCCGGCGGCGGCGACCTCGGGGGCCGCCAGCGCGGCAGGCGCCGCCGCGGAGCCGTCCTGCAGCCAGCATGAGACGAGCCTGCCGTTGCCCTCGCTCAGGGCCATCAGCGGCGGTGAGTCTGTCCGGCAACGGTCCATTGCGTACATGCACCGCGGGTGGAACACGCATCCGGTCGGCAGCTGGCTCAGGTCGGGCGGGGAGCCGGGGATGCCGGTCATGTGGCGCTGCTCGCCATGCAGGGCCGGGAAGGAGCTGAGCAGCCCCAGGCTGTAGGGGTGGCGGGGCGCGCGGAACAGCGCGGCGGCCTCGGCCCGCTCCACCAGCCGGCCCGCGTACATCACCGCGATCGAGTCCGCGATCTCGATGAGCAGAGACAGGTCATGAGTGATGAAGAGCACCGCGAAGCCGAGCCGCTCGCGCAGCTCCATCAGCTCCTCGAGGATCTCGCGCTGGGTGACGACGTCCAGTGCCGTCGTCGGCTCGTCCATGATGACGACCTGCGGCTGCAGGGCCAGGGCCATCGCGATCATCACGCGCTGGCGCATGCCGCCCGACAGCTCGTGCGGGTAGCTGCCGAGCCGGTCGGCGTTGATGCCGACCATCGTGAGGAGCTCGGCCGCCCTGGCCCGGCGCTCGGCCTTGCTCATGTCCGGCATGTGCGCCCGCAGCACGTCAGTGAGCTGGGCGCCGATCGACAGCACCGGGTTGAGCGCGTTCATCGCGCTCTGCATCACCACGGCGATCGCCGACCAGCGCAGCGCCCGCAGCTCGTGCTCGCCGATGGCGAGCATGTCCACCGTCTGGCCCGGCCGCGGGTGGTAGCGCACGCTGCCGCCGGTGATGATCCCCGGCGCCCGAAGCAGCCGGGTGATGGCGTAGGCGAGAGTGGACTTGCCGCTGCCGCTCTCGCCCGCCAGGCCAAGTACCTCGCCGCTGTGCAGGATGAGGTCAGCCTCGAGGACGGCGTGCACAGCGTCGGCGCCCGCGCCGTAGTCGACGCAAAGGCCGCTGACCTCGAGCAGCGGCTCGCCGTCGGGCAGCGGCTGGTGCTCAGGCCGGACGGCCGGCCGGGATGCGCTCAACGCTGGCCCCTTCCTGGCCGGCGCCGGCCGGAGCGGGCCGGGCCAGCGTCGAGTGATTCCGTTTCGACCGCAGTGTCGCCGCGGCGGGGCGCCGGCGGTGGTGGCGCGGCCGGCCCCGAGCCGGGCGGGGCGCCGCTGGCCGCGGCCAGCGGCGGCGTGGCAGCCCGGGCCTGCAGGGCGACCGGGGTCACGCCGAGCACGAAGCGCCTGGGCAGGCCGGTCACGCCGGCGCGGCGGGCGCGGCGCCGGGAAAGACCGGCGGCGCGCAGCCGCGGGTTGATGAATTCGTCAATTCCGAAGTTGACCAGGGCCAGCGAGGTACCGAGCAGGGCCACCGCGAGCCCCGGCGGGATGAACAGCCACCAGTACCCGCTCTGCTCGGCGCCCGCCACCTGGGCGTAGAAGAGCATGCCGCCCCAGCTCCAGTCGTTGGGGTTGACCAGACCGAGGAAAGCGAGAGCGGTATAGGTGCCCACCCCGTACAGCACGGTGAACAGAAAGGACGACGCCACGATGGGGATCAGGTTCGGCAGGATCTCAAAGCCGATGATCCGCCAGCCGCGCTCGCCGATGAGGCGCGCCGATTCCACGTAGTCGCGGCGGCGCAGCGAGAGAGTCTGCGCTCTCAGCACCCTGGCGCCCCAGGCCCACCCGGTAATCGCGATGATCAGGCCGATCAGCACGTCGATCCCGCCCCCGCCGCTGGTCTGGGCGCTATGCAGGAACCCGAAGATGACGATGAGCAGCGGCAGGGCGGGCAGCACGAGGAAGAAGTTGGCGAGCATGGACAGCATGTCATCGGTCAGCCCCGCGGCGTAGCCTGCCGTCACGCCGATGAGGACCGACAGCACGGTCGCCACGATCCCGGCGATGAACGCGACCAGCACCGTGCTGCGGCCGCCGGTCAGCAGCTGGGACAGCACATCCTGCTGCTGCTGAGTGGTGCCGAGCAGGTGCGCGGCGGACGGGGGCTGCGGGAAGCTGGCCGTGGCGGAGAAGCTGCGGCTCGGATTGTAGGGCGCGATCCACGGGCCGATCACCGCCAGCACCAGGAACATGATCAGCATGCCCACGCCGATGACGACCTTGGGCGACCGGGGCAGCCGCAGCTTCGGCCGGCCCCGCCTGTCTGGTGCGGCCGGGCCCCCCGTGGTACCGGCCGGAGGTGGGCCGGGCTCGGCGATGCCCGCACCGCCCAGGTCCGTGCTCGTCCCCATGGTCATTATGCTCAGGCCTCCTGCCTGGTGCGCGGGTCGAGGAACACATACACGAAGTCAGCCGCCAGGTTCGCGACCAGGACGGCCAGCATGATGACCAGGAACACGCCCTGGAGCAGGGCGTAATCAGCCTCCTGCACGGCGTTGAGCAGGACGTAGCCGAGACCGGGATAGCTGAAGACGATCTCGGTCAGCAGCGCGCCGGAGACCACGAAGCCGATCGCCAGGGAAAACCCGGAAATGCTCGGCAGGATCGCGTTGCGAGCCGCGTACCAGACCACCCGCCGCTTGGGCAGCCCCTTGGCCTGCGCGACGAGGACATAGTCCTCGTCCATCGTGGTGACCATGACATTGCGCATGCCGACGATCCAGCCCGCGGCGGAGGCGACCACGATGGTCAGCGCCGGCAGCACGGCGTGGTAGAGGACGTCGCTGATGTAGGTCCAGTCGAAGGCCGGGAAGTCGAGGGAGTTCCTGGCGCTGCCGGACGGGAACCAGCCGAGCTTGATCGCGAACAGGTCGATCGCCAGGAACGCGAGGAAGAAGTAAGGCGCGGCCTGGAAGAAAGTCGTGGCCGGCAGCAGGCTGTCCAGCCAGGTGCCGCGGCGCCAGGCCACCAGGATGCCCAGCAGGGTGCCGAGGACGAAGCTGATCAGCGTCGCCGTGCCGACCAGGCCGAGCGTCCAGGGCAGCGCCCCGCGGATGACGGTGGTGACCGGGACCATTCCGTTGCTCGTCGAGACGCCGAGGTTCCCGTGCAGCAGGTTGCTCCAGTAGCGGGTGTACTGGGACCACAGGCTCGCCTTGGTGGCCGAGCCGAACTCCTCCTCGATAGCGTGCAGCGTCTGCTTCGTGATCACCGCGCCCTGCATGTGCGAGAGCACCGCGTCGACCGGGTTGCCCGGCATTACCCGCGGGATGAAGAAGATCACGGTGATCGCCGCTATCGCGGTGATGATGTAGAAGCCGATCCGGCGGATGATCACGCGCATCGCATTCTCCGATCAGCCCGCACGCACGACGGAAAGTGGAGGCTCGGGCGGGCAGCCGCAGCTCTCCCGCCGTATCAGCCGGGTCGGGAGCACGATGTCGCGCTCTTCCGGTACACCGTTGCCGATCATGGAATGCAGCAGGTCGAACGCGGTGGCGCCGATGTCCTGGATCGGCTGGCGCACGGTGGTGAGCTGCGGCCGCAGGTGCCTGGCCATCGGCACGTCGTCGTAGCCGGCCACCGCCACGTCGCCGGGCACGTCGAGCCCGTGCTGAGCGAGCGCATACATGACGCCGAGGGCGGTCTGGTCGTTGGCGCAGACGATCGCGCGCGGCAGCGGGGCCTCGCTCGCGATCAGCCGCTTGATCACCCGCGCGCCACCGGCCGCGTAGTAGTTGCCCTGCCACCCGGGCCCGGTCAGCAAGGTGGCGCCGACCGCGGCCGCTTCCGCGGCGACGCTCTCCTGCCGCGCGACACTGTCGGGGCTGTCGGCGAGGCCGGACAGGTAGGCAATCGTCCGGTAGCCGTGGTCCCTCAGCAGGTGCCTGGCGAGGTCGCGCATGCCCGCCCGGTTGTCGCCGTGCACGTTGACCGTGGTGGGCGTATCCACGTTGGCCAGCGTGACGATCGGGATCCGCTTCGACAGCTGCTCGAGCTGGTCGGGCTCCAGTACGTGGTCGTGCAGGATCAGGCCGTCGCTCTTGCGCGCGAGGGCGAGCAGCCGGTCGCTGACGTCGTGATCATCGACATAGACCGAGCCGATGAGCAGGTTGAAGCCCTGCCGCTGGGCGGCGACCTCGATGCCGCGGTTGATCACATCAGTGAACTGGAGGTTCTCGTCCTCTTCGGCGAAGCCGCCCTCGCTGTCACTCACCCAGCGGACGCGGCGCATGACCACCCCGACGACTTCCTTCAGCCGGGCGCTCAGCGCGCGCGCCGCCCCGTCCGGGATGAATCCGAGCTCAGAGACCGCCTGCAGTACCCGTTCCCTGGTTTCCTGCCGCGGGTTACGCTGATCGTTCAGCACCCGTGACACCGAGGCGATCGAGACGCCCGCGATGCGCGCCACGTCATAGATCGTGGGCGCCGCCGCCGTCTCGGGTATGTCCGCCACTGCGCTCCTCCGGTCGCCGTTCCCGGCCGTCGCGGCCGCCCATGCGGTCCGGCCGCCGCTCTCCGCCTGCTCCGGTAAGCGCTTACCCTGATCGCCGGCGCTCACCTGCGAGGGCTTTACATCGCCGAGGGGGGTTCAGGGTAAGCGCTTACCAAAGCGGCTTGGGAGGAGCGTAAGTCCGCCAGATCCAATGCTCAAGGCAAAGAGCTCACACTGTTACGTGACCGTGACATTTGGGTGAATCTCGTGTTTCAGCTCCGCCCGGTCGCCCGGCCCGGCCGCTGGGTGCCCGGGCCGCTGGCGTTCGCCTTGTCTCCCTCGCCCGGTGCCCGGCTGCCCGCGCCAGTAAGCGCGGTCGCCCGGCCGGACCGGTCGGCTCCCGGCGTACCGCGCCCCCCGTCGCTCGCGCCTCGCCCGGCCGGGCGATCGGCGGCCGCTGCGCTGACTGCCTCGTTTCCCGCGGGCATTTCGCCCCGTGCAGACTCGGCTGGCCGGTCCGGCCGTCAGCGCCGGGGAGCCGGCCAGGCCGCTTTGTGCGCGGCGGGACGCCGCTGAGCGGGATCCAGGACGCCGCTGGCGGGATCCGGGCCGCCACTGGGTGAGCGTCGACCGGTGGCCCGGTCAGAATCGCGCAAAACGGGCCGCGGAAACAGCCAGTTAACAAGGGGCGCCCTCCACCAGCGCCTGTTGCCGGCTCCGTAACAGCCAGGAAACGCGCCTGAAACTCACACATGGGAGAACTAAACAGTTCCTGACGACACGAAGCGGTCGGCTGTAGGAGCGTGCTGGTCGGCGCTGCCTGGCTCTCCCCAGCAAACCCTTCGCTTCAGCCTCTGGAGGCGGAGAGTGGTTCCCTATGCGCACTGGCTCAGTTCCGGGGATAACGCCTGGCAACTGACAGCCGCGACGCTTGTCGGTCTGATGAGCATCCCCGCCCTCGCGGTTCTGTACGGCGGAATCGTGCAGAGAAAATGGGCGGTCAACACCATGCTCATGGTCTTCTGCACGTTTTGCCTAACGCTCATCGTCTGGGTCCTGTGGGCCTTCAAGATGGGTTTCGGCAACCCATGGATCAGCTCGTTCGTGGGTGAGCCCGGCCAGGTAGTCGGCGTGGCGGGGGAGCAGGCGCAAGCCAACATCCCGCTGCTCAAGGGCTTGATGCCGAACTTCAGGTTCCCTGAGTCGTCACTGGTCTACTTCCAGTTCGTGTTCGCTGCCATCACGCCGATTCTGTTTATCGGCAGCGTGCTCGGGCGCATCAAGTTCAAGGTGTGGCTGGTATTCGTCCCGCTGTGGATCACGTTTGCCTACGCGGTGAACGCATTCCTGCTGTGGGGCGGCGGCTTCTGGGCGCAGAAGGGCGCGCTGGACTTCAGTGGCGGCTACGTCATCCACCTCGCGGCCGGCGTCTCGGGCTTCGTGGCCGCGGCGATGGTCGGACCGCGGCTGCAGCGTGACCGCGAGAAGGCGGTTCCGAACAACCTGCTGTTCGTAGCGGTCGGAGCCGGCATCCTGTGGCTGGGATGGAACGGATTTAACGGCGGCGACCCGTACTTCGCAGGCGCGGACGCGGCATCCGCCGTGATCAACACCAACCTGGCGACGGCCGTGGCCATGATGACCTGGATCATCATGGATCTGAGCTTCGGCAGGGAGAAGAAGGCCACCTTCCTCGGCGGCGTCAACGGCATGATCTGCGGCCTGGTCGGAATTACCCCGGCGGCCGGCTACGTCAATGGCGTCGGCGCGATTGTCATCGGCCTGGTCTGCTCCGCGGCCGTATGGGGCCTGTGGTCTTACCTGCCGCGCAAGGTCTGGCCGTTCAACAAGGTGGACGATGCCCTCGGCGTGGTCTACACGCACGGGTTCGCCGGCCTCCTCGGCGGCCTCCTAGTCGGCCTGCTGGCCGACCCGAAGATGATCGAGTATCTCGGTATCGGCAAGAACCCGTCGATTTCCGGAGCCGGCCTGTTCTACGGCCACCCGCGTCAGCTGCTCATCCAGGCCGGCGCCGCGGGCACGGTCATCGTCTGGGACGGGTTCGTCACGTTCGCCATCCTGTGGGTCATCAGCAGGTTCACGAAGCTGCGGATGAGCGACGAGGAGCAGCTGATGGGCGACCTGGCGGTGCATGGCGAGGTGGCCTACCCCGAGGAGGAGCAGGAACTCGCCCTGGCCGGCATGAGCATCAGCGGCGCGGGTGACGGATCGAAGATTCACAGCGAGGACGATCCGCTGGGCCCCGGCAAGGTGCTCACGGAGTGAGGACTCAAGGCGCGCTAGCGCCGTAAGAACCAGGGCGCCCGCGGATTCGGCCTCCGCGGGCGCCCTATTCTTGCGCAGCGCTTGCGGGCGCTAGTGCCCGCGGAACGCCTCCTCCAGCCACCACGAGCCGCGGTCAGCGGTGACCTTCGCGTCGATGAGGATTGGCCGGTCGCGGGGGCCGTCCAGCCAGTCCTGCACCGGCTGCAGGTCGCCGGGCCCGCGCACGGTCACGGCCGCGCAGCCGAATCCGCGCCCGATCGCCGCGAGGTCGGCGGGGGGAAACCTGACCGTGTCGAGGGCATGACCGCCCGGCGCGAAATGGTGCACCTCCGCGCCGTACGCCGCATCGTCGTAGATCACGATGACCATCGGCAGCCGCAGCCGCACCACGGTCTCCAGCTCGCTGATGCCCATCAGCGCGCCGCCGTCGCCGAGCGCGGCGACCGTCAGCCGGTCCGGCCGGGCGATGGCGCTGCCGATGGCGGACGACAGCCCGAGCCCGACCGCCTGGTAGGCCTGCGTGAAGCAGAAGCCGTCGGCGTCCGGGACGGCCAGGTACATGCTCGGGTAGCCCATGAAGTTGCCGGAGTCCACCGCCACGATGCGGTCCGCGGGGAGCATGTCGTCCAGCGCGATCGTGAGCGTCCGCGGGTCGATGCTGGCGCCGTCGCCCCAGTCCTCGTACGGCACGTCCCGCCAGCGGATGCCGCGCGCGAGCCGATCCCTCAGCTCGGCTGACCGGTAGCCGTCCTGCCCGTGGCCGAGCAGGCTCGCCGCCGCGCGGGCGACCAGCCGCACGTCGCCCGTCACCCCGATATGCACGCGCCGGTACGCGCCGATGGCGCCGGGGTCGCAGTCCACCTGCGCGACGATGGCGTCCGCGCCGATGAGCGCCCCGTGCCGGAGCGTCCACATGTTGAGCGAGCAGCCCCAGCCGACGACCAGGTCAGCGCCGCGGATCAGCTCGGCTGCCAGCGGCGACGCGAATCCGCCGCTGACGTCGAGGTCCCACGCACTGCCGCGGAACAGGCCCTTGGCGGCCGCTGACGTGGCGAGGAGCGCGCCGCAGGCATCGGCCAGCCGTTCGAGGTCAGCGCGGGCGCCCGCCGTGCGGGCGCCGCGCCCGGCGATGAATACCGGCCGGTCCGACCGAGCCAGGGCATCCGCCAGCGCGACGACAGCCCCGGCCGCGGGCTCGGCGGGCTGCGGGGCCCCGGTCGCCCCGGCGGGGCTGACGGCCGGCAGGATGCACGCGCCCGCCTGCACGTCCAGCGGCAGTGCCAGCACGACGGTCCGCTGCTGCTCGGTCGCGGTCCGGTAGGCGCGCACGGTGTCGTCGATGGCGAAGCCGGGGGAGTGCAGCCGGGCCGGCGTCGCGCCGGTGCCTGCGATGATGGCGGGCACGTCGATGCGGAAGTTGGACATCACCGCCGAGGCGGCCACGTCGGCCGCCAGGACCAGCATCGGCGTGCGGCTCTTGGCGGCCTCGGTGATGCCGGTGAGCGCGTTGGTCAGGCCGGGGCCCTGATGCACGGTGAGGATGCCCGGCCGCCGCGACATCCGGGCCCAGCCATCGGCCATGCTGGCCGCGCCGGATTCATGCCGGGCGGCGAAGAACCGTGCTCCGCGTGCCACCAGGGCGTTGGTCACGTGAAAATTGCCGCTGCCCACGACGCCGAACACGGTGTCGACGCCGAGGTCGGCGAGCGTTGCGCCGACCGCTTCGGTGACCAGCATCAGGACCGCTCGACCAGGGCAAGTGCCCGGCACGGGCTGCCGGAGCCGCCGGCGATCGGCAGCGGGCCTGCGATGACGACGGCGCCGGTGGCCGGGAGCATGGAGAGGTTCTGCAGCTGAGTGAGCCCGTACTTGGCTGCCCCAAACGGCACCGGCAGCCTGTTTGCTGGCGTCGCCGGCTCCAGCCGGGCGGTGAGGTCCACCACCTCGATCGTGGCGGCGCGGATCGCGGACAGAAGTGACTCGAGCACGGGCATGCGGCGCCTCCGGGCGGGCGGATCACGGCGAGGGCAGGCAGGCATCCAGAGTGCCCCAGCCCCTGGCCGGGTGGGAAGGCCCGCGAGCGGGCGGGTACCCGGCCAGTCCGCGTGAGCGGGTCCAGCACAATAGGTTCATGACCAAGCCCGTGACGAAAGCCAGCACGATCGTGACCGAGGACGGCGTGCCGATCGACGTGGCGCATCTGCCCGGCGACAGCGACCTGGCCATCGTGCTGGCGCACGGCTTCACGCAGAGCTGGCAGCGCCCGTGGGTGTGGCGCGCCGCGACCACGTTCAACCGGGTGGGCGGCGTGGTCACGTTCGACTTCCGCGGTCATGGCCGGTCCGGCGGGGTGTCGACGCTGGGCGACCTCGAGATCAAGGACGTCGATGTCGTGGTCGCCTACGCGCGCGAGCTCGGCTACCGGCGGATCGCGACGGTCGGGTTCTCGATGGGCGCGTCCATCGTGCTGCGGCACGCGGGCCTGGCCGGCGGGGTCGACGCGGTGGTCTCGGTCAGCAGCCCCGGCCACTGGTACTACCGGGGCACCAAGCCGATGCGCCGGGTGCACTTCGCGGTCGAGCGGCGGGCCGGTCGGCTGGTCACCAGGAAGTTCCTCAATACCCGGATCAGCCATGGCCGGTGGGATCCGATTCCGATGCCACCCGACGAGGCGGCTGCCCTGATCTCGCCGACGCCGCTGCTCATCGTGCACGGGGACAAGGACGATTTCTTTCCCGTCGGGCACGCCGAGCAGCTGTACGCCGCGGCGCGCGACCCGAAGGAACTGTGGATCATCCCCGGCTTCGGCCACGCCGAGGCCAGCGCGCAGCCCGCGCTGCTGGAGCGCATCGGTACCTGGATGCGCGAGGCCGTGACGGTCGCCCAGCCGGGCGTGGTCGCCTAGCCCGCGTCCTGCCCGTCAGCGGCTGAGGAAGGCGGCCGCGGGCCCCGGGGCGCCGGGCCCGAAGCTCGCGACGCCCCACTTGGCGGTCAGGTGCACGGTCATCAGCGCGATGACCAGGCCGCCTGCCAGTGCCGCGGCGAGCAGCAGCCAGCGCGTCGCCGAGCCCGCCAGCACATGCCTGGCCCGGCCGGCGGCATGACCGGTGAGCAGCCGCGGCAGCCGCGGGGCGTACCAGAGCACGTGGATGACCATCATCGCGAACCAGGCAATGAAGAACGCCTTGTGCAGGAACAGCCAGGGCGCGTTCGACGGGCCGACGAACGCCAGCGCCACGCCGGTGCCGATGACGCCGAGCGACGTGATGATCACCAGCGGCCCGAGCACGCGCAGCAGCGGGGCGGGCGGTCCCTTGCGGACGTACGGCTGCGAGCGGGTGTAGTAGCGGGCGAACCGGTACACCGTCGAGCTGATCTTCAGCGCTACCGGTCCCAGCAGGAGCATCCCGAGAAAGAAGTGCAGCGTCAGCAGGCTGTGCACCCTCAGGATCGTGACGCCCTCGGCGGCGAACAGCAGCAGCAGAACCAGGCCGGTCATGGCGGTGAGCCGCTCGTTTCCCTCGGCGCCGCCGGACCTGTCCGCGCGGAGCCGGTGGCTCGGCTTGTCGATCACGCTCACGGGTGATCCTCTCTCCTCTCGTGGTGCACGGTCTCCAGGCGCAGGGCCAGCGTCGGGCACGCTCTGACCGCCCGGCGGGCAGGCCCGGTCAGCCGCGGCGGGACCTCGCCAGCGGCCAGGATGGGGTAGCCCCATTCGTCCAGCTCGACCAGCTCGGGCAGCAGGTCCGCGCACAGGGCGTGCCCGTCGCAGGCGATCGGGTCGACGGTCAGCTGCCGCCTCACCGCCATGCCCCTTCCGCCGAGGGCCGGGGAATCGGCAGCACCGCCGGGCGCTCCGCCCCGCGATATCCCGTCTGGCACGGCCGGTGCGAAATGTGGGCATGCGCGTCGGCCGCGAATGCCGTCAGCGCGGAGGCGGCCAGCCGGACGGCGCCGTCGGGGTGGTGACAGGCGCCCCGGCCGGCGATCATCCCGAACCTGCGTTGCAGCCGGTCCAGCACGTGGCCCTGCGCGCGGCCCGATGCGAGCTGGGCGAAGTCCTCGGCGATCGCCGGCAGGCCGAAGGTGCACGGCCCGCACTGACGAGCGCTCTGGCCGGCCAGATACGCCAGGACCCGGGCGGTCTCGGCGAGCCCGCACGCGTCCGGCGGCAGTACGATGATGACTCCCGCGCCCGGTGACGCGCCCGCCTGCCGCAGGTCCGGGGCTGACACCGGCAGGCCTGCTACCGCGTCAATGTCGTGCCAGGTGCCGAAGTAGCCGCCGAGCAGGACGGCGCTGGCGTCGCGGCTCGCCCCGCTCATCGCGAGCACGTCGCCGGCCGCGGTGCCCACGTCGATCTCGTAGACGCCGGGCTCGGTGACCGCGCCGGATACGGTGGCGAGCATCGTGCCGGGTGCGTGCGGCAGCCCGGCGCGGCGGAACCAGGCCGGACCGTAACGGGCTATGAGCGCTACGTGCGCCAGCGTCTCGACGTTGTCGACGAGCGTCGGCCGCCGGCCGACCCCCTTCTCGAACGGGCGCGGCGGCGTGGTCTGCGGCTTGGCCTCGCCGCCGTTCAGCCAGCGGATCAGCGATGTCTCCTCGCTGGACACGTAATGATGGGGCACCTCGTGCAGCTGGACCGGGACCGGGTCGAGACCGACGCGCCGCCGATCGGCCAGCGCGCGGGTCATCTGCTCGACCAGCCACTGCCGCGGCTGCGGCAAACAAAGGTGCACCGTGTCGGCGCCTACCGCCTGGGCGGCGAGGACTGCGCCGTCCAGGACCAGATGCGGCGCCCGCGACATGAGCGCCTGGTCTTTCTCGCTGGCCGGCTCGCCTTCCATGCCGTTGGCGACGACCACCGCGGTGCCCCGCCGGGCGGCGACGGCCTGCAGCTTGGCGCCGGTGGGGAACGCCGCGCCGCCCCGGCCGGTCAGTCCGGCTTCAGCGACGGCATCCACCAGGCCGCGGAGATCCCGTCCGCCCCGGCGCCGGGGCAGCGGGCCGTAGATCTGCGTGTGCTCGCGAAGTCCCGCGGCGTGCGCGCTGTCCCGCCAGCCTGCCGTCAGCCGTACCGCGGGTTCTCGTCCTGCGCCGGGAGCCTGGTCTGAGCGAGGCACCGGATCCGCGCTGAGGTCCCCCTGCCCGCCGGGCCGTTGGCTGACGTCGGCCACCTGTTCGGCGTAGGGCGCCTGGCCGACGTTGAACTCGCGCGTCCGGGCCGTCGCCATGTCATCGTGGCGGAGGCTCATGAGGCCCCTCCAGGCTGCGTGCTGATCTGTCCCGTCGCCGTTCCGCTCTGTACTGCCAGCGAAATGTCGGCGCGCTGCGCCGTCCCGCCGGGGCCGCGCAGGTCGGCGACCAATTGCTGCCCGTTCAGGGCGACGACCGGGCCGCTGTAGCGCGCCGGAGCGCTGGCCGGCCCGAGACGCACGCTGCCGCTCGACAGCGCCAGGCCCTGGCCCTCGGGGGCGCCGCGCAGCACGATGACCAGGTACTCCGGTCGCGATCCGGTAGTCCTGGACCGCACCGTGATCGTCACCTCGCCGGATCCCGGGACCCGGCTGCGGGTGACGCGGCCGCGAAACAGCGCGTGGGCCGGCGAAGTCGCAGGCGAGGGCGATCCGGAGCCGTTCGCGGCCGGGCCGGATGCCGGCGGTCTGACTGTCTCGCCGAGCAGCGCGACGGGGGTGCCTGCCCGGCGCGACCAGCCCGGCTGCAGCGGGCCCACGAGCACGAAAACGACGGTGGCGAGCCCCACGGCCGGGACGGCGGCGAGGGCGGCGGCCCGGCCGGTCGAGTTCTCCGCCAGCCGGAGCCGCCACCAGGCGGCCGCGGCAACGGCGGCAATGCAGAGCGCGTCCAGCAACAGCAGCAGCGGCAGGCGGCTGTCCGTACCGGTGCCCAGGCCATGCCACAGGGCGATCGGCCAGCAGGCGTAGGCCAGCAGGTGGACTGCTCGCCAGCTGCGGTAGCTGAGGCGATCGCGCAGCAGGCTGGTCACCACCACCGCGAGCATCATGTCGAGGGCGACCGCGCCGAGGCTAAGCCACAGCGGCCGGTAGCTGGCGCTAAACGGCACTACGGCAGAGATCAGGCTGATATGGGTATAGCTGTCCGCCACGGTGGTCAGCACATGCGCGAGCACGAATCCCACGGCCAGCAGCGACAGGTTGCGGTGCAGGCCCTGGGTCACGACGCGGGGCCAGCGCGGCGCCTCAAGCCTGGCCACGCCCGCGACGCCCAGCACCACGGTGCCGGTCAGCAGGACGAAGGCCACCACCCCGGTCGCCCTGGTCGCGTACCACAGCGGGCTCGGACCGCTGGCGGCCGCACTCAGCAGCTGCCCGGTGACCGCGGTCACGATCCGCCCGAGACAACCTGCGGCGCGGCAGGCGCCGGCGCGGGCGCCTGCTTCGGCCGCTGCAGGCGATGCCGGTTCGTGCTAGTCCCTGCGCCGCGAGCGTTCTGACTGCCCTGCGTGCCCTGGCCTGACCCGCCGCTCTGAGCGCCGCCCGCGGTCTGGCTGCCTTGCCCGGACGGGCTGGTCACCGTGCGGCTCGCCGCCGCGGCGCTGTGGCCGGGAAGCGCGTGAGCGAAGAAGGCACCAAGACCCAAAGATGCAGCCCCTGCACCGCCGGCGATCCACAGGGAGGCCCGGCGGGTGAGCCCGAGCATCTCGTCTCGCCGTGCTGTCGCACGGTCAGCTGGCCATGGCATGCCTGCAGGTCCTTTCCCTGGTGAGACTGGGCCGCGTGCGAGCCCAGTTCGGTGCGAGCCCGGCTATGTGCGAGCCCGCCGCGAGCCAGCACCCCCGAACTGGCCCGCGGCGGAGAATGTGCTATCAGAAGATCACGTGGTCCCCAGCCTGCCCGGTCAGGTGCGCGGGATCGGTTCAGGAATCGCTCAGATCTGGTAAAGGCCTCTGCGACCTGAGGATGAACATGCCGTCGAGGACAGCCGGGAGGATGAGAAGGAGGTGCTGCTCATCCCGCGAGGAGGGGCGCCCTCCCGACGCCGGCCGCCCTCAGAGTGACCCGGCCCCGGCCCGCCGCCGATCGCGGGTGACAGGAAGCTCGATGGTCACGGTAAGGCCGCCGCCCGGCGTGTCGGACAGCACGGCGGAGCCGCCGTTCGAGGTCACCAGCCGGTCCACGATGGCCAGGCCGAGGCCGGTGCCGCCGGGGGTGGTGCTGACGAACCGCCGGAACGCGGTCCGCAGCTGCTGCTGGCTCATGCCGGGACCGTCGTCGGCGATGGTGATGCGAAGACTGTCTCCGGCGGCCGCGGTGGCGACATGCACGGTCCCCCCTGGCGGGACCGCGTCGAGCGCGTTGGCGAGCAGGTTGTCCATGATCTGCTCCAGGTGACCCTCGCCGAGGCGGGCACTGACCGGCTCGAGATTCGCCGCCGTCAGCGTGACTTCGCGTTCTTCCGCGGCCGGGCGCCAGGCGGCGACCCGGTCCATGATCACCGCATCCACCGCGATCTGCACCGCCGGCGTGGTGACATTCTCGGCCCGCGCGACCGCCAGCAGCCCGTTCACCATCCTGGCCAGCCGGGCGATTTCCTCCTGCGCCCCGGCCAGTTCCTCGCCCACCGCCGGATCGCTATCTTGCGCCAGCACATCGAGCCGCAGCCGCAGCGCGGCCAGCGGGGTCCTGAGCTGATGCGAGACGTCGGCCATCATCGCCTGGTGGCCGGTAAGCAGCGCCTGCAGGCGGCCGGCCATGGTGTTGAAGTTGGCCGCGAGCCGGCGGACCTCCCGGGGGCCCCCGCCGGCCGCGGCCCTGGTGTCCAGCGCGCCGCCGCCGAGCTCACGGGCGGCCGATTCCAGCGCGGCGAGCGGCCGGTTCACCCAGCGGGCCAGTGCCACGGCGATCAGCGCGGCGGCCGCCAGGCCCGCCGCCGAGACCGAGATGATCCACGTCCAGAGCACGTCCAGGCGATGATCAAGTACCTCGCTGGACCGGGCCAGCGCCACCGCGCCGAGTGTGCTCTTGCCGCCGTCACGCAGAACTGGCGCGATGACGAGCAGCCGGTCGGGTGCGGCGTAGCTGACCGGGCCTGCCGGGCCGGACAGCGCTCGCCGCACCTGCCCGGCGGTTGCCGCCGGGACCGTCGCCGTCCCGGCCAGCCGGTCGCCTGCCTGGTTGTAGACGGCGACCTCGTCGTCGCCGCGCTGCAACTGCGTGACCGAGCGCGCCAGCGCCGGGCCTTGGCTGTGGTCGCCCAGCCGTTCCTCGGCGACGTCGGCGAGCGTCGTCGCGGCGGTCACCGTCTCCTCGCGGAAATCGCGGCGCTCCTGGCTGGCGGTGATCAGGCCCAGCGGCACCGCGATAAGTCCGAGCAGAGCCGTGATCAGCGC
Organism: Streptosporangiaceae bacterium; assembly: GCA_052146815.1. Taxonomy (GTDB): domain Bacteria; phylum Actinomycetota; class Actinomycetes; order Streptosporangiales; family Streptosporangiaceae; genus DATJZH01. Next base: position 63,350 of record JBKQMG010000188.1, on the reverse strand, counting down.
CATGACCGCCAGGACGATCCGCCGGGCCATCAGGCCTCGCCGAGCCGGAACCCGCGGCCGTAGACCGTCTCGATCAGGCCCGGCACGCGGAGCTTGCGGCGCAGCGCGGCCACGTGCACGTCGAGCACCTTCGTCGGCCCGTACCAGTGCGCGTCCCAGGCGCTCTCCAGGATCTCCTGGCGGCTGACGACTCGGCCCGGATCAAGGGCCAGGCATTCGAGGATGTCGAATTCCTTCGGGGTCAGCGCCACGTCCGCGCCCGCGACGCTCACTCTGCGGGTCCGGATATCGACCGTCAGCGGTCCGTGCCGGATGACGTCGCCGCCGGGCCGGACCCGGCGCAGCACCGCGCGGATCCTGGCCTGCAGCTCGGCCAGGCCGAACGGCTTGACCAGATAGTCGTCGGCGCCCGCGTCCAGCGCCAGGACCCGGTCGGTTTCCTCGCCGTGTGCGGTCACCACGATGATGGCGGCGCTGGAGCGCTCGCGCAGCTTGCGGCATACCTGCACGCCGTCGGCGTCCGGCAGTTCCAGGTCCAGCAGCACCACGTCGGGCTCGCCCCACGCCAGTGCCTCGCTGCCGGTCACCACGTGGTCGACCCGGTAGCCGCCGCGGGTCAGCCCGCGCACCAGCTGCGTCGCGATTCCCTGATCGTCCTCCACGACCAGGACACTCGGGCTGCCTGCGGGCAGGAGGCCGGGATCGCGCGGGTCGCTCGCCGTTGTCATGGCACCAAGGTAGGCCAGAGCAGCCGCCTGCCGCGGACAGCCGGCCGGCAAGGCGCCTGGCCAGGTCACGTCGGCCGGCCCTGCGGCCGCCTGCGCGGCCGGCTCCGGGCGCTTGAGCCGGGGCACTCAGCGGGGGAGCGCCGGTCCGTCAGCCGGCGCGCGCGGGAGTCCCGGCCCGGCGCCGGAGCACGCTGAATCCCCAGTTGAGCAGCCGCCTTGCCGCGGTAAACCGGGCCCCGTCAGTCTTGCCGCTGTCCAGCACGACGCCGATCAGGGACTCCGAGCCGCGCTGTGCCTCGAATAGCAGGCAGTACCCGGCCGCGCCCGTGGTGCCGGTCTTGATGCCGATGGCGCCCCGGAAGGAGCCGAGCAGCTGATTGGTGGTCTGCCAGTGGTAGCGGTGCGTCTGCGCGGTGGCGGGGATCGAGTATGACCGCTGCCGGACGAGTTCCCGGAACAGCGCGCTCTTCATGGCGGTCTCGCCCAGGATGACCAGGTCACGCGCCGTGGAGTGGGTGGCCGTCGCGGTCGGCCACGGCAGGCCGTCGAAATTGGCGAAATGGGTCCCGGTCAGCCCCAGGTGCCGGGCCATGGCGTTCATCTTCCGCACGAACGACTTCCAGCCCGGGCCGTAGGCCATCGCCAGGGCGTAGGCGGCGTCACAGCCGGACGGGACCAGCATGGCCTCGAGGAGCTGGCGGGCCGTCAGCACGTCGCCGGGCTGCAGCCCGGCGCTGCTGGCGTCGTGTTCCCGGACGTACCTGACCTCGGCGCCGGTGATCGTGATCTTCCGCGCCAGGTGACCCGCCCGGATCACCACCAGGGCGGTCATCACCTTGGTGATGCTGCCCATCGGGCGCGGCACGTCGCGGCGGCGGACCCACAGCAGCCGGCGGGCGCCGGGTTCCGCGAGCTCGCCGTTTCGTGCCTGAATCCCGGTCGGTCCGCTGGTCAGCCCCTTCGCTGCCGCGGCCGCGCGCGCGGCGACGGCGGTGCTGCCCGGCGCCGCGGATGAGCCGGGCCTGAGCGTCGCCGCCCCGGCCGCGGACGGGGCTGCTGCTAGCAGTCCCGCCACGATGGCACCGGCGACGACCGGGGGCGGCAGGCGCATGAGACTCCGTCAGCTCGCGGGCAGGCGCTCCCGATGCTGCCAGAATGCCGCAATGCCGACAAGGGGCCCCGCCGCGGGCCGCGGCGGGCGGGATCCGGAACCGGGCTACCAGCCTGACGGCAGGGGCATCCCCTCGGTGTAGCCGGCCGCGCCCTGCAGTCCGACGACGGCTCGCTCATGCAGCTCGTCGAGCGTGCGGGCGCCCGCGTAGGTGCAGGCGCTGCGCAGCCCGGCGGTGATCGTGTCGATCAGGTCTTCGACCCCGGGCCGCTGCGGGTCCAGGTACATCCGCGAGGTGGAGATGCCCTCCTCGAACAGCTCCTTGCGCGCCCGCTCGAACGGCGAGTCGGCGGACGTGCGCAGCCGCACCGCCCTGGCCGACGCCATGCCGAAGCTCTCCTTGTACAGGCGGCCGTCCGCGTCGCGGAAGACGTCGCCGGGCGACTCGCAGGTGCCCGCGAACCAGGAGCCGATCATCACGCTGGACGCCCCTGCTGCCAGCGCCAGCGCCACATCCCTCGGGTGGCGGACGCCGCCGTCCGCCCAGATGTGCGCGCCGAGCTCGCGGGCCCGCGCCGCGCACTCGAGCACGGCGCTGAACTGCGGCCGGCCGACTCCGGTCATCATCCGGGTCGTGCACATGGCACCCGGGCCGACGCCGACCTTCACGATGTCGGCCCCCGCCTCCGCCAGGTCGCCCACTCCCTCGGCGGTGACGACGTTCCCGGCCGCGACCGGCACCGACGGCGTGAGCGCCCGCACGGCGCGCAGCGCGCTGATCATCTTCTCCTGATGACCGTGCGCGGTATCCACGACAAGCATGTCCGCGCCAGCGTCGAGCAGCAGCTTGGCCTTGCCCGCGACATCGCCGTTGATCCCGAGCGCCACGCCGATCCGGAGCCGGCCGCGGTCATCGACGGCCGGGTCGTAGAGGGTGGCGCGCAGTGCCCCGGTGCGGGTCAGGATGCCCACGCACCGGCCGGTGCCGTCGACAACCGGGGCGACGCGGTGCCGCCCTTCATGCAGCAGGCTGAACGCGTGCTCGGGGTCGGTCCCGGCCGGCAGCATGAGCAGCTCGGTCGACATCACCTGGCGCAGCTGGGTGAACCGGTCGACGCCGTGACAGTCGGCCTCGGTGACGATCCCGACTGGCGCGCCGTCCTCGATCACTACGACGGCGCCGTGGGCCCGCTTGGGCAGCAGGCTCAGCGCGTGGCCGGTCGTGGCGTCCGGGCTGAGCGTGAGCGGCGTGTCGTGTACGAGGTCACGTGACTTGACCCAGCTGATGACGTCGGCGACCACGTCGACCGGGATGTCCTGCGGCAGGATGACCAGGCCGCCCCGGCGCGCGACGGTCTCGGCCATCCTGCGCCCGGCGACCGCGGTCATGTTGGCCACGACAATCGGGATCGTGGTGCCGCTGCCGTCGCGGGTGCCAAGGTCGACGGCCAGCCGGGAGGTGACCGAAGACCGGCTCGGCACCAGGAAGACGTCGCTGTAGGCCAGGTCATGGGCGGGCGTGCTGAGGAATCTCACGATTAGATTCTGCCCTCGCCGCCGGAGTGCTGCACCCGGGCCGCGGCAGCGATCGGCCGCGGCGGCGGGCGGTCCGCTCATGGCAGGGCCTATCCTGACGCCGGTGACGACGCCGCGGACACTGCGCCTGGGCCGACGCGAATGGCCGCCCGGCTCGCTGGCCGTCATGGCCGTGGTCAACCGGACACCGGACTCGTTCTTCGACCGGGGCGCCACGTACGCGTTCGGCGCTGCCCTCGATTCGGTGAGCCGCGCGGTCGCGGCGGGCGCGGACATCGTGGACATCGGCGGCGTCAAGGCCGGCCCGGGCGCCGAGGTCGATGCCGCCGAGGAGATGCGCCGGGTCACCGGCCTGGTCACGGCGGTCAGGGACCGGCACCCGGACGTAGTGATCAGCGTTGACACCTGGCGCGCGCCGGTCGGCGCCGCGGTCGCCGAGTGCGGCGCTGACCTGCTCAATGATTGCTGGGGAGGCGTCGACCCGCAGCTGGCGGAAGTCGCCGCGCGCTACGGAACCGGGCTGGTCTGCGCGCACGCCGGCGGGCTGGCCCCGCGTGCCGGCCCGGTGCGGCCTGCCTACGCCGACGTGATGGCCGATGTCATCGGGTCGGTGTGCGCGCAGGCGGACCGGGCGGTCGGCGCGGGGGTGGCGCCCGAGGCCATCCTGGTCGACCCCGCGCATGACTTGGGCAAGACCACCTGGCATTCGCTGGAGCTGACCCGCCGGCTGCCGGAGCTCTGCGCGACCGGCTGGCCGGTTCTCGTTGCGCTGTCCAACAAGGACTTCATCGGCGAGACGCTGGACCTGCCGACCACCGAGCGCGGCGAGGGCACGATAGCGGCGCTCGCCATCTCCGCCTGGTCGGGGGCGCGGGTCTTCCGCGTTCACGACGTGCCCGCCGCGAGCCAGGCGCTTGACGCCGTAGCCCGGGCCCGGGCGGCGGTACCCGGCGGGGACCGTCAGGGGCCGGCTGATCGGGCCGCGGCCGGGGGGAGCTCAGGCTGAGTGGAACGCCGCGAAGATGATGGCGGTCAGCCGGTCGACCATCTCGGCCCTCGGCAGCCGGACCTCGACGCTCAGCAGGTAGTTGACCCGCTCGAGCATCATCAGCAGCGCCACCCCGGTCAGCTCAGCGTGCTCGGCCAGCGCGCCGGTTTTGGCCTGGTCGCCTGCTCCGGTCGTCATGCCCTGGGTGATTGCCTCGGCCAGCCGGAAGAACAGCTGCAGGCCGTCTCCGTAGACTTCCTCGCCCACCACCTCCGCCTGGCTGAGGATCCTGATGACGGTGGCGTGCGCGGCGTAGGTGTCACAGAACCGCTGCACCCAGGCCCGCAGGGCCGTCCGGCCAGCGTCGTCGGTGGTCACCACGGGGAACTCTGCGGTGATGAGCTCCATATCGTGCAGGGCATCGCGCAGCAGCGTCCGGAACAGGTCGTCCTTGTTCAGGAAATACAAGTAGAAGGTGCCGTGCGAGATCTTGGCCCGCCGGACGATGTCATCGACCCGGGCAGCCTGAAAGCCCCGCTCGTCGAATTCCGCCAGGGCGGCCTCGAGCAGCTTGCGGACGGTCTGCTGCCCCTGGGCTCCGAGCGCGCGGCCCTGCGCGGGCGTGCCCCCGCGCAGCGAGGGCGGCCTGTTGCCCTCGCGGTGTGCTCGCGACGCCTTCTGGCCCGGGGAGCCGTCCGGCGTCCGCGCGCCGGAACCCTCCGGACTCATACTGGCGAGACTAGGCCAACGGCTGCCTGCTTGCCGTGCGCCCCCGCGCAAATCCACGAAGTGCTCCTCACCGCTCGGGTCCCCGGCGCGCTCCGCCGCCTGATCTGCCACTTAGTTCTCCGCGCCGCTACCGAGCACGCGCTGAAGATATTCGTTGCCGAACCGGCGCTCCGGATCAAGGAAATCGCGCAGGGCCACGAAGTCGGCGAATTTCGGGTAGGCGGCTCGCAGGTACCGCGCATCGGCGGTGTGCATCTTGCCCCAGTGCGGCCGGCCGCCCGCCGCCTGCATGATCGCCTCGACGTCGCCGAAGTACTGCTCGTGCGGCGCCGAGTGGAAGACGTGGATGGCGATGTAGGCGCTGTCGCGGTGATAGGCGGTGGACAGCCAGCAGTCATCGCCCGGCGTGACCCGCACCTCAATCGGGAAGCTGATCCGCCAGTCCCGCCGGTCGAGCAGCGCGCGGAGCTCAGTCAGGACCCCGGCCAGCGCCGCTCGCGGGACCGCGTATTCCTGCTCCTTGAAGCGCACCCGGCGCGGGCTGGTGTAGACGCGGTAGGCCGCGTCCACATAGGTCCGGGCCGTCAGGGCCCTGCTGGCTGCGGTGTTGACCGGTGCGATCACCGAGGGGACTCGCTGCCCCAGACGGCAGGTCAGCCCGAAGACCGTGTTGGCCAGGAACTCGTCATCGAGCCAGTGCCGCCACCTCGGCAGCGGCCGCGGCGGGCCCGCGGCGGTGTTATTGCGCTTGGTCAGGCAGCCCTCGGCGTGCGGAAACCAGAAGAACTCGAAATGCTCGTTGTCGGCCGTCAGCTCATCCAGCCTGCTGATGACCTCCGACCAGCGCATCGGCTCCTCGCGCGCCTCCAGCAGGAAGGCCGGGACGACGGCGAGCGTGACTGCCGTCAGGACGCCGAGGGCGCCGAGGCCCACGCGTGCCGCGGCGAACAGCCCGGCGGCGAGCGGGCCGGGCGCCTTGATGCCGCCGGCCGGCGTCTGCGCGGAGCAGGAGACCACTGAGCCGTCCGCCAGCACCATTTCCAGCGCCTTCACCTGGGCGGCCATCCCGCTGACGGCGCGCCCGGTCCCGTGCGTCCCCGTCTGGATGGCGCCGGCCACCGTCTGCACCTGGATGTCGCCCATGTTCGCCAGGGACAGCCCGCGGGCGAGCAACTCGGCGTTAAGCACATGCAGCGGGCAGCCGGCCTCCACGGTCACCAGGGCCGCCCGGGCGTCGACGGACCGAACCGCGGTGAGGCGCCCCGGCCGCAGCAGGACCCCGTCGCTGACCGCGGCGGGGGTGAAGGAGTGGCCGCTGCCCGTCATCCGCACGGTCAGCCCGTCCGCCGCGGCCCGGCGGACCTGCGCGGCCACTTCCTGCGCCGAGCCGGGGGAGCAGACCCGCTGCGGCCGGGCCGCCACGTTCCCGGCCCAGTTGCGCCAGGCGGGCATTGTCCGAGGCGCGCGCGGTCGGCGCGGCGACTGCCTGCTAGGACTCTGCATTGACCCATCCTGCCGGGTGCACTGTTTCGGCTGGGTGAACAGTTTCCACCCGGCGACGGGTTTCTGCCCGGCAAATAGTTGCTAAATACGAAATAATTTCCGCGGGACGGCCGTCTCGGCCGGGCCGGGCCGGTCCGGCTGGCCGGACAGGGTCTCTCCGGTCGGCAGGTTCGCCGGCTTCGGCTGGCCCCGGGGCGCGAAGCTTCCGCAGCCCGGCGAGGCAGACCGCGCAGGCGGCGATGCCGCAGCCAGCCGCGAACAGGTAACCCCAGCGCGCGCCGTCGGAGGTCGGGCCGCCCGCGTCGATCAGCCCTCCGGCGGCCGCCGAGCCCAGCGCCACCCCGACGGAGATAGTGGAGGAGAGCCACGCCAGTGCCTCGGTCCGCCGTGCGGCCGGAGCCTGCCGCTCGATCAGCCCGAAAGCGGCCATCAGCGTCGGGGAGATCGCCAGCCCGGAAAAGAAGATCACCGCGCCCAGCGGCAGCAGTCCTGGCATGGCCCAGAACGTCGCCACGCCCGCGGCGGTGCAGCACAGCGTCACCGCGAACCGCCGTTCCAGCGGCGCCCGCCAGGACCGCGAGCCGTACCAGAGGCCGCCGACGGCGCTGCCCAGCGCGTAGGTACCGAGAATGACCCCGGCCAGCGGCCTGTGCCCGTGCTCCTGGGCGAAGTCCACCGTGCTCAGGTCAATCGCCGAGAACATCGCCCCGAGGAACAGGGACAGGGGGCCGAGCGTCACCAGGCCGGCGGCGGGCAGCCGCCGCCGGCCGCTCAGCCGGGACTGGTCGGCCGGACGCGGCTCGCGCGGGCGGGGAGCCGGCTCGGTGCGGGACTGGGCTGCCAGCAGCAGGGTCCCCGCGACGCACAGCACGCCCGCCACGATCACGCCGGCGGCCGGGAAGACCTCGGTCGCGAGCAGTGTGACCAGGGCAGGTCCCACCACGAAGATCATCTCGTCGGCGACCGACTCCAGCGCGAACGCGGTGTGCAGGCGCCGGGAGCCAGCCGCGACGGCGCTCCACCGGGCTCGCACCATCGACCCGAGTGACGGCATGGACGCGCCTGCCACCGCGCCGGTGGCCAGCAGCGCCCACGCCGGGGCGTGCACCTGGGCGCACAGAATGAAGGCGACGGCGCTGAGTGCGAAGATCGCCGCCTGGGGCCGCAGCACCCGGCGCTGGCCCAGCCGGTCAGTCAGCGTCGCGACGAGCGGAGAGCAAAGGGCGAAGCCGACCGACCCGGCGGCTGCGACCGCCCCGGCCAGCCCGTACCGGCCCGTGACCGAAGAGATGAGCAGGACTGTGCCGAGCCCGAACATCGACATCGGCATCCGGCCGACGAAAGCCGCCGCGGAGAACCGGAGCGCCCCCGGGGTCCTCAGCACGTCCAGGTAGGAGCTGCCGCCCTGGCCGGCCGGCGGGTCCTGCTGCTCGCCGCGCCGGGCGCGAACCTCCGTCATGACTGCGGTGACCTCCCCCTAGACGCTATCGGGCCGTGCAACTTATTTGCCTGTGGCGTATTTGCTCCTGCCTATTTGTCCGTGCTGACCTGCGCGGCCGGCCCCGCGTCCGCAGCCGCCGGCCCGGCCGCCTCTTCAGCTGGGCCGGCCGGCCGGTTAGGGTGGAGAAGCAATGGGACGCATGTTCTGGCGTGAAACACGACGCGTCAACGCCGCGCCCAGGTGGGCCATGCCCGCATTCGGGGCAATTCGGACCACGGTTGGCCGCCGCGGCGTCGCGGCCGTCGGGGTGGTCGCGGTCCTCGGGCTCGGAGCCGGTGTCCAGGCCGCCCATCACGGCGGGGTGGCCCGGCCCGGGGTGCTGGCTTCGGGACAGCACGCTGGCGCATCGCAGCCAGTCGTCGCGTCACGGGCAGTCGCAGGATCACGGGCAGTCGCAGGACTGCCGTCCGGGGCCACGCTGACCGCCGCCGGCCGGGCCGCCGGGGCGGCCGCTGCTGACGGAAGCCATCGCGGGTCTTCGCGGGTGCCGGGCAGCCAGATCGACGGCCAGGCCGCGGCCATAACGGCGGCCCGCGTGGCTGCCGCCGGCCGGGCGGGCCGGGCCTCGGCGCAGCGGCGGATTATTCTTCCTGACCTCCTGATCGTGGACCCCCGAGGACTCACCGGCCGTCAGATCGCCCGGCTCCGCAAGTTGCGCCACGTCCGGAACATGATCACCTTTGACGGCGCCGAGATCAGGGCCGGGGGTCAGCCGGCCAGCGTGATCGGCGTCAATCCCAGCCAGTTCCGCTCGTGGGTGCCGCTGGGGACAGCCTCAGACCAGGCGTTCTGGAGCGCGCTGGCCCGGGGCGGTTTCGTGGCCTCCGACGCCGCGAAGGCCAAGCTCGCTCTGCGCAAGGGCGACAGCTACCTGCTGCGCGGTGCCACCGACCAGACGGTGCGCTTCGGCGGGGCGGCGCCCCTCGGCGTGTCGGGCATAGACCTGCTGGTCAACGCGGCCACATCCGCAAGGCTCGGGCTGGTGCACAAGGTGGCCGCTCTGATCAGCGCGCCGGGCGGCGGTCTCGCGGGGCTGATTCATCAGGTATCCCGCCTGCTCGGGCCGTCCGGGGAGATCGTCAGCCTCCGCAAGGAGCAGCTGCCCGTCACCGGGGCGAGCTCGGCCGGGAAGCCGGCGACCTACCTGCAGCTGTTCCAGGATTCCGCGGCCCGCTACTGTCCCGGCCTGTCCTGGACGGTGCTCGCCGCGATTGGACAGATCGAGAGCGCGGACGGCACGAACGTCGGGCCGTCCACGGCCGGCGCCCTCGGGCCCATGCAGTTCGAGCCGTCGACCTGGGCCAGGTGGGGAATCGACGGATTCGGGCAGACCGGCGCGCCGGACATCATGAACCCCTACGACGCGGTGCCCTCGGCAGCGCGGCTGCTGTGCGCCGATGGCGCGGCCAGCGGCGGCCAGGCGCTGCGGTCGGCGGTCTTCGACTACAACCACGCGACCTGGTACGTCAACGAGGTGCTGGCGCTGGCAGGCGAGTACGCCGCCGACTACCACTGACCCGCTGCTGGTGAAGCTCGCTGCGGGGCGGCCTGATTGGATTGAACCATGCCGCCCTACGATGCCTTCCTGCTCGTGTCCTTCGGCGGGCCGGAAAAGCCCGAAGACGTCATGCCTTTCCTGCGTAACGTCACCGCCGGCCGGGGCATCCCCGCCAACCGGCTCGAGGAGGTAGCCGAGCACTACTACCTGTTCGGCGGGGCCAGCCCGATCAACGAGCAGTGCCGCGAGCTCATGGCGGCGGTAGAAAAGGATTTTGCCGCGCGCCGCATCGACCTGCCGGTCTACTGGGGCAACCGGAACTGGCCGCCCTATCTCGCCGACACCGTCCAGGAGATGGCCGCCGCCGGCGTGCAGCGGGCGCTGGCCTTCGTGACTTCCGCCTACAGCTCGTTCTCCAGCTGCCGGCAGTATCTCGACGACATCGGCCAGGCCAGGGCGAAGGTCGGCCCGCAGGCCCCGCAGATCGACAAGATCCGGCAGTACTTCAACCATCCCGGCTTTATCGAGCCGCTGGCTGCCGCCACGGCTGCGGCTATCGAGTCACTGCCGCCGGCCGTTCAGAATGAAGCTGATCTTGTCTTCACCGCGCACAGCATCCCCGAGCCGATGGCGGCCGCGAGCGGGCCGGCCGGCGGCGCGTACCCGGTCCAGCTCGCCGAGGCGGCGCGGCTGATCGCCGAGCGCGTGCCAGGGAAGCGGTCCTGGCGGCTGGCCTACCAGAGCCGCAGCGGCCCGCCATCGCAGCCGTGGCTGGAGCCCGATATCAGCGACAGCCTCACCGAGCTGGCCCGCTCCGGCTCGCGTGCCGCGGTGGTCGTCCCCGTCGGTTTCGTCTCTGACCACATGGAAGTCAAATTCGATCTTGATGTCGAGGCGGCGCAGACCGCCGCGCAGCTGGGCCTGCCGATGGCCCGCGCGGCCACGCCCGGCGCTCACCCGCGGTTCGTGGCGATGATCAGCGAGCTGGTGGCCGAGCGGATAAGCGGGGCGCCCCGGCAGGCGCTGGGCAGCATGGGCGTGCTGCACGATTTCTGCCCGGGCGGCTGCTGCGCTGCCGGTTCCGGGCCGCGGGCATGACCGACGCGGAGAAGCTGCTGGATCTGGCGTGCTCGGCGGCGGTGGAAGCCGGTGAGCTGCTGCTTTCGCGCAGCGGCGGGGCCGCGGTAGTCGAGACCAAGTCCAGCCCGACCGACATTGTCACGCAGATGGACCGCGCGGCCGAGGAGATGATCCGCCGCCGCATCCTGGCCGACCGCCCTGATGACGCCATCCTCGGGGAGGAAGGCGGCCAGGTGGGGGAGCAGGCCGGCGGCGGCGTGCGCTGGATCGTCGACCCGGTGGACGGCACCGTCAACTACCTGTACGGCCTGCCGGACTGGTCGGTGAGCATCGCGGCCGAGGTGAACGGCACCGTGGTGGCCGGGGCGGTGTTCGTGCCGCGCCGCGGCGCCCTGTTCAGCGCGATGCTGGGCCGGGGAGCCTGGCTGCGCGCCGCGGGCGCCGGCGCTGCTGCGGAGCACGCCAGTTCCGCGGGCTCGCAGCGGCTGGCCTGCAACGCCGGGGTGCCGCTGGCCGCCGCGCTGGTGGCGACCGGGTTCGGTTACGAGGCGAGCCGCCGCCAGGTTCAGGGCGAGGTGCTGAGCGCGGTCCTGCCGAGAGTCCGTGACATCCGGCGCGGCGGATCGGCTGCCGTGGACCTGTGCTCGCTGGCCGCCGGGAACGTTGACGCCTACTACGAGCGGGGCGTGCATGAGTGGGACATCGCCGCGGGCAGCCTGATCGCCCGTGAAGCCGGAGCCGTGGTGGGCGGGCTCTCAGGCAAGCCGGCCGGTGAGTCCATGACGGTAGGCGCCGCCCCTGGCCTGTTTGCCGAGCTGAACGACCTGCTCGTCAGTCTCGACCCGGAACGAGACGCGCCGGACAGCTCCGCCCTGCGCTAGCCGGGACCCGCCTGGGGCCGCAGTCACTGGCGGGCCAGCGTTCCGCGCGCGGCAGGTCCCGCTTTGCCGCGGAAGCTGAAGGCGAGGCCGTTCCCGCTGTCGGACTCCAGGGTGACGACGCCGTTCGCGCAGGTCGACTGGCCGTGAACGATCTCCTGATCCAGCGTGAACCCTTTGGCGGCACGGACCAGGATCAGCCGTCCTGAGCAGGAGAACGATGCGCCCGAGTACGAGATGGTGCCCGAGTGGGCCCCGGCGGCAAGATGGATCTTCACGGTGAAGTTGTCGGCCGGATTGTCCTGGCGGACCTGGCCGGTCCAGTCTCCGGCCAGCGACTGCGGGAACGGGCGGGCGGACACCGACTGCTGATCGCCGGCGGAGGCCGCCGGCACGCGGGAACGGTGCCGCGGCGCGTGCGTGGTGCCGAGCGACGGGCTGGCGGCAGCCGCACCGGGCTGAGTGCCGGCGTTCTGCACGATATGAACGGCGATGACCACGATGACCAGGAGGCCGACGACCGCGCCGATGATCGCCGCCTGGGTGCCCGCAGTGCGGCGGCGGGGCGGCCGCCGCTGCGGCTGCCCCTTCGCCTGCGCCCGGGAATGGGCGGCCGGCGCGGCCGGGAGGGCCAGCAGAGCGGCGCGCCTTGCCGCCTCCGCCAGCAGCCCGGCGGCCGGGCTGGCGTCGCCGATGAGCTCCGCCACGGCTGAGCGGGCAGTCGGCCGGGCCGCCGGGCTGGGTTCCAGGCACTCGGTGACCACCGCGCGCAGCCGCTGCGGCAAGGTCGCCAGAGCGGCCGCGGTCATGGGCGCCCCGGTTGCGGCGTAGGCGATCGTCTGCGCCCAGGCCAGCATGTCGGCCGCCGGCGTCGCGGCGCCGTACGGCGGGGTAATGCCGAACCCGGCCACGCGCGGCCCCTGCGGGCCGAGGATCAGGTACTCAGGGCCGAAGCTGCCGTGCACCAGCCCGGCCTGATGAATGGCCGCCAGGCCAGTCACGCCCCCGGTCGCCAGCGCTTCGAGGTCGGCCTCCCCGAGCGGCCCGGCTGTGCTTACGAGCTCGAGCAGTGACGGCCCGGCCACGTATTCGCTGACCAGGAACGCGTCGCCGCCGTCCGCGCCGGAGCCGACAATGCGCGCCGTGCAGAAAGGCGGTACCCGCCGGGCCGCCGCGGCCTCGTCGGCGAACCGGTCCCGCGCGGCCCCGTCACCGGTCCAGTCCCCGCCGAGGATGGTCACTGTCACGTCGTCGCCGTCGACCGATCTGGCGAGGTACACCGGGCCGGAAGCGGGCATACCCGAGATGCGACCGGCCAGCCGGTAACGGCCGACGCGCCGCGGGTCGTCGGCGTCCAGGGGCGTGACGTGGGGCATGCACAGGCTCCGCAATACGTTGCAGGTGCGTCATGAAGCGCGGTTCGTACCATACGCAGTGCGTGCTGACCAGCTTGTGCTGATGGTGATGTTACTGGGGGGTAAACATCTGGCTTGGGGTGCCCTGGCGCTCAGGGGGGTGTTCTGCGCTGATCTGTCGGCCTTGCTGGCGCGGGCCGCGGGGCGTCCGGGGCGACACGCGCCGCCGTGTAGGCGTACTGCGTGTACCGCCTCGCGGGACGTGACAGAATTCCCCGCCGGAATCGGGCACAACCGAGGCTTCCCGAGCGTTCTATCCGCGCGACGAGGCTAGTGAAAGATGGAGGGGCAAGGGCCAACATGGCTACCGATTACGACAGCCCGAGGAAGACTGACGACGAACTCAGCGAGGACAGCCTGCAGGAACTGCAGGCGCGCAGGCTCGACAAGTCAGCAGCCACGATCGACATGGACCCGGACGATGTGGCCGAGTCACTGGAGCTACCGGGCGCTGACCTGTCAAACGAGGAGCTGTCCTTCCGCGTGATTCCGCGGCAGGCAGACGAGTTCACCTGCTCAAGCTGCTTTCTCGTCCACCACAGGAGCCAGCTCGCGGAGACCCGCGGCGGCCAGCTTGTCTGCCGGGAGTGCGCGGCGTAACGGCTCAGCGCGATGCCCTGGCCGTGCGTCGAGGCTGCGGGGACGTGCCTGTCACGTCCCCGGAAGCAGCGTGCGCGCCCGGCCACACCGGCACGGCCCGGCCTCAGCCGGGGGCCCCGGCGCGGCCGTCCCGCGTCGCCGGCGCCGGCTGAGCGTGCACGCGCTGCCGCATGGGCGCGTGCCCGGTAGCTGCGCCGTGCCGCCGGGAAAGCATGTGACGTTGGTCACTTTCTAGCGCTGGCCATTCTCACTGCGCCGGCGCAGGCACTGGCCTCGTCCCGGTGCCGGCCACTCTCTCAGTGCCCCTGTACTGACTTCCGCAGTGCTGGGTTCCCCTGTGCAGGGGGTGCTGTCTTAGCTGGGCCCTGGTGTTATCCGGGCCCTGAGTCAGCTGGCCCGGGCTGACCAGATCCGACGCTCCTCGCCGCGCGGATCAAGCTCGACCCGGTCGTCGCCCTCGTCGAACACCCGGACCGGATAAGAGCTGTCAAAAGCGCGCCACCCAGGGTTGCCCGCGCGGGCAAAACTAATCCAGGCCGCGTGCATCTGGTCAGCCAGCGCCTGCGGAGGACTTGCGCCGAGGATCTGATCGGCGCCGCGCGCGGCAAGGTTATCGAAGACAAACGGGATTTCCGTGGCATGGGCCGCGCCGAGGCCGCCGACCGGGCTGGGCCAGCCAAATTCGTACACGTAGGTCGGAGCGCCCCCGGCCCGCGCCTCGGCGACCGCGAGGGCGGGAAGCCGGAAGAACCTGTCGGTCAGCAGCGCCGCGAGCAGGTCGCCAGGGGTCCCCCCGGGTCGGCGCGCCCGGTACAGGTCGGCCACCGGCGCGCCGATGCCGTTCACGGCCAGCAACGCGGCGAGCATCTGGTCGTTGATCTGGGCGGCCATGCCGGTGGGCACCAGGAACAGCCGGTACTCATCCCGCGTCGTGCCCGTCAGCAGCGGGATGTCCGCGCCCGCGCCGGCCGCGATGGCCGCCATCGGATGCGCCGGGATCACCTTTCCGTCGATAACCGGCGGGAAAGCCATCAGGCCGCCCACGATGCTCGCGCCGAAGCGCGCGGGATCGGGCTGGACGGCGAGCGCCCGGCTGACCGCCGCCTGCGCCTCGACCAGCTTCGGCACGTCCACATTCGACAGGTTGGCCGCAGTCGGCTCCATGCCGAGCACCTTGCCGAGTTCCCCGGCTACCAGGGCGGCGTCGGCCGGGCTCGCGCCGGCCTGCACCGAGCCGCTCTGGGTGATCGCCCGGGCGAACAGGCCCCTGGTCTGCGACAGGGACAGCAGGGTGGTCACGCTCATCGCGCCTGCGGACTCGCCGAAGATCGTGACATTGTCCGGGTCGCCGCCGAAAGCGGCGATGTTGTCGCGCACCCATTCCAGCGCGGCTATCTGGTCCAGCAGGCCCCGGTTCGCCGGTGCGCCCGGGAGAAACGCGAAGCCGTCGACGCCGAGGCGGTAGTTGAAGGTCACCATGACCACGCCGTCGCGGGCGAAGGCGTGGCCGTCATACATCGGGATCGCCGAGTTGCCGTTGACGAAGGCACCGCCGTAAATCCAGACCATGACCGGCAGGCCGGTGCCGCCGGGCGTCCAGACGTTCACCGACAGCCAGTCGTCGCCGGCCACGTTCGGCTCCGCCAGCAGGACGTCGAGCGGCACCGGGTAGTCAGGCTTGGGCGGCGTGGCCCCGAACGCGTCGGCGGCCAGGACGCCGTCCCAGGCGCGCGGCGGCGCGGGAGCGCGAAAACGCAGCGCCCCCGTCGGGCTCGCCGCGTAGGGGATGCCGAGGTATCTCGTCACGCCGTCGCGTTCCCGGCCACTGACCGTGCCGTATTTCGTGATCACCGTGGAGGCCATGTCCGCACTGTGACACACAACGCGAATGCCGGGCTAGGTTCCAGCCGTGTGACCTGTCCCGCGTTCCGGGCACCAGAGCCGCCACGTGGGAGAACGCCGTGGCCCAAGGCTGTGCCGGCGACCGGCTGTCCGGCCATTACGGCGAGGCGCCGGCCTGCGCTGCGCAGGCCCCTGTGCTGCGCAGGCCCTGTGCTGGTCACGCCTGTGCCGCGATGGGCCCGTGCTACGAATAGGACGGCGGACCGCCGGAGCGGAGGAGCATCCATGACGAGCCACGCGGACGTGATCTTCACCGGCGGTCCGGTGTACACCGCCGAACCCGGCGGCCGCCGGGCCGGGCCGGCCGTGCTGACCGGCGGCAGGCCCGCGAGCGCGGTGGCCGTGACCGGCAGCCGTATCGCTGTCATCGCCGACGCGGCCGACCGTGATCTGCGCGACCTGGCCGGCCCGCTGACCGAGGTGGTCGACCTGCGCGGCCGCGCGCTGCTGCCCGGTTTCCAGGATGCCCACGTGCACCCGGCGTTCGCCGGCGTGACGATGATCGGCTGCAGCCTGATCGGCTCGGCGAGCCTCGGCGAGGCGCTTCGCCGGATCAGCGCCTACGCGGACGCCTACCCGGACCGGGAGTGGGTCACCGGCAGCGGCTGGCGGATGGAATGGTTCGCCGGCGGCACACCCGACCGGGAGATTCTCGACCGGGTCGTGCCCGGCAGGCCCGCCTACCTGATGAACCGCGACTGCCACGGCGCGTGGGTGAATTCCCGTGCCCTGGAGCTGGCCGGCCTGGACGCCCGGACCCCTGACCCGCCCGACGGCAGGATCGAGCGGCAGGGCGACGGCCGTCCGCAGGGCACTTTGCACGAGGGAGCAGCCACTCTGGTCGCGCATATCATGCCGCCGCCGACGCTTGACGAGCGCCTGGCCGGGCTGCTGCTGGCCCAGGAGCACCTGCACGCGCGCGGCATCACGGCCTGGCAGGACGCGATCGTGGGAAGCTATCTGGGCTCGCAGGATCCGCTGGAGGTGTACCTGGTCGCCGCGGCAGGCGGCAGGCTCACCGCGCGCGTCGAGGGAGCACTGTGGTGGGACCGCGGCAAGGGAGCCGAGCAGCTGCCCGACCTGCTGAGCCGCCGCGAGCACGGCCAGGCGGGCCGGTTCCGCGCGCGGACCGTCAAGATCATGCAGGACGGTGTCGCGGAGACCTTCACCGCCGGCATGCTCGAGCCCTACCTGGACTCCTGCGGCTGCCAGACGCAGGGCCGCGGCCTGTCCCACATCGATCCGCTGGCTCTGCGCGAGTACGTCGCCGCGCTCGACGCCGAGAATTTCCAGGTGCACCTGCACGCCATCGGCGACCGCGCCGTCCGCGAGTCACTGGATGCCATCGAGGCCGCGCGGACGGCGAACGGCGGTGCTGCCAGCGGCGGTGCGGATAACCGGCATCACATCGCGCACCTGCAGTTCATGCATCCGGCCGACGTTGCACGCTTCGCCCCGCTGGGTGTCACGGCGAATATCCAGGCGCTGTGGGCGGCGCACGAGCCGCAGATGGACGAGCTGACGATCCCGTTCGTCGGCCGGGAGCGGGCCGCACGGCAGTACTTGTTCGCCGACCTGCTGGCCGCGGGCGCGCGGCTGGCGGCCGGCAGCGACTGGGCGGTCAGCAGCGCCAACCCGCTGCGCGCCGTGCACGTGGCCGTGAACAGGTCGCTGCCAGGAGCCGCCGGCCCGGACGCTGATCCGCTCCTGCCCGGTCAGCGGCTGCAACTGGCTGAGGCGCTTGCTGCCTATACGGCCGGCTCGGCGTACGTCAATCACCTGGACGACACCGGCGCCATCGCGCCGGGCATGCTGGCCGACCTCGTCGTGCTGGAGCGCGATCCCTTCGCCGTCCCCGCCGCCGAGCTGGCCGGCATCAGGGTGGCGCGCACCTACGTCGGGGGGGAGCGGGTCTTCCAGTCCGGCGATTAGCCCACCGTTCCGCGCCCGGCCTGCTGAGCTGACGCGGCGCGCGCGCCGGCTGACGCCCCAGCGCGGGCGGTCCTGGTCCGGCTGTCAATCGTGTCCGGTCATGGCGATGGCGCCCGGTTCGAAGATGACCGCGAGGTTTTTCCATTCTGACATTGATAAGCCCTTTCCTCCGTGTCGGCGATGTTATAGACACTGGCAGAGACCAGTTGCCCGGCCGCCGAGACCGGGTGCAGCCACGCCTCACAACGGGGAGAGCATGCTCAGGACAAGAAGGCTTGTCGCGGCCGTCGGAGCGACCGCAGCGGTAGCAGGAATGACGATCGTCGGGGTGACGGGTCCCGGCGAAGCCTCGGTGCGGCCGGCGGACACGGCCCTAAACGGCAGCGTTGCTCCCTTCATCGGCCACGCGCGCTTAATCGGCCATATCGCCGGAGGCCGCCGGTTATCGGTCCAGCTGTGGATGCGCCCCCAGCTCGCGGCCGCGGAGCGCTTCGCCACTGCGGTGAGCACGCCGGGCCGCCGGGAGTTCCGGCACTATCTGAGCCCCGACAGCTACGCTTCCCGCTTCGGGCCAGGCCGGGCGATCACAGCCAGAGCGGAGGCCTGGCTGCGGTCGCGCGGCTTCACCGATGTCCGGACGGACGTGAGTCGTTCTTATGTCCGGGCGACGGCGCCGACTTCGAAGATTGACGCAGCGTTCCGCGTGCAGGTGAATCTGTACAAGCCGCCGGCCGGAGTGAGCGCCGGTCCCTACGCCCTTCGCGCGAACAACCGTCCTGTCTCCGTGCCCCGGTGGCTGGCGAGCAGCGTGCTCGGCGTGACCGGCCTGGACAATGCCGCCCCGAAGCTGCCGCTCGAGACGCGGGCCGCCCGGCCGCCGGTGCGGGGGGCCACCGGTTCGAAGAAGCCCAAGCCGCCGCACTTTCCCTGCTCCCGGTACTACGGGCAGCACGAGATCTCCGGGCTGCCGGAGCAGTTCGGGACCACGACCTTCCCGACCGCGGTATGCGGTTACAGTGCCGGTCAGATCCGCGCCGGCTACGGAGCCACCGGGACGACCACCGGCCATGGCCAGACGATTGCCCTGATCGAGCTGGGCCTGACGCAGGACATGTTCAGGACACTGCGCGATTACGCGGCGGCGGGCAGCCTGCCGGCCCCGTCGGGCCAGCGTTACAGCGAGCTTTCGCTCGGCCAGGGAACCACATGCGGGGACTTCTTCGACGTCGAGGAGCAGCTCGACGTCGAGTCGTCCTATGACATGGCTCCCGGTGCGAACCAGCTGGTGGTCGGCGGCGACAGCTGCAACAACGGCGACTTCGGCCTGCAGGGCCTCTTCGACGCTGACCTGGCGGTCATCGACGGCAACGGCGGTCACCCGCTGGCCTCGGTGGCGTCCAACTCCTGGGAGGGCGGCGATGAGGCCCAGCCCGCAGCGCTGACGGACATCGAGCATGCCTACCTGGTCCAGGCGGCGGCCGAGGGCGTCGGCATGTACTTCTCCGCCGGTGACGGCTCGGGCGTCGAGGCGCCATCCAGCGACCCGTACGCGATCGGCGTGGGCGGCACGACGCTCGGGATCGGCAAGACCGGCAACCGCCTGTTCGAGACCGGCTGGTCCACGGGAGAGTCCTTCCTGCAGAACAAGCGGTGGGTCTTCGAGGGCGAGCAGGGCGCCAGCGGCGGCGGCGCCAGCCTGCTGTGGAAGCAGCCGGGCTACCAGAACGCCGCAGTGCCGCCGGCGCTGACCGTCGCGCCAGGCGACCGGGGCGGCAGGGTGCGCTCGGCGCCTGACATCAGCGCCGACGCCGACCCGTTCACCGGCCTCGCGGTCGGGCTGCTGACCTTCCGCAAGAAGAAGCCCCCCGCGTACGGCCAGTTCGATATCGGCGGGACGAGCCTGGCCTCGCCGCTGGTCGCCGGGATGGTCACCGCGGCGCAGCAGGGACAGCCCAGGCCGTTCGGGCTGATCAGCCCGGCAGTCTACCGGCTGATCGGGACCAGCGCGGTCTATGATGCCGTGCCGGTGACCACCAGCACTCCCGTGATATTCCGCGGGACTGTCTGCGACCAGTACACGTGCGGCATCGAGTCGGTCACCACCTTCGATGATCAGAGCACCAGCATGTTCGGATACACCGGGCAGGTGGCTCTGAAGGGCTATGACAACATGACGGGCGTCGGGACGCCGGCCGGGGCTGATTTCATCGCGGCCCTGCGCAACCTGGAGAAGTAGCGCCGCAACCCCGGGAAACAGCGCCGAGCCGGCCGGGCGCGGCAGGCGGTGCCTCGGGCCCGTTCAGCGGAAGCTGGGCGGGCCCGCAGGCTGCCGGGGGAGGTGCGCAGCGTCGGCGCTAAGGTGACGCTCGCGCCACTGACTGCCGCCCGCCAGGAGGAGCCGATGGAGTTGATCCCGCTGGGAGCCGGCGGCCCGCAGGTCTCGCGGGCCGGGCTTGGCCTTAATAGCATGTCCGGCGTCTACGGCCCGGCGGATGAGGCGGAGAGCATCGCGACGATCCGCGCCGCGCTCGACGCCGGGATCACGCTGCTCGATACCGCCGATTTTTACGGCATGGGGCACAACGAGCTGCTGCTGCGCGAGGCCCTCCGCGGCCGTGATCGCGGCAGTGCGTTCATCCAGGTGAAGTTCGGCGGCCAGCGGGATCCCGCGGGCGCGTTCGTCGGATTCGACGCCAGCCCGGCCGCGGTGAAGAACTCGCTCGCCTACACCCTGACCCGCCTCGGCACCGACTACGTCGACCTGTACCAGCCCGCCAGGCTTGACCCGCGCGTCCGATCGAGGACACCGTCGGTGCCATCGCCGAGATGGTTCAGGCCGGCTATGTCCGCTACCTGGGCCTGTCAGAGATGGGCGCTGCCACCATCCGGCGCGCGCACGCCGTGCATCCGGTCAGCGCGCTGCAGATCGAGTACTCGCTGATGAGCCGGGCGGAGGCGGAGATCCTGCCCGCCGTGCGTGAGCTCGGCATCGGCGTCACCGCGTACGGGTCCTGTCTCGCGGGCTGCTGTCCGCGGCGAGCGCCCGCGAGATCGGCCCCGGCGATCCGCGGTCGCGCTTTCCCCGGTTCCAGGACGAGAACCTGCGCCGCAACCTGGAGCTGCTGACCGCCCTCGAGCGGATCGCCGAGGCCAAGGGCGCCACGACCGCGCAGCTGGCCATCGCGTGGGTCGCCTGCCGCGGCAGCGACATCATCCCGCTGATCGGCACGAAGCGCCGGGACCGGCTGGCCGAGGCGCTCGGCGCGCTGGAGCTCACGCTGACCCCCGCGGAGCTGGCCGCGATCGAGGCGGCTGTCCCGTCCGGGGCGGTGGCCGGGGACCGCTAGGACCCGGCGCAGATGGCCGCGCTGGACAGCGAGAATTTCGTCCGCATAACGCTGGAGCGCCGCTAACGATCTTCCGGGCCGCCGGCCTCGCCGGTGTTCACGACCCCGGCCGGCTCGATGATCATGAGAGCGGTCTCGCGCTCGGCCCGCGGCCGGTGCCGCATGCCCCGCGGGATCGTCACCGTCTCGCGCGGCCCGAGCACGACAGCGCCTTCCGGCGTGTCGATGGTGAGCTGACCATCGATCACCAGGAAGACCTCGTCGGTACCGTCGTGCTGATGCCAGACGAACTCGCCCTGTACCTTGACGACCTTCAGCTCGTAATCGTTGAGCCTGCCGACGACCCTAGGCGCCCAGTGCTCGGTGAACTGGGCGAGCTGGTCATCCAGGCTGGCCTTGCGCAGTGGCATGAGGATCAGTCTGCCACCGCGCCGGAGCCCGGGCTGTGATCGCGAAACGGTTCACCGCCCAGCTGCTGTCGGGGCAGCCGGCCACCTCCGTCGTCGCAGTGGTACGCCGGCTGCTGGCCGTGCAGGGCCAGGACGCGCGCGGCGCGCGGCTGGCGATCCGGGCCCGCTCGGCCGGGCTGACCGCTGCCGATGTCGACCGCGCGCTGACCGATGACCGCTCCGTGCTGATCACGTGGCTGAACCGGGGCACGCTGCATCTGGTCTGCGCCGAGGACTACTGGTGGCTGCATGCGCTGACCACTCCCGCGCTGCTCACCGGCAACACGCGGCGGCTGGGCCAGGAAGGCGTACCGCCGGGCGACGCCGACAAGGCCGTCGCCGCGATTGAGGCGGCGCTCACCGCGGATGGCCCGCTGACCCGGGGGCAGCTGCGGGAGCGGATCGACGCGGCGGGGGTGGCGACCGCGGGCCAGGCCCTGGTGCACCTGCTGTTCCTGGCGAGCCTGCGCGCCGGAATCGTCCGCGGGCCGATGATCGGCGGCGAGCAGGCGTTCGTGCTGACCAGGGACTGGCTGGGCCCTGCGCCCGCGCAGCCAGACCGGGACGCGGCGCTTGCGTGGCTGGCCCGCCGGTACCTGGCCGGGCACGGTCCGGCCAGCGACCGCGATCTGGCCAAGTGGGCGGGCCTGCCGCTGCGCGACGCGCGCCGCGGGCTGGCGGCGATCGCCGCTGAGCTGCGCGAACGCGACGGCCTCGCTGACCTCGCGCGCCGCGACGAAGCCGCAGGCCACGAGCAGGCCGCCGGGCCGGCCGGAGCCGGCGATCACTCCGGCGGCGATCGGGTGCCCGAAGGGCGCGACGCAGACCTGCCGCCGCCGCGGCTGCTCGGCGCTTTCGATCCGGTCCTGCTGGGCTGGGTCTCCCGTGAGCCGATCGTCGGCGCGCATCAGGGCATCATCACGGTCAACGGGCTCTTCCGCCCCTTCGCGCTGGTCTGCGGCCGGGCGGTGGCGATCTGGAGCCTGTCGGGCGGCCAGGTGCTCCTGAAACCGCTCGCTCCGATCGCAGCGGCCGACGAGACGGCGCTGCAGGCGGACGCCGACGACGTCCGGCGCTTCCTGGCGGGCAGGCCGCCAGAAAGGTCCGATTAGGATGACCCGATGCCGCCCGCGCCCAGTGACTGCGAAGATTTTGCTGCCGCCTACGCGGCTGATAACGAGGTCAATCTCGCCAAGGCGCACTATGAGCGGCCGGCCATTCTGGCCCTGGCCCGGGGACGTCTCGGGCTGCCGGGTCCTGGACGCGGGCGGCGGCGGGGCGCTGGCCGGCGCGCTGCGCGATCGCGGCGCCCTGGTCGCCGGGTGGACAACAGCGCGGGCATGCTCGCTGTCGCGCACCAGCGGCCGGGGCCCGGCGTTCCGCTGCATCAGGCCGACCTGGCCGGCCCGCTGCCGTTTCCCGACGGCGGCTTCGACCTCATGGTGGCCTCGCTCGTGCTGCATTACCTGGCTTACCCCCTGAGAGGGACCGCTCGCGGACCGCGCCGGGCAGGCCCGTTCCTGTCACCGCAGGCGGCAGCGCCGCATCTAGCGCGCTGACAGGACGCAGAACTCGCTGCCTTCGGGGTCGGCGAGGACGATCCAGCGGACCCCTCCCTGGCCTACGTCAGCAGGGACCGCGCCGAGGTCCTGCAGGCGTCGCGCCTCGGCCCGGTGGTCCTCGCCGGGATAGGGGCTGACATCGAGATGCATCCGGTTCTTCACGATCTTGACGTCGGGCGTACGCACGAGCTCAAGAAAAGGACCGGCCCCGTTTGGTGATCTCAGCGAGACGAAACTCTCGCTTGTCTCCCGCACGGTCCAGCCCGCGGCCTGGCTCCAGAACGGCGCCAGGGACAGCGGGTCAGCGCAGTCCGCGACGACCGCGGCGACCGGGCCGGTGTCCCGGTACTGCGGGCGGGGCTCGAGCACGCAGAACTCGTTGCCTTCCGGGTCGGCGAGCACCGTCCACGCCACGTCGCCCTGGCCGATATCAGCCAGGGTCGCGCCCAGGCCGAGCAGGCGGCGCACCTCGGCCCCCTGGTGCGCGGCCGACGTGGTGGCCAGGTCGAGGTGCACCCGGTTCTTGGCCGTCTTCGGCTCAGGCACCGGGACGAAGACCAGCGGGAGCGCTACCGGATCGGGATAGTGATAGCCCGGCGGCCACACCTCCACCTCGCCGGCTTCCTCGCCGGTTATCTCCCACTGCAGGGCCGCCGACCAGAACCGGGCCAGCCGCCCTGGGTCGGCAGCGTCAGCCGCCAGATGGACCAGGCGAGTTGCCATAGCGCCAAAACTGCCATCCTGCCGCCGCGAGCGCAATGCGCCGCGAGCGCAATGCGCCGATTCATTCCTTAGCGCTCACGCTCACGCCCGGCGGCCCGACTGCCGTGACGGTCCTGTCCGCCGCGGAAAGCTGGCGATTGCGTTATGTGCCAGGACTCGACCGGCGCGGCGGCCCGCCCGGCGTTCCGCTGAGCCGGGACCGGGCACTTGCGCCCGGTGCGTCCGGCGGCGTCCTGCCGCTGATCATCTCGACGGCGGGGGCGGTAGCCGTCATCGCCGTCCTGACCGACATGGCCTTGCACATCACCCGGCTGAATGCGGCACCAGCTTGGGCGACGAAGCACGTTAGTCTCGCGGGAGCCGGAGCGCCCAGGGCCTGGGAGGCGAGCATGTTCTTCGCGCCGAACCTGTCGATGCTATGGGCGGACCTGCCGCTGCCGGAGCGGTTCGAGCGGGCCGCCCGGGCGGGATTCGGCGCGGTCGAGCTGTGGTGGCCGGGCGCTGATGCGGAGCTGCTGCCCGGCCTGACTTCCCGCTGGGGCCTGCGGCTGGCGCTGCTGAACTTCGACGGCGGGGATCTGGCGGTCGGTGACCGCGGCCTCGCCGCCGATCCCCGACGCCGCGAGCAGCTGCGCGCCCACGTGCCGGCCGCGCTCAAGATCGCCCAGACGTGCGGGTGCCGGCGGCTCAATCTGCTGATCGGCCTGCGGCAGGAAAGGTACTCACTCACCGGGCAGCTGGAGTGCGCGCGGGACAACGTGACCTGGGCCGCCGACCGGGCCGCTCAGGCGGGCTGCGAGGTCATGATCGAGGCCATCAACACGATCGACAACGGCCCGTACCTGCTGACCACGACCGCGGCTGCCGCCGCCTTCGCCCGTGAAGTGGACCGTCCTAACGTCCGGCTCCAGTACGACGTCTACAACATGCAGCGGATGGAGGGAGACATCACCTCGACCCTTGACAGGTACTGGGATCTCATCAGCCACATCCAGATCGCTGACGCGCCCGGCAGGAACGAGCCGGGTACCGGTGAGATCAACTACCGGCACGTCCTTGATCATCTCGCCCGGAAGGGCTACCAGGGCGCGGTCGGCCTGGAATACCGCCCGCGCACCGGCAGGCCCGAGGATTCCTTCGGCTGGCTCAGCGAATACGGCCTCGTCCGGCGGATATGACGTCGCCCGGCCGGGCCGGCCGAGACGTGAACCTGCCCGGCTGACGGCCGCGGCGGCTGACAAGTACAGCGGCTAGGCCGGCGCAAGGAACGCTCTGAGCGCCGCGATGAGCATCTCGGAGTCCGCGGCCCCGCAGAGCTCACGGGCTGAGTGCATGGCCAGCGTCGGATTGCCGACGTCGACGGTCGGCATCGCCAGGCCGGCGGCCACGATCGGCCCGATCGTCGTCCCGCTCTGTACGCCGCTCCTGTTGACGAAATACTGCACCGGGACGCCGGCCTGCTCGGCGGCGAGCAGGAACGCGGCGTGCGTCAGCGCATCCGTCGCGTAGGCTGCATTGGCGCTGATCTTCACGGCCGGGCCGCCGCCGAGCACGATCCGGTGCTCCGGCTCATCCTTGTCGGGATAGTTCGGATGCGTGGCGTGCGTCATGTCCGCCGAGACATGCACCGATCCTGCGACCGCGCGCAGGAACTCCTCGCGGGTGCCCCCGCGGGCGAGCACGGTGCGCTCCAGCTGCCTGCCCAGCCACGCGGCCCGTGCGCCGGTCGCTGTCTGGCTGCCTACCTCTTCATGGTCAAAAAGCACCAGCGCGCTGATGTGCTGCGGCGCGGGCTGAGCGGCCGTCCCGGACAGCGCCGTGACGGCCGCGTGCGCGCACGCCAGGTCATCGAGCCTGGCTGAGCTCACGAACTCCTCGCTGATTCCGGCCAGCGTGCCGCCCGCCACTTCGTAGGTCACGATGTCGTGGCTGAGCACATCGCCTGGCGGGATCTCCAGCTCCGCGGCGAGAAAGCGCGCGAACCCGCCATTCTCCGGCGCGCCGAGCGACCAGATGGGCACCAGGTGCTGCTGCGGATCCAGTTTCAGCCCGTGGGCGCGCAGGCTGCTGTCCAGGTGAATCGCCAGCTGCGGTATCCGCAGCACCGGCCGGTGCACGCGCAGCAGCCGGGATCGCGGGCCGTCCGGGGTGCGCACAACGACCCGTCCGGCCAGGCCGAGGTCGCGGTCGAGCCAGGAATTGAGCAGCGGCCCGCCGTAGACCTCCATGCCCAGCTGGCGCAGGCCTGCCCGGCCGGTGTCAGGGCGCGGCTTGACCCGCAGCGTCGGGCTGTCGGTATGCGCGCCCAGCAGGCGGAAGGGCGTGTAAGGCGCGCTGCCTGCCGGGACGGCCCAGGCGAACAGCGAGCCGCCGCTTACGGTGACGTAGCGGCCCGCGCCCGGCGGCCAGTCGCCGCTCAGCGGGACCTCGGTGAATCCAGCCGCGGCCAGCCGGCGGAGGGCCTCGGCCGCAGCGTGGCAGGGCGACGGTGACGCGTCGAGAAACTCGATCAGATCCAGTGCAATGTTGCGGGCGCTGCTCATCGGCCCATCATCGCCCGGTCAGCTGGCGACGACGCGGCCACCTCCCTGGTGCGGTCCTTCCCGTTCGGTAAGTATGTAATTATGGAATCTCTCTATGATCACGCGGGCGGCCGCGAGGCACTGCGGCGCTTCGTCGATGTCTTCTACACCAGCGTGCTTGCAGATCCCGCGCTCCAGCCGCTCTTCGGCGCCCGGCGGCCGGAGCACGTTGATCATCTGACCGCGTTCGAGGCTGAATCGTTCGGCGGCCCCGATGACTTCACCCGCCAGCTTGGCTTCGCCCACCTGATCGACGTTCATCGCGGTCTGAAGATTACGGAGGCACAGCGGCAGAGATTCGTGGAGCTGTACCTGGCCGCCGCTGATGCTTCCGGGCTGCCCGGCGACCCGCCTTTTCGTGCGGCGCTGCGGTCGCACGCCGAGTTCGGCTCGCAGGTCGCCATGCAGAACTCTCACGCCCGGGCCGACGATGAGCTGCACCCGCTGCGGGAAGTACCGAAATGGCAATGGCCGGACAGTTCCGGCGACAAGCCCTGAAGAACTCGACCGGCGCAGGGCCCCGACCGGCGCGGCGTAAGGCCGGCCCTCGCCAGATCAGGCCGGGAAACAGGACGGGCGGCTGCCGCTTCCCGCGTTAGGCTCGCGCCATCGGACCGTACCTCGAGGTGAGCGCATTGCAATACAGCCTGGTAAGGACTGCGCTGGCGCAGTCGAATCTGACGGCGATCGCGCCATACATGTTCTGGCTGCTGTTCCGCAACGTCGCCTCAGACGGCTTCGTGTTCGAGGACCCGGTGAACAGCGGCGTCCTGTCGAAACCCGGCTGCGTGCTCGCCTCGCCGTCGTGGGAGAACAGCGCCACGCACGTGTCCCAGGATTACGTGTATCACTGGACCCGCGATGCCGCGATCGTCGCGATTGAACTGGCGGCCGGGACGTCTCCCTCCGTCCAGCCGCTGATCGACTACGTAAATTTCTCGCAGATCTGCCAGAGCTCGGGCGGCGATTTTGATCGCGGATCATTCCTGATTAACGGCACTCCCCGGCAGTGGACCGACCAGTCCGACGGTCCGGCCCTGCAGACAGTGGCCATCCTGGCGCTGTTCGGCCAGCTCGACGCACCGACGCAGACGGCGGCGAACGCGGTGATCGCGGCGAACCTGGACTTCCTGCAGGGCGCCTACCAGGGCGAGACGTACAACCTCTGGGAGGAAGAGTACGGCGCCTCGTTTTTTGCCCGCTCCGCGCAGCTGCAGTGCTTTCGGGCGATCACGGCCAATGACCTCGGGATTCCCGTTCCCGACTGGCTGAGCACCGCCATACCGTGGCTTGAGAATGCCCTCGAAAGTCACTGGAACGGCCAGTACTACCAGTCAGTACTTCCTGTCCCGGCTGACTACCGGGCACCCTACGACCCCAATATCGACATTGTCATGGCGGCTATTTACGGCGGCGTCGCCGTCACGGACACCAGGCTCCTCGCGACCGCCGCGCTGCTGCGCAGCCAGTGGGCTGACCCGGACTCGCCGTACTTTTACCCGGTCAACGGGGCTGATCAGCAGCGCGGTCTCGGTCCGCTGCTCGGGCGTTATCCAGGGGACGTCTACGATGGCGACACCGACGCGCAGACCGGCGATCATCCGTGGCCGGTGTCGACGGCCAACTTCGCCGAGCTCTATTACCGGCTGGCCAGGCAGATCACTACTGCGGCAGCGGTTCCGCTCGACAGCCTCTCAGCAAGCTTCTTCAGCCAGGTCGGGGTGGGTGCATCGGCCACGCCAGCGGCGGCCGCCGCGGCACTGCAGGCCGCCGGCGATCAGATGCTGCAGGCGATCGTCTTCCACAGCGATCATCTCGAGCTCAGCGAGCAGTTCGACGCCACGACCGGTTACGAGAAGAGCGTCAGCAACCTGTCCTGGAGCTATGCCGCTTTCCTGTCGGCAGTCCGCGCCAGGAATGCCATCGGGTGAGGGGAGTAGCTGGCTGAGGTCAGTGCAATCGATGCGAACGGCATGGAGCGGTCAGGCCCCGAACGGGCTGCGTTCGGCGTAGGCGGCCAGGAAATGCTCCCATCCCTGCGCCACTATCTCGGGAGAGATACCGATGTGGCGGAAGTCCAGCTGGCACGCCTGCGGCCGCGTTCGACGAGCTCAAACCGCAGTTTGGTGCCGGTCCACTCCTGGTCTCTCGTATGCGCCGCGCACGACCACCCGGCCGCAGCCGGCTGCTGGACGGCGTCGACCCGCATGACGATCTGCTCGTCCAGCCCGGCGAACCCGAAGCGCAGTTGTCCGCCGGCTTCGGCGGAGCCAGTGCCGATGGTGGTCCACCAGTGGCGAGGGCCGTCGAGCGTCGCGGGGGCGTCGAACACGTGCTCACGTGCCGGGTGACCTTGGCCGTCGGTCATCGCGGTCACGGCCGTCACCGTGGCCGCCGCTGAAACGGTAACCCGTACGGTCGCCCGCTGACCGCAGTGTCAGCGACGCATAGCAAGGTGATCGACAGCCGGCGGAATGCCGAGCTTGCGGCCTACCCCGACAGCGGCCATGCCGGACGTCGACGGTCCGCCGCTGGGTTGACGGGGCGGCCGGCCGGGCACACGCTGGCCGGGTGAGCGTGACGCCTGATCATGTGCTGCGCAACCGCCTGGCCTGGGACCGGCTGGCCGCTGACTATGCCACCGCGGGTCTGCGCAACTGGGAAGCCGCGCAGCCCAGCTGGGGTGCCTGGAGCGTGGTCGAGGAACAGCTGGGGATCCTGCCGCCGGACCTGGCCGGCCTGGACAGCATCGAGCTGGGCTGCGGCACTGGCTACGTCTCAGCCTGGCTGGCTCGCCGCGGCGTCCGGCCGGTCGGCCTGGACAATTCCGCGGCGCAGCTGGCGACCGCACGGGCGCTGCAAGACCGGTTCGGGCTGCGGTTCCCGCTCATCCACGCCAGTGCCGAGCAGGCGCCATTCGCGGACGCCAGTTTCGATCTGGCGATCTCGGAGTACGGCGCGAGCAACTGGTGCGATCCCTATGCGTGGATTCCCGAGGCGGCCAGGATACTGCGCCCGGGCGGGCAGCTGATCTTCCTGGTCAACGCGGTCCAGCTCGTCCTCGCGTGGCCGGACCAAGATGACCTGCCCGCGACCGAGGGACTGCAGCGGCCCTACTTCGGCATGCACCGCTTCCAGTGGCTCGGCTCGGCCTCGGTGGAGTTCCATCTCGGCCACGGGGACATGATCCGGCTGCTGCGCGGCTGCGGCTTCGAGGTCCAGGACCTGATCGAGATCCAGCCTCCGCCCGATGCCACCACCAGGCACCCGATCGCGACGATCGAGTGGGCGCGGAAATGGCCCTGCGAGGAAGTCTGGAAAGCTCGCAAGTCACCATGACCGGGCATCATCTAAGGCAGCAGCCACCAGTGACCGACGGCAGTCGCCTCGCGTACCACCCGCGCACCCAAAGACCGCTCTCCGTTGCCAGGCGGACGCGGATTTGGCGGTCGGCTGCCTTCGGTATGGTCGGGACGTGCAGGCGTTCGAGTCCGTGTCCACCTGGCGGCAGCCGCTGCCAGCACCGGCGTCCGCGCAGCGGACGGCAGTGATCGGCGAGGTAGCCACCAGGATTGCCCGGCTGGGCCGGGGCAGGCTCCGGGTCGCCGTGGACGGCCTGACCGCCGCGGGCAAGACCAGCTTCGAGGCACGAACTTGCGGCTGCGCTGAGCGGCCTCGGCCGCCCGACCATGCGAGCCTCGATGGACGACTTCAAGCACCCCTGGCGGCACGCCCGCGCGCATGGCTATGACCGGGTCACCGGCGAGGGCTACTACCGCAACGCCGACGACTTTGATTCGGCCCTGAACCTGCTGCTCGCCCCGGCCGGGCCAGACGGGACCGGTGAGGTCGTGCTCTGCGCGCACGATCCGCTTACTGGCGAAGATCACCGGGACAAGACGATCACCGCGCCGCCGGGCACGGTGCTGATCGTCGACTCGGTCTTCGGTCCGCCCGCGGGCCATGGCGGACGCCATTATCGACAACCGTGACTTCACCCGCCCCCGCATCCTGTTTCGCCATAACGACTGACCGGCACATCCGCTCATACCGCCAGCGCCCGCCCGAGAACCGCGCCAGTCAAAAAGTAAGCCTGATGCCGGGCGTTCCGCTGGCGCGACGAACCGTCCGACCGCTGGCGGGTCGCGAAGCACGTGGACGCCCGCGCGGCCCGAGATCCCCGTCCATGATCCACGACTGCTGCCGGACGACTGGCTGGTGTGCGACAGTGGAGATCATTAGTCCGCTCCGGCATCGCAATAGTCATCTTTATGAGGCCGGCGGCCTGGTGACTGCTTAATGTTGATAGACGGTCACCTTCGAGTTTCCTGGCAGATGGCCTTACGAGGGCGTCCCGGCGAGAAGAGCAGGCATGAACGATGTTGGCGTCACCCGTGTCGCCGTCTATATCGACTTCGACAACATCGTGATCTCACGTTACGACCAGGTTCATGGCCGCGGCCAGTTCTTGCGTGACAAGGTGCGCGGGTTCAGCAGCTCTGGCGGATCGGCCGATCCCGACATCGCGGAAAAGCTCCGGCGCGCCACCGTGGACGTCGGCGCGGTGATCGACTTCGCCTCGTCGTTCGGCACTCTTGTGCTGACCCGCGCCTACGCGGACTGGTCAGCCCCCGTGAACGCCGATTACCGCGGGCAGCTCGTCAGCCGCGCGGTGGACCTGGTGCAGCTTTTCCCCGCCGCCGCCTACGCGAAGAATGGTGCCGACATCAGGCTGGCCGTGGATGCGGTGGAGGACATGTTCCGCCTTCCCGAGCTGACCCACGTGGTGATCGTGGCCGGGGACTCGGACTACATCGCCCTCGCCCAGCGGTGCAGGCGCCTGGGCCGTTACGTCGTGGGCGTGGGGGTCGCGGGATCAACCAGCAGATCGCTCGCCGCGGCGTGCGATGAGCTCGTGATCTACGATGCGCTGCCGGGCATTACCCCCGCCGGCGCCTCCCCGCCGCCAGCCGCAGCCGAGACCGCGGAACAGGCGGAACATGAAGAGCCCGGCAGCGCGCCGCCCGCGCGGGGCTCGCGGCGCGCCCGGCGGCCGGCGGCTGCGGTGACCGACGAAACTGATCTCGATTCCGAAGACCCGCAAGCGCTGGCGACCAGGCTCCTGGAACGGGCGCTGCGACTCGGCCAGGAAAAGGACGACGCGGACTGGCTGCATAGCTCCGCGGTGAAGAGCCAGATGAGACGCATGGACCCGTCGTTCAGCGAGCGGGCTCTGGGCTACCGCTCATTCTCGGACTTCGTGAAATCACGAGACTCCATCGCCGAGCTTGACGAGACCAATCCGGTGCGGCTCGTGCGGCTCAACCCGGCCACCACCGCACAGTAAGGCAACGCGCATCCCATCGACCGGATGAGTTCTTCTGAATATGGTCTAGATTACGGGCAGGGGCTGGTGGCGGAAGCGCTGCGCCTCTGCGCCGAACGCGAATGACTCATCAGGCTCGCTGGTGACGGCGCTGACCCGGGTGAGCCGGTTGTAGTGGTCGGCGCTCAGCGGCAGATCAAGTGCGGCGAGCATAGCAGTTAATATGAGGTCCCCCTCCGTTTGGTAGAGTGACGTCATGAGCACAGGCCGGGGGATCGCGCGCGCTCCCCGCAGCGACGGACTGCGCAACCGCGACGCCCTGCTCGCCGCGGCTCGCGAAGCGTTCGCCGAGCACGGGCTGAACGCCTCGCTGCAGCAGGTCGCCCGCGCGGCGGGCGTGGCCATCGGCACCCTCTACCGGCACTTCTCGACCAGGGATGACCTCCTGGTGGCGGTATTCGCCGAGAAGCTGCGGATCGTCGCGGACACCGGCGAGCGGGCGCTGGCTCACACGGATGCCTGGGAAGGCTTCGTGCTGTTCCTGGAGACCCTGTGCGGGCTGCAGGCCGGGGACCTGGGGTTCAACGAGCTGGCCTCGATGGACCGGCCGGCTAGCGGTGACGCCGCCCAGGTGCGGGTGCACATTCACCAGCTGTGGAGGCGGCTGCTCACGCGAGCGCAAGAGGACGGCGCGGTACGCCGGGACCTGACTCTCAATGACATGTTCGTCTTGCTCTGGTCGCACAGCCGGATCATCGACGCGACCTACGGCGTGGCACCGCGGGCATGGCGGCGGCACCTGCACCTCATGCTCGATGCCTATCGCGCCGAACGCGCTCACCCGCTCCCCGAACCTGCCCTGACAGCCCGCCAGATGGAGCTCGCCACGGCTCGCCTCGACGCAGGCGTCGCAACACGGCAGCCCGGCCGCGGCGAGAGCACGCCGCCGTCGCTCTGAGCAGGCGCCCCGTGCATCGGCGCCGGCTTTCGAAATCCGGTGACCGCGGCCAAGACGCCTGAGTATGCGCAGCAGGCAACTCCCCGCGCGCCAGGGCCTGCGCTAGTCCTCTCGGTTCACCTCGCGCACCAGGTCGACCAGGGTGGCGACGGCCGCAAGGGTGGCAGGACCCTGCCCAGCGGACTTGACCTGGAGCGTGGTGATCCCGGCGGCCTGATACAGGCGCAGGCGCTCGCGGATAACCTCCGGCGGGCCGATCAGGTTGGTCTTGAAGCCGATGTCGTGCGGGACGAGGGCCGAGGCCTCGTCCCGGCGGCCCGCCAGCCACAGCTGCTGGACCGCCCGCACCTCGTCGGCGTAACCCTGCCGCGCGAAAGCGGCGTTGTAGAAGTTCTGCGTGGCCGAGCCCATCGCGCCCATGGTGAAGGCGTATCCGGCCGCGTGCCGGGCCGAGGCCTCGTCCACGTCGTCGGTGATCTCCAGCGATACCGGGACGACCAGGTCAAGGTCGGCGGGGGAGCGGCCGGCCCGGCTGGCGCCGGCTCGCAGGTAATCAGTGAAGGCGGCCGCCGACTCGGGGATGAGCGCATTGCCGATCCAGCCGTCGGCCAGCTCGCCGGTCAGCTCAAGGTTCCTCGGGCCGAGCGCGGCCAGGTAGATGGGCACGGCCGCCGGCGGGACCATGGAGCGGATCGGCCGGCCTGCGCCGCCGGGAAGCGGGATCTGGTAGGCGCGGCCCTGATGATCTAGCCGGTCGCCGGCTGCGATGGCGCGCACGATCTGGACGGTCTCCCTGGTAGTGCGCAGCGGCTCGGCGAACCGCACCCCGTGCCAGCCCTCCATCACCTGCGGTCCGCTCACTCCGAGGCCCAGCAGGAACCGGCCGTCCGACAGCGCCTGCAGTGACATGGCGGACATGGCCAGCATGGCCGGGGTCCGCGCCCCGATCTGGGCGATGCCCGAGCCAAGCCTGATAGTGGTCGTGCGCGCGGCCAGGAAGGCCAGCGGGGTAAGGGCGTCATAGCCCCAGGCCTCCGGCAGCCAGACTGAGTCGACGCCGAGTGCCTCGGCCTCAGCAACGAGCCGGGCGGCCTGCTCGGTGACTTCGCTGATCCCGATCGCGACCCGCAGCATCCTGCCGACGGTATCAGCGCCGCCGCTGCCCGAGCGGTACGGCGCTGTGCGTAGGCCCGGCCGGCGCGCCGGCGTGCGAGAATTCAGCCAGCCGGCCGCTTCGCGGGCGGCGATCGGGAGGTGGCGGGGCGTGCGATACGCAGAGGGCCCGACGGCGGAGGCCGAGATCTATATTGCGGCGCCCCCGCACCGCGTCTGGGCGCTGGTCAGTGACATCAGCGTTCCGCCGCGGTTCTCCGACGAGCTCGTCGCCACGCAGTGGGCGGAGGGCGGCCCGCCCCCGGCCGTCGGCGCGCGCTTCACCGGCCGCAGCCACCATCCGGTGATCGGCAGCTGGGAGACGACGTCGGTGGTGGCGGAGTGCACGCCGGACCGCTGTTTTGCCTGGAGTGTCGAGACGCCGCGCGGATTCGCCGCCTCCTGGCGGTTCGAACTTGCGCCGAGCGGCGACGGCACCCTGCTGCGTCAGCATGCGCGGATGGGGCCGGGGCCGTCCGGGCTCACGCCCGCGATCGAGGCGGCGCCGGACAAGGAAGAGCGAATTATCGCCCGGCGGCTCTCGCAGTGGCAGCGCAACATCACCGCCACGCTGCAGGGCATCAAGGCGCTCGCCGAGTCCCCGGCTGACGCGGGCGCGAGTGACTGACCGGCCTAGCCGGCCGGCACGCCGCCATAGCCCGCGGCGAGCGACCGCAGCCGGGCCGGGACCACGAAGACGGTGATCTCGAACACGCCGAGGATGGTGCCCAGCCGCGCTGAGATCCGGACGCCGTAGTAGCCGGCGGCCAGCACGATCAGCGCGCCGAGCAGCGACCATGGCCACCACAGGCTCGCCGGGTACCCGCGGAATTCGGCGCTGAGCGTGGCGGCTGTGGTGAAGCCAAGCTGAAGCAGCACCACCGGCGGGATCAGCATTCCCACCAGGACGTATCCCCACGCGACCAGGAACCCGGCGGCCGGGTGGATGCCGCGCGCCGCGTAGGTCGCCAGCGACCGGCGGCGGGCATTTCTGGAACAGGACCTCACCCAGGCCGATTGCGTCCGGGCGCAGGCCCAGCGCTCCCGGAGGACTCGATGTCAGTCGTGCCGGCGACGCCAATGCTTCCCCCGGTGCCGGCGGGTTCGCTGTTATCGCGATGCTCCCATGGCGGAAGCTCCTGATATAGGGGGAAATAGCGGGGCACGGGCTGCCCGGCCGCGCTGCGCGCCGAGCTCAGCCGCCGAACGCTGCCCTGGACCGCCAGCACGGCCCCGAGCACCGCGGCCGCGACGATCCCGTCGAGCCAGAAATGGTTGGCCGTCACCACGACGGCCAGCGTCGTCGCCACCGGGTAGAGGACGGCCAGCCAGCGCCACCTGCTGCGGGCCGCGCTGATCACGACGACCGCGACCAGGAGCGCCCACCCGACGTGGACCGACGGCATCGCGGAGAGCTGATCAGGGTCGAAGCCCGCGTGCGCGGCGTAGACCGACTGGCCGTACTTCACGGCGGTGTCCACTATGTGGGCCTCCGGCAGCATCCGCGGGGGCGCGACCGGGATCAGCTGGATCAGCAGGCAGGCGGCGGTGAAAGCGACGAGCGTGGTGCGCATCCGCACGTAGTGGTCGCGATGGACCACGAAAAGCCAGATCATGCAGGCGATGAGCACGGGGAAGTGCAGGCCGGCGTAGTAGAGGTTCAGCACCTGGATGATCAGCGGATGCGGCAGGAACACCCGCTGGAGCGAAGCCTCGCTGGGCAGGTGCACGGCGCGCTCGAAGTTCCAGATCCACCGCGATCGCGCCAGGGCCCCGCCGGGGCCGAGTACCGAGAAGGAACCGGCATACTGCCACAAGGCGAACAGCGCGAACACCAGCGCGGTTTCCTGCGTGACGGCCGCAGCGGGACGGGCGCGCGAGCGCCGTGTGAGCCGCAGGCCAACGGTAATGCCGCCGAGCGCCGCGGCCGCCGCGGCTGCCGCGGGCCAGGACAATTCCAGGTTGACCACGCCGATCAGCGTAAGCCCGCGGTCGCCCGGCGGTCGCCTCGCGGTTGCGCAAAGAGATGCGGCCGTCGCCTCGCCGGGTCATCCAGGCAAGAGCTGACCGGGATTGTCCCGCCTGCGCCACAATCAGCTCATGCGAGGGCATGATCTGCCCGGCGAGCACCGGCCGGCCGATGAGCCGCCCGGTCGGCCAGACCCGCTGCAGGCCCGGCTGGCCGAGCTGCGGCAGCGGCTTGAGCGCCTGCCGCCTGGACACCCGTCGGCCGCCGACCAGAGCGACGAGGCCGATGACTGGCCGCCCGTGCCGGTCCTTGGCGATCAGCGGATTGCTGACTTACCACCCGACGACTGGCGTCCCGTCCCGGCAGAGCCTGTTGACCGGGGGCTGACCGGGCAGGTGCGCGGCGACCAGCCGCTTCCGGGTGACTGGGCGCCCGCGAACGCGCCAGGCGGAGCTGGGCCTGATGGGGCTCAGCCTGATACTGACGGGGCGGGCGACGGGCGGCCTGCTGACGGGCTGGCCGGCGCTAGCGGATGGCCTGCCGACGGGCTGGCCGGTGCCGACGGGCTGCCGGACACCGATGGCTCGGGTGACGCGGAACCCGAAACCGGGCCGAGCCGGGGGGACACGCAGACGGCGGAGCCGCAGCGGTCGGGCGGGCGCCGGCCATGGGACTGGGGCGGCTTCGATCCATCCGGGGGACTGCTGGACTTCCTCGGGTCGCTGCCGGCCAGCGGACCGCCGGGCGGCAGGGGTGCCCGTTCGCCCTATCAGCCCTGGTTCGCCGGAGCTGAGTGGGCGCGGCCCTGGTTCACCGGTGAGTTCTGACGGGCACCGAGATCCTCAGGCGAGCCTTGCGGCGCCAGTGCCGCCTCTGCGGCCCGGAGAGCCGCAGCGTTCCGGACAGCTCGGCTGCCCGGAGAGCCGCAGCGGCCCGGAGAGCGTCAGCGGATCGGCTGGCTCGGGTCCTGGCAGCCTTCGCGGCTCAGGGACGACGGGTCAGGCTCCTGGCGCGGCAGCAGGACCTCGGCGGTGACATCACCCGCCAGGCGGACCAGGTCGCCGTCGGCCAGCCGGACCGCGATGCCGGGCAGGACCCGGTCGCCGTTGACGAAAGTGCCGTTGGTCGAGTTCTCGTCGCGGATAGTGGCGTGGCCGCCGTCGTCCATCATCACCGTGGCGTGCCGGCGCGAGACGTTCTCGAAGCCTGAGAACGCGGCGGCGACCAGCGACTCGCTGGGATCGCGGCCCAGGAGCAAAGACGTGCCGGCCGGCACCTCGACGTTGCCGGTCGGGAAGGTCAGGCGCAGCACGGCCGGTGATATCGGCCGGCCCAGGTCCTCGCGCCGCAGGGTTTCCTGCATGACCGTCGTCGGCGCGGGCGGGTCTTCCTCCCACGCCGTGCGCGGCAGGTTGGCGCCGCAGGTAAAGCAGATGAGGTCGCCGGGCTTCACCTGAGTTCCGCAGGCGGGGCAGGTAAGGGTCGCCATGACGTCCTCCTGGACAGTCGCTCCGATCTCGCGTGCCGGACGGCTTGAGCGTAACGCGTCAGCGCCGTATGGGGCGTCTCGGCCCGAGACCTTGGCCGTGCTCGGCATATTTCACAAATTTGTACTACTTAGGATGATTCGTCCGGATAGGACGCCGGTACGCGCTCAGGCGCCGACGGCGTGCCGATTGCGGGGCCTGAGCGCCATCCCGGCTTACCAGAGTGCCGCCCGCGGAGTGGGTCAGCCCCCAGCGGGCCCCGATGGCCCGGGCCACAAAACTTGATCTTCGATCCCGGGGCTCGCGCTCCTCCGGCGGGCATCGAGCCAAAAGCTGTTATAACTGTACTCACGCTGGAGCGGCAGGCCCAGGCTGAGCGACTCCGGCGTAGCTGAAGAACACGACATTCAGGAACACGGCGTTCAGGAACTCGGCATTCAGGTTTCCGTCATCGACAGGCTTGGTCGAGCTGGCCAAGGACCTGAGCTCACGCTCAGGAGGTGCCCGACCCGGTGACCGGCTACATCATCCGGCGGATCGGCCAGGCGATCATCGTCCTGCTGGGCGTCACGATGATCGTGTTCATCCTCCAGCACCTGCTGCCCGGAAGCATTGCCCGGGCGATCATCGGCCCACGGGCGACGCAGCTGCAGATCGCCACGTTCAACCGCCAGTACGGGCTGAACCGCGCGCTGCCGGTGCAGTATCTGTCTTTCCTCAACCAGCTCCTGCACGGCAATCTCGGCTACTCGTTCAAGAACAACGCCAGCGTCGACTCGATCGTGCTGCATGACCTGCCCAATGACCTGCTCCTGGTCGGCGTCTCCCTGGTGCTCGCGCTGGTGATCGCCATCCCGGTCGGCGTCCTGCAGGCGGTCAGGCGCAACAAGCTGACCGACTACGCGGCGACCGGTATCTCGTTCGTCCTCTACTCGATGCCGTCGTACCTGCTCGGCCTGCTGCTGATTGCCTTCTTCGCGGTCAATCTCAGGCTGCTGCCCGCCGAGGCGCCGCAGGCGTCCACCTTCGCCGGGGTGCTGGCCGACCCCGCCGCCCTGGTGCTGCCGATCGCGACGCTGACGCTCGTCACCTTCGCGCTATTCAGCCGCTACATGCGCTCGTCGGCGATCGAGAACCTCGCCCAGGATTACATCCGCACCGCCCGCGCGAAGGGCCTCGGGGAGGGTGCCATCCTGACGCACCACCTGCTGCGCAATTCCCTGATCCCGGTCGCGACGCTCGTGGGCATCTCGCTGCCGGGAATCCTGACGTTCGGCCTGATCATCGAGGAGCTTTTCAATTTCCCCGGCATCGGGCTTGCGTATTACAACGCCGCGGTCAACGGCGACTACCCGGTCGTGTTCGGCATCACCGTGCTCGTCGCGCTGGCCACCGTGAGCGGCAACCTGCTCGCTGACGTCGCGTACGCGGTCCTCGACCCTCGGGTGCACTATGACTGAGCACAGCTTGACTGAGCACAGCTATGACTGAGCACGGCTCCGGGACTGATCCGAATTCCGGCGACGCGGCCAGGAGACAGGCCGGCGCGGTCGCCCTGCCCGGCGGC
Organism: Streptosporangiaceae bacterium; assembly: GCA_052146815.1. Taxonomy (GTDB): domain Bacteria; phylum Actinomycetota; class Actinomycetes; order Streptosporangiales; family Streptosporangiaceae; genus DATJZH01. The sequence goes on along the minus strand of JBKQMG010000188.1, from coordinate 24,827 downwards.
GCGGCCGATGATGCCGCGGCGCGGGTCTCGGCCGCCACCATGCCCGAAGGCGGCGAGGCGCACCAGCAGGAAGTCGCCTGGAAGATGATCCTGCGCGCGTTCGTCGAGAACAGGCTGGCCCTGGCCGGCCTCATCCTGGTCGTGCTCGTGGCGCTGTTCTGCTTCCTCGGCCCGCTGTTCTGGCCCACCGACCAGGTGCACACCAACATCCTGCAGGTGAACCAGCCGCCGAGCGCCCGGCATCCGCTCGGCACCACCGACCTTGGCTACGACGTGCTCGGCCGTCTGATGGTCGGCGGGCAGAGCTCACTGGAAGTCGGCGTCGCCGTCGCGCTGGTCGCTACCAGCCTCGGCGTCATCTACGGCGTTATCTCCGGCTTCTTCGGCGGCGTGACGGACGCGATCTTGATGCGGGTGGTCGACATCGTCCTCGCCATCCCCATCGTCTATCTCTTCATCGACCTGGCGGCGGCGTTCAAGCCGACGCTGCTGCTCCTGATCGTCATCTTGTCGCTGCTGTCGTGGCTGGGCCCGGCCCGGCTGGTCCGGGGCGAGACGCTCACCCTGCGGACCAGGGAGTACGTCGAGGCGGTCCGGACGATGGGCGGCCGGTCACGCCGCATCATCATCCGTCATCTCATGCCGAACACCGTGGGCACGATCGCGGTCAACGCGACATTCCAGGTCGCCGACGCGATCTTGACCCTGGCGGTGCTGAGCTACCTCGGCTTCAGCCTGCCGCCACCGGCCGCGACCTGGGGCGGCATGCTGCAGGACGGGGTCAATTTCCTGTACGACGGCTACTGGTGGGAGATCTACCCGGCCGGGCTGATGATCGTCATTACCGTGGTGGCCTTCAATTTCATCGGCGACGGCCTGCGCGACTCGCTGGACGTCCGGCTACAGCGCAGGTAAGGACCGGGACGCCGGCACCGCGGCCGGCGTCTGCAGCGGGAAATGGCACGCGGCCACGTGCTCGCCGCCGAAGGACTGCAGGGCCGGCTCCTGCTGCGCGCAGATCTCGCGGGCCAGCGGGCAGCGGGTCCGGAACCGGCAGCCCGACGGCGGGTCCAGCGCCGAGGGCAGCTCGCCGGTGACGGCGATCCCGTGCTTGGCCCGCTCTACCTCGGGATCGGGTACCGGGATGGTGTCGAGCAGCCCGAGCGTGTAAGGGTGCGCGGGCCGCTGGTAGACATCGGCGCCGGTGCCCAGCTCGACCAGCTTGCCCAGGTACATCACGGCGATCCGGTCCGCGAGGTACCGGATCACCGACAGGTCGTGCGAGATGACGATGTAGGTGAGGCCGTGCGCGGCCTGCAGCCGGCGCATGAGGTTGAGGATCTGAGCGCGGACCGAGACGTCGAGGGCCGAGACCGGCTCGTCGGCCACGATGAGCTTGGGCGACAGCGCCAGCGCCCGGGCCAGGCCGATCCGCTGCCGCTGGCCGCCGGAGAACTCGTGCGGGTACAGCTGCACTGACCGCCGGCTGAGGCCGACCTCGCCGAGCAGCCCGGCGACCCGCTCCTGCTGCTCGGCCCGGCTGCCGACGCCCTGGATCTGCAGGGGCTCGCGCAGGATCGAGCCCACCTGCATCCGCGGATCGAGGGAGGAGTAGGGGTCCTGGAACATCAGCTGCAGGTCCTTGCGGACGTGCCGCAGCCGGGCGCTGGACAGCGCCGCAAGGTCGTTCCCCTCGAAGATGACCCGTCCTGAGGTCGGCTGCTCGAGGGCGACGACCATCCGGCCGATCGTGGTCTTCCCGCAGCCGGACTCGCCGACCAGGCCCAGTGTCTCGCCGCGGCGGACGGTCAGCGTCACGTCTGACACCGCGTGCACTGCGCCGACCTTGCGGCGCAGCACCGCGCCGGCGGTGACCGGGAATTCCTTGACGAGGTGATCCAGCACGAGCAGGTCCCGGCCGCCTGCGGGCGCGGGCGCCTGCTCGCGGTCGCGGCTGCCCTGCGCGGTTGCCACGGCCGGCGCCGGGCTGACCGGGTGGAAGCACGCGTACGGGTGGCGCGGGTCCGGGCCGCCGAGGACCGGCTCGCTGGCCTCGCATTCCGCGGTGGCGAACCGGCAGCGGGGCGCGAACCGGCATCCGGCGGGCGGCCGGGTCAGGTCCGGCGGCAGGCCGGGGATGGAGTACAGCGGCTGTGACGCCGGCTGATCGAGGTGCGGTATCGAGGCCAGCAGCGCCTCGGTGTAGGGATGGCGGGTGCGGGCGAACAGGTCCGCGGTGGCCGCCTCCTCGGCGATCTTGCCCGCGTACATGACCAGCACGCGGTCGGCCCGGCCGGCGATCACTCCGAGGTCATGGGTGATCAGCAGCACGGCCATCCCGAGCCGTGCCTTCAGGCCGTCCAGCAGGGCCAGGATCTGCGCCTGGATCGTGACGTCGAGCGCGGTCGTCGGCTCGTCGGCGATCAGCAGTTTCGGCTCGCAGGCGAGCGCAATCCCGATCATGACCCGCTGGCGCAGCCCGCCGGACAGCTGGTGGGGGTAATAGCCGAGCCGCTCGGCGGGCCGCGGCATCCCGACGAGCGCGAGCACTTCCTCCGCCCGGGCCATCGCGGCGGCCTTTGACGCGCCGCGATGCCGGCGGACCACCTCGGCGATCTGATTGCCGATCGTCATCGTCGGGTTGAGGGACGTCATCGGGTCCTGGAACACCATGCCGATGTCATTGCCCCGGACCTGCCGCAGGCCCGGCTCGCCGAGGCCGGCCAGGTCGGTGCCGCCGAACCGGATCGCGCCCTCGGCGATGAAGCCGCGCGGCGGCAGCAGGCCCATGATCGACAGGCCCGTCATCGTCTTTCCGCAGCCCGACTCCCCGACCAGCCCGACCGTCTCCCCGGCCTCGACCGCGAAGCTGACGCCATCGACCGCGCGGACCGTTCCGCTGCGCAGCCGGATGAACGTCCGGAGGCCTTCGATCTCCAGCAGGATCATACGCAGTCTCTCGGCACGTCGCAGTGCCAGGTCCGGGTGAAGACGCGATGGTCGCCCTCGTAGGCGTCGAGCACGTTCGTCACCTGGAACTCGGCCGCCGTGGCGGACAGCGTGCTCGCGGTCTGCACGGTCGCCCGCCACTCGCCGCGGGCCACCGTGAACACCCGCTCGCAGGTCACCTTCGCCGACAGGGGATCACCCTCGGTAATGTGCAGCACGTCGCGCTCCAGCTCGCGGTATTCCAGGCCGTCGGCGGCCAGGCGGTGACCGCTGCTCTCGGTGGAGATCACGTCGACCGCGCCGGTCGCCACGTCCCGCCGGACCTCCCGCCCGCTGCGGGCGGGCAGCAGCTCATGGTCAGGCATCGGGGCACGCTCGGGGACGGCGAAGTGCGGCGGCGGCTCGTGCGCCGCGCGCTCGCCCTCGCCGGCCCACAGCGGCAGGCAGAGCACGGACCCGCCGGTGAGCAGCCGCAGCGTCACGCGCTCGGGTGACGGCCACGCCCACGGCCAGTACGTCGGCGACACCGCCAGGCGCAGCCGGTGCCCGGCAGGGACCTGATAGCCGATCGAGTTCATGGGCAAGTCGACCACATACCGCTCGCCCGGGACGAGCGGTTCCGGGTCCGCGTCGCTGGCCTGGTGGGTCAGGTTCTTCAGCCCGCGGGTGATCAGCGTCGAGGCGCCGTCGGGCCACACGTCGCACAGGCGCACGGCGACCAGCGCCAGCGGCCGGTCGGCGGTCAGCTCCAGCCGGGCCACCGGGACGCCCAGCACTTCCGCCGGCTCGGCCAGCGGCTCGGTGTCGAAGGTCAGCGACAGCCCGTCGTCGGGCCGCTGGTCGCGGGGGAACTCGGTGGGGCCGCCGTGCCCGCCCCACTGCCCGAGATCACCGGCCGGGGCGTCGGTCCCGGCGATCGCCAGCTCCGCGGCACCTGGTGTCACGGCGCCCAGCGTCCCGCCGCCCTGCGGGCCGGCGCCGAGGGCGTATTCCCTGGCCTGGACCTGCGGGGCGGGCCAGCTCCCGGTCGCCAGCCAGCGGCCCGGGAACTCCTCGTACCCGGCCGCCGGGCGGCGCGCCTGCGGCAGCCACGCCCGCAGCATCGGCTCATCCATCACCCCGTTGTCGCGGCCCTTGAGCCAGTGATCCCACCAGCGCACCGCCTCCTGCAGGAAGCCGATCGCGGGCCCGGGTGCGCCGTCCTCCGGATAGTCGTGCGCCCACGGGCCGATGAGGCCCTTGCGCGGCCCGGGGGAGCCGGCCAGGAAGCGCAGGATCGCGTTCCGGTAGGAGTCGGTCCAGCCGCCGACCATATATACCGGGCACTCGATGGCCCCGTAGTCCTCGCACACCGACCCCTGCCGCCAGAACTCATCCCGGCGCTGATGAGCCAGCCAGGCCTCGATGTAGGGCGGGGTGCGCTCCAGCCGGTCCCGCCAGGTCTGCCGCCACTCGTCGCCGACGACCGCCGGGTCAGGCGGCAGCCCGTTGCAGGCCAGCATCGTCGACGCCCACGGCAGCGCGGTCGGCGCGAGCAGGCAGCCGCCCATGTAGTGCACGTCGTCGGTGTAGCGGTCGTCGGTCGAGGCGACGCTGATCACCGCGGCCAGCTCGGGCGGCCGGTGCGCGGCGATCTGCAGGCCGTTGAAGCCGCCCCAGGACTTGCCGATGATCCCCACCTTGCCGGTGCACCACGGCCTGGACGCGAGCCAGCGGATGACCTCGATCCCGTCTTCCTGTTCCAGCGGCAGGTACTCGTCCCCGAGGATGCCGTCGGAGTCGCCGGTGCCGCGCATGTCCACCCGGACGGAGGCGTACCCGTGCCCGGCGAAGTAGTGGTGGATCGGGGCGTCCCGCAGCACGAGGCCGTCGTTCTTCCGGTACGGCACGTACTCGAAGATCGCCGGCACGGGCGCCTGCTCGGCGCCTTCGGGGAGCCAGATCCGCGCGGCCAGCCGGCACCCGTCCGGCATCGGGATCCACTCGTGCATGATCACGCGGACGGAATGCGGAAAGTCAGTCCGGACGGCCAACTCTCTCCTCACAGGTCGGCGGCTGCGCGCGGGCGGCGGCGTGACGGACGGCGGCGTGACGGGCCGCCGGCCCGCGGGCTAGCGGACGAAGTACCAGTTCTCCGGATAGATGTTGCCATCCGGGTCCTGCGGGTACACGCCCTTGAGCTTGTTGCTCACCGCCGAGATCTGGTTGTCGAGCTGCGGCATCCACAGCACCGGCAGCTGCGTGGCGAGATAGTCCTCGTACTTAAACAGCGCCGGGTAGCCGCCGGACGACAGCTTGCTGATCAGGGCGTCGGCCGTCGGGCTGCTGTAGGAGCCGCCGTTGGAGGACCCCGTCGACTGGAAGATGGTCGCGCCGTCGGGATCGTTGTAGCCGGGGTCGAAATACCAGCCTTGCCCGTAGTAGTTCAGCTGCCAGCAGCTGCTCTTGCTGCAGGGCACGTCGTCGGCGACGACCGTGTTGAACGGCGCGCCGTGCGGGGAGATCTGGATGCCGGCCTGGGTGAACGCCGACTGCAGGGCCGCGACTTCCTCGCTGACGGCCTGCAGGCCGGTGGAGTACTCCAGCGAGATCGACAGCTTCGTCCCGCCCGCGATCCCGGCGCCGCACTGGCTGGCCCCGCTGCCCGGCCGGGTGCACAGGTCCGCGCCGTTGGGCACGACCTTCCAGCCGTGCGCGGTGAGCAGCGACTTGGCGTCGGCCGGATCGTAGGGGTACGTGTTCTGCTTCTGCGCGCTGGAGACGAACTGGCTGGTGGGCACCAGCGGAACCGGGCCGTACGTCGGGTTGCCGTAGCCCTGCAGGAACGCGCGGATGTACGCGGGCTGGTTAATCAGGCGCTGCATCGCCTCGCGCAGATACAGCTGCCTGAAGAGCGCGCCGGTCTGCGGTGAGCCGAAGTTCATGCTGATGTAGGTAATGCCCCAGGTCGGCCAGGCCTGGACGGTGTAGCCGTCCGAGGTCACCCGCCCTACCTGCGCGGCGTCGTTGAACGGCACGTAGCCGTAGCTGATGCCGCCCGCCGCCAGCAGCGAGTCGAACTCCGCGCTGTCGCTGGAGAAGCTGAGCACGCGCAGCGCGTGCAGGGAGCCGGTCGCCGGTCCCGCGTACGCGGTGTTGCGCACATAGGTGGCATCGCCGGTCGAGGCCGCATAGGCGGTGAGCTTCCACGGGCCGTCGACGACCTGCCAGAGCGGATTTGTCGCATAGGTGGACAGCTGCTTGTTCTGGCTGATGAGGAATCCGTACACGGCTTTGGCGCCGGCGAGGGTGAGGTCATAGTTGCCCACCGGCCCGCTGGCGGATTTACGGTCCCAGGCATGCTGGGGGATGGGGATGATCTGGCCGAGCTGGTTGTAGAGCCAGGCCGCCGAGTAAGTGCCCTTGAAGGTCAGGGAGAATTTGCTGGCGCTCAGGATCTTGAAGGCGGAAACATTGTCCGGGAACTGCCCGGCGACATAGCCCCACCAGTTATTCCTGGCCGCTTTCAGCAGATTGAACCAGAACTGGACATCCCGGGTGGTCACCGGCTTCCCGTCAGACCAGCGGTAGGGCTTCAGCTGGATAACCGCGGTGGTCTTGCCCCCCGCCGTCGTGATGAAAGCGGGGTCGGCCACGCTGTACTGCGTGTTAAGCCCGACGTGGCCGGGACTGCCGAACCAGTACAGCGGCCGCCACATCAGGTACTCCGAGTACTCTATGTTGGCGCCGATCGCGTACTGATAGGAAAGAAGAGGGAAGATATAGTTGAACTGGTTTCCCGGCGTCAGCGCGACCGTCGCCGTTCCGCCTTTGACCCGTGCTCCATTCGCGCTCGGTGCAGAGGACGGGCTCGACGTGCAGGCGGCCAGTAGTATTCCGCAGGCCGCGCCGATAAGTGCTAGTGCCCGCGCTCTTCTCCGAACCTGCATGACCCACCAGCCTTTTCCATAGCGAGGCCCGGTCGCGGTCCGCGCTAATGACATCCTGCCGATGATGGGATACTTCAGTAAATACCGGCAATCGTAACAGACCGGAACCACGGGCGGACCTGTTGCCGGACGTCCGATACCGAGGCGTGACATTCTTGCGTCCGGCACATCACGGCGGAATCCAGCACTACGGCACCAGCGGCGGCGACGGGACGAGGGGTTCATGGCCGGGCAGCAAGCACAGCAGGGAAATGCACGGCAGCCGGATGGAGGGCCGGCTGGTGAAGCACAGCAGGAAGCAGCAGGGCAGCAGGAAGCACGGCCGGCGGAAATACTGCAGGCGGGCCCGGCCCGCGATTTCGTCGGATACGGCCGCCGTCTGCCGCAGGTGCGCTGGCCCGGCGGCGTCAGCCTGGTCGTGAACATCGTGGTCAACTACGAGTCCGGCGCCGAGTACTCGCTGCTCGACGGCGGCGGCCGCAACGACAGCTGGGGCGAGTACTCCTATCAGATCGGCCCGCACGTCAGGGACATGGGCACCGAGACCCACTTCGAGTTCGGCAGCCGCGCCGGGATCTGGCGGCTGGCCCGGCTGTTTGACCGCTACCAGGTGCCGGTGACGGTCGGGGCCTGCGGCCGGGCGCTCGAGCGCAACCCGGCGGTGGCCGAGTGGATCACCGGGGCCGGCCACGACGTGCTGGGACATGGCTGGCGCTGGATCGAGGTCAGCGAGCTGACCAGGGAGCAGGAGCGCGACGATCTGCTGCGCGGCATCGAGTCGATCGAGCGGCTCACCGGCCAGCGCCCGCTCGGCTGGTACGTGCGCTCCTTCCCGAGCGTGCACACCAGGGAGCTGCTCGCCGAGGAGGGCGGCTTCGTCTACGACTCGGACGCCTCTAATGACGAGCTGCCCTATTTCGTGCCCGGGCACGCGGCACCCTTTCTGGTGCTGCCGTATTCGAAGGTCTACAACGACGTCCGGTACCTGCTGAGCCCGACGTACTCCACACCGCATGACTTCTTCGAGACGCTGCGGGCGGGCGCGGACTACCTGTGCGAGGAGGCCGCCGCGGGCGACGGCGCGCGGATGATGACGGTGGGCCTGCACGAGCGATGGAGCGGGCAGGCGGCCCGCGCCAGCGCGGTCCGCGACTTCGTCGAGTATGTGCAGGACCGCCCCGACGTCCGGTTCATGCGACGGCTCGACATTGCCCGCTGGTGGCTGAACCACCACGCCGAATGGGACGCCGGCCCGCAGGGCGGCTGACCGCAGCGAGCGGCGGGCTGGCATCATGGCGGACCTGCGGGTGCAGCACCCGGCTCGCCCGCGACGGAAGGTGATCGCACATGCGCGCAGTGACGTACGCGGGGAAGGGCGGGAACGAGGTCGTCCGCTTCGAAGAGCGCCCCGACCCGGTCCCCACTGCCCATGAGGTCGTCGTGGCCGCCCGTTATGCGGGCGTTAACTGGGCCGACATCGGGCAGCGGGCAGGCAACTACCCGCCGCCGCCGGATGCGCCCGCTGACATTCCCGGCCTGGAGGTCGCCGGTGTCGTCGCCGCGGTAGGCCCCGGCGTGGCGGCCTGGCATCCCGGCGACCGGGTGTTCGGCATTGTCGGCGGCGGCGGCCTGGCGGACCGGGTCGTGGTCAACGAGCGGCACATCGCCGCGATCCCCGCGAACGTGCCCGACGACATCGCCGCGGCCGTGCCCGAGGCCTTCATCACCGCCCACGACGCCGCCTTCACCTGGTGCCGCCTGCAGATGGGCGAGGTTCTGCTGGTGAACGGGGCCAACGGGGCGGTCGGCTCCGCCGCCGTGCAGCTCGGCCTGGCCGCCGGGGCCCGAGTCGTCGCCCACGTCCGGACGCCGGAGTCCGCCCGCAGCCTGGCCGAGCGGGGCGCGCAGGTGGTCACCCCGGATACCGCGCGCGACACGCTGGCCGAACTAGGCGGCGCCGACGTCATCGTCGAGCTCGTCGGTGCGCCGAACGTTGACCTCAACTTCGGCGCCATCGCGCTGAAGGGCCGGATCGTCGTGGTCGGCAGCGGCGCCGGCGAGGCGGCCAGCGTCTCGCTGCGGCGCCTGATGATGAAGCGGATCAGCATGTACGGGACGGTCCTGCGGGCCCGGCCGCTGGAGGAGAAGGCGGCGGCCGTGCAGGTGTTCGCCCGCACGGTAGTGCCGCTGCTCGCGGCGGGCCGGGTGGCGCCGGTCATCGACCGTGTCTTCCCCGCCGCCGAGGTGACAGCGGCGTTCGACAACCTCGCCCAGCCCGGCAAGTCCGGGAAAGTCCTGCTGGAGTTCTCGTGACGCAGCCGCACCCCGCCCCGCCCGGCTCCCCGCCTGGTACTCCGGCCGGCGGCCCGGTGCTGCGCGCCGCCATCATCGGGGCCGGCCGGATCGGCGAGCAGCACGCCGAGACCCTGGCCAGCCGCGACGATGTCGAGCTGACCGCCGTCTGCGACGTCGACACCAGCCGCGCGGAAGCGGTCGCGGCGGTCACCGGCGCGCAGGTCTTCGCCGACTGGCGCGAGATGCTGGCCGCTGACCTGGCCGACGCGGTCTGGGTCTGCACGCCGCCTGCGGCGCATGCCGGCCCCGCGGTGGCCGTGCTCGACCAGGGCCTGCCGCTCTACCTGGAAAAGCCGATCGCACGGTCCCTGGACGACGCCCGGCTGATCGCGGCGGCCGCAGCGCGCAGCGGCGCGGTGTGCGCGGTCGGCTACCAGTGGCATGCGGTCGAGGTCCTCGACAGCGCGCGGCGCATCCTGGCCGGCCAGCCCGTCGGCTGCCTGGTGGGCCAGAGCGTGGGCGGCACGCAGTCCCGGCCGTGGTTCCTGGACCGGGCCGCCGGCGGCGGGAACCTGCTGGAGCGCGGCAGCCATCACATCGACCTGGCCCGGGCGCTGGCAGGCGAGGTCACCGCCGTCCAGGCGGCCGCTTCCGCGGTCCGCATGGCGCCACGGACGGCTGATCCGGCGGCCGGGGACATCGACGACGCGGTCACGCTCATCCTGCATTTCGCCGGCGGCGGCATCGGCACCATCGTCGTCGCATGGACCAGCGACAGCGTGCCCGGCTCCTACTGGGTCGAGGTGACCGGACAGGATGTCGCGCTCCGGCTCGACCTGGACCCGTATTTCCGGCTGTCCGGAACGATGCACGGAGCACCGGTGGCGGCGCTGTCCCAGGCGCCCCCGTTCGAGCGCTCCGTGAGCCGTTTCGTCACCGCCGTCCGGGCCGGGGATCCGGCGGCTGTCTTCTGCGCTCCGGATGACGCGCTGCGCACTCTCGCGGTCGCTGCTGCCGCCGAGGAGGCACTGGCCAGCGGCCAGACCGTCGCGGTGCCGGACGTCTGATTTGTGCCCGGCGACTGACCCGCGGCCGCAGTCAGCTGCCGGGCGGGGGAGTCCAGGACCAGCTGCTGGACGTCGGCGCGGGCCTGGCCACCAGGAAGTCGAGCAGTTCCGCGGCACTGGACGGCACGATCTGGTCAGGCATGTCCAGGTCAACTGCGGCCAGCGCCTCGCGCAGGCCGCTGTACTCTCCGATGAGGGCGAACTCGTAGCCGTCCCGGCTGAACTCCGCTAATTGCTCGGCCAGTGCGGCCAGAGTCCGTCTCCCGAGGTCGGACCCGTCTTCAGCGGCTGGCAGCTGCAGAACCTCCCAGCCCGCCTGCTGCGCTACCGCGACGGCGTCGAGGCCGCCCGGCGGCCGGCTGACGAACTGCTCGGTCACCAGCGCGATCCGCAGCGACCTCTCATCCGGCGTCACTGTGCTTCTTTCATGATCTTTGCTATGCGGTTTGCCTATGGCGGCTGCCGTAAGGCATATCGGGTGTACCCATAACAGGAGCATAGCCGCGCCTATCGGTAGTAAAACGGCGCCCTATACCTGGCGGGCGCCGTTCTGGAGCCCGGCGGGACTTCGTTCTGTTAGCTGGCGGCCGCCGACGTGCGCTGGTGGCCGGTTCATCGTCTTGTCGCGACGGGGCCCCCGGCGCGACAAGTCGTGCGGGCGGGAGCGAGGCGAGCAGGGCTGGCGCTGCCCGAGCCCGGGGCCGGGGACCTCGATGTCATACCCGCGGTGAATCCGCGCGCCTTTGTTTGCGTGCCCCGTTTCGTGACGCGGATAGCAGGCAGCGCCGGGCGGTGATGCACCCGGTCGCATTTCCGCCGCCGAAGACGCCCTCTCTATCGGTGTCATCAGCCGCACGGCCGGCGGCCTCCTGGGCTGCCTATGCCGATGGCTTTTGTCCCGATAAGGCAGATGACCTGCGGAGAGGCGGCCGGAGCGGTCGCGCTCTATCCTGGGCAGAGCCGACCGCGGTGGCCAGTAGCATCGCTGGCACAGCACTGCTGCACGGCATCGCTGCCGTGCGAGGCCGGCTATCTGCAAAGGGGCAGAGATGATCGACTTCAGGCTGACTGACGAGCACGAGCAGCTCCGCCTGACCGTCGCCGAGTTCGCGCGTGAGGTCGTGGCGCCCGTGATCGGCGGCTTCTACCAGCGGGGCGAGTTCCCGTACGACATCGTGGCGAGGATGGGCAAGCTCGGCTTGTTCGGGCTGCCGTTCCCGTCCGAGTACGGCGGGATGGACGGCGATTATTTCGCCTTCTGCCTGGCGCTGCACGAGCTGGCCAGGGTTGACTCGTCGGTCGCGATCACGCTGGAGGCGGGTGTCGCCCTCGGGGTGATGCCGATTTACCGGTTCGGCACCGACGAGCAGAAGACCCGCTGGCTGCCTGAGCTGTGCCAGGGGGAGCGGCTGGCCGCGTTCGGGCTCACCGAGCCGGGCGGCGGCTCCGACATCCCCGGCGGGATGCGGACCAGGGCCCGGATGGACAGCGGCGAGTGGGTGATCGACGGCTCGAAGGCCTTCATCACCAACGCCGGCACGTCTGTCACCTCCCTGGTCACCGCCCTCGCGATCACCGGCGATGCCGCCAGGGACGGCGAGGAGGGCAGGAACGGCGCCGTGACCGCTGGCACCGGCTCGGATGGCACCGCCTCGAACCGCGCTCGCGCAGGCGCGCGGCGGGAGATCTCCGCGATCATCGTGCCGTCGGGCACTCCCGGGCTCACCGTGGGGCCAGAGTACTCGAAGGTCGGCTGGTGTGCCTCGGACACCAGGGAGCTGGCCTTCAGTTCCTGCCGGGTGCCTGCGGCAAACTTGCTCGGCGAACGCGGCCGCGGGTACGCCCAGTTCCTGCAGATTCTTGACGAAGGACGCGTCGCGATCGCGGCTCTCGCGGCGGGGCTGGCGGAAGGCTGCGTCGACGAGTGCCTGCGGTACGCGCGCGAGCGGGCAGCGTTCGGGCACCAGCTGGCGCACTACCAGGCGATCCAGTTCAAGATCGCTGACATGGCGGCGCGCGCTCACGGTGCCCGGCTCGCCTGGCAGGACGCGGCGGCCAGGCTGGTGGCCGGGGAGCGGCTCAAGAAGATCGCGGCGTTCGCCAAGCTGACGGCCTCGAACGCCGCGATGGACAACGCGCGGGACGCTACGCAGATCTTCGGGGGCTACGGCTACATGAACGAGTACCCGGTCGCGCGGTTCTACCGGGACGCGAAGGTCCTGGAGATCGGCGAGGGGACCTCAGAAGTCCAGCGAATGATCATTGCCCGCGAACTGGGACTGACGACCCCGCGTGCGGCTCGCTAGCCGCCTTGCTCAGCCCGCCGGCGGTGTGCTCGCCGAATCGGACGTTCGGGCACACAAGCGCAGTGCGGCGCGATAACCTACGCTTAACCAGTTCAGCGGTCACCTCTCGGGGCAATACCGATTTTTCCCATGGGTTCAGGTATTGGTGTGCGGTGGCCGGGTAGGCGTTAGAGTTGGCCCGGCTGTGCCACGACGCTGCGCGCGCAGAATCGTCTGCCGGGAAGGGGTATGCCATGTCGGTTCCGCTGAGGGGCCTGCATGTTGTCCGGCTCCTAGCGGTGGTCAGGGACGGCCCTGATCCGGGAGAAACCGGTCAGTACCGGTGCCCGGCCATGCGCAGTCTGTCGCGCGTGGCCTCGGCCTGCGGCCGGATGTGAGCTGAATGCTGCTACTCGAGATCTTCCTCGTCGCGCTCGGCGTGCTGTTGCTTGCCTTCATCGTTGCCATCATCGTCCTGCGGGTCAACAGCGACAGCGCAACTGACCATTCCCCGGCTGGGCTCGGCGGTCCGGCTGACCGTGCCGACGTCACGGACCGTTCTGATCTGGTCACCGTCGGCGGCGGTGACCAGGCTTTTCCCCAGCAGACTGCAGGCCCGGACCGGCCGCCATTCGGCGGCGGCGAGAGCTCGGCGAATGGCCGTGGCCAGCCAGCGGCGCCGCGACCTGCGCCGCGCCCGGCCTCCCGTCCGGCGCTGCGGAACTGGCGGGTGCGGTCACGGCTGTTCCTGCTGGTCCTCATCCCGACCATTGCCGCGCTGATCTTCGGCGGCCTGCGCATTGCCTCCTCCGTGCAGAGCGCTATCGCCTACCAGCGGATCGAGCGGCTGGCCACCCTGAGCGGAGACATCACCGGGCTGGCGCAGGCGCTGCAGACCGAGCGCGAGGACACGATCACCTACATCGTGCTGAGCAGCCCGGACGGCGGGCGCGGGGCGAGCAGATCGGACGCCAAGGCCGAGCTGACTGTGCTCCATAACGATTACCACGTGACCGATGGGCTGGCCACGCAGGTCCTGACGGGCCTGGACGCGATCGGCAGTTCGTATCCCGCGGTGGACCGGCAGGACGCCGCTGACGCGCGGGCCGCGATCAGGCGGATCCCCGCGCTGCGGACCGCGGCCATGAGCACCGGGCAATCCGCGACCGCCGTCATCGAGTCGTATGCCTCGGCGATCACCTCGCTGCAGGAACTCAACGGCCAGGTCGCCGACGGCAGCACCGATACGACCCTGGCCGGGACCGTGCGCGCCGCGAGCCTCGTTTCGGAGATCAAGGAAGACGCATCGCAGCAGCAGGCGATTCTTACCTCGGCGCTCGGGCCTTACCTGTCCGGCGTCGCGCAGTGGGGCCCCAGCCAGCAGGCCGCCATCAACAATGCGCTGTCAGCGCAGCAGGGGAACCTGTCTGAGTTCTACGCCGCTGCCACGCCGGCGCAGCGCCAGCTGTACCGCAGCGCGCTCGCGGGCCCGGCCAACGGCGGGGCGCACGCGCTGGTGCAGCAGGCCGTGGCACTGGCCAACCGCGGCCACGTCGCTGCGGGAGATACGACTGTCTACAACGCCAGCCAGGCGATCTACCAGGTGGTGAGCAGCCTCCGCTCGGCCGAGGAGCACCTGTTCGGCTCGGCCGTGGCGCAGAGCAAGGTGCTGCGCAGCAGTGCCGTCACCTCGGTGATCATTGACAGCATCCTGGTTCTCGTGGTCCTCGCGCTGGTGCTGCTCCTCACCGCCATGGTCAGCTCATCCCTGGTGCGGCCGCTGCGCCGGCTGCGGGCTGGTGCCCTCGAGGTGGCCGGGATGCGGCTGCCTGAGGCCGTGCGCCAGATGAACGAGTCCGATGGCGCCGACGTCACCATGGACATCGAGCCCATCGACGTCGATTCCTCCGACGAGATCGGTGAAGTGGCGCGGGCCTTCGACCAGGTCCACAGGGAAGCCGTCCAGCTGGCCGCCAACGAGGCCGCACTGCGCGGCAACGTCAACGCGATGTTCGTCAACCTGTCCCGGCGCAGCCAGTCCCTGGTCGAACGGCAGATCCGCCTGATCGACGAGCTGGAGCAGGGCGAGCAGGACTCTGAGCGGCTGTCCAGCCTGTTCCAGATGGACCACCTCGCCACCCGCATGCGCCGCAACTCCGAGAACCTGCTGGTTCTCGCGGGCCACGACGTCTCGCGGCGGTGGAACCAGACGGTCTCGCTGGTCGACGTGCTGCGCGCGGCCGTATCCGAGATTGAGCAGTACGAGCGGGTCACCCTCAACGTGCAGCCAGGCATCGCCGTCCGCGGCCAGGCCGTCAGCGACGTCGTCCACCTGACCGCCGAGCTTGTCGAGAACGCGACGTCGTTCTCGCCCGCCGATACGCCCGTCACCATCGTCGGCCACCTGCTCGGCAGCGGGGGAGTGCTGCTCGAGATCGCCGACCAGGGCGTCGGCATGGGCGCCGAGGAAATGGCGCATGCGAACTGGCGGCTGGACAACCCGCCGGTCGTGGACGTGGCGGTCTCCCGCCGGATGGGCCTGTTCGTGGTCGCGCGGCTGGCGGCCCGGCACGGCATCCGGGTCCGGCTGCGCCCCGCGACGCCGGGCGGCCTCACCGCCTTGGTCTGGCTGCCCGATGAGGTGGTTACGCACGACGGCCTCGGCACCTCGCCAGGTGACCGGATGTTCGACGCCGCGGCTCTCGGCGCTGCGACCGGTGCGGTCGGTGCTGCCACGGGAGCCGCTGCAGCCTCAGCCGGATTCGCCGATTGGGACGAGCCCGGCCGGTCGGCGGCGGAGCAGGAAGTCACCGCTGCCCGCACGCCTCGTTTCGGGCCGCTCCGGGTGGACGCCGACGAGTCGGCGGTCCCGCAGCGGCGTGTTCCCGGTGCCGGTCCCCGGCCGGGCGCTCCGGCATGGGCGGAAGCCGGCGCGACCGGGCCGCTGCCGGTGTTCCGCACGAGCCCGCAGCCAGCGCCGCGCTTCGACGGCGAAACCGCCGACGGCGAGGCTGACGGGCGCCTGGCGGCGGGAGACGACGCGAACGGCCGGGACGTGGCCGGTATTGGCACCGCAGGCCGGGAAGAAGAGACCATGACCGGGCCGCTGTCGGCGGCCTCGCTCGCCGATGCGGCACCGAAATCGGCGGCCGGCAGCCGTGCTGATTTTGGTGACCTGGACGCTGGCGGAAGTATGTGGGGCGGATCAGGAGCCAGTCCAGCATCCGAGTGGTCGAGCCCGGCATCACAGCAGCCTGCATCGCAGGCCGGTGGCGCGCCGGAACGGTCCAGTGCCCCGGAATGGGGCAGCGGCGTGCCCGAATGGGCGGGCCCGACGCCGGGCCGGACGAAGGGCGTGCCGGCCAACGGCACCTCCGCGGGCGGCGGCGCGTCTTCGGGCTCTCCGGAAAATGACACGCCCGATGATGATGAGACGCAGACGCCGGGTCAGCCGCCCGTCCGGTCGAAGGGCGGGATGGACGCGGACGACGACGCAGCCGACACCGGCGGCTCTTCGGCCGCCGGTGGTCTGGTCGGTGCCGGGAGCCCGGCTGGCGCTGAGGGCTCCACGGATGCGGGCAGCCCGTCCGGCCCCGCGCAGGGCGCGGGCCGTGGCGGCAACCGGTCACTGAGCTCACCGCGGGGGCCGAACGGGGCGTCCGACACCGACTCCGGCACCAGATACGACTGGTCCTCGGGTCCGTTTGGCGGCGTCGTTGTCCCGCCGCCGCCCGCGGCGTCCCTCGGTGAGGGAAACCGGCTTCCTATCTTCGAGGCCGTCGAGTCTGACTGGTTCCGTCGCGGTCGGCCGGCCACAAGCCAGCCCGATGAGCGGAGGACCGCTGCTAACGGCGGCGGGGGCGCGGACGCCGCGGACGCCGCCGCCCCCCCTGTGAGCGGTCCGGCCGTCGACAGCCCCGCTGCCGGGAGCCCGGGTCTCAGCGAGCCGGGTCTCAGCGAGCCGGGTCTCAGCGACTCAGATCCCAGCAGTCCGGGTCTCACCAGTCCGGGTCTGAGCGGCCCGGGTCTCAGTGACCGTGACGCCAGCGGCAGCCGGGCGGACAGCGTGACCAGCACCAATGGTGCGAGCGGCGCCGAGCACCAGAGCGGCGGCTGGGCCTCGGCCGCGGACGAGGGGTGGCGTGCTGCCGAGGCCGTCAGCGAGCCCTCCTCGGCGGGCCTGACGCCGGCCGGGCTGCCCAAGCGGGTACCGCAGGCCAACCTGGTGCCCGGTACAGCTGCTGCCGAGAGTCCCGCGCCTGCTCCGGCGCGGTCCGCGGCAGCCACACGGGAGCGTCTCGCGAGCTTCCAGCGAGGGATCCGGGAGGCGCGCGCGGCAGCAGCAGGCGGGGAAACAGGGGGCGGAGAGAGCGATGAATCCAGTTGACCCGTGACACGAGGTCCCCAACATGGTCATGCTAAGTCTGCTACAGCTGATGGGCCCGACCGCTGATACCGAGGCGGTCAGGACTGTTGCCGTGAGGGCGGCAAGGCTGCAAGCCCATCGCAACAGGAAGGAGAATCCGTGAGTCCGCTTGTGCGTCCAGCGCAGGACCTGAACTGGCTCATCACGAATTTCGTCGAGCGAGTTCCGTCCGTCGCGCACGCGATCGTCGTCTCATCGGACGGCCTGCCGATGGCGTACTCACAGGGATTCCCCACTGACAGAGTTGACCAGCTAGCCGCAGTAACGTCAGGCCTCACTTCACTGACCCAGGGGGCAGCACGGGTCTTCGAGGGCGGGGCCGTCACTCAGACCGTCGTGGAGATGCAGCGGGGCCTGCTGATCGTGATGGCAATCAGCGACGGCTCGAGCCTTGCGTCTCTGGCCGCCGCTGACTGCGACATGGGCCTTGTCGCTTACGAAATGGCCCTGCTTGTGGAGCGGGTAGGCAGTGCGCTGACGCCTGAGGTGCGCGGAGGGCTGCCGCCCGACTGGCCTGAGGATGGCAGAACGTGACAGGAGAATCCGGTGCCGGACCCTGGCACGAATGACCGGGTGCCCGCGGACGGCACGAACTCCGCGTGGCAGCCCGGCCGTCCGCCCGGACCCGGGCAGCCGAGCAACGGAAGCAACAGCGTTCCCAGTCCGCGCGAGCCTAGCTGGCTGGACTCGAGTTCTGACGCTGTCGCCAACGGCCCGAGTGCGCTGGTCCGCCCTTACACGGTGACCGGCGGCCGGACCAAGCCGAGGTATCAGCTGCAAATCGAGGCCATGGTGGCTGCTTCGCACTATGAAGCCCGCGACCTTTCGGTCCTCAGCCCGGAGTGCCAGGCAATTCTCGGTTTCTGCCGGGACTGGCGGTCCGTAGCAGAAATTTCTGCAGTGCTCAGAATGCCGCTGGGCGTTGCGCGAGTCCTGATCGCCGACATGGCCATGGAAGGTCTGGTCCGGGTCCACCAGACCGATCATGCGCAGGGCCGCCCGGATCTCAACCTGCTGGAAAGGGTGCTCAGTGGACTTCGCAAGCTCTAAGGCCATTGACGACGAGGCCGCAGACGCCGCGATGACGTCTGTCAAGATCGTCGTCGCGGGCGGCTTCGGTGTTGGCAAGACCACTTTCGTCGGCTCAGTCTCGGAAATCACGCCGCTGACCACCGAGGCGGTCATGACCTCGGCGAGTGACGGCCTGGACGACCTGACGCACACGCCGGACAAGACCACGACCACGGTCGCGATGGACTTCGGCCGTGTCACCCTCGACGCCGGCCTGATCCTGTACCTGTTCGGGACGCCGGGTCAGCACCGCTTCTGGTTCATGTGGGACGACCTCATCCAGGGCGCGATCGGCGCGGTGGTCCTCGTCGACACCCGTCGGCTGGCTGAGTCGTTCCCGGCCGTCGACTACTTCGAGGCTGCCGGACTGCCGTTCATCGTGGCCATCAACGGCTTCCACGGCGACTTCCCGCACGCGGTCGCCGACGTGCAGGAGGCACTGTCAGTCAGCGCCCACGTGCCGATCGTGCAGTGTGATGCCCGTAACCGGAACTCCACCAAGTCGGCGCTGATCTCCCTCGTCGAGCACGCCATGGCGATGCAGTTCAGCGCGCGGTAGGCCTGTCGCGCGGCCGGGTCCAGTGAGTGCGACCTCGGTCTCTGCTTGGTGCCCGTGGCGCGGACAGCGGCTGCGGTCGCTGCGTGCGCCTGCGGTAGTGTTCATGCGGCGAGGGGCGGTAGCTCAGCCGGTCAGAGCAGCGGACTCATAATCCGCCGGTCGTGGGTTCGAGCCCCACCCGCCCCACTTGTGATCATGGTGTTGACCTCGGGGTTTCTTTGCTGAGCCTCAAGTCATGATCGTTACTGGTTGCAGTTGTGGTTGCAGTTGAGTCAGCCGTGTCATCCCCAGAGAGCCTCGGACATGCGGTCGGCGGCGTGCTGGCTGAGCGCGGTCGTGACGTGCGTGTAGCGCTCGGTCTGGCTCAGCTGGGAATGGCCGAGGATCTGCTGGACGACGCGGATGCTGATGCCCTGCTCGAGCAGGAGCGTCGCGGCCGTGTGACGGGCGTCATGAACTCGCGCGGTCCGGAGTCCGGCTTCATCGATCAGCGACCGCCAGTCCTCCCAGTCATCGCGAGAGTCGATCGGCGCGCCAGCCGGGGTGCAGAAGACCAGATCCCAGTCCTGCCATGCCGCTCCGGCGGTGAGTCGCTCGGCCGCTTGCTGGCGGCGATGGGCGCGGAGCTGGGCGATGAGCGGGGCTGGTATGGCGAGTACGAGCTTGGCCTTCCCTTGGCCGGCTTTCACCCCTTTGCGACGGGTGAAGTGCCAGCCGCCTCCGGTCCGCTGCGGGCATTCCCGGCTGTGGCCGATGCAGCCGTTCGGACATGGCCGCTTCACCTGCGGGCAGCGGTGCTCGCGCTTGGTGCAGCCGGCCAGGCAGTCGTTCCGGTGGCCGTGATCAGTGCAGCGCTTTGGACAGGCAACCCGGTGGCGGTTTGCGGCGCAGGCGGCCGCGTCCTGGCATCCGTGCCGGTAGCGAGCACGCTTGAGCTGCCAGCCGACCTCTATGATGCCCGCATCCAGGTCGACGAACTGCCAGCGCAGGCCGATCGCCTCGGACTGGCGGATACCCACCGCGAGCGGGTGCCGCGGGGGAGGGTTGCTTGGCCGGTCGAGGCCAGCGTGTCAGGGGGATGAGCGATGACTCAGTTGGCGGAAGTGTTCAAGGTCAAGTGGCAGGGGTTCAACCTGCGCAGAGGCGTCGTCCTGGCGGTCGTGCTGGGGCTGCTGATCGTCGTGGGCGTGCTCCCTGACGACCGGAGGTACTTCCTGAGTGCAATCTTCGGGGCGCTGTTCGTAGCCTTGAGCGACCCCGGCGGGGAGTACGGCCTGCGGGTTCTCCGGCTGGCGGGCATGGCCGTGGCCGGTGCGCTGCTGACGGCGCTGGGGTTCGGCATCGGCGGCATGGCCTGGGGATGGGTGGTGCTGGCCGCTTTCGTGGCCACATTGCTGGGCGGGCTGGCGGTGAAGTACGGCGTGCACCGATTCGTCACGGCCTATCTGCTGAACGCCTGGTTCATCATCGCCCTCGGCCTGCCGACTCTCCTCTCCTTCGGCCTGCCGGGTCTGTTCCGTTCCGGCCTGATCCACGCCGAACCGTGGAAGCAGGCGCTGGCCTGGCTGGTCGGATCGGCGCTGTGGATCGCTTACACCTTCATCATGTGGCTGGCCCGGGGGCGCGTCAGCGAGCCTCAGCCTGTGGCCGAGATCCCCGGGGATATCTCGCCGAGGCCGCTGACCCGGCCGATTATCCTGTTCGCGGTGATCCGGGCCGTCGCGGTGTCGATCGCTGTCGCGATCGCCTTCGGGCTGCAGTTGCCCAACGCCTACTGGATGCCCATCGCCGCCATTGTTGCCATGAAGCCCAGCCTGCAGCAATCTGCCCTCATCGCCGAGCAGCGCGTGGCCGGGACGATCCTGGGCGCCGCGGCGGCGGCCCTCGTCCTGCTGGCGGTCGACAACAGGACCGCGCTGGAAGTGATCATTGTCGTCCTGTTCGCGCTGGCCGGGTCGATTCGCACCGTGAGCTACACCTGGTACACCGCGGCGGTGGCCGGGGCGGTCCTGATCGCCGTGGACGTGCCTCACCCGTCCAGCCTTGCTGATGAGGGACGGCGGATCCTGTTCACGTTCGCCGGCGTCGGGATCGCCGTCATCGTCATGTTCCTGGCCGGCCTGCTGCAAAAGCGCGCCGCCGCCAAAGCGACGCCACCGGTGCCGGTTCAGCAGGGCCAGGCAGGGTGAGCCGCAGGCCCCGGTGCCAGGCACCCGGCTGCTGAGAGGCCGTCATGTAGCGGTCGGGCCAGCGCCGCCTGCTGCCGATCTTCGTTGACGGCCGCGCCGCACGGCCCCCAGGAGCACTCGTAGGCCAGCAGCCAGGACCGCGAGGTCGGCGAGCATCTGGACGATGACCACTACTATGGCCGCCTCGGATTTGGGGGTGATGTCCCCGAAACCGACCGTTGAGAAGGTGGTCACCGTGAAGTACAGGGCGTCGCTGCGGGTCAGCGGCTCGGTGAAGTTCGCCGCGGAGGCTCGTTCCATCAGGAAGTACGTCGAAGAGAACACCAGCAGATAGAGGGGAACGATCACACCCAGCGCCTCGGCTGCCCGCAGAGCGGGGTAGCCCGCGTCGGCGATTGCTCTGACCTGCCACACGGTGACGCCCGCGAAGACCAGCAGGCCAACGAGCAGGCGCACGGCTGTGCCGGTATCCCACGGCTTATCCATCGGCAGCAGGTAGTAGAGAACCATGAGCACTGTTGTGGTCAGGAGACCGCGCAGCACCGCCCGGAAAATGAGGCGCCTTCGCTTTGCCCGCGGCAGTTCGTGGTATGGATCACCGGCCATGTTCCTCCCCTCAGCGGCTTGAGTAGCTCACAGGCCATGTAGTGATTGAAGCACCATCCATCGCTTCGGCGTTGATCACTGCGGGCCAGCTGGACGTGGATGCGCTCCTGGCTGGGCTCATGGACGCCGGACCAGCGCCATGAGCAACACCCCGACGACGGTAAAGTTCTTGTAGTGATCGGGGCGCCGGGCAAGCAGTGCCCCGTTCAGCGCATTCGTCGATGCGGCGATCAGGTCGATTAGCGCGAAGTTCCCGCTCCACTTCCAGCTGCCGTAATGAATCCCGCCCGGGCCAATCTGAACCAACTCCTCATTCCTCCGTGCCATGTCGCGGGCGCGGTCAGCTAGCTGGACGTTTGGTCATCATCGGCGCTGGGTCCGTCGGCCCGATGGACACGAGCTCAAGGCCCAGCTCCTGGATCCGTTCGAGGAGCCCGTGCAGGTGCGCTTGGTCGATCACGTTGCCGGTCACCACCGTGATGCCCGCTCTCCGGTCCATCCGCATCCCCTGGAACAGGAAACCGAACGATTCGCCCAGCTCGCCGCTAAGGACGAGCCGGTACTGTCGGCCTCGCGCCCAGTTGCTATCCATCACGCGCACGCTCGCACTCGGGGCCGAAGGATGGCGACCGGGCTGAGCGGCTCATTGCCGTCGCGGCCCTCGCCCGGGGGACTGGCGGTATCACGTCGGCCGGGCTGACCGCCACGGCCTTGGTGACTCCCAGGTACAGGCAGCCGACGGACCCGGGCACCAGCCCGCGGTTGCGAGTTCCGGATCCGGTCAGCATGGCCACGCCAGTCGCGGCGTCCTGCTCGGCCCCGGCTGGGCGGCACGCCCCCACCGTTCTCGATAAGGAGGCGTGGCTCACCACCAAAGGCGAACCCGTTCCTTCCGCCTCCTGCTGTATCACCGTTCGCGTGAGGAGCCTGAGCTCGCGGGTCCGTTCGACGGCGTGGGCCCGGGAGGAGACGCCGAGCTTGCGGTAGATCGACCGGACGTGGCTATGAACTGTGTTGTGCGACACAAACAGTTCCTGGCTGATGCTGCGCTCGGACAGATCGCTGGCCAGCAACGTGAGCACCCTGAGCTCCCGCTCGGTCAGCTGCTCCTCTCCTGCTACGGTGTCCGGCCGCGGGGACGGCCCGGAAGCCTTCAGCCGCCCGGTCAGGATCCCCGGATCCGGACAGGACTGGATGATCAAGCTCGCCTCGGCGATCGCCGCCTGCGAGCGCTCGCGCTCGCCCAGTGCCCGCAGCACCGGGACCTGGCGCAGCAGCGCCTCCGCCAGGTCCAGGGGCTGGCCACGCGACCGCAAGACGGTGATGCCGCGATCGATAAGAGGCAGCGCTACCGTCGGCCTTCCGCGCCGTGCGAACGATACTCCGAGCGCCAGTGGTACCCTGCCGATCGCTTCCTCGATGCCTCGCTCCCGCGCGAGTTCCGCTGCCTGTTCCGCGAGCAGCCGCTGGTCTTCCCGACGCCCCTGCTCGCCCGCGATGAGCGAGCGGCAGGCCAGCGATGACCCGGCGGCCAGCCACTGCCCGCTCGCGGGCGCAAGCACCGCTGATTCGGCGAACGACCGGTCGGCCTCGCTGAAGTCACCCCGGAAGTACAGGCCCATGCCAGTTGCCCAGCAGGCCACTGGCCGCCAGGGCGACCCGGGACCCTCGAGCTCCGCCGCGCGGCGACCGTTTTTGAGCTGGGCGCCGGCGTCACCCCACGGGAAGACGCCCCGCAGCATCGCCAGGCTCGCCTCGACCGAGCTGAAGCCGTCCAGGAGCGGCCGTTCGCCGGCGGGCTCGCCCAGCCTTTCGACCGCGGCGATGGCCCGTGCCGCCTCCTGCCGCCTGGCGGATAGCGAGAGCAGCCATGAAGCGACCAGAAGCAGCCGCGCATCGCCGTTCAGTATCTCCTCCGGGAATCGCCGGATCCAGGCCAGGACGGTGTCGTGCTGGCCCGCGTTGGCGTGGCTGACCCAGGAGGATTCGATCAGCTCGGCGGCCTCGGCGTGCGCGCCCGCTCCGACGGCATGCGAGATGCCCCCGCCGATCGTTCCGTGATCGCGATACCAGGCAAACGCCCGGCGGTGCAGGGCCGGGGCTGTGCCCGGCTCACGCCGCTCAAGCTCTACCCGCAGCAGCTGGGCGAAGAGCGGGTGGAAGCGGTACCAGCGGCACTCGTCGTCGAGGGGGGTAAGGAAGAGGTTGCTGCACGACAGCGCGTCGAGCATCGATGCCGAGTGCTGCTGCTCCAGTACCGCATCGCACAAGGGACCAGACAGCCGTTCGAGGACGGACGAGCGGAGCATGAGCGCCTGCATCGGCGGATCATGAGCATTGAGCACCTCCGTCTCCAGGAAATCGATCACGTGGCGGCTGGAGATGCGCAGTTCGCGCACGAAGGCGTGGCGGTCGGCAGCCTGGCTCATGGAAAGCGCCGTAAGGTAGAGCCCGGCCGGCCAGCCCTCCATCCGCTCGAGGAGATCATCTACCTCTTCGGGCAGGAGGCCGAGCGCGAGGCGCCCGTTCATGAAGGCGTCCGCCTCCTCGGACGTGAACCGCAGATCGTCGGCGCGCAGCTCGAGCAGCTCACCGTGCGCGCGCAGGGCAGCTAGCGGCAGGTCCGGCTCGGTTCTCGTGGAGAGCACGAGCTGGAAGGTACGCGGTGCATGATCGACGAGCCAGGCGATGCTCTCGCGGGCCGCGCCGTCCGAAAGCCGGTGGAAGTCATCCAGGATCAGCGTGACCTCACCCAGATCGTCGAGCTCGTTCACCAGGCGCGGCAGCAGTAGGTGAAGGTTAGCTGCCGCCCCGGCCAGCTGCGCCGATGCCGGCAGGCTGATTCCCGGGCATGCTCGGCGAAGCGCCTCGATCACATAGGACCAGAGCAGCGCGGCTTCGTTGTCGCCCTCATCCAGCGTCAGCCATGCGACAGGCTTCCGGGCCGCCTCCACTTCCCGCCACGCCGCCAGGAGGGTGGTTTTCCCGAAACCCGCTGGGCAGGCCACCAGGCTGAGCGCCATACCCGACCCGGTCCGAAGCAGCTCCAGAAGCCGCTCACGCGCAACGGTCTGATCGCGCACAGTCGGCGGGCGCAGTTTCGTCGCGATCAGGAACGGCCCCGGGCCGTCTCCCGTCGCGTCCGCCATCACCCCTCCCCGGCAAGAACTCTGGCTGCCAGGTCTGGGGCAATATCGTCCACATTAAGCAGCTTGACTTCCTGTGGGGTGGCACCGCCCCACCCGGTCAGGGTGGGCTGATCGCTGGGCGCCAGGAGTTTCAGCACCCCGGTACGGATCGAACGTGGCGGACCGCGACGACGGGGCACCGCTGGCACCGGTGCTGGGATGCGAATGCCGGGGCTGGGTGGTCCCGTCGACCATCCTCAAACGGCGCGAAATGGGCTATGCGCTGCCCGTCAAAGCAGTCCGAGCAGCCGGGCCCGCTCGAC
>JBKQMG010000187.1:0-4371 GCA_052146815.1 Streptosporangiaceae bacterium | reverse complement strand
GCGGGCAAGACACGCGGAGCGCCCGTTGCGGTGAGAGCCGCACGGCGGGTGCGGGAGGGGGCTCGCGGGAGACGGCCGGTCAAACACCGGCACCGCGCCCGCGGGCCTACCTCACCATCTACTCCCGCAAGGCGATCTGGCAGGAGGTGCACGCGACCGAGAACGCCGTACTCGCCGCGGAATTCATCACTAATGCCATTGCTGCCAATGGCGGTATCGCCCCCGGCGGCATCCACGCCGACAACGGCACCTCGATGACCTCTAAGACGGTCACCGACCTGCTGGCGGACCTGAAGATCAGCCGCAGCCACTCCCGGCCGCACGTGTCGAACGATAACCCTTACTCCGAAGCGCAGTTCAAGACCCTCAAATACTGCCCGGCCTTCCCCGGCAGCTTCGAGACACTCCATCAGGCCCGCGACTTCTGCGACATCTTCTTCGCCTACTACAACAACGCGCACCGGCACTCGGGCATCGGCCTGCACACCCCGGCCTCCGTGCACGACGGCACCGCCTGGGCCATCCAGGCCCGCCGCCAGCACGTCCTCGACCAAGCCTACGCAGCCATGCCGATCCGGTTCCAGGGCAAGCGCCCGCTAGCACCCCGGCTGCCCGCCGAGGTGTGGATCAACCAGCCCCGCGCAGCCATCGAGACCCAGGAGGCGCCACAAACAAACCCAGCCGCCTGATGTCTCATTCAGTTTGACAGGCTCCGGTCCGCCACTTCACGGTGCGCCGGAATGCGGGCTTGTGCTCGGCGGCCTGCCGGGCCTGGCCGGGTTTGCCCTTGCGCGGGATCACGACGTGCCGCACGCCCATCGCGTGCAGGGCGTCGTCTACGGCTTTCTCGCTGTAGCCGCGGTCGGCGGTGACGTCCGGGGCTTGCGTCTGGTCCGCTTGATGACTCGCTTGACGGCGGGGGCGAGCTGCGGGGCGTCGGCCGGGTTGCCCTGTTCCAGGGTGTGGTCCGGCACGACGCCGTCGTCGTTGTCGGTGACCTGGCCTTTGCAGCCGAACTGGACCGGCTTGCCGAGGCTGCCCCTGGCGATCGGCCGGGCGTCGCCGTCGTGCAGGCTGACTCGCCGGCTACCGCCGTCCGGGGTACTGCCGGCCAGCTGCTGCCGGGTCTGCGCGGCGATCTGCCCGGCCGCCTCGCCGTTCCGCGCGGGGCAGCGGCCCGTCAGAGCTCGTGAGCTGGAGCGCTTAGATCGGGGCAATCTGTGTGCGTCCACCCGCGCGGTCGGCGCAACTGATCAACATCCGATTCTGCCGAAATGAGGGCGTCGCCCTTGTCCTTGGTCGTCGGGCAGCGAATCCGCATGCATGGCAGCCGTGATCGTCAGCTGAATCGGCGCCGGTACTGCGTCAGCCCTGTGGCGTCGGCAGGAAGATTCGGCTGGGCCAGACCGCGGGCTTGTCACAGGTTATTATGATCAAATGCAGCCGTGGCAGACCTTCTTGAGGTGAATGGTGATCGCGAATAACGACTGGACGTGGCCCCCGGAAATGGACGCCGTGGTGGCAGCTCCTGAATCTCACAAAGTGCTGTTCGAGAACGACGATGCGCGCGTCTTGGAGGTCATCATCCCTCCCGGAGAACGCGAACCTGAGCACACGCACCGCATGCCTAGCATAATGATCATCGATCGTCCGGCGATGATCCGATATTATCAAGGTTCAGCGCTAATCTTTTCTTCGCCGCCCGGAGCTTCAACGCGGGCAACTGTTGGGCAATGGATGGAGCCAGAAGGCCCGCACGCGGTCGAGAACGTGGACACCAGCCCCTATCATGCCTTTCGAATCGAACTGAAAAAGTACCAACGGAGCCAGGACCTTGAATTATCCGAGGAAGGTTGAGAGGATAAAAATGATCGATCTTTTGAGGAGCTTTTTGATCCGATTTTTGCGGGCGTTATCGTTCGCTTCTTGTGTCCAGTGGGCAAGGCTGGCGCGGGTGGCCTGGGTGTCGGGGTGGTCTGCGCCCAGCACCCGCTCCCGGATCGGTACCAGCGCAGCAAAATGGTCGCGGGCAGCCGACGCGTTTCCCGCCATCCCCGTCCAACGAGCCAGGTTCCCGCGGGAGGTAAGGGTGTCGGGGTGGTCAGCGCCCAGCACCCGCTCCCGGATCGGTACCAGCGCAGCAAAATGGTCGCGGGCAGCCGACGCGTTTCCCGCCATCCCCGTCCAGTAGGCGACGTTGGCGCGGGTGGCCAGGGTGACGGGGTGGTCAGCGCCCAGCACCCGCTCCCGGATCGGCAACAGCGCTGCATACTGTTCCCGGGCCGTCGTAGCATCGCCCGCCTGTCCAGTCCAGGTAGCCAGGCTGGCCTGGGTTGCCAGGGTGTCGGGATGCTCAGCACCCAGCACCCGCGTCTGCACTGGTAGCAGCTTCGCGAGCTGGTCCCGAGCCGCTGCCGGATCTTTCACGGTTCCTGTCCAGCGGGCGAGGCTGGCCCGGGTGGCCAGGGTGTCGGGATGCTTAGCGCCAAGCACTCGGGCCTGAACCGGCAGCAGTGCAGCGGCCATATCACGGGCGGTCGCCGGATCTCCCGCCTCTCCTGTCCACATAGCGAGACATGCGCGCGCCTTTAGAGTGTCAGGATGCTCCGCACCGAGGTCCTGCTCGCGGGCCTGAATGATCTTCCGGTCGAGGGTACATGCCAGCACGTATTGGCCCTCGAAACCAAGATAGTTCGCGATTTTCAGCACTGCATTGTCACTGACAGGAAGTGTCACCTCGGCATGTGGCAGCAATTCCCTGTAGGCCTTCCAAGTACGTGGGTCCTCTGGATCTGTCGGGAGCGCGGAACGTATGAGGGAGGCGACGGCATGCTGCCAACCTGCGGCTTGCCCTGGGGCGATCTGGTCCAGCGTGATGACCTGAACCAGTCGGTGCACGGATATGGTTCCCTCTGTCAGTGCGCCGATCAGCGAGTAACGACGCAGCGCTGCCATGGCGTCATCGGCTTCCAGACTGTCTTCCAGCAGTGGCGCGATCTGGGA
Source organism: Streptosporangiaceae bacterium (assembly GCA_052146815.1). Taxonomy (GTDB): domain Bacteria; phylum Actinomycetota; class Actinomycetes; order Streptosporangiales; family Streptosporangiaceae; genus DATJZH01. The sequence continues at coordinate 1,368 of JBKQMG010000187.1, read as the reverse complement.
CGCCACCTCGGGACTGAAAGCCTTGGTCAGACTGGGACGATTCTGTAGGAGAAGACGGATCGGGACGTTGTCCGGTGCACAGCAGGCCAACAGCCGCAAAAGCCCGATCGCACCGGGCATGTTCTGCTCCAGCTGGCTAAAAGCCAATGACCAAGTAGTGGCCACCTGGCCGTCGTGACCTACGGCATGTCCGCGTTGCAGCATATCGGTATGCCGCTTGTCGAACATGGACTGATATTCAGCAATATCACGCCCGGTCGCGGTCATGAAAGCGCAGGCCTGCTCGAGCGCCAAGGGCAGCCCGCCCAGATCCCTGGCCAACTGGCTCGCGGCTGACTGGTCCGTCATCCCAGTACGTTTCTGCAGGAATGCCGCGGCGATGTCCTCCCTCAGAGCAGGCACCTCGATAACACGGCCGAAGGTCCAGTACGGATTTTGACTGGTAATCAGGACCCGGCCGTTCCCGGCTGGTGGCAGTACACTCTGAACGGATATCTCGTCTGGCACGTTGTCGAAGATCAGGAGCCACCGGCTCGGGATTACGGCCAGCATGCTATGGACCTGCGCTACCGGATCACCTGCGTCGGCCCGTTCACCAACGCCCAAGAGTGCCGCTAGGTCACCGAACTGGGCCTGCAGGGTTGTAGCTTCTTGCGCGGTAAACTGCCACACCACTCCATATTCGTCAAGGTACCGGTGGGCGAACTCTACGGCCACACTGGTCTTCCCAACACCACCGAGGCCACAAAGCGTCGCGACTCGCACCCCGACGCCGTGAGCTGCACCTAGTTCGGCTTCCAGATTACTCAACAATTCTTCGCGGCCGACCAGGAATGCTGGCCGGGGCGCGATCCGTACCGGCTTCCCGGTCGCCGTATCACCAGTCCGGTCAACCTCACCGAGCTTACGACCCATCCAATACAACAACACGCCCACGAGTACGAGTGCCGCAAACAATAGATAGGGCCACCAGGGCGGTCGTGAGACGGCGCCGGTCTTAACGGCTATCAGATACCCGCATAGGGACAAAGCCCCCACGCTGCCAAGACCTTGCCCAGCAACGACGAGGTCACGTTTAATAATCAAAGAAGGGACTCCGGCTCTCGACGTCTGGCGCCATTGGTGACCTCGTGGGTAACCAGGCGCTCATCTGGGCAGACGACAACCGTCCAATCGCCATGCGAGCAGCCATCCTGAATGGCTGGACTGATGATGAAGATCTCGTATATTTTGATTCCGGCTGTATTAAGGCCTTTAGCGGCATGCCATTACTGATCTGGTGATCGTCCTTAACGGCGCTCATTTCCTCGCCCTGATGATGCCTCCTAAAGCTGATAAGTCAGACGCGCTGCACGGCCTGCAGGTTCA
>JBKQMG010000186.1:0-36296 GCA_052146815.1 Streptosporangiaceae bacterium | reverse complement strand
CTCGGCTAGCCGAGGGCGCCCGCCGCGGCCCGCGCCGCCGCCGGCAGCGCCGCCGCGATGCGGCCGATCGCCGCGTCGTCATGCGCCGCGGACAGGAACCACGCCTCGAACGGCGAGGGCGGCAGGTACACGCCGCCGTCCAGCATGGCGTGGAAGAACGCCGCGTAGGCGGCCGCCGACTGGGCGCGTGCCTCGCCGAAATCGCAGACGGGGCTCTCGCGGCCCAGGAAGAACGAGAACAGGCTGCCGGCCTCCTGCAGCCTGAACGGCACTCCCTCGGCCGCCAGCGCGTCAGCGGTGAGCCTGGCCACGGCCGCTGCCGCCTCGTCCACCCGGGCGTAGACCTCGGGCGTGCACTCGCGCAGCGTCGCCAGCCCCGCGGCGGTGGCCAGCGGATTGCCCGACAGCGTGCCCGCCTGATACACCGGGCCGACCGGCGCCAGCCTGTCCATGATCTCGGCGCGGCCGCCGAACGCAGCAGCGGGCAGGCCGCCGCCCATCACCTTGCCGAAGGTCATCAGGTCCCCGGCGACGCCCTCGCGCCCGTACCAGCCCGCGCTGGTCACCCGGAAGCCGGTCAGTACCTCGTCCATGATCAGCAGCGCGCCGTGCTCCCGGCACAGCGCTGCGAGCAGGTCATTGAACCCGGCGGACGGCGGCACGACGCCCATGTTGGCCGGGCATGCCTCGGTGATCACTGCGGCGATGTCGGCGCCGTTCTCCGCGAACAGCTGCCGCACCGCCTCGGGGTCGTTGTAGGGCAGCACGACGGTGTCGGCGGCCGAGGCGCCGGTCACGCCCGGCGAGTCGGGCAGGCCGAAGGTGGCGACGCCTGATCCGGCCGCGGCCAGCAGCGAATCGACGTGCCCGTGGTAGCAGCCGGCGAACTTGACGACCAGGCGGCGTCCGGTGCAGCCGCGGGCCAGCCGCAGCGCGGACATGGTGGCCTCGGTTCCCGAGCTCACCAGGCGCACCTTCTCGACCGGAGTGCGCGCGATCAGCGCCTCGGCGAGCTCGACCTCGCTGGCGGTCGCGGTGCCGAACGACGTTCCGCGCCCCGCCGCCTGCCGCACCGCGCTGATCACGGCCGGGTGCGCGTGCCCGAGGATCATCGGCCCCCACGAGCACACCAGGTCGACATAGCTGTTGCCATCGGCGTCGGTCAGGTACGCGCCGCTGCCGGACGCCATGAAGACGGGAATTCCGCCGACCGAGCCGAAGGCGCGCACCGGCGAGTTGACCCCGCCCGGCATGACCTCGGACGCTCGCGCGAAAAGCTCGGCGGATGCCGGGCCCGTACTCATCGGCTGCTCCCTTCGCAGGCGTCGGCGAGATATTCCAGCAGGCGCACGCCGTCGGGCAGCGGGTCGCCGGACGGCGGGCAGATCCAGCGGGCCAGCTGGCCGTCGGGCAGGCGCGACGGCGGCGCCAGCACGTAACTGTTGCGGCAGTGCCAGCGCAGCCCGGCCACCTGCGCGATCATCTCGGGCTCGCAGTCCAGGTGACATGACCACCACTCGGTCTCATCCTCTGGCGCGCCCCTCGTCGCGATGAAAAAAAGCGCCCGGTCCCCGGCGCTGATCGCGACGGGGCCGAGCGCTACCGCCGACCGCTCCATCATGGCGATGGCCGCCAGTCCCGCGCGGGCGGGAACGTCGAGGACGTCGAACACGCGGCCGGTGGCCAGGATGACGTTCGCCTCGGGCTGCGCGACCCACCAGCCGCCCACCAGATCGGGGTCGGCGCTGGCCTCGAGCTGCCAGGCCGGGGATACCGGATGAGCAGCGGGGGCCGGGCAGCCGATGCGGTCACAGGAGCAGGCGCGGCGCGAGTCACCTGGCCGCGGCGACCGGCCCGGCGGGTAGGCGCCCGTGCAAACCGGCCAGCCCATGGCCGCGTAGCGCGCGGCGGCGGCCCCGGCCTTCTCCACGGCCTTGCGGCGACTCAAACGCAGCACCGCCTCGACCATGTCCCCAACTCCTGCCTGTGCGCCCTCACTGTTGATGATGCCGGTCGGCCCGGACTGCTCAGCACGGGGCACCGGCTACGATGCCAGGCCGATGCGCAAATGAGACCGCAAAGTGATTGCCGTAGGGTAATCCAAACCCGGCGCCGGAGCGCCGCGGCGCGCGGCTGCCTCAGGCAAGGCGCCGGGCTACCTCCGCCGCCCAGTACGTCAGGATGATGGTCGCGCCGGCCCGGCGGATAGCCGTCAGCGTCTCCATGATCACCCGTTCCCGGTCCACCCAGCCGTGCGCCGCGGCCGCCTCCACCATCGCGTACTCGCCGCTGACCTGGTACGCGGCCACCGGCAGGTGCACCGAAGCGGCCACCTTGGCAATGATGTCCAGATACGCCAGGGCCGGCTTGACCATGATGATGTCGGCGCCTTCGTCGACGTCGAGCTGGACCTCCCGCAGCGCTTCCGCCGGGCTGCCGGCATCCTGCTGGTAGGAGGCCCGGTCGCCGAACTGGGGCGCGCACTCGGCCGCGTCGCGGAACGGCCCGTAGAAGGCGGAGGCGTACTTCGCCGAGTACGCGCAGATGCCGACGTCAGCGAAGCCGCACGTGTCGAGCGCGGCCCTGATGGCACCCACCTGGCCGTCCATCATGCCGCTCGGCGCGACCATGTGCACTCCGGCGCGGGCCTGCGCCAGGGCGACCGAGGCATACCGCTCCAGCGTCGCATCATTGTCCACGGCGCCGCCCGTTGTCAGGATCCCGCAGTGACCGTGGTCGGTGTACTCGTCCAGGCACAGATCCGCCATCAGCACCGTGTCGTGGCCTACCTCGGCGACCAGGTCCCGCAGGGCCCGCTGGACGATGCCGGCGGGATCGTCGGCCGCCGAGCCGCGGGCGTCCTTGACCGCCGGGATGCCGAACAGGATCAGGCCGCCCACGCCGGCGTCCACCGCTTCGGCCGCGGCCTTCCGCGCGCTGTCCCTGGAGTGCTGCACCACCCCCGGCATCGACGCCACCGGCTGGGGCTCGCTGAGCCCCTCCTTGACGAACAGCGGCAGCACCAGATCAGCCGGGCGGATGCTGGACTGAGCGACCAGCCGTCGCATCGGCGCGGTCGTGCGCAGCCGGCGCGGCCTGGCTACCGGAAATCCGGCACTCATCACGGCTCCTTTGCCTGTTGCGGACTTTGCGCACCGCACTTTCTTCTCTGCGCCGCCTTCCCCGCGCCGCGCTCTTTTTGCCGCACGGCCCAGCGCTGACGCTACTCATCCCGGCGGCACGGCGCCCGCCCGGCCCGGTTCCGGGCCCGGTGACTGCGCCGGGCCTGCGCCGCCGCCCTCAGGGGGCTGCGGCCCGCCGTCAGCAGTGGCCTCAGCGGATCCGGCGCCGCGCGCCGCGGCGGCGCTCACTGGGCCGGCGTACCGGCTCTCCGGCCGCGATGGCGGCGTCCCGCAGCCCGGCCCCGTAGTCGGCGAGCGCTTCCACCAGGGCGATACCAGACGCCTTAGCGGCCGTCACGTCGACCCGCAGCCCGTACTCGGCGGCTGTCTTGGCCGTCTGCGGGCCGATGACCGCGATCGCCGTGACCGCGTGCGGCTTCCCGGCAATGCCGATCAGGTTCCTGACCGTGGAAGAGGAGGTGAAAAGCACCGCGTCGAAGCCGCCGCCCTTGATGGCCTCGCGGATCGGCGCGGGCGGCGGAGCCGCGCGGACCGTCCGGTAGGCCGTGACGTCCTCTGCCTCCCAGCCCAGGTCCGTGAGCCGGGCCACGAGAGTCTCGGTAGCGATATCCGCGCGCGGCAGCAGCACCCGGTTGATCGGGTCGAGCACCTCGTCATAAGCGGGCCAGGCGTCCGCCAGGCCCTCGGCGGACTGCTCGCCCGCCGGGACCAGGTCCGGCATGATCCCGAACTGGCGCAGTGCCGCCGCAGTCTGCTCGCCGACGGCCGCGACCTTGACGCCTGCGAAGGCACGCGCGTCGAGGCCGTACTCCTCGAACTTCTCCCGGACCGCGCGCACCGCGTTCACTGACGTGAACGCAATCCACTGATAGCGGCCGGTGACCAGCCCCTTCACCGCCCGCTCCATCTGCTGCGGGGTCCGCGGCGGCTCAACGGCGATCGTGGGGACCTGCTCGGGCACGGCGCCCGCGGCCCGCAGCCGGTCGCAGATATCGCCCGCCTGCTCCTTGGTCCTCGGGACGAGCACCCGCCAGCCGAACAAGGGCTTGGTCTCGAACCAGGACAGCGCGCGCTGCGCGGTGACGCCGTCGCCGACAACCGCCACGGCGGGCCCGTGCGCGGTCAGCATGCTCACGCCGGCCGCCTTGAGGTCCGCGGCCACCGAGCCAAGCGTGCACAGCACCGTGTGCTGGTCAGTAGTGGTGCCGTTCCAGGTGATCGCGAACGGGGTGCCTTCCGGCCAGCCGCCGGCCACCAGCATCTTGCCGAGATCGACAGGACCGGTTTCCGCCCCGAGGATTACCAGGGTGCCCGGGCCCGCCGACAGCTTGCTGACTTCCGCCGCGTGAATGATCCGCACGTCACCGCTGGAGTCGGAGGCCAGCGGGATGCCGGCGTAGGCGGGCACCGCCGTGGCCGCGGAGACCCCCGGCACAATTTCGAAGGCCACCTTTGCCTTGGCGCAGGCGGACGCCTCCGCGGCGGCGTTGCAGAACAGGAACGGATCGCCGCTGAACACGCGGACCGCCAGCTGGCCCGCCCGGGCGGCCTTGACCAGCATCCGCGGGTCCTGCGCGAGGGCGTCAGTGTCCGTCACCGTCGCCTCGGCGCTGATGGCGCCGGAGATCTGGCTGCCGGTCTCCGGGCCCACGACCACCAGGTCGGCTGCCGCCAGGAGCTGGGCGGCGCGCAGCGTCAGCAGGCCCTGGTCTCCAGGCCCCGCGCCGACGAACGCGACCAGCCCGGCAGCCTGCCTTGCCGGCCGGGTCGCTGTCTTCGCCGCCGGCTTGGCCGCCGCCTTCTCTGTCACAGGGGTGGGGTTCACTTGTCATCGTCCCCAATGCTGATGTGTCCGCCAGACACGGTCGTATAGTCTCCTGCGCCGCGGGCAAGCAGATCAGCGGCGACCGCGCAGCCGAGGTGCTGCGCCTCGCTGGACGGCCCGCTGGCGCTCCCGCGCAGCGCCCTTCCCCCGTCGGCTGCCGCCACGACCGCGTCCAGCCGCAGTGTGTACGTCCCGGCAGCATACGCGCCTACCGGCGCCATGCAGCCCGCCTCGAGCACGGCGAGCAGCGCGCGTTCCGCGGTGATCGCCGCTCGGCTCTGCGGGTCGTCGAGCGCAGCCAGCAGGCCCGCCAGATCCGGCCGGGCCGCCTGGCATTCCACCGCCAGGGCCCCCTGGCCCGGGGCCGGAAGCATCTCATCGGCCTCGAAGACCTGGGTGACGGCCTCGAGCCTGCCGATCCTGGCCAGGCCGGCGTACGCGAGCACGACCGCGTCCACGTCGCCCGAGTCGACCTTCGCCAGCCGCGTGCCGGCGTTACCGCGGACAGGCACCGGGCAGACATCAGGCCGCATTATCAGCAGCTGCGCTGCCCGGCGAGGCGAGCCAGTGCCGATGCGCGCCCCCGGCGCCAGGTCAGCGAGCTTGCGGCCGCCCGCGGCCACCAGCGCGTCCCTGGGATCGTCCCTCGGCGGCACTGCCGCCAGCACGACGTCGCCCGGCTGCTCAGTCGGCAGGTCCTTCAGCGAGTGAACCGCGAGATCGACGTCTCCGGCCAGCAGCCTGGTGCGCAGCCCGCTGACGAACACGCCGGTTCCGCCGATCTGGGTCAGGTGCGCCTGGCTGGCGTCGCCGGCCGTGCTCATGCCGGTCAGCTCCACCGGGCGGCCCGTCAGCTCGGTAATGCGCCTGGCCACCTGCAGCGACTGGGCCAGCGCCATCGGGCTCTTGCGGGTGCCGAGGCGCAGCGGGGCAGCGCTCATGGGGTGTCCTCCACGTCGGGCCATCCGGCCAGCTGGGCGTCCGCCCTGGTGACGGCCTGCACCACAGCAGGGTCAAGATCGAAGAGCACGCGCAGCGCCGCCTCATAGGAGTCGGCGCCCGGTGATCCGGCCAGTTCCTTGACCCGGACGGTGGGCGCGTGCAGCAGCTTGTCGGCGATCCTGCGCATCGCCTGGGCGATTTCATAGCGCGACCGGGCGTCTATCCCGGCCAGGCGGCCGGCCAGCCGGGCCATCTCGGCGTCCACGACCTCGGCGGCCTTGGCCCGCAGCGCTACCACCGTCGGAGTGACGAGGGCGGCCCGGTCGGCCATGAGCTGCGCGGCGAATTCCTCAGCCACGATACGGCGGACGGCCGCGATCTCCTGCTCGAACGGCGGCCCGGCGGCCGCGGCCTCCTGAGCAGCAGCATCGAGTCCCCGCGCCTCGGGTCCCCGTGCTTCAGATCCGCGTGCTTCAGGCCCCAGCGCTTCAGGCCCCAGTGCCTCGGCGGCGAGAGCCCCGGGCGTCAGGCCGTCCGGACCGGGCTGCACGACCGGGGCCAGCTCTTCCAGGCCGACGACGCTGACGCCGGGCAGCTGTCCGGCCGCGGCCTCGACGTCCCTGGGCAGGGCCAGGTCCAGCAGCACCAGCGGCCGGCCGGCCGGCGCCCGGTCCGCGAGCACAGACCGCAGCGCGGCAGCAGTGATCACATGACCGGCGGCGCCCGTGCAGGTCACCACCAGATCCGCCGCGGCGATCAGGCCGTGCAGGCCGGAGAGGTCGGCGGCGGTTCCCTCGACGGCGGCAGCCAGCCGCTGCGCGTGGCGGCGGGTGCGGTTGGCGATGACAAGGGGGCCCGCGCCGAGGCGGGCCGCGGTGGTCGCGGCCAGCGAGCTCATCGACCCGGCCCCGACGATCAGCGTCGCCGTTCCCTGCAGTCCCGCTTGCCCGAGCCGCCGGGCAGCCGCAGCGAGCCCGACACTGACCAGGCTCTGGCCCGCCCGGTCGATGCCGGTCTCGGCGTGCGCGCGCTTGCCGGTCCGTAGCGCGAGCGCGCCCAGATCGGAGAGCGGACGGCTCAGCGTGCCCTGCTCCCTGGCCAGGCTGAGGGCATGGCGGACCTGGCCGAGTATCTGGCTCTCGCCGACGACCATTGATTCCAGCCCGCACGTGACGGCCAGCAGATGCTGGACGGCGCGGTCGGCATAGTGCACGTACAGCCACGGCGTGAGCTCGGCCAGCGGAACGCCCGAGTGCCTGGCCAGCAGCTCGGAGATGGCGGCGACGCCGCCGTGGAAGGCGTCGACCTCGGCGTAGACCTCGACCCGGTTGCAGGTGCTCACGATGAGCACGCCGGCCACGTCCTCCGCCTGGAAGACGTCATGCAGCAGCTTGGTCAGCGCGTCGCCCGTCAGCGCTGCGCGCTCCAGCATCGTCACGGGCGCGCTCTTATGGCTGAGCCCGACAACAAGAACACTCACGTCGCCACCGCCTGGGCCTCCACGCCCGTGTCACCGTTCATCGCCAGCACCCCGTTGCCGCTCACCGGCTCGAGTCCGCCGTGCCGCCGGGGCGGGCGCGGCTGCCAGCCGTGATCGGGCTGGCTCGCCATCCGCACCACGGCGCGGCGCTGGGCGTGGAACGCGAGAATCTGCAGCTCGATCGACAGATCGACTTTACGCACATCAACGCCTGCAGGCACCTTCAGTACCACAGGGGCGAAGTTCAGGATGCTGGTCACGCCGGCGGCCACCAGCCGGTCGCAGACAGCCTGAGCGGCGCCCGCCGGGGTGGCGATCACGCCGATCGCCACTTTGTGCTGCTTTACCACCGTCTCGATCTGCTCGGCGCTGCGCACTTTATGCCGCGAGATCGTAGTTCCGACCACCTCAGGATCGGCATCGAGCAGGGCGGCAGTGCGAAAGCCGCGCGAGGCGAACCCGCCGTAATTGGCCAGGGCCCGGCCGAGGTTACCGGCGCCGACGATGACAACCGGCCAGTCCTGGGTCAGCCCCAGCTCGCGCGACACCTGGTAGACGAGGTAGTCGACGTCATAGCCCACGCCGCGGGTGCCGTAAGAGCCCAGATGCGACAGGTCCTTGCGGAGCTTCGCCGAGTTCACTCCCGCGGCCGCGGCCAGTTCCTCGCTCGAGACGGTGGCCACGCCGCGGTCAGCCAGAGCGTAGAGCGCGCGCAGGTAGACCGGGAGGCGAGCGATAGTCGCTTCCGGTATTCCACGGCTGCCCTTGTCAGACACTGGACGGCGGGTCATGCGCCGGCACTCCTGGGGGATCGACGCCGCGGGCAGGCAGGACCAGCAGGGGTGCCCGCGAATGCTGTTCGGAACTCACGCTACGCCCTTGTGAACGCATGCACAAAGTCGGCCAAGCCGACCGAGGGCCGCTCCTGCGGGTCTTTTACCAGCGCTTTACGACTCGGTCACCCGCTCAGCGCAGCGCGCAGCCGCTCCTCGCTGACCCGCCAGAAATCATGCTGCACCCCGTCGATCAGGGTGACGGGAATCATCTCCCGGTACGTCTGGAGATCTTCCTGCGACTGGGTGATATCACGCTCGTCCCACGGAATGCCGAGCTCCGCGGTGACCCGCGCGATGACCGCGCGGGCGTCGTCGCACAGGTGGCAGCCCGGCCGCGACAGCAGCGTCACCCGGTGCGCCGCCGCGGTCACCGGCCTGCTCCCGGAACCGTCACCCGGCTCACCTGGCCGTCCCCGGCGCGTCACTGGCACCAGCCGGCCTGCCGTAGTCACTGTAATCAGGGCGCTCGAAGCCCGAGGTGTCGTAGCCCGGCTCGCCGAACAGATCCTCGATCGAGGGGAACGGCGACACGGTGGCCTGCTGCAGGCCGAGCTCGATCACGTTGGTCGCCAGGACCAGCGGGTCACGGGCCGCCTCGAACTGGCCGATGTAGGGCTGCAGCTTGTGCCGCTCGTAGGCAGCCCGGTCGCGGTACACCTCATAGAGGATCCGCTGCATGGGCGCGGACGGCACGGCGTGCACGATGTAGACGAGGGTGTCGGGCTCCTGGCTGCGCACCTGGCTGACAACCTGCTCGGTGAGCTGATCGAACTCATCGACCCGGCCCTCGATCAGCGTGTAGATCGCGATCTGGCCGAACAGCTGCTCGCGCGCCTGCGTCCCCGGCGGCGGGAACGCGCCCTCCCCGGCCGACCGGTCGCCGCCGCGCCCTGGCAGCCAGCTCCCCCCGGCCGCGGCCGGGGGGACCGGATCGGCGTAGCCGCTGTCGTCCGCGTACGCCTGCCGCGGGTAGTCGGTGTCGCCGAACTGGCCGGCATACCGGGGGACCTGCTCGCCGCCGAACTCACCGCGGGAATAGCGGTGGTCCGGCTCAGCCTCGTCATGGCCGTACTGGTCAGGGCCGTACTGGTCAGGGCCGTACTGGTCAGGCCCGTACTGGTCGGGGTAGGAGCCGCGCTCGTCGTAGCCGGGATCGGGCCGGTACAGGCCGTTGCCCCGGTACACGCCCTCGCCGTCGGACAGCACCGGTGACTGGAATCCGCCCGTCTCGTCGTAGCGGGCACCCCACGACTCCTGCTGATCCCAGTCCTGCTGATCCCAGCCGTCCTCTTCGGCGCCGGGGTCGGCGGCGCCCTCATGCAGGGGCGCGACCTCTACACGGCTGATCCGCAGCCCGGCCAGCCACGTCAGGGCGACTGCAGCCAGGCAGAGCAGGACGAAAAGCGTGCCGAAGCCGATGGTGAGCCCGGCATAGCTGCTCAGCAGCGCGGACATGGCCGGCAGAGCGAGGGCCAGCGCGGCCATCCCGGCCGCGTAGACCGGCCCGGCGGCGGGCCGCCAGGCCGCGTTGCGGCGAGTTCTGGCCACGGTGAGGCCGATGGCGATCAGCGCGATCACTGCGGTCACCGGCCCGAGCCCGAACTCCAGCAGCTTGTTCGGGATGATCTGGTAGTAGACCGACGGCGGCGGCCACGCGCTGGTGAACGTGACCCCGCTCAGCGGATCGGTGCCCAGGACGACGAACGCGATCAGCGCCAGCGCCGGGAGGGTCAGCCGCGCGGCGAACCGCGCCGCCAGCGTCCGGCCGACCACTTCAGCCAGGCCCAGGCAGAGCGCCAGCGGAGCCAGCACCTGAGCACCCAGTCCCATCGCCCGGAAGGTGCCCGGCCCGAATGTGCCGTGCGCCCCGAGAGCCTGCGCGCCGAGGGCCACCGCCAGGCCGAGGACAGCCAGTGCCCAGGCGGCCAGGACGATACGAGGCGTGCGGTAAAGGCGCAGCGCGAGCATGACGGTGCCCGCGACGGCGGCGACGCAGCCCACGAACGCGACAAGCAGGTGGATGGACATCGCTGCCTATGGTGCACGAGACAGGGCGATGATGCGACCGGAGTGCTGACCTGCCTTCATGTTCGCCGGCCGGCCGGGCGCAGCGGTGCGGCCGGCGGGGCGCTGCTGCGAGCGCGAAGCGAGCCGGCGCCGGTACGCTCTGTGGGCATGAGGCGGCTGCTGGGACGGCTTCCCTTGCCGGGACAACCAGCCGATGCGCTGGCCGGCGAGGCCGCTGCCGCCGTCGCGGTGGTCGAGCAGCGGCCACGCGTCCCGGACCCGTCTGCCGGGGCCTTTTTCGACGTCGACAACACCCTGATGCGCGGCGCGTCGATCTACCACTTCGCCCGGGGCCTGGCGGCCCGCAAGGTATTCGGCCCGCGCGACCTGGCCCGGCTCACCTGGGGGCAGCTGGCCTTCCGGCTCCTCGGCTCAGAGAATTCCGAGCACATCGACGCGGCCAGGGAAGCGGCCCTGGCCTTCGTGGCCGGGCAGAAGGTGTCCGACATCGTGGCTCTCGGGGAGGAGATCTACGACGAGAACATGGCCGACCGCATCTGGGAGGGAGCCAGGGAACTGACCCAGCACCACCTGGAGGCGGGCCAGCGCGTCTGGCTGGTGACGGCCACGCCGGTGGAGCTGGCCAATATCCTCGCCCGGCGGCTGCGCCTCACGGGCGCGCTCGGCACGGTCGCCGAGACGGCGGACGGTGTCTACACCGGGCACCTCATCGGCGGCCTGATGCACGGGCAGGCCAAAGCGGCCGCCGTCCGGGCCCTCGCGCTGCGCGAGGGCCTGGACCTGTCCCGCTGCAGCGCTTACAGCGACTCCGTGAACGACCTGCCGATGCTGTCGCTGGTCGGCCGTCCGCACGTGGTCAATCCCGACGCCGAGCTGCTGGCTATCGCGCGCAGCAAGGACTGGCCGGTCCATGATTTCCGCGCAGGCCGCCGCGCGACGATGATCGCGCTGCCGGTCGCGGCCGGGGCAGGCGCAGTCGCTGGCGGCATGGCCGCAGGCGTAGCCCTGCGCAGGCGCCGGGCAGGCGGCTAGCGGCAGCCGCCGGGTCAGCCGAAGGCCGCCCCCCGCCGGACCAGCAGCTCGTCTATCTTGCGCTGAATGGTGTCCTTGACCTTGTCGGCGAGGCCCGCGATCACCTCGCGGTCGTCATGCTGGTCGGGCGCGAAGCCGTCCGTCGGCACCGGATCGCAGAACTCGATGATCCAGTTTGACGGCAGCGGCACCGCGCCGACCGGCCCGAGCCACGGGAACAGCGGCGTCAGCGGGAAATACGGCAGCCGCAGCAGCCGCGCTGCCCTCGGGGAGCTGCCCACCATCGGATAGATCTCCTCGGCGCCGACGATGGCGCACGGGATGATCGGGGCGCCCGCGCGCATCGCCGTGGCGGCAAATCCGCCGCGGCCGAAACGCTGCAGCCGGTACCGCTCGCTGAACGGCTTCCCGATGCCGTTGTAGCCCTCCGGAAAAGTCCCGACGAGCTCGCCCGCGGACAGCAGCCGGTGCGCCTCCCCAGGATCGGCGCGAGTGTGGCCGCTCTTACGGGCCAGGTCAGCCAGTACCGGAATGGCGTAGACCAGATCGCCGCCGAGCAGGCGCAGATTCCGGTGAGCCGGATGCTCGTCGAAGACGCCGGCCTGCAGCATGATCGCATCGAGCGGCAGCACGCCCGAATGGTTGGCGACCACGAGCCCGGCACCCGAGCCCGGTACGTGCTCCAGCCCGCTCATCTGGACCCGGAACCACTCCCGGTACAGCAGCCTGGCCGCCGGCATGAGGACGTGACTGTTGAGGTCGGGGTCGAATCCCCATTCATCGATCTCGTAGTCGCGGGCCAGCCGGCTGCGGGTGAAGTCAGCCGCGTCCGCCAGCCAGCGCCGCCAGGCGTCCCCGCCCTGCGGCTCCGGCGGGTTCATGCTCTCGCCCGCGATGGCCGGCCGGGCAGCCCGCCTGCCGCAACGCCGGTCCTGCGCGCGGGCCTCATCACGGTCTGGTCGGCAGCAGCGGGCCATCGGGGCGGCGGACCGCCCCGCGTGCCGCTACTTCTTGTTCCTGCGCTGAACGCGCGTCTTCCGCAGAAGCTTGCGGTGCTTCTTCTTCGCCATGCGCTTGCGGCGCTTCTTGATGACTGAGCCCACGAGACCACCCTTGCTTGACGTCGCGATGACGGGCATGCCTATCCGTACACCCCGCCGAGCGGCTGGGCACATGCCAACGCCACAGACTACCGCTGCCGCGGGCAGCGCTCGCATCGCGGCTGGCAAAAGCGAGCCCCGGCAGCGCCTCAGCTGCGGGCCGTCAGCACCAAGCGGTCAGCACCGGGAGGTCAGCACCGGGCCGTCACGGCGCCGCCGCCGCCCCGCCGTCACTCGGTGCCCACGAACGCGTCCCTCAGGTACTGGTTGACCGCCTGCTCGGGAACTCGGAAGGAACGGCCGACCCGGATTGCCTCCAGCTCACCGGAATGAACGAGGCGATACACGGTCATCTTCGACACGCGCATTATCGCGGCCACCTCTGCCACGGTTAGGAACCGGACATCGCTCAGCGGTGTTGCTTCTGCTGCCATTGATAGCCCTCTTCCGGCGGCGCTGTGCGCGCCTAGCGAGATTCAGCGCACCAGTCACGTCCGTCTCCAGCGTAAGTCCTGTGCGGAAAAGGGCAACCCCGGCGACGGGGGTCAATTAAGCATGAACGATCGCCGCAGGCGAGGGCCTTTCACCACCCGGCGGTCCTGCCGGAATAGCTACTTTTAGCTAACCTGCCGGCCGCCCGCCGTTTTGCGCGGGCCGGCTCAGCGCGGGCCGGCTCAGCGCGGGCCGGCTCAGCGCTGGCCGGTGCCGAGCTCGCGGCCGCGGTCCCTGGCCGCCTCGATGGCGGCGAGAAACGCGGCCCTGACTCCGTGCCGCTCCAGTTCCCTGATGGCGTTGATCGTGGTGCCGCCGGGCGAGGTCACCGCCTCCCGCAGGATGACCGGATGCTCACCAGAATCGCGCAGCATCGTGGCCGCGCCGTAGACGGCCTGCTTGACCATCTCCAGCGCGGTACTGCGCGGCATCCCGAGCAGGATGCCGGCGTCGACCATCGCCTCGACCAGGAAGTAGACGTAGGCAGGCCCGCTGCCCGACAGCGCGGTCGCCGCATCCTGCTGCGATTCGGGGATCCGCAGGACCTTGCCGACCGGCCGCAGCAGTTCCTCGGCCCGGCGCAGGTGCTGCTCGGCGGCATGCGTGCCGGATGAGATCACGCTCATGGCCTCGTCGACCAGCACCGGGGTGTTGGACATCACCCGGATGACCGCGACGCCCGCGGTCAGCCGCTGCTCGATGAAGGATGTCGTGATTCCGGCCGCTACCGAGATCACCAGCTTGTCAGCGGTCACGCTGGCGGCGATCTCGTCCAGCAGCGCGGCCATGTCCTGGGGCTTGACGGTGATGATCAGGGTGTCCGCCCGGGCCGCCGCCGCGGCCGCTCCCGCTACCTCAATGCCGTAGGCATCGCGCAGCTGGCCGGCCCGCTCGTCCCGGCGCGCGGCCGCGATGACCCGGGCCGGCGGCACACCGGCCCGGAGCATGCCGGAGATGAGGGCCTCGCCCATTTTCCCTGCGCCCAGTACCGCGATCATGACACGGAGCCTAACGGGTGCCCCGTGGCGCTAGCCGCGCGACGGAAGTGAGCGCAGGAAGAACGCGAGGTTGGCCGGGCGCTCGGCGAGCCGCCGCACCAGGTAGCCGTACCAGTCGCTGCCGTAGGGCAGGTACACGCGCACCTGCGCGCCGGAACTGGCCAGCCGCAGCTGCTCGGCCGGCCGGATGCCGTAGAGCATCTGATACTCGAAGCCGGACTCCGCCCGGCCCCGGCCGCGGGCAAGTGCGCCCGCGATCTCAATCAGCCGGGGGTCATGGGTGGCCAGCATCGGGTAGCCGGGCCCGTCGAGCAGGACCCGCAGGCACCGGGCGTACGACCGGTCAATCTCCGGGCGGGCGGCGAACGCGACATCCTCGGGCGCGTTATAGGCGCCCTTGCACAGCCGCACCCGCGAGCCCTCGAAGGCCAGCGCCTCGCAGTCGGCCTGGCTGCGGCGCAGGTAGGACTGCAGGACACCGCCCAGGTCGGGAAAATCAGCGCGCAGCTCGGCCAGGATGCGCAGCGTGGACTCCGCCCGGCCGTGGTCTTCCATATCGAGGGTGACGGTGGTGCCCGCGTTGCGGGCGGCGGCGCAGATTCGAGCGATGTGCTCGGTGGCCATCTTCTCGCCGTGCTCAGGCAGGCCCAGTCCGAGCGCGGTCGCCTTGACTGACACCTCGGCCCGGCCGCGGGCGGCGAAGCCCGCCTCGCCAAGGCGCCTGAGCAGGCGGATGTACTCCTCGGCGACCGCGGCCGCCTGCTCCGGGCTGCCGGTGTCCTCACCGAGGTAGTCGAGGCTGACCAGCAGGCCCTGGCCGAGCAGCTGCCCGGTTACCTGCAGTGCGTCCTCCGTGCCGGGCCCGGCGACGTATCTGGTCACGAGCTGCCGGCTGACCGGCGCGGTGGTGATGATCTGATGGATCCGGCTGCTGGCCGACGCAGCCAGCAGGGCACGACGCAGCACTGCGGATGACCTCCGGGGACGGGCGGAACCTGCCGGCCAAGATTACTCGGCGGACCTGGCGGTCAGATCTCCGCGCGGCCGTCGCAGCGTGACCTTGACGTTTGCTCCCGCATCTGGCGGCACGATCACTTCCTGAGCGGCGGGCAGCCCGGCCGCCGACAGCGTGGCGTCCACCGGGACCGTCCGCTTGACCAGGGCCAGCGCGATCGGGCCCAGCTCGTAATGCCGGGCCGCTGATCCGACGAATCCGACGCCGACGCCGTCCAGCTGCACGGGATCGCCATGGCCGGCCACCCGGTCCTCGCTGCCGTCCAGGTGCAGCAGCACCAGCCGCCGGGGCGGGTGGCCGAGGTTGTGGACCCGCGCGACCGTTTCCTGGCCGCGATAGCAGCCCTTGCTCAGGTGCACGGCGCTGTCGATCCAGCCCACCTCGTGCGGAATGGTGCGGTGATCAGTGTCCAGCCCGAGCCTCGGCTGCCGGCCGGCGATCCGCAGCGCCTCGTATGCCCACATGCCCGCCAGCCGGGCACCGCGCGACCGCAGCCGTGACACCGCGCCCGTCAGGCCGGCA
The DNA here is from genome assembly GCA_052146815.1 of Streptosporangiaceae bacterium. GTDB lineage: Bacteria > Actinomycetota > Actinomycetes > Streptosporangiales > Streptosporangiaceae > DATJZH01. Next base: position 20,883 of record JBKQMG010000186.1, on the reverse strand, counting down.
CGCGGCACGATCACGTCGGTGCCGAGCGGCCCGGCGATCACCGCCGCCGCGCCGTCGCCGAGCCCGTCACCGGCGCTCGGCCCCATGACCGTCAGCACGGCGAACTCCGCCGTCACTTCGGCCGCTTCGACCCGCAGCATGAAACGCATCGAGTCAAGGAACCCCAGCAGCGCCGGCGCCGCACCCGGCTCGACGTGCGCCCAGATCGCCGCGCCGTCGTCGGTCAGCGTGAGCTCATGCTCGACATGACCGTTCGGGCTCAGTACCAGCGCCTGCGTGCTCTGCCCCGGCGCCAGCTGCTCCAGGTGCTGGGTGGTCAGGCTATGCAGCCAGGACAACCGGTCCGGCCCGGTAATCCGGATGACACCGCGATGCGACCGGTCGACAACACCCGCCGTATCGGTGAGGGCGCGCTGCTCGGCATAGGGATCGCCGTAATGGGCGGCAACGCCGGCGTCGGGGGCTTCGGCGGCGACGGCGCCCGGCTCGGCGAGAAGCGGACTGTCCATACCCGCCAGGCTATGCTCTCGCCCTCGTGCACGCGGCGGCCGTCCCGCCCGGCCTAGCCTGCCCCGCCGGCTCCGTCCCGCGGCCCGCGGCCCGCGGCGGCGCGGCATTCGGCGCACCGGCCGAACACGGTGAGGTGGGCCACGTCAGTCTCGAACCCCTGCTCATGGTCGAGGGCGGTCACCAGGGGGCCGACGGCTGCGGGATCGAGCGGGGTGACGCGCTCGCACTGGCGGCAGACCAGGTGCACATGCTGCGCCTCGCCCGCGAGGTGATAGCTGGGCGCGCCGTGGCCCAGGTGAGTGTGGGTGACCAGGCCGATCTCCTCGAGAAGCTCGAGGGTCCGGTACACGGTGGACACGTTGATGCCCAGCGCCGTCTGGCGGACCTCGGCGAAGATCTCCTCCGGGGTCGCGTGATCGAGCTTGGTGACAGCCTGGAGAACGAGCTGGCGCTGTGGGGTAACGCGGTAGCCGCTGGCCCGCAGCGTGTCATCCCACGCATGCGACATGACCCGAGTCTAGTGATGCGACCGATATCACGCTTGCCTGCGCGCTCCGGCTTGACGTAGCGTTCTCGCTAACGCGGGAAAGGAGGTGGTCCAACAGTATGCATAGATGTCGGACTCGCGAGGTGGCTGTCAGCTAGCCGCCGTCCCGTGGAGCGTCGGCGCGGCACTGGCCCGCGGCGCTCATCACCGGCCGGAACGGTCCGCCTGTCCCATGGCAGTGCGGAGCGTGTGCCGTAAGGCGGCGGTCGGCGAATACACGGCAGACACCGACCCCCCGGGCTGACCGGCCTTGTCCAGCCGGTCCCTGCGGCGAAGGCCCCTTCTGGCGGCCTGTCGCGGGAGGCGCCCGGGGGGCTTTTTTATGCCCGGTTGAGGTATTTTCCTCCGCTCCGCCAGTCTCCGGCCGTCAGCGGGACGACCTTCGTTTAAGCACGGGCCGCCTCGCGCAGCTTTGTCAGGCTCCCGACCGCATTCGGCCTTTTTCCGCCGAATGCCGGAAGCCGGGTCATTACCCGCAGTAGGGTCGGTAGGTCATTGCGCACAATGCCTGCTTGTCTTTGCGCGCCTGCATGTCAGGAATGCCCGCAATTCCGCAGGCTAAGGCCGCACACGGAGGGACAAAGAACGGTGAAGATGATCTCCAGGGCCGCTGGCACAGCGGCAGTCGCGCTGGCCGTGATCGGCGCGGCCGCGGCCGCTGGCCCGGCACTGGCGGCACGCGCGGGCGCCGCCGCGCCGCCCGTTCATGCCATTGCCGCCCGGCAGGCCGCGGCCGTCACCACTGCCGTTTACCCAGGTCATCCCCTGATCCCGGCGACCGGCCGGGCCCGTGCCGCGGTGGCCGGCCAGGCACCCGCATCCTCGGACGTCTCCAACAACTGGTCGGGCTATGCCGTGACCAGGAGGCACGCCACCTTCCGCTACGTGCAGGCGACGTTCTTCGTCCCGTACGTCAACTGCACCGTGAGCCCGGGACGGCCGAGGACCTATTCCTCGCACTGGGTGGGCCTGGACGGCTTCAACAGCAAGACCGTTGAGCAGGATGGATTCGAGGCTGACTGCCGTGGCAGCACGCCGGGTTACCGTGCGTGGTACGAGCTGTACCCGCGCCCTGAGACGCCGATTAGCGGCATCGGGATCAAGGCCGGCGACTCGATTACCGCGACCGTTTCCTACAGCGCGCCGAGCAGGAAATACACCCTGGAAGTCGCCGATAACAGTACACACCGGCACTTCAGAATCTCGCTGCGCTGCCAGGTTAAATGCAACCGCTCGTCCGCCGAGGTGATCAGCGAGGCGCCGACCGGGGTCCAGCGTGGCAATGACGTGCTCTTGCCGCTGGCCGACTACCAGGCCGTGAGCTACACGAACGTCGCGATCGCCGACCGCAGCGCACGGGGCGGCCTCGCGTCCCCGCACTGGCGAGCCACCCGGATCCTCCAGGTCAGCGCGTCGAACAGCAGCACGCCCGTGGCGGTGCCGACCCCCATTCACGGAAACAGGTTCGACAGCTACTGGCTGCGCCAGCGCTGAGCGCGCGGGCGAGCCCGGCTCAGTTCGGCCGCCCGCCCCGGCTTCCGCCGGGCCATCGGGCTAGCTGACCCGCTTCAGCTGGGCGGAGACGTGCGGCTGCAGGGGTTGGCCGACCGCGGCCATGTCGTAGGCGTAGCCTAGGTCGGCTCCGATCAGCCCATACAGCCGGCGCCCCGCGGTGACCTCCTTGGCCGTCGAGGTCCGGACCACTGCATCGGTCGCCATCTCGATAGTGGTCCCGGAGACCGTACCCAGGTAGATCTCGCTGATCCCGGTCGGATGCACCAGGAGGACCTCAAGCTGAGCGTCAGGAAGCAGGCGCCAGAACCCGCTTTCGAGGGCGAGCGGCCGCCCGATCCGTCCTTCTGAATCCAGCAGCCAGGTGCGGCTGGAGTAGATCAGGTAGGGCTTGCCGTTATGGCTGAACGAGATCTCCTGGCCGAAATTCGCGCTTTCGATCGTCGGGTACCCGACGACCCCCGCGCCCTCCCAGCGGCCGGTCAGGAACCGCAGCGGCGCAACAGCCGGGTGGAGCTCAGTATCCCGATCTAGCTGAGTGCCCGGACCGGGCTCGGTATCGGTGCTTCGATCGGGCTCGGCGCCTGGATCGGGCTCAGGGCCCGGCTGCAGATCGCGGCCTGATTCCCCGGCTGCCCCGGCGCCGCTGCCCGCCTGATCTTCCTCGCTGCTCATCCGGTCAGACTAGGCGCGCCACAGCCTGGTCACCACCACCGCGCACAAAACGGCCGCAGCCGCGAACGCGGCCACCAGGATGACGCCGATGATCTCACCTTGCATGGCGCGATTGTAGGTCCGCTGCGCGTCCGCCAGCGGGGGCTCGTGCGGCGCGGCGCGGATCTGCGCCAGCGGCCAGGCCGACGAGCCCGGTCCGGCTAGGGTGCTGCTTATGGATTCGCGCTCCCTCGTGATCAAGGTGACCGCCGGCTCGGACGACATGGAGCGCTGCAATCAGGCGTTCACCGTGGCCGCGACCGCTGCAGCCAGCGGGCTGGAGGTATCACTGTGGCTTACCGGGGAGGCCTCCTGGTTCGCACTGCCCGGCCGGGCCGACGACATCGCGCTCCCCTATGCCGTGCCGCTGGCCGAGCTGCTGGCCAAGATACTCGCGTCGGGCACCGTGACCTTGTGCACGCAGTGCGCGTCCCGCAGGCAGATCACCGAGGAAGATCTCATCGACGGCATCCGGATCGCCGGGGCGGCCACTTTCGTCGCTGAGATCATCGCCGACGGCGCCCAGGCTCTCGTCTACTGACCCGGCTACGGCACCGCCTCAGCGGCGGCGCTGGCCTGCGGCCCGGCCCTCAGCCGGACACTGCCGCGAGCCGCTCCTCGCGCAGCCGCCGGGCCCAGTCTTCTGCCTCGCCGTCGAGTGGCAGCAGCGGCCCCATCGCCCAGGTAAGCAGTAGGTCGGCGAGGCCGGGGTTGCGCACGAGCGCCGGACCGTGCAGGTAGGTGCCGAGGATCCGGCCGCAGTACGCGCCCTCGGTGCCGTCTCCGTTGCCGACGCCGAGACTGACTCTGGCCAGCGGCCGCGCGCCCGGCCCGACGGAGGTGACGCCCCGGTGATTCTCGAAACCGGTCAGCCGCGGCACGCCGAGGGCGGGATCGACATCGGCGATGACCTCGCCCACGCCGCGCCGCTCGCCACGGCCGCTGCTGATGTCCAGCAGCCCGATGCCCTCCACCCGCTCGCCGTCGATGCCGCCGAACTCCGCGCCCACCAGCTGATAGCCCGCGCACACCGCGAAGACCACGGCGCCCGACCCCGCGATGGCCGGCAGTGCCCCGTCCACGCGCAGCCGGCGCGCCGCGAGGATCTGCGGCAGGTCCTCGCCCCCGCCGAGCAGGTAGATGTCACCCTGGCGCGGCACCGGCTGGTCGGAGTTGACCTCCACCGGCTCGACCTCGATGCCCCGCAGCTCAGCGCGCCGCTTGAGTACCAGCAGGTTGCCCCGGTCGCCGTAGGTGCTGAGCAGGTCGGGGTAAATCCACACCAGCCGCAGCGTGCTGGCGCCGCGCGGGGCGCGCCGGCCGGGCGCTGCCGGGCTCGGGGCCGGGCGGCCGGCCTGCGGCGGGGCAGCCGCCGACGCGGCTGAGCGCCGCCCGTCCCCGCCGGGGGCGGGCGCAGGCGGCCGGGCGCCAGGCCCGGCGGGCGGCGCGGCGTGCTTGGGCTTGTGCGTGGTCACGATCTGCTCGCTTTCCCTGGTCACTGGGCCCGGCCCAGCACCGACCGGATGTGCTGGAACGCCGTGTAGTTGGCGATCACGTCCAGGCTGCCGGGCGGCACCCGGCCCACCGCGTCGTCCACCCCGTCGGCCAGCTCGAAGCTGACCCGGTCGGCCTCAAGCCGGACGGCCAGGTCCAGTCTCCGCTCGCCGGTGACCAGCACGGGCCGCCCGCGCAGGACCCGGTAGTCGACGTCCCACAGCCACGAGGTGTCCTTGCCGTCGGGTCCCTGGGCGTTGACCGCCAGGAGGACCGGCGAGGGTCCCTCGGTCAGCACGTCGAAGGCCTCCAGCCACCCGGCCGGGTTCTTGGCCAGCAGCAGGCGCAGCTGGCGGCCGCGGCGCGCGACCAGCGTGTAGCGGCCGGCCACCGAGGTGACGCCGCGCATCGCCTGCAGCGCCTGGTCAAGATCGGCGCCGAAAATGTCCGCCACCGCCAGGGCCATGACCGCGTTGGACCGGTTGGCCCGGCCCGGCAGCGCCAGTGACAGCTCGCGGACCTGGCCGGCCGCGTCGATGACCGCGCCGTCATCAAGGACCCACCGGGCCGGCGGCCGGGCGAAGGTGCATTCGCCGCACCGCCAGCCCAGGTCGTCGCGGCGCAGATGCGAGCCGCACACCGGGCAGCACCAGGAATCCTCATGCCAGCGCTGGCCTGCCGCGACCCAGGTGACCTCCTGCGCCCCGCCGGCCGCCCAGGCGATCAGCGGATCGTCTGCGTTGGCGACGACATGGCAGCCCGGCGCGGCGGCCAGGGCCTCCCGCCAGCGCCGGGCTACCAGCCAGATCTCCGCTGCCCGGTCCATCTGATCCCGGCTGAGGTTCATCAGCGTCACCACTGTCGGGCTGGTCGCCCGGATCGTGGCAGGCAGATGGCGCTCGTCGACTTCCAGCACCGCGTAGGGCGCATTGGGCGCGTGGCCGAGAGCCGACGCCAGGCCGGCTTCCATGTTGGCGCCGAACGCATTGGACGCCACCTCCTGGCCGAGCGAGCCGAGGGCGGCGCTGATCAGCCTGGTCGTGGTGGTCTTTCCGTTAGTCGCGCTGACCAGGACCACCTGGCGGCCGGCGGCGAGCAGGCTCAGCAGGTCAGGGGCGACCCGCAGGCCGACGACGCCGCCGATCACCGAGCCGTCACCGCGGCCGGTCAGCCGCGATACCCGTCCCGCCGCGCCCCCGATCGTGGTGGCAACGCGGGCGCGAATGGGAAGCTTGCTCATGGGCGCCGATGTTATCTGGCCGCGCGCTGCTGACTGCGCGCCTGTGCCGCGATCAGCTCCTCCTCGTCGCCGACGATGAACCGGCGCGGCCACGACAGCACCGCTTCCAGCCATCCCGTGACGCCCATCTCGCCGGCCGCCTGGCGCAGCTGGCCGCGATGACTGGCCCCGATCATGACTGCGGCCAGGTCCTCGGCGAAACCCCGCTGATCGTCCTCGCCGAGCAGCACTGTCCATGCGGGCAGCCGGTTTCGCGCCAGTTCCATCGACAGCGGATGCCGCCGCAGGCCGCTGACCCGCTGGCCGATCTTGGCGTCTGGCCGGTCCGCCAGCCCGGGCAGCGGGAACTCCAGCGGCGGCGCCGGCGCGAACGGGTCGGGCGTGCCGCCGAGCGGGCACACGCGCTCGACCTCGTGCAGCCACTGCAGCTGCGGGATGACCCAGGTGGTGCCCGGCACAGTGCCCGCGCCCTTGCCGCCGGCCAGCATGCGCTGCGCTTTCGCGGCAGCGGCCGCCGCAAGCTCCTGCGGGTCGGCGAAGTCCCGCACGGTCGGGCTGCGGCCCTGCAGCGCGCGGTCCAGCGTCGTCGCGAGCAGGCAGTCCCGCAGGCGCGCGTCCAGGCCGGCCCACCGCTGCCGCAGCGCGGCCGGCACGACAGGCAGCGGCCGGCCCGTGAGGAACGCGAGCACCAGGGCCTCGGTCCACACCCGCAGCCACGCGTCGTCGGCGGCGCGGCCGAGCAGGTCGGCGCGGCGCAGCTCCAGGAGGGTGCACGCACGCTCGCCCGTGCAGGCGGGCCCGCAGGCCGCCGAGCGCCGGCCGGATACCGGCGGCGGCAGCAGCTCGGCTGGCTCAGGCAGCCGCTCACGGTCGCCGCCGAACGGCACCCGGATCCGCAGCGGCCGGTCCATGCCGTCGGCGAACACCGCCGCCGCGCCGGGCTGCAGCGAGACCACCTGCCGTGACTGCTCCTCGTCCAGGTTCATGGCCGCGCCGACGACCTGCCGGTCGTCGTGCGCGGGCAGCCGGTGGACAATTTTCAGCGCCGTGTTCTTGACCACGTCGGGCACCAGCTTGGCGGGAATCTGCTCGGCGATGATGATGCCCTCGCCGTAGGCGCGGATCTCGGCCAGCATGCTGGCGAACAGCTCGACCGCGTGCGCGCTCGCGCCCTCACGGCCGGCCCGCAGCAGGCGGTGCGCCTCCTCCAGGACGATGACATGCCGCAGGCCCGCGGCGGGCTCGGCCCGCGCGCGCAGGCGCAGGTGCTCCACGATCCGGATGATCAGGGTGCCGATCAGGAACGCCTTGTCCTCGTCGTTGGCGACGTCCTCGATGGCCAGGACCACATTGCGGCGCAGCAGCTCGCCGATGTCGGCGGGATGGCCGCCCTCGAAGAACCGGCCCGCCGAGCCGGTGCGCAATGACCGCAGCCGGACGTCGACGAACCCGCGGACGTCCGCTTGCAGCTCGCGGCCGTAGCCGACGTCCTCGACGACGTCCAGGGCCGCGGCCTGCAGCCGGGCCAAGGTCGGAACGGCCGGCGATGCGGCCGCGTCCGGCTGCCCCGAGCCGGTCACCGCATCCCATCCGCAGTCCTCGTAGGCGCGCTGCAGCGCCTGCGCCATGATCTGCGGAAATGGCTCGCGAGCGTCGAAGGCGGCGAGGAACAGCGCCCGCACCATGTCGATGTGGGCCTGCACGGGATAGCCGGGCTCAGGCGCCAGCGGGTTCACCGACAGCGGGATCGCGCCGGGGTCGGACGGGTTGATGACCGTGACCTTCCCGTGCCCGGCGATCCGACCGGCCATCGCGGCGTACTCCGACTTCACCGGCTCGATCGCCAGCCACCCGACTCCCGCGCTCGTCAGCTGTTCCAGGATCTGGCGCACCGTCTGCGACTTGCCCGAGCCGGTCGCTCCGGTCACGAACGCATGCCGGTTCAGGGTGGCCAGCGGCACGTTGAACTCGCCCACCGGCCGGTCCTGGCCATCCAGGATGGCGCCGAGGCTGATGGCGTCCCCCGCGGCGGTCTCGCTGGTCACGTCGAAGTAGCCGGCGTCGAGCACCCGGACGCCCGGTACCTCGCGGCGCGGCAGCCCGGTCAGGGCGGCCAGCGCGCCGGCGGTAGCCGCAAAGGGCACCTGGGAGCCGTCCGCCGGGTCGGTGAGCGTCGCTATGAGGGCGTCAGCGAGGTCACCGGCGCCCCCGGCGCTGCGCAGCCGGTACGGATGGGCGTGCAGATCGACCGAGCCCACCAGCACCGGCGCGATCAGGCTCAGCTCCTCCTGCGTGGCCGCCCCGGCCAGTACCCGGACGTTCCACAGTCCTGCCTCGCGGTAGGCGTCCAGTTCAGCCAGGCGGCGCTCCGCCCGGTCCGCGTCGTAGCGCGCGTGCTCCTCCTCGTACCGGCGCAGCACGTTCAGCTGGGTGCGCAGGTCCGCGGTCTCGGAGTCGATCAGGTCCGTCGGCTCGGCGACGACCAGCCAGCCGAACGGCCGGGCCATCAGCGTCAGAAGCGCCGCCTCGAATAACGTCGGCGTCGCCGCGTCGCCTTGCGCGCGGAGCCCGCCGTTCCCCCGGGCCCGCGGACCGGGCCAGCCCGCGTCCAGCCCGGCCAGCTCGCTGAGCAGCTGCGGGGCCTGCCGCCCCGGACACGGCGCCCAGACCAGCCGGTCCAGGTCAGCCAGCAGGCTCGCGGTGAACGGCACGCCCCGCGCCCCCCAGGGGAACAGGAGCTCCTGGACGCCGCCGCCCGCCGGACGCCATGGGGCTGCGGGCGGGGACGGCGCGGCCAGGGCCGCAGCGTGCTCGCCCGCCGCGCGGGCGGCGAGCTCGCCGGTCGCCGGGTCATCCAGCCCGCGGCCACTGCCGCCGGCGGCCAGCGGGCCGTTGCTGTGCGCGGGGCGCGGAAATCCGCCCGGCCCCGGCTGGCTCCCGTTGCCCTCCGGCAGCCCGGTCCCGCGCGACCCGGTCCCGCGCGGGCCGGGCTCGTGCCGCCAGGGCACGCCCTGATCCCGCGGGCCGCCGGGCTGGCCGGGAGCGCGGCCGGGTGCCGACGGGCCGGGCAGCGGCCCGGCGTTGGTGATCAGCTCAAGCGGGGCCCCGCCGCCGCGCGACAGCCATCCGGCCACGAACGGGTGCCGGTGCATCACGGCATTGAGCGCCGCGGGCAGCACGGAGGCATAATCGCGCTCGGCGCTGCCGCCCAGGCAGCTGGCGGTGATGGCCTGGACCCGGTACCACGGCCCGGCAGCCCCGCCCCCAATGCCCGGCGTCACGCTCATAGGGCGTGCTTATCAGGCTGAACCCGCAGCTGCCACCTAGTTGCCACGGTTGCGCCGGGGAGCAGCGGGCCGCTCCGGGCAGCGCCAGGGGCGCGGCGGCCGCCTCCGGTGCCCGCCGGCCAGCGGCTAGAGCTCGACCTCGCCGCTCACGCAAGTGATCGTTCCGCCGCCGACCCAGATCGTTCCGTCAGCGTCACGCGAGACGTGCACGCGGCCCGCGCGGCCGAGGGCGGTGCCCTGGCGGGCCACGTAGGGCGCGGTGACCCGGCCGGCGCCGAGCAGCCACTGCGCCAGGGAGGCGTTCAGGCTCCCGGTGACCGGATCCTCGTCGGTGGCTCCGTCTTTGGGCATGAACGCCCGCACCTCGATGGCCTCGGCGCTGCCGGGCGGGTAAGGTCCGGCCACCCCGAGGTCCAGGTCGACCGGGCCCGGCCGCAGCGCCAGCACCTCCGCCGCGCTGGCGAGCCAGATGGCGACCCAGCCCGGGCCGTTGTCCGCCCACTGCGCGTCGAGGATCTGCGTGCGGCTGATGCCCGTGATCTCGGCGATGTGGTCGAGCAGGGAATCCTCCACCGGCCCCGCCCGCAGCAGCGGCGGGGCCGCGAAAGCCAGGGCGCTGGCGGCGCGGCGGATCGGGATCAGGCCAGCGGCGCACTGCTGCACGATCACCTCGGCGCGCTGCGGCGCTCCCCCGGCCGACAGCCATGCGTGGCAGGTGCCGAGAGTCGGATGCCCGGCGAACGGCAGCTCCCTGGCCGGCGTGAAGATACGGACCCGGTAGTCGGCACCCGGCTCGTCCGGCGGCAGCACGAAGGTGGTCTCGGACAGGTTCGTCCAGTGCGCGAACCGCTGCATCTGGGTGTCGGCCAGGCCGGTGGCATCCAGTACTACCGCGACCGGGTTGCCCCGGTAGGCCTCGCTGGCGAAGACATCAACTTGCTGGAACGGCCGCCGCATGCCGCGAGTCTAGGATCAGGGAACGCATGCGCCGCGGCCGGCGCCTGGTGCCGCCGCCCTTGCCGAAGGGGAAAAGATGCGCCGCATCGTCTGCCGCGAGTTCGGCCCGCCGGACCGGCTCGTGCTCGAGGAAGCACCCGATCCGCAGCCGGGCGAAGGCGAGGTGCTGATCGGCGTCCGGGCCGCGGGGGTCAGCTTCGTGGACGGGCTCATCGTCGCCGGGGGCTATCAGCTGAAGCCGGCGCTGCCCTTTACCCCCGGCCTGGTCGTGGCCGGCGAGGTCGTCGCCGCGGGTGACGGCGTAACCGGACTGCCGGTGGGAACGCGCGTGGCCGGCTGCTCGCTGGGCCTCGGCGGCTACGCGAGCCACCGTGTGCTGCCGGCCGAGACGGTGGTCCCGCTGCCAGGCGGCGTGCCGCACGAAGTGGCGGCGACCGCCGTCGAGAGTTACGCCACGATGCTGTTCGCGCTGACCAGGCGGACCACACTGCGGGCCGGAGAGTGGGTGCTGGTACTCGGCGCCGGCGGGGGCATCGGGCTGGCCGCGGTCGACGTCGCCCGCTCGCTCGGCGCGCGGGTCATCGCCGCGGCCTCGAGCGAGGCGAAACGGGCGGCGGCGGTCAGCGCCGGGGCGCAGGTCACGGTCGACTACCAGCGCGAGGACCTGACGACGCGGGTGCGGGAAATCACCGGCGCGGGCGCGGACGTGGTAGTCGACCCGGTCGGTGACCCGTTCGCTGAGCCTGCGCTGCGCAGCCTGCGCGGGTTCGGCCGCTATCTCGTCGTCGGTTTCGCCGGCGGCGTGATCCCGCGGCTGCCGCTGGGCCGCGTTCTGCTGGAGAACCGCACGCTGATCGGAATCGACTGGGGGGCGTGGTCGCGCGAGAACCCGCCGGGTAATCAGGCGCTAATGGCTGAGGTGCTCGACCAGATCGCTCGCGGGTCGCTGCGCCCGGCTGGTCCCCGGATGTTCCCGCTCGAGTGCGCCGCTGATGCCTTGACCGCGCTGGCGCGCCGGCAGGTGACCGGCAAGCTCGCGCTCCTGCCCTGAACCGGGCGGACGGGCAGCCCTGTCCCGGCCCGCCGGGGAGCGTCGCGGTAGTCAGCCGCTCCGGGTGCGCCAGTCCAGGCGCTCAGGCGGCGGCCCGAGATTCGGCTCAGGAACTGGCGGGCGCGGCGTGCCCGGGCCCGGCGGCGGCTGCCCCTGCCCCTGCCCCTGCGGCCCGCGACCCCGCAGCCCGTCGTCCTGCACCCCGGCCGCCTGCAGCCCGGAATCCTGCGGGCCATCAGCCGCTGGGGCGCTGCCGTCGGCCGCACCGCCGGCCTGACGCGCAGCGGCTCTGGCCTCGGCCAGGCTCGCCAGCGTCGCCGTCGGCAGCGTGACGATCGCGGGGTTGGCGTCCGCCAGCACGACGCGGCGGCCCGCCGTCCCGGCGTGCGTGATGATCACCGCGCTGGCCGGCAGCTGCTGCAGCTCGTGCTGCTCGACCAGGAACTCGCGGGACCGCTGCGCGGTGGCCGCGAGGGAGGTGCTGCCCGACAGCGCACGCGACGTGCTGAGGCCCCAGGACGTGCTGGCGTTGATGCCCTCAGTCAGCGAGACCGAGCCGGAAGCCGCACGGGAGAAGCTTGAGTCCCTGCTGGCCGTGCCGGTGAACTCGGCGAACGGCGCGAACGACCCGTGCCTGCTGCGGCCCCGGCCCGCAGAGCGGCCCTCGGTATCGCTGACCGACGAGGAGCCCGAGACCGAATCGGCGGTGCCGACCGTGCTGGTGTAGGAGTCTCCCGTGGTGCCGGTCAGTGACTCCCCCACCGTGTCGGTCAGCTGAGAGACCACGAAGCGATGCTCGGTGCCGATCTGCTCGCTCGCCAGGCGTGCGTCCTGCGCGTTTCCGAGCCGCATGTACGCCACGGCCGCGTTGCCCCGGCCCAGCCGGTCGCGGACCTGCGCGGGGATCGACCGGCACGCGACGACCAGGCCGGTCCGGGAGGCCTCGCACGCGTCGAAGAGCCGGTCGAGCACCGCCCCGCCGAGCCGCTCGGCGCCGAGCACGCAGAGCGTGTGCTCCCACCGGCGCCCTGCCGGGGCCTGCCGCACCACGTGCGTCATGGCCACCGCCAGATAGGCGGCGAGCATCGCGTTGCCGAGGCCCCCCGCGGCGCGGTCCAGCCATGCCACCCGCAGGCGGCTCGGGGGCACGCCCGCAGGCGCTGATCCCAGCGGCTCGAGCCGGCGCAGCCGCGCCTCCAGTGCCATGGCACGCTCGATCACCACGCGCTCGGCGGCGCCGCGCCCGAACAGCGCGCTGATCCGGGTGAGCTGCTCGGCGGTCAGCAGCCCGGCGCGCAGGTCGGCGCGGGGATCGTCGATCTGGGCCAGGGCGCGCAGGGCCGCGGTCAGGCTGGCGATCCTGGCCGCCGGGCCGAGGGTGTCGAGGACCCGTTCCAGGATCGCGGCGTCCCTGGCGGTGTCCCCGGTCGCCTGGCCGCCGCCGTCCGGCTCGTCGCTCGCGCTGACCGTCATCGCGAGCACGCCGGCCAGCTCATCGGCGCTGAGGCCGCTGCCGAGGTCGAGCCGGGGCAGGTCGCCGGGCAGGACCCAGACCAGCGGCTCGAACCCGGACCGGCGGGCCACGGTCACCAGGTCGGCGGCGACCGCTCCCTCGGTCAGGTCGAGCACCGTCACCTCACCGCCCGCGCTCAGCCGGGGCGCGGCGATCGTCGTCAGCAGGGCCGACCACCCGGCCAGTGTTCCGCCGGCGACGTCGATCCGGTCGATGTCGCCGGGCAGTGAGACCGCGAACCACTGCGGCTGGGCGCCGAACGCGGCCTGGCGCTGCTGCCAGCCGCGATAGCGACGGGCGTGCTGCTCCTGCCGGGCGGCCAGCTGGCTCTGCTGCACGGCGCGGATCTTGGCCACCCGCCGCTCCTCAGCCTCGATCACCGCCCGCAGCTGCCGCTCCCGCTGCCACAGGGCCCGCCCGCTGGCCAGGGCCGCCGCCGCGGCGACGGTCAGCATGAGGCCGGCGAGGGCGGCGTTCAGCAGGCCCGTCCCGTAGAGCGCCGCCGCGAGGCAGCCGAGTGCGCCGCCGCAAAGGACCGTCAGCCGCAGCGGCCGGGCCAGCTGCCGGTCCTCCCGGCGCTGGGCCGCCACCCAGCCGGGACTGACCTCCTCGAATTCCGGCGGCGCCGGGCGGCGCGGCATCGGGCCGGGGTCGGGCACCACCAGGGCGTGCTGCCAGCCGAGATACACCCGGCCCGGGTCGACGCCCGGCCCCTGGCGCGGCGGGCGCGACCGGGCCTCGACCGTGCCCGCGGCCCCGGCGTGGCTGCGGCTGCTCAACGCGCGCGCCCCGGCTGCAGGGCCTGCGTCAGCCTGCTCGCGGTAGCCGGGCGCTCGGCCACGGGTACCGCCTCGCAGGCGGGCAGGTAGCGCCCTGGCGTCCCGGTGACCAGCAGGGCGAGGGCGTCGGGGCTCCGCCCGGCGGGGCCGCCTGTTCCCGCCTGCTGACTGCCTTTCAGTCCTAACGGGCCTGCGCCTGCCGGTGGCGCCCCGTCCGCCGGGGCCGCCGGCCGGGCCGGCGGGTCGGCCAGCGCCGCCATCTGCTGCGCGACCACCGGATCGGCGGGGCCGCGGGTGACCACCACGCCAGTGTCTGCGGCCAGCGCCGCCGCCGCGGCAGCCGACGTCGTCGTCAGCAGAACGGCCGTTCCGGCCTGCCTGCCCCGCCGGGCCAGCTGGGCCAGCCGGGCGGCCGGCAGGGCCTCGCAGCCGCTGATCCACACCAGGCAGTCGGTGCGCACGGCCATGGCCTGAAGCTCGGCCAGGATGGCCAGCAGGTCGGCGACCGCCAGCGCCGCGATCATGGCGGCGGATCGTCCGTGCACGGCCTGGTCGAGGGTGAACGTCACGACGGCGCGCTCGCGCATCGCCGGGCCGAGGCTGATGGCAGGCGCCTGCGGGCGGGCGGGGCACAGCCAGTGACCGAGCGCCGAGCCCCGCACTCGCGTGAGCTGCTCGGCCGCGGCGCGGGTGGCGCCTGGATCGCCGGCCAGGACTTTCGCTGACACATCTGCCCGGTCCAGGAGCATCTCGCGGCGCGGATGGTAGCCGGGCACCAGGCCCGCCCGCGCGCGCAGCGCATCAGGCTGGAGCAGGCCCGCCAGGTCATCCAGGAGCGGCAGGCGGGGATCAGCGGGGGCTGCCGCGACTACAGCGCAGGCGTCAGCGAGATAAGCGGCGCACGCACGGCGCCGGACGTCACTGACCGCGCTCCAGTCGATCATGGCGGCGACGAGCGAGGCCGCGCGGGCCGGGTGACCACCGCGGTAGGGCTCATAGGAGCGCTGCCCGGCGCCGCCGAAGGCGAGCAGCGGTGCGCCGGCCGCCGCGCACGCCGCGGGCAGCCTGCCAGCGATGTCGCGGCCGTCGGTCAGGTCGATCATGATGACGGCCTTGCGCCGCCGGATCGCGGCCAGGGCCAGCGCGCCGCCGCAGGCGGCTAAGGCCGCCTCGCTCGCTCCGGTGATCAGCACACCGCGCTCGGCCTCCGGCCAGGTGATCGATGCGCGCCGTCCGGTCGCCGGATCAAGCCCCAGGCTGACACCGCTCAGGGTCAGCACCTCACCGCGAGCCAGGGCGGAGCGGGCGGCGCGCCGCCGGACCGCGACGGCCAGGCCGGGCCGGGCAGTGACCGGCGCGCCCGCGCGGGACCGGCGCAGCCGCCAGACTGCTCCGGCCAGGGCGGCCTCGGCCGACCCGGCGATTAACGCGAGCGGCAGCTGACCCGGCAGCCAGCCGGGCAGGCCCGCGAATCCGCGGGACAGGTGCACCAGCGCGGTGGGGTGACCGAAGGCGGAGGCCAGGTAAGCGGCAGCGCGGCCGGGCCCGGCAGTGAACCCGGCGGCGGCGCGGCCGGCGCCGATCGCCAGCGCCCAGATCAGGCCCGCGGCGGCGGGCACCGCCAGCCACTGCGGCCGCCAGCGGGCCAGCCGGTCCACCGCCGTGAAAATGATCGCGAGCACCAGGGTGAGCTGGGCGAAGAGCACATGCAGTAACAGCGCGGCCAGCGCCGCCACCGCGACGAGTTCAGTGCGGCGCGGCGTGCTCGCCGGGACCAGGAAACCGGAGGGCCGCGGCATGCGCTCCGGCGCGCCGAGGGCGGGGGCAGGCATATCGGGTCAAGGTTCCCAGTCCTCTACGGCGTGTGTCCAGGAACCTGACAAACTGCCTTCCCCGCCGTCGGGCAGCGGCGCCTCGGCCGTCTGGACGACGATCCGGAACAGGTCCGGGCGCATCACCGCGACCGTCAGGGCCAGCGGCGTGCCCGTGGCCGGATCATCGAACCGGACGGTGACCATCGCGGCGGGCTGACCTGCCGCCAGGCGCAGGCTCCTGGCGACTGACGGTGGCGGCAGCTGCATTTCGACGTGCAGCGCGGCAGGCCTGCCCATCGCGGCGAGCTCGTCCTGGTGTCCCTCGGCCAGGTCGGGACTGGACGCCAGCGGCAGCAGGCTCAGCACCGCGCCAGTCAGCGCCGTGACAGCACCGTCGTCCGCCCTTGCCGGGTCTTCGGGCGCGCGGTCCTCGTCGGCTGCCTCGGGGCCGCCGGAGCTCGGGGCGGCGAAACGGGCCGCCACGGCCGCCGTGAGATAGGTGGTGGCGTAAGCGGCGGGCTCCCCGCTGGCCGCCCAGACGGCGCGTACCACGCAGACGGCTTCGGCGTTCTCGACGTGCAGCGCCCAGCCGATGTCCTCGGGTACGCGGCGCCACGACGTCTGGTGACTGCGGCAGGTCAGGTCACCGCCCATCGGGTCGACCCGCGAGCCCAGCCCTGCCACCCCCTCCAGCGGAACGAGGTACTCCGCGGGGCTGACCCGGTACAGCTGCCCGTCGGGCAGGCGGCGGATCAGGTGGCGGGCCACAAGGTCGGCGATCGCGGCGTCTATCTGGCCGGTGCTGACGTTGTAGCGACGGGCCAGGGCCGTATGCCGGGGCAGCCGCCAGCCAGGCTCGTGGTGGACGAGGGCGGCGGCCAGACGGTCGGCGAGCACGCCGACCGCGGGCCGCCCGCGATGGTGGTCGTCGCCCGCGGGTCCTCCCTCAGCGGTTTCGGCTGCCATGGCGCGTCCTTCCTCCGGCGCCCGCGGCAGGTAGCGCCTGCCTGCGCTGTCGTAAGCCGGCGGCTGCGCGCGCGGCGAGAAGGCCGGCATGTCCTCGGCCCGGACCGCCTCCCCGCTCGCCTTCGGCAGCACGCCTGATCACTCCGCGTTGCGCCGCGACCAGGCGATGATGAACCGTCCCGCGATGATGATCAGGAGGACGAACACGAACAGGATCAGGGCCGCGTCGTAGGACAGAATCTGCAGCGAATGCACAGGGCTGTCGAAGAAGCTCCACACGGGATAGGTCAGGAATCCGATCGCGTTATGCGTCAGCTGGGCGGAGGGGTTGGTCTCGTTCCATCCGGCGGTATACAGCAGCGGCGCGGTCTCGCCCACCGAGATCGCGATCGCCAGCAGCAGTCCGGTGACGATGCCCGGCAGCGCCGACTTCAGCACGATCTTCCGCAGGGTCCACGACGGCGGAATGCCGAGTGCATCCGCGCCATCGCGATAGGAATTCGGCACCTGGCCCAGCGACGTCTCCGTTGCCTTGGCGATGTAGGGAACCACGACCACCGACAAGACCAGCACAGCGGGCAGCAGCCCGAATCCCCAGTGCAGGCCCACCACGAGGGTGAGGTATCCCACGAGGCCCAGCACAATCGACGGTATTCCGGCCAGCACTTCATAGGCGCCGCGCAGGATGCCGCGGTGCCTGCCGACGGCGAACTCAGACAGGTACAGCCCGGTCAGGATGCTGATGGTCCCGCCGACGATCAGCACGCCGACGGTGATCGCCAGGGTGCCGAGGATCGCGTTCTCCAGGCCACCGCCAGTGCCGGTGGTATCGGTGGTCAGCACGCTCCACTGCCAGCTCGGCAGGGCGCGCGCGATGACCCCGCCCGCCAGCCATACTGTCGGGACGATCACTACGGCCAGGGCGAGAGCGCACAGCACCCAGAACGCCGCGTTGGCGATTCTCCTGCCGGCGGGCACACGCGGCCACTGACCGACGCTTCCGCTGCCCGGCGCGGCCGGGCCTGGCGGCGGCGGCGCAGCGGATGGCGCGCTGCTGCTTGAACTGCTCATCGCTAGAGCCCCCTGCCGACGGGAAGGGCGGTGCCGGAGGTCCGCCTGACCAGGACCCTGGCGAGAACGTTGGC
The DNA here is from genome assembly GCA_052146815.1 of Streptosporangiaceae bacterium. GTDB lineage: Bacteria > Actinomycetota > Actinomycetes > Streptosporangiales > Streptosporangiaceae > DATJZH01. The sequence goes on along the minus strand of JBKQMG010000186.1, from coordinate 3,354 downwards.
CAGCAGCGTGATGACCAGGAGGACGAGCCCGAGCTCGGCGTAGGTCTTGATCCCCAGCGGGCTCTGGATCGCGGTATCCAGGTTCAGCACGATGTTGGCGGCGATCGTGCTCATCGTCGCGTAGAGGTTCGTGGCGATCTGACTGAGGTTGTCGCCGCAGACCATGGCAACTGCGATCGTCTCCCCTAGGGCACGGCCGAGGCCGAGCACGGAGGCGCCGATGATGCCGCTGTTGACCCACGGCAGGGTAACCCGCCGCGCGCACTCGAAGTCCGACATGCCCAGCGCTATGGCGCCCTCGCGCGGCAGGATCGGCACCCCGCGGATCAGATCGCGCGAGGTGGCGGCGATAATCGGAATCACCATCACCGCGAGAATCAGGCCGGAGGTCAGCAGGCCCTGGCCGTTGCCCGGGTCGCCGGCGAAGAACCTCAGTATCGGCACGTCGGGCGCGTGGCTGGCGATCCAGGGGGTGACGTGGTGGGCCAGGAACGGCCCGAACGTGAGCGCCCCCCACAGGCCGATAATGACGCTCGGGATGCCCGCCAGTACCTCGAGGAAGCCTCCGACAGTGCTGGCCAGCCGCTTCGGCAGTCGCTCGACAATTACCAGGGCCGCGCCGACCGACACCGGTATCGCGACGATCAGCGCGATCGCGGACGTCTGCAGAGTCCCGACGATCTGGGCCAGCGCGCCGAAGTGCTCGCCAGGAAGATGGGCGATGCCGCCACTGTTGACGGGCGTACCGTACTGGGAGCCGAAGCTCCACGTGGTGGTGGTGAAGAAACCCCAGCCGTTGAACTTGATCGCGGGGATCGCCTGGATGATCAGGGTGATCAGCACGAAGCCGAGCATGAGCAGCGGGACTACTGCGCCGATCCGGCCCAGCCACCGGATCAGGCCGCCGTTGCTTATCCAGCCGCGCAGCGGCCCCCCCGGCCGGGGGGCGGGCTGGGTGCCCGCGCCCCCGTCCGGGGCAGTCGTTGCCGAGGTTGCCATGAACTCAGCCGCTGATCGTGTTGACCAGGTGCTTGGCGATCGTGGTCACGTTCGCCGGGAGCGGCTGGAAATTGACGGCCGACAGGTACTTCGAGCTCGAGCCCGTCGTAAGCGTCCAGTTCAGGAACGCCTTCAGCGCCGACGCCTGCGAAGCACCGGACTGCGTCTTCTTCACCACCGCGTACTCGTAGTTGATGATCGGGTAGCCCCCGGCCGCGGCGGTGTCGATCAGCGACTGCGACCCCGACGGCGGGGTCTTGCTGGAGAAGCCGGCCAGCGCCGTGTCGATGGCGGACGTGGTCGGCTGGGTGAACTTGCCTGCCTTGTTCGCCAGCGAGGCCTGGCCCAGGCCGGCGGCACTGGTCTTGGACTGGTAGCTGATCCCGATGTAGGCGATGCACCCCTTGGTGGCCCCGCAGCCGGTCACCATGCCCCCGCTGCCGGTCTCGGCGAGCGAGCTTGCCTTGGACGGCCAGCTCACCGTAGTCCCGACGTTGCTCGAGCTCCAGCCGCCCGGGTCCTGGGAGTTCAGGTAGGAGGTGAACAGGAACGTGCTGCCCGAGCTGTCCGCGCGATGCAGGGCGACGATCTTCAGGGACGGCAGCGTCACACCGGAGTTCAGCTTGGCGATGGCCGGATCGTTCCAGTTCGTGATCTTTCCGTCGTAAATGTCAGCCAGGACGGTGCCGTTGAAGTTCAGCGGCTTCTTGACCCCGGGGACGTTGTAGTTGACCATCATCGCTGCCACAGTCAGCGGGATGTTCATCAGGCCCGGGTACTGGGTCATGTCAGAGCTGGACAGGTAGGCATCGGAAGCGCCGATCGTCGCGGTGCCCGTGCCGGCGTCCGCGATGCCCGTTCCCGAGCCGGTACCCGCGGTCGTGATCATCACGCTCGGCACGGCCGTGTTGTAAGCGGTCTGCCAGGCACCGAACAGCGGGAACATCAGCGTGCTGCCGGTCTCCGTGATCGCGGTGCCATGAGACGACGAGGCAGCGGAGGACGACGACGAGGAAGAAGCAGACGACGACGAACTACCTGAGCTGCTGCAGGCCGCCGCAAGCACGGTCAGCGGCACTAGAGCGGCCGCCGTGCACATCATGCGGATTCGTTTGCCCACCGGAAAATACTCCTTTGCTATACGCACGCCCACGGCGTGCGTTATCGGCTCGCACGCGAATGCGTGCGATGAGTTAATGCCGCGCATGAGCGCGGTTCCTGCGCCCGCACGAAGGAAGCGAAGTTTCCGCACGGGTGGTCTGGGTCAGCCGAAGTGACCGGCTACGTACTGGGCGGTCTCCTCGTGCGCCGGGTGGTCAAACAGCTGCCGGGTGTCGCCGTGCTCAACGAGGCGCCCTGCGTTGAGGAAGATGGTCCGGTCGGCGATCCGGCTGGCCTGCGCGAGGTTGTGCGTGACGATGATGACCGTGATGTCAGGCACCAGGGTGCGGACGAGCTTCTCGATGGACTCGGTCGCCATAGGGTCCAGGGACGACGTCGGCTCGTCGAGCAGCAGCACCTCGGGGCTGATCGCCAGCGCCCGGGCCAGGCAGAGCAGCTGCTGCTGGCCGCCGGAGAGCCGGAACGGCGAGTCCTTCAGCCGGTCCTTGACCGCGTTCCAGAGGCCGACCTCAGTCAGCCGCTTCTCGGCGATCGTCTTCAGCCCGGCCCTGCTGGCCATCTTGTGAGCCCGCGCGCCCGCCACGACGTTGTCCAGGATCGACATCGGGAACGGGTTGGGGCGCTGGAAAAGCATTCCTACCCGGCGACGCAGTGACATCAGCTCGACATGCGGGCTGAAGATGCTGCTCCCGTCGAGCAGGACGTCGCCGTCGTGCCGGTAACCGATCACCTTGTCGTTCATCCGGTTGAACGTCCGCAGCAGCGTCGTCTTGCCCGAGCCGGTGGGCCCGATCAGCGCGGTCACCGCGCCGCGGCGCACTTCGACGGAGATGTTCGACAGGATGGCCCGGCTGCCGAAGCTCAGGGTGAGGTCGACCGCGCTGATCGCCACGGTGCCGTCCGCTGAGGGCGACATCGCCGCTCCGCCCATGTTCCCGTCTGTGCCGGTTGCCGTCGCCAGCGACTTCGTGCTGTGCGCGGACAGGGCAGCTCCGCTGGGATCCGCCTCTGCTGACATGCCTTCGCCTCGCCCCTCGCCGCCTGGACCCTGTTAGGCGGGCCACTGATTGACCCGTCCCTGTCTAAGCCGTCTAGGTAACGAGCAGTTGAACGGAGAGTGTCGGAAAAGGTGAAGGGAAGGCGTCGAGTAAGAAAACGATGGCCGATCAGCCCTGCGAGCGCTGCCCGCGAGGACGCACACAGACGTGGCGGCTTCCCCGCAGTTCAGCGGGG
>JBKQMG010000185.1:0-4847 GCA_052146815.1 Streptosporangiaceae bacterium | reverse complement strand
GGCGGGCCAGGGCGATGCCCTGTACGACCTCGCCAGCTTGACGCTCGGACACCAGGAGCACCTTGGCGACGTCGTCGCCGGCTACGGCACCGACGTCGACCTCGACGTGATCCGCGCGTGGTGGTCGTTGCGAAGCCTGCGGGCGGTCCGCTGGCTGGTCGAGCACGGCTTCGACCCGTCCTCGCCAGGCTGCGAGGTCGACGTGCTGAGATCCCGGCTGTGAGGCTGCACGAGCCCGACGGCTACGAGTGCCGTTCTGCCGCATCGAGCGGCCATCTCCTGAAGCGCGCCGTCTTCCGGACCGACGAGGTCATGGTCCTCGAAGATCCCGGGCAGCCGGTCGGCGACATCGGAACCCGGCGCACGACTCGAGTCGACGATGCGCCTCAGCTGAGGACCAGCAGTGCGTATGGCCCTCGTCCGGGCTTGCGGCCGGGACTCGAGCATGCGCCTATCGGTCACGGACGGCTTAGCACGCTGCTGGCGTCGGTAGGGGTCCCGACGACGAGATGCGTCAATCGGCAACGCTGCGCCTGTGAGTCAGGGCACGACTTTCGACGAGCTTGCCGTATCACTTCGTCAGATCGACGGCCAGCGCGACAAGGGAAAGCACCCACCGAACTTCCACTTCAGATCGAAGCCGTTCCTGCACTTCCGCAACGGTCCCGGCCGGACCTACGCCGACGTCCGGTTCGGCGGGGACTTCGAGCCGGTCACGCGTCTGTGGTGTGCCGATCGCCGAGGTCGCCTGCCGCCCGCTGTCTGCTCGGGGCGGCGGGGTCGAGTGCGGGCTAGGGGCGGCGGGAGCCGATTGCCTGGGGGTATCTGAAGAAGCCGGTCGGGTCGTACTTCTGCTTCACGTGGACTAGCCGGTGGTAGTTCGCGCCGTAGTAGGCTCGCCGCCAGTCCCTCAGCGTCGGATCGGGGAAGTTCTGGTACGAGTACTCGGGGGCCGTATTACCGAAGATGTCTCCGTAGAACTTGTCGAGCCAGCGCAGGTTCGCGGCGGCGATGTCAGGGTGATCGTGGTCGGCCCAGCATGTTTCGGCAGCGAAGATGAACAGGCCGTTTCGGTGCACGAACGCGGTCGCTTCCGCCGGCACCCGGTTGATCTCGCCGCCAAGGGCGAACATCGCGATCCCGGCTCCGTCCTTGTTATCGCTGCCCGGCCAGTCGAGTAGCCGCTCGGCTGCGGCGGTGATCTGCTTGCTGGTGAGCAGCGTCCGGGAGGTCAGGACCGCTGACTTACTAGCGAACCGGTCCACGGGAGTGGTCGCGGCCAGCAGCTTGCCCGCCTGTCCGGGGGTGACCTCGCGGATGGCTGCGCTGTTGCGGGCGCGCTCGGCCGCGGTTCCGATGCTCAGCAGCGGAGCGATGAGAGCGCGCAGCTCCTCGACGGTGCCGTAGTGCTGGCCGATCACATTGACGTTAGCGTTCGCACGGATCTGGCCCCTGGTCCGTCCCTGGGTCCCGATTCCAAGACGGCAGTGGAACCGCTTGTCGGCAGCGGCGTCCTGCACGATCTGCTGCGTCACAGCGATGACCGGCAATATGGAGTCCAGGGTCCAGCGAAACTGGTAGAACGCCACGGTGCCGTGGAACTGCTCGTACCTAAAGGTGAACGAGGTGTGGACCCCGAAGTTGTTGCCCGCCCCGCCGCGACAGGCCCAGAACAGGTCGGGATGAGCGTGTTCGCTGGCCTCGATCACCCTTCCGTCGGCGAGCACGAGGGTCGTGGCTATGAGCCGGTCGCAGGTCAGCCCGAACATCTTGTCGCTGAAGCCGATCCCGCCGCCCAGCACCAGCCCGGCAACCCCGACCGTGGGGCAGCGGCCTGTGGGCACGAACATGCCCCGGTCCTCCAGCAGCGGATGCAGATCGCTATTGGTGACCCCGGCTCCGACGGTGACGGTGCCCGCGTCGTGGACGACTGTCATCGGCCCGTAGGTCTGCACGCGGGCATTGCCCGGCAGCGGCGTGGAGACGATGCTTTTCATCCGGGCCATGTTCAGCAGCAGGCCCGTGGTGGTGGAGTACCCGGCGTAGTTGTGGCCTAGCCCAGAGCGGGGGACAGCAGGAAGACCGACCTGCCGAGCCCAGCGGAGCGCTTCGCGGACGTCCCGGGGGGTAGCGCAGGCGACGATTCCGGCAGGCTTGATCCCGGAGTACCGGTGGTTGAACGGGATCGCGAGCGGCCGGTAGGCGGGTTCCCACGGCCGGTAGAGGGCGGCATGCGAGGACAGCGCGTCAGCCAGCCGTTTCCAGTCCCGGCGGCTGACCCGCTCCGCTGTTTCGGTCGCCGCACGGGCATCGGACGGCGCCTCCAGGGCGCCAAGCCCGGCAGCGCAAGCCGTCAGAACGCCTGCCTGTAACGCATCCCGCCTGCTGATCACCGTGGCTTGCCCCCGCCAGAAGGTCGTCGCGGCTGCCTCTGCGCCGATCAGTCAACAGATCATTGACCGGCGCGGATGCCCGTGGCCCTGCCCGCAGCCCAGGCCGCGGTCGCTTGCGCCTGGCCCTTCCCACTGATGACGCGCAGTGTATCTGACTGACCACTCCAAGTAGCCGCTCTCGGCCGGCCGCCATCACCAAATCCTGGACAGCACCGAGGCCGACTCGACGATGACCCAGTTCGAGAGGAACTCCGCAGTTCGCAGCCGTCGCGCCGGTCGCCTTCCTCATCTGCCGCGTTGAGGTACGCCGGCTCGGCCAGAGGCGCTGCGGGGACATGCGGACATCGGCGCGGTCCCGCAGCTCAGTTCGCGACCATGTCCGGTATTGCGGGCACTCGCTGCGGTTGATGCGTCCCCGTCTCCAGGACTGACGCTGGTTGCCGAGCGTGGTCGGCACTTCGGTCGCAGACGCGCGCACTCCCGCCGATATGCGCGGGCGTCGGCTCGATGTCGTTCAAGACACTGCCCATCCAGATCTGGGCATTCTGTGCGGCCGCCAGCCGACAGGATCCGCCGGTCGGAGAGCGCCATGACGGTGATCCTTGCCAGCAACCGCGCCGAGGGCGCCGAACGGCCGGTATCACCGCCGGGCGCCTCAGGCGTATGCGGCGGGCCGAGGCTCATCGGGTCCGCAGCTGGTCGATCAGCGCTCCCCATACGGGGTTGTACTGGTAGTTGGTGATGCGGTGGGAGATGAGGTCGGTCTCGTTGGGAGTGACGGTGGGAAGCCAGATAGCGAGGTCGGTGAGCTGGCGGTCGAGCCGTGCCCAGAGAGCGTCGGCGGCCAGGGGTCGGTCGTTTGCAGAACGGCTGCGCGGGCGGCTTGCTTGTCGAGCGCGTCTCTCCGCCAGAGGGCGGGCAGAGTCGAGGTAAGTGTTACGGCAGGAATCCCTACGTATCCCATGACCAGAGGTACCCCTGTGCCGTCTGCGGCGGCACTGACACCAGGTCGCCGCCAGCTCAACCGAAGGCACGGGCTCGTCGCCCCGCGCCTGCCCGGGACGCGCCCGCAGGCCGGGTCGTTCGCATCGAGACCGGGCTGCCAGCACATCATGCCCGGCGCTCTATCAGGCGTTCGACAGTCACCTGCTCCGACAGCACGCCCGACGGCCGCGACGCGCCATAACGGGATGCTCGGCATTCCCGAGGCCCACCATGGCATCAGCAAGATAACAGGGCCGATTCGGCGATCCAGTACGACGCCCGACCGCACCTGCGGTCGCGCTCAGTGACTGGCACTGGTCGCTGACCGGTGCGCCCCGGACCGCCGTTCTGGCGGTGGCTCGGACTTGTCGGTCTGGTCGATTGGGCCGCGCACGAACGGGTGTTCGCCCGGCCGGGACGCCTGTCTAGCGGCTCGGTCGTGGCGGCCAGGGCGCTGCGGCGGCTGGCTTGGGTGTGCGGGCAGGTCGGCGTCAACTCATGGCGGGACTTAAGCGTCCAAGTGGCAGGAGCGGGGCTGGCGGCGAGGTTCGGCGCGCAAGGAGGTCGGTCGCGATGGCACGAAACACGGTGCGCTGGGTTGGCTCGCTGGCCGTCTTCCTGACGCTGGCCGCCACGAGTGGCCCTGCCGCGGCCGCGGCAGGGCCGGCCCGTCCTGCGGCCGTCCGGTCCGCCCGTCCATTCCGCGGGGCCGGCCTGCGGGCCCTGGCCGTGTGCGGCCTCGCATCTAGTGCCGTGCGCGCCGCGGCGTGCGGCAGCACACCCGCGCGCAGGCCCGGCTCGTGGGGCAGGGCGATCGAGGTGCCCGGCCTGGGGACGTTAAGCAAGGGCGGGGACGCCTGGGTGTTGTCGGTGTCGTGCGGCTCGGCGGGCAGCTGCGCGGCCGGCGGGGCCTACACCGACCGCCACCATCACACCCAGGGGTTCGTGGCCGCCGAGCGGCACGGCCGCTGGGGCACGGCGATCGAGGTGCCCGGCCTGGGGGCCCTGAACACGGACGGGGAAGCCGAGGTCGACTCGGTGTCGTGCGCCCCGGCGGGCAGCTGCGCGGCCGGCGGGGACTACACCGACCGCCGCGGTAACCCGCAGGGGTTCGTGGCCGCCGAGCGGCACGGCCGCTGGGGCACGGCGATCGGGGTGCCCGGCCCGGTGAGTTCGGTGTCGTGCCCGTCAGCGGGCACCTGCGCGGCCGTCGGCGTCTACGGGGCCCGCCGCGGTCACTCCCCGATGTTCGTGGTCAGCCTGCGGCACGGCCGCTGGGGCAAGGCGATCGAGGTGCCCGGCCTGGGGACCCTGGACAAGGGCGGCGCCGCCGGGGTCACCTCGGTGTCGTGCGCCCCGGCGGGCAGCTGCGCGGCCGGGGGGGACTACACGGACCGCCGCGTGTTTATGACGCCGCCCATCCGCGCGCGCGGCGTCGTTCGTAAAGAGCGCTTGAAACGGCCATTCGCG
>JBKQMG010000184.1:0-8269 GCA_052146815.1 Streptosporangiaceae bacterium | reverse complement strand
CATCGCTAATCTGAAGACCTGGCGAATCCTCCACGTAGACTATCGGCGACCGCTCGCTAGCTTCGCCGAAACGATCTCTGCCGTCATTGCCCTGGAGTTTTATAGAATTACCTGTGAATAACCCTCAGCCCGTGCTCCCTTGCTCCGCGTGGACTGCGCCGAGATTACTGCCCACTCGAAGTACCTTGTCAATACAGGCATGAGGTACTTGGGTGTAAGGTCGCCGAGCCAGGCTATATCCGCTGGCACGCGACCCGGAGGGGGCACCATGCCGACCGTAATCGCCCACCACGATGTGAAGGACAAGGATCACTGGCTTGCCTCGCCGAAGCGCGAAGAGGTCTTCGGGCCCCTCGGGGTCACCAACATCCGGACGTTCGTCGACCCGCAGAACCCGACCCGGGTGGCGGTACTCATGGACGTTGCCGACATGGATACCGTCATGGCTGCGATGCAGACCAAGGCGATGTCCGAAGCGATGGCGCATGACGGCGTGCTGCCCGAAACCCTGGTGATCCTCGTCGAGGCGTAGCTTCCCCTTTCCGGAAAGCTGAGCGAGCAGTTCTTCGGCTTCATAGCAGCCGTAGCATGCTCGCGCCGCCCAGGTTGCCATCAGGGCCCGGCTGAGGTTGAGCCAGGTAACCCCGGCACCGGCACGACCTCGCAAGCCCGGCCCCTGCGAGGCATCGTGGTGCGCCTGATCGACCTGATCTGCGCACCGCAGTCAGCCACGCCGAGCGGCGGTGACCTGGGCCAGAACGAAGGCCTCTTTGTGTCATCCCTGAAGGAGCGGGGCCGTGTCAACGGGGGTTTGCGGGTTTTGGCGGGCGTGCTGGGCGCGCGTGACTAGCGTCTCCTGTTTCCCCTGATAGCTGCGATATCCGTGGCGACCGGGCGGGCGGGTCAGGGACCGGGCGGGAGCCCGGCCGCCCGTGGGACGGGCGGCGCCGGAGGCGTCCTTGAGGCGGCCGCCGGGTCGCCCGATGATGGGGGGCAGCGGGGAACGGGAGCCGGGGCGTGCGGGGGGTATTCGGTTGCTGGCAGGTCCGTCCCGTGTTCGGGGTCTCGCGGTGCGGGCAGTGCCGCTGGCTGCAGTCATCCCTTCGCGTGTCCCCGGCCCGGGGCCGGGGCCGCATGGGGCGGTCCGCGTCAGAGCGGAGCGGTCAGGCGGGGTCAGTCAAGAGGGCGCCCGCGCCGGGCCGGGTGACGGCGGCGGGGCAGGCACAAGAGGCGACCTCGCGCCTGGCCGCTGGCCAGGAGGAGCTGCTCATCCCGCAGGCGGCTGAGGGACGGACGGATTGGCCGGAGACCCGGAGAAGGCAGCGGATCTGCCCGTCGCGCATCCCGTAGAAGACCAGGGTGAGGAGCCGGCGGGCGGCGGCGACCCTGGCGATGTTGCGGGCTTCCTTCCCGCGGCGGGCAATGATCGCGGCTTTGGCGGCGCCGGCTGCCGAGTCCGCCGGGGCCCGCTGGATGGCCTCGATCAGCGCCCAGCGCAGCAGCCGCGATCCCTGCTTAGTGACGCGCCCGCGGGACACCTTGATGTCAGACTCCCGGTGCCGGGGTCAGCTCCCGCAGCTCCCGCACCTCAGGCGGCGCGATCCACGCCTCGGCCAGGCGGCCCACCCGCAGCAGGTCAGCCAGGTCCCCGGCATCCCGCTCGTCGTTTCTGGCCCGGCGGTAGGTGAACGCCTTCACGCCCAGCGGATGCGCCAGGTGCACCTCGGCGCCCGCGGCCGCGAGGGTATCCGCTGCCCAGTACCACCCGTACGTGGCCTCGAGCACGACCTTCGGGGACTTCCCCGCCCGGGCGATCTGCGCCCGTAACTCCGCCGGGCTGTTGCTGATCCTCGCGGTGCCCAGCCGCCTGCCGTCCTCGGTCATCCGCACCAGCACCGACCGGCGGCGGTGCAGATCCATGCCCACGACCTGCCGGCCGTCATACGCTGTCTCCATTGGGGCCTCCCTACATTACCTGGTGGAGACGGATGCATGCAACTTCCAGCATCCGCCAGAGAGCGGGAGGCTCCGCTCCTTCATCGCATCAAGAGCCTTTCCGGGTTTTCTTCGGCGCTGGTGCCGGACGGGTCCGTGAGTGTCCGCTCGGGGGTCGCAGGGTGGTGGCGGGCTCGGGGGTGGCTTGGCCGAAGAGCCGGTGCTCGGGGTGCAATCCGGCCGCGCTGGCGACAGAGTCGTTCCCCGGTTGCCCTCCCGGGCCCCTGGTCCTGGCTGCCGCGGCGGGCGTCTGCCTGGAGGCGGCTGTAGATGGCGTCGCTGACCTGCCGCTTGAGGGACCGGAGCGCTTCTTTGGGAGTCTTGCTCTCGGCGATCTTCTTGTCGTAGCAGGCCCGGCCGTTGCTGTGGCAGTCCCGCAGGTCGGCGGAGTAGCAGCCAGGCACGACGGTCAGGGGCAGGCCTGGTACTGCGCGTGGTAGTCCGACGGCGGGCTCCCGATCAGGTAGCTGGATCCGCTCGGCTGCAGGTACAGGGTGACGTGCCAGGCCGTGCACGAGGTACCGATCTTACTGTCGGCGGGATTCTGGTGGCTGGTGAAGCTGACCGACGCGGCAAGGCCGTTCGGAATGCCGGACAGCCCGGTGAGGACCGCGCCGGAGTCGTGCGTCGACCGGTAACCCTGGTAGAACTGGCCCGGAGTCGGCTGCACCGATAGCTCGTAGAGCGATGAGTACAGGCCGTAATTGCGGTTGTTGATCGCCCGGAAGTAGTCCCGGAGGAACTCGGCGACCTGTGGCGCACTTGCCTGCTGGCTGGCGGTCGGTGCGATCGCGACCGCGTCTGGGCCGGAAACCTGGGTGCCGCTGGACGGTGCCGTCGGCGTGGGCGGCGTGCCCGCGCCCCCCGCCGCGCTGGTGCTACCGGAACGGGGTCCTGTGGTTTCGGCCGCGGGACGTCGGCCCGCGGTGTCCCGCTGCGCTGACTGCCCGGTTCTGTGGCCAAGAAGCTTCCACGCGGCAGCCGCCCCGCCGAGGAGCAGCAGGAGGGCGACCACGGCGATCACCGTGCCCGCCCGGTGCCTGTTGGCCCGGTAGGGGGGCCTTGCCGGCGGGGGAGGCCAGCCGGCGGTGTCGGCAGGCGGCGCTGCTGGCGGGACGTCTGTGCCTGCCAGCGGAGGCTGCGTCCCGGCCGCTGTCGGCCACGCCCCGGGCGGCGCCGGCTCCGACGTTGCTGGCGACTGGGGAACCCAGGTGGCGGTCGGGGAATCATGTTCGGGCGACCGCCCGGCGGCCGCCGACGCGGGCAGCGGATTTTCCGCCTGCCCATGGGAAGCGGGTGGCTGTGCCTGCGTGCTGTCCGCGTCCGTGTTTGGCCACGCGGCCGCGGCGGGCTCCGGGCTAGGGTGCGGATCCGGCGCCGGCGTTTCCGCCTGCTGTCTAAGCGCGGCACCGCAGTTCCTGCAGAACGCCTGTTCCGCCTGGGCAGCTTGGCCGCACCGGATGCAATAGGACATGCCTTCCCCCTGCTGGGCTCGCGGTCGGCTACAGCAGCACGCTGACCGCGTGCTGGATCGCCACCACCGCGCTGGCGAGTGCCGCAGAGTTCGTCACGCCAGCCAGCACGGCTTGCAGTAGGCCGCCCATGATGCCCTTGTCCGGCCGGTTCTTACGAGCCTCCCGCTGCGCGGACACGGCCACCTCCGCCAGCGATTGGGGATCGTCGACCCCGGCCGGGCCAGACCGCAGCTGCGTGATAAGCGAGTCGAGCGCCGCCCGCAGTTCGTCCAGGTCGGCGGGAACGCCAACGGCAGAATAGCTTGCGCTGCCCACCGCGTGGGCGCCCGGTCCGGCCGCCATCGCGCCGGCGACGACCGTCGCGGATCCCTCGATCCAGATGCCCTCGTTCTCGTTCTCGCGAGTCATCCGCCTTCCCCTCCTCCTGCGCCCGCGCCGCCGCGGAACCGCGCGACCACGTCAGCGGCCTGCGCGCCGATGCTGCCGGCGGCTGCCTGCGCATTGGCTCCGGCAGCGACAGCCTGCGCGTTGACCGTTCCCCCGGTGACCATTACCCCGTTGTTCACCAGGGTCTCGGCCCGAGCCTTCAGCTGGGAGGCGTCGATATCGTGATCTTCCAGAAACTCAACCAGGGACCGGAAGATCCGTTGCTCGATCACCTTCACGTAGCGGGCGTCGTCGAGGACCTGGAAGTACCGGTCCCAGTTGCTGTCGGCTGCCGCCTCCCGGACGCTGAACAGTGCGCCGTAGTTACCCGCCTGGTGGACCTGGCGCCGCTTGCGCTCCCGCCTGCTGTCCGCGGCCAGTTCGTGGAAGATCCCCGGCACGCTGCCGAGCAGCCGCGGGACGGTGCTGACCAGGCTGCCCCCGGCGAGCGAGAAGAACTCGCCGGGCTGCATATCGGGTTCCCGCTCGTCGATAGCCTTGAATTCGGGCCGCAGCGGCGGCATGACGGTGTGTGCGGCCTCGATGAAAAGGTCACTGCGGGATAGCAGGAAGCGAATGAAGATCGTGACCACCAGGTCGCCCTGCCAGCTGGTCATGCCAATCGCCAGGTACGGCCTGGCGCGTTCCTCCGGCGTGGCCATCAGCCCGCGCAGTAGGTCCTCGCCGATGGAGGTCACCGGAGGCCGGGCCGGGTCCGGGAGGAACCGGCGGTCGTCCTGGATGTCACGGCCATCCACGAAGACCCGGGCGGTGACTTCCATACCCGGCAGGTCAAGTTCGCCGAGTCTCGTCTGCGCGCAGCCGTAGACCTCATGCACCGAGAACGGTCGCGGCCGGGCCCCCCGCCGCGGCCGCGTGACGTCGACGGCGAAGGACCAGCTCGAACGGATGACGCCGTACCCGATGAACGGCGGGAACCTGCTGTATAGGGTGACATTGCCGGTCGTGCCGGCCGCTGCGATCCGCTGGAGTTGCCGGGACGCATAGGAGTTCCGGGCCGGGGACGGCGCCTTGTCCGGGCTGAAATTCTCCGGCCGCAGGCCGCGCGCTGCCCCCCACGAGTTGGCGTAGCGCTCGACCCAGACAGTTACCCAGGCTGCTGCGAGCAGCAACAGGAACACCACGAACGACCTGAGCACGAAGAACGAGACGATCAGCGCGCACAGCAGCACCAACAGGATGACGTCTCGAATCACCTGGCGACGGTGCGCCGCCAGCGCATACTTCATCACGGTGACCAGATCGACGCCAGGCGTGGTGATCACGGCACGGTGCTCTTCTTCTAGGACCCCCTCGAGGATCCGCTGCCGCAGCCCCGGCCTAAGCGCGACGCCGGCGCACAGATACCGGGTGGTCGCGTTGTCAGGACGATGCGCGCGCTGCTCCGAGCCGGAGGCGGCGGGCTGGCCTGACTGCCATGCTGCCTGATCAGGCACCCACGGCTGCCGGGCGGTTGCGGCTAAGCCGCCCAGTTCACCCGCCGCCACGCCGGCCAAAGACTGCGAAATAGGCTGGCCGCAGGAACCACAGAACGACGAACCCGGCGGGTTGTCAGTCGCACATCCCGAACACAGCATTGCTGCCACCCCCTATTCCAGTCGTCGGGGCTAAGCGCATGGCAGACCATCCCTGTCCGGCCGCAGCCCCTACATTTGCGGCAAGCATATGCCGCACAACGCCTCGTGTAACTACCTGCACTTTTCGTATGGATAGCCCAACAAATGTAAGATAACTCGCAAGAAGGTTGATCAGGTGCCCGGCCGGGACCGTCGCTACGTGATCAGGGCAGTCACGTGGTCGCGGGCGGCTCCAGGCAGTCCCGGCCGGCCATAGTCGCCTGGCCCAGGGCGGCATCATCTCCCTCTACATTGACGGCCAGAAACTCGGATCGTGATCACCAGCTTTCCGGTACACTCAGGCGGCCGCAGTACACCATCTGAGTACGGTTGACCCGTGCCCGAGCTGCAGCGCCTGCGCGCCGACCACGCGCCGGCGGTCCTGGCTTTCGAACTGGCGAACCGTGCCTACTTTGTCACCTTTGTCTCCGACCGCGGCGATGCGTTCTTCGACCAGTTCACCGAGGCGGTACAACGCCCTGCTGGCCGAGCAGGAGGCTGGCATCTGCGTCTTCCACGTGCTCGTCGGCGAGGATGGCACGGTGCTCGGCCGGTTCAACCTGGTCGATCTTGAGGACGGCACGTGGCCGAGCTCGGATACCGGGTCGCGCAGCAAGTCGCGGGTCGCGGCGTGGCGACCGCGACCGTGCGAGAACTGTGTCGGCTCGCGGCCGCGCGGTACGGGCTGCGCATGCTCAGAGCAGCCGAAGCACGATGCCGTGCCCCAGGGCGCGGGAGACGGCCGGGTGGTAGTCGCCGTGTCCCAGGATCAGGCACGGCTCGATGTAAGAGAAGTCGGGCAGGTCGCCGCTGGCGGCGTCGGCCTCGAACTGGGCGAACGGCACGAAATGCGTCGCGAACCGGTCCTTGAGCCTCGGGTAGTGGATTAGGCCGGTGGCCGAGAACCGGTCCGGCTCGGCAACGTACACCTTCCACGTCCTGCCGTGCCGCTCCAGCCGGTTGAAGATCGTCTCGGCGGTGTTGTGCGTCAGCCAGTTCGTGACCGGCTCGTTCACCACGAACCCAGAGGCCGTCGCGGCGGTCCAGAACGACCGGTTGGTGAATGTCTGCGACGGCACCTCGCAGAACCAGTGATCGAAGACCCCGAACCCGCGGGCCAGCCCGCTCAGCACCGGGACCTGCTTCGGGGTGAACCCCGTCATCACCTGCGAGTACTCCTCGTAGGTGGGCTGGCGGCCCAGCTCGGTGGTCAGCGTGCTGATGTAGTCGGTGACGAAGCCGTCCATCGTCGGCGCCTGGCCAGGCGCCGGAGCGTTGTACGGAGCCGTCATCTCCGCGGCGAGCTTGAACCGGTTCTGCTCGCTGAGGATGTTGATGCTCGGCGCGGGCGGTGTCGTCGAGTTCCTCCGCTAGTACCGCGAACGTCTGGGTGCTCACCTCGGCCTTGATCCTCGGGTTGGCCTTGAGGTTGTAGTACCAGATTGGGTGGGCTGGCGATCCGCCATTGGTGGCCCAGATCGCGAAGCGGCCGCCTCCCTGAAGGGAGTAGGCGAACGGCGAGACGCAATCGACCCCGGATCTTGCGCCGATGTGGTGGATGAGAATCAGCGTGATGCCCGCCCATGGCCCGCCGACGCGTCCTCCATTCGCCCGGAACTCCTCAATGATCTTGGTCCTGTAGTCGTCGGTCCCGGGGGTGCTGCTGATCTTCCGGACTGCGGATCCTTATAGGATCTTCAACGGAAAGGACAGGATCGAGTGCCAAGAAAGTACAAGAATTTCTCGCCTGAGTTCCGGAATGAGGCGGCCAGGATGGTCGTTGAGACGTCACGCCCTATCGCGGACGTGGCGCGGGAACTCGGGGTCAGCGAGACCAGTCTCGGTAACTGGGTCCGGGCGTACCGGGAAAAGCATGCGGAGGACGAGCCGCCGCTGCAGCTGTCCGAGCGGGCCCGGCTCCGTGAGCTGGAACGGGAAAACCGCGAGCTGAGGATGAAGGCCGAGTTTCTTTCAAAAGCCGCGGCTTATGCAGGTGATCGGTGTCAAGCACCGGTGGCGTCGAGTGTGTCGAGGATTTTCAGGTAGGCCGTCTGGCGGCTGGTGTCGCCGTGGCGTTCGGCGTCGGTTTGCTGGGCTTGGAGCTGGTCGCGGAATTCGATGGTGGTGGTGAAGAAGCTGCAGGCTTCGCAGATGGTCTCGTAGCGGCAGCCGAGTTCGGCGGGCCGGGTGCAGTAGCCGTTGCCGAGCAGGCGGCGTGTGGTCTCGGCGTGCAGCCGCCGCATGTTGGGTCCTTCGGCGGCTGCGGGAAGGACGGGCCCGGTGTCGTAGAGGGCTTCGACTTGCCGGCTGACGGCGAAGTATTCCTCGGCGACGGTCCGGTCGGCGATCCGGGCGTAGGTCAGGGTCATGGACATTGACCTGTGGCCGAGCAGCGCGGCGATGGCTTCCAGGCTCATGCCCCGGTTGATTGCCTGGGTCGCCAGAGTGTGCCTGAGCTGGTGCGGGGTGACGTGCCCGATCCCGGCGGCGGTCGCGGCCCGGCGGATGGCGGCATCGACGCGGGTCTGCGGGACGGGCCTGCCGTGGTCGGTGAACATCAGCTTGCCGGGCTGGCCGTCGCGGTGGGCGAGCCACTGGCCGAGCAGGTGTTTCACTCGCGGGTGCAGCGGGATGTAGCGGTCGGTGTGCAGCTTGCCGACGGGGACGTGGAGCCATTCGCCGTCGCCGATCCGCACGATGGCGTCGGTGGCCAGGCGGAGGAACTCGCCTTTGCGC
>JBKQMG010000183.1:0-5187 GCA_052146815.1 Streptosporangiaceae bacterium | reverse complement strand
GCGGAGCTGGCACGTCGTTCGTAAGCCAGACCGTCACCGGCCGGCAGGCGGATATTGAGCGAGCTCCGCGGGCCTCTCGACGCTACGACCAAACCGCAACGCCTACATGGATTCTTCAATCAGGCGGCTATGACGCGTTCTTCTGACGATCGCCCATCATGAGGCGCGGCGGCCGGGCTGTTCGGAGGGCAGGCGGGGCTCATGGCACGGCTCGGAGCAGAACGCCGGAACCTGGTTCAGTTCTCGGTGGCGAAGCTCAGCCCGGCCACGACGAGAGCGTCGCGGAGCCGGGCGATCGCCTTGGGCCCAGTACCGTGCATCCGGGCGAGATCGGCCTCGGCCACCTGGGTGAATTGCTCCATGGTGACGTACCCGGCCGCGGCCAGTGCCTGCTGGCCTGGCCTGCCCAGGCCAGAGGGCAAGCCCGGGGCCTGGCGGGCTCGCTGCCCGGTCACGCGGTGACCAGGTCGGCGAGGTGGGCAAGGGAGTTGCTCAGATGGTCCGGAGGGAACGGGGGGAATCCGATGTGCTGACGGAGGAAGCCGGGGACTGCCGACCAGTCGTAGGACAGGGTGACCTTGGTTCCGGACGGCGCCGGGGCCAGGTCGTAGCGCCAGACCCAGCCGCCGAACCGCAGGGTGCCGTCGCCGGTGTCCTGGCCAGGCTCCCAGGAGATGGCGTGCGGCGGGTCGAATACCTGCACCCGGTTGGCCATCTGGTAGTTCCCGTCCGGGTGGTTGGCGTGGTACATGGCCATCCGGAACACCTGCCCTGTCGCAGTCAGCGGGTGGCTGTCGATGGGCTCGCCGACCCAGCCGGTGCCGTCGATCGCGGCATGCCTGGCGGGGTCGGCGAGGACCGCGAAGATGCCCTCCGCCGGGGCGTTAATGATCGTGGTCGCGCTAACGGTTTCGCCGGCCATGGTGGTCGCCTCCTGATGAGCTGAGCCTGATACCGATTCTGACGCCCGCCGGACCTGGAATTCATCGCTGAACTCGTCCCGGCCGGCTCCCTGGCGACGATTACCAGCAGGGGCCAGGGAAGCGACCGTCCTGACCCCGGCAGCGCCGACCGCATGCGGAAGGCCATGAACAGCCGCCAGGATGGCTGCCCACCGTACCTCCACTGACCGCGATCGCGGCTGGGACGCCGATAACCATGCGAGATGGCACGCAGATCAACCAGATCGGCGCGCCCGCATAGCGGCACGTCGAGATCGCGCTTGCCGCGCCGATCAGCGGAACTGCGCGTCTCGCCGAGAATGCCATTCACACGGCATGGGACGAACGCCTGAGTGCTTGTCCCCGTGCGGGCGGCCTGTGGCCGGCTGGTCAGGTGCCCGTCAGGTTGTGTTCGACCCAGACGCTGGGCTCGACGTAGACCGCGTGGTCGTGCTCGGTGTCGCAGTGGACCGGCACCAGCGCATCGGGCACGATGACCTCGCCGGTGCGGTCGAATGGCAGCCCGGTCCAGGATCGCCACTCTGCAAGCGAGCCCGCCATGACCATCGAGGCCGGCGCGACCCGCAGGATGCGCCCTCTGGCTCGGGCATGCACGCGCAGCCACGGGTCGGCCGGAAGCCCGTCGCCGCGCCGCATTGCGATGTAGCCGGCCATCGGCATGGCCGGGTAGCGGTGCTTGCCGGTGGGCCGGGCCGGCGCGACCAGCCGGGCCAGCCCGGCAGCCCGGGCCGCGTCGCGCAGCAGGCGAGCATGCGGTGCGACAGGCCGCTGCCCCGGTGCGCCCGGCCGACCGCGATCTCCGCCGCGGACCCGGTGTCGGGCGCCCGGCCGTGCAGCCGGTCGTAGAACGCCCAGATCGTGACCCGGTCGAGGCCGCCATCGGGCAGCTCGCGGCGGCCCTCGGCGTCCAGGGCGAATGCCAGCGCCCGCGCGGTGGCAGCCACCGCCCCGCGCTCATCCAGCGCCACCGCGCACAGGTGCGGGAACGCGCCCGCCACCTGCCAGTACAGCGCGTTCGCCACCGGGTCCTTGCCCATGAACTCCGGCCAGGCCGAGTCCACCTCGTAGATCCGGTTGATCAGGTCGGGACGCTTGTCCAGGCGGTGAATCGCCACAGCCGGCATGCCCTCCACGGTAGATGCGGGACTCCCGCGCAGACGAGCGATAAATCAGACAGTGACCGCCGCACTCCATCCGTCCGCCGTCCCGCGGCGATGACGGATAAACCCCAGCTACGGTGACCCAGCACGCAGATTGACCCGCTACGAGCGGCCACGAGTCCAAGAACTCGCCCAACCCGAACCGCGCCGATCGGCGGGTCGGCGCGCGTTCTTCTGACCTTCCCTCGTTACTCAGGGTGATGCAATTGAGCGAAGCAGCCCGAGGCCGAGCCTGGCTTGGCCAGCGCGACCAGTCTGCTGGAGGTCGCCGTCGCTCGTAGGTCGGGGTACTGCAGCCCGCTGCTCCATGCCGGCAAACCGAGCGCGCTGTATGCGGCAGAAGAGGACGTTCTGGCGGAGCATTTGAAGCGTTCTGCGGGCATGCGCCCGCGTCTGGAGCGTTGGGCTCCATCGTGGTTCCGGTCTCAGTGGTGCGAGTGCCTCATGCGGGCTCGGCGTCGGCATTGGCTGTCACGGGCACGGCACGGTCCGGGGCCTCGGCCGGTCGGCTGCCAGGGTGACTGGCGGTTGCGGGGCGAGTGCTGGTCGCCGTGATGACGAGGCTGGCGAACAGCAGCCCCAGTCCGAGCCATCCCATGGGCGGCAGGTGTTCGCGCAGCACGATGACGGCGAGGAGCGCGGCCACGGCGGGCTCGAGAAGGGACACCGTGGTTGCGGTGCTCGCCGCGACGGTGGCCAGTCCGTGCCCGAAGAGGGTGTAGCCGAGGAACATGGGCACGATGGCCAGGTAGGCCGCGACCGCCAGGTGGCTGCCCGAGGTGATGATGGGTGCCCCCGTGAACGCTAGGACGGGCAGGAGCAGGATGCCTCCGAGCCCGAAGACGGCGCCCATGACGGGCCGGCTGGGCAGTCCGGAGCGCATGACTCGTGCGGCGCCCCATGAGTAGAGGGCGTAGGTGAAGCCGGCGAGCAGGCCCAGGGCGATGCCCAGTACAGATTGCGCTGCTGCCGTGGTGGTTGCGGGGCCCGGCTCGCCGGGGTGGGCCAGGGCGAGCGCGAGAACACCGGACACGCCGGCTGTGGTGCCTAGCGCCCAGCCAGGTGAAAGGGGCTGGCGGTCGACGATGCGCTCAATGACCGCGGCCGCTGGTGGCGCCGAGCCGATGGAGACCACCGTGCCTACCGCCACGCCAGCGAGCCGCATGGAGGAGTAGAACGCCAGCGGGAACACGGCCACTGCCCCGGCGGACAGCATCACGGTACGCCATTCCGCTGTGAGTCCGCCACGGTGGGTGAACATGACGCGGCTCGCCGCGGCCGCTTGGAGCAGGCCGCCAACGCCCATGGCTGCGGCACCGATGGCTAGCGGCCCGACGCCAGGAGCCATCGCCGCGGCCGTCCCGGTGGTTCCCCACAGCAGCGCCGCCACCAGCACGAACACGATGCCTGAGCGCATCGGGCTCTTCATCGGGCGGGGCCGTCAGCGGATGCATCCACGACCTGCAGAGCCAGGTCGCGGGCGCGGTGCAGCAGCTCAGCGTTGCCTTCCAGCCCTGCCCGCGCCACCGCTCCCTCCAGCATGAACGACAGCTGCTCGGCCAGCGGCGCCACCCGCTCCGGCGCAACCATGCCGAGGTCAGCGATGTGGGCAGCGAGGAGGGCCTCGACGTCCTCCTTGTGCCGGCGCACGACCGCCCGGCCCGGCGCGCCTGCGGGCAGCTCGGCTGCCGCATTGAGGAGTCCGCAGCCGCGGAAACCGTGCTGGTACGCCATCTCGGCGTGGTCGATGTACGCGTCGAACACCGCCACGATGCCCGCGCGGGCGCCGGTCGCGGTGGCCAGCCGGCGGTGGTAGAGGTCCAGCCATTCCTCATGACGTGCCTGAAGGTAGGCCAGGACAAGGTCGTCTTTGGAGGCAAAGTTGTTGTACAGGCTCATCTTCGCCACTCCCGCCACGGCGGTGATGGCGTCAATCCCGGTCCCGTTCACGCCATGGTTGTAGAAGCCCTCCGCCGCTGCCGCGAGGAGGCGGTCCCTCGCCGAACCGCGAGTGGTCCCGCCGGCCGCGCTTGCCTGACGGCGACGTCGCGCCTGCTGCTCCGCCATGCCAGCACCCCACGCTCGTCCGGTAATTAGGTAGACCAGTCTACCTAGTTACAGGTTCGTCGCGTCAAGCTCGTCCTGCGGGTGACCAAAGCACGCACTCTCGCGCTAGCCACGTCCGCTCATCGGCATTATGCGGGTGATCCTTGTCAAGCTGGTCGTTGCTTGTTCCGGTAGCGGCGTGCCGCAGCTGCGGCGGTGGTGTTGAGGAGCTCGCCGATCTGGGTCCAGGTGAGTTCCTGGTCGCGGGCGTCGTGGACGGCCCGAGCACGAACAGCGCGGCGCCCGGCAGTGGACCGTGGCCGCTCCAGGCGTCTACGACATCGTAGGTGTGCCTGCCCGCGATGATCGCTCCGAACCGGCTCGCGTACTCGTCGAAGAACTCGGCACTGGGCTGGGAGAGCCGAAACGACGGGTAGAGCCGGCTGGGGGTGTCGCCGTTGAAGTACCACTCGAACAGCCGATTTCCGCCGCGGCCGAGCGGTTGCTCCCGGCTGTCATCTGGCCCAGCGATATAGCCATCGAGGGAGACCGCCAGGCCCGAGACGATGCGCGTCATCGTGAAGTCCGTCCTTTCGCATCGGTCTTCTTGGTCACCAGCTGGGACCGTCTTCAGCCCCCAGGCCATCAGTTGAGCTGCGCGTCGGGTTGATCGATCGAAGAGTGGTTGCTGATCAGCTCCCGAGTTTCAGTTAGCAGTCGAGGTGGGCACGACAGCCGTCCGGAACGTCCGGACTGACGATATCGGCACCCGGCAACAGAACGCTCGCTCGCGTGCGTGCGCCGACCAGATCATGCTCGCGTGCGGAACCGCGACCTATCGGCGGCTCGGGGTGCGTTCTCTCGGGTCTTCTCCATCACTCAACGTGATGCTGTCGATCGACGTAGCCCGATGTCGGCCGTCGAATCGGTGCGGCGCGTGACTGGGTCTGGAGGCCGCCGCCGGGCGAGGTGCCGGTCGATGCTGCGGGCGAACAGCCCGGCCGCCGCTGGCTAGATCC
>JBKQMG010000182.1:0-2748 GCA_052146815.1 Streptosporangiaceae bacterium | reverse complement strand
GCCGCCGTCACGCTCGACGTGCCGCGCGTCGCCCTGGCCGACGTGCTGCGGGCCATGATCCGGGTCACCGCGGAGAGCCCGGACACCTCCGGGGAGGTCACCGCACAGCTCCGCCGCGACCGGGAGCACTAGGGCGCTAGAGCATCACAGCCGCCCAGGCGCTCGATCCCCCCTGCCAGCCAGCCCGTGCTATCCGCTGCGAGCTCCGTCAGCGAGATCCCGCCGCCGCGGGCGGCCCGCGCCTGCCTGTCCTTCCCGGATCGGCGAGGGCAAGGGACGACTATCGTCGCCAATCCCGCCTGGGCCTTGTCGCCGACATAGCCGCCAACCCGGAGGCAGCCGGCCCTGCACGGGAAGCTGCGGAGCGGATACGCCGCGCGAGCGGCATGGGTGGCTGCTGATGGGGTGCGCGGGACGCTTTACCACCCCGGCCCCATTACCACGCGCCGCCGCGCCGGTCACAGTAACCGCGGCCCATGTTTGCGGTGGCTTGCTGTCCGGGCGGGCTAGCAGTTCTCCGCCGCGCCCCGGCCAGCGAAGGTCTTGCCTGTGCGCAACCTTGTGGACGACCTGTGCAAAGGCGCAGTAAATCTGTGCGCAACGTGAGGATAACGCAGAGCCTTTCCAGACGGCCGTGCCTGCGGCAAGACCTTTTACCTGGAACAACGCTATCCACGCCCTGTGCATTAGAGAAGAATCGAAAATATCCACATGCCACGCTGCAATAACCGATAAATAAGCCGAACATTTACCGTATGTTTATCAGGCTGTTATTTAACGGCAGAACCGTGGAATTCGAGAGCCCGGACCCTTTGCAGGGGGAGGAGAAGCATCATGACGGCGTACACGCACCCAGGGAACCAGGCGCTGCCTGCCGGCAGGCAGCAGTTCCCCTGCCGGGAGATGATCAGCGGCCCGCCCAGCTGACAGTACCGGCGCCTGGGCACGCCCGGCGCACAGCGCGGCCGTGCCCGTTATCCGGGCGCACGTTCCTGCCCCGGCGACCAGATCGCGGCAGCTGTACCGCGCTGCTCACCTCTAGCTGAACCGGAGACCTGCACATGAAGCTCAAGACCCGGCGAGACGACACCAGCCCGCTCGAGCCGAACGAGTGGCGTGAGACGAATGACTGGCGTGAGATGAACGACTGGTTCGCCGAGCTGCGGGACGACGGCCGCGCCGAGCCCGGCGGCGATGGCCTCGCTGAGCCGGCCCGCGCGGGCGGCCCCAGACGGGAAACCGCCGCCGCTGCGCCGCCTGCCGGCCGGCTCACCGCGGGCACCGGGGCCAGTGCCCGCGCCCGGGTGACAGGGCGGGCCGTGATCGGCGACCAGCTGCGGCTGCCGATCGCGTGGTGCGAGATGGGGTCCTGCATCTGGCGTCACGCCGATCCTGCGGCGCTCGGCGAGGCCGATATCCGCGCCCGCGCGATCGCGGCCGGCTGGCGCGTGGATGCCCTCGGCCGGCTGGCCTGTCCCGGATGCCAGCAGAGCAGCCCCGGCTTCCGGGCCTCCTGCCCGGTTGCGCTGTGGGACCGGGACACCGCCATCACCACCGCCGCCATGATGGCCGCCGCCATGCGCCACGATGGGCCCGGCCGGCGGGCAGCAGGCACCATCCCGGCCGGTCAGCCTACGGCCGTCTCCCGCCAGCCCGCCGAATCACGGACGGCACCAGAAACACCATGGCCGCTACCAGCGCGCCCGCCCGCCGGCCAGCCCGCTCAGCGAGAGCACGGCATATCCGGTCCACGGCATCGTCGCCGCGAGGCTCTCACGGGCCAGGCGATAGCGGCTCGCTAACGCCAGGCCGCGATGGCGCGGGCACCCAGGCCCGCGGGTGCTGGCGGCCTGACCCGCGCGGCCGGTTTCGCGCACGAAATGGCATGAACAGCGGCATGATCACACGGCTCCGGGCCTGCCTGGCGGCGCTTGCGGCTGAACGTCGGCGAGCCCTGGCGGCCGCCGCCAGACGGCACTGGCCGAACCGGCTGGCACGGATGAGCAACTGACGACCCGAGAAAGAAAGTGCCGGCCAGGCCGGCGGCCGCGAACAGCCAGTACGCAGATGCCCGACTACGCCGCCAGCCCTGCCGTCCACCCGGCCACCATCAACACCCTGGCCTCCTGCGCCTGGATCCGCGCCGGCGAGCCGCTGCGCCTCATCGGCGACTCCGGCACCGGCAAATCACACCTGCTCATCGGCTTGGGCGCTGCCGCGGCGACCGCCGGATACCGCGTCCGCTACGTCCTGGCCGCCAAGCTCGTCAACGAGCTCGTCGAGGCCGCCGAGGACAAGCAGCTCAACAAGACCATCGCCCGTTACGGCCGCGTCGACCTGCTGTGCATCGGCTACATGGAACTCGACCGCCGCGGCGCCGAACTGCTCTTCCAGGTCCTCACCGATGCGGATATCCGCAGGCTCGCAGCCAGTCGGCCCGAACCCGCTCACGCGCGTCCGGAGTTTCTTATGCCGAAGTGGCTAATGGAACGGCGGGGTGTTCTGGTTGCAGGCGGCGCCAGCGGTGGGGAATGTGCCCTTGATGAGGTAGCGCGCTATGTAGTTCTGTGCGCAGGTGCTGGGGTTCGCCAGTTCGGTGTGGCCGTAGCCTCTGACGGTGATCAGACCCGAATCCGCGAGTAGGGCGGTGACACGCCTGCGGTAATGCCGATAGGTGCCGCTCTGAGCTGGGATGATGATCATTGCGACGTGACGATCATCTCAGCGGAGAGGACACCTATCTGGTGG
>JBKQMG010000181.1:0-3270 GCA_052146815.1 Streptosporangiaceae bacterium | reverse complement strand
CCCTCGCAATTGAAGATCGTTTAGTTGTCATCTCGGATGTCATCTGCGCAGCTATTTGTCATCTGCGGCGCGGCGTTGCCGGGTTTGACCCGCTTGACTGCCGCCGTAGCGTCGCCCTGCCGGCAGTCGCGTCCGAGGCTCGCGACGGCCGCAGCCGACCATCACCAGGCGGCGGAGAAGGCTCGGCACCTTGGTATTCAAGCTAGTCCTTGACAAAGTCATCTCTTGATGAAGACCGCGACCGACGAGCTGAGCATGACTTCCGCCGCTCTTGCCGACCCGGCCAGGCGGGCCATCCTGGAGCGTCTTCGCGCCGGCGAGGCCACGCTGGGAGAGCTGGCCGAGCCGTTCGGCATGAGCCTGCAGGCCGTCGCCCTGCACCTGAAGGTGCTGGAACGCAGCGGCCTGATCACGCGCGGCCGGGTGGCCCAGACCCGCCCGGCCCGCATCGCACCCCGCCCGCTCGACAGCGCGGCGCAATGGCTGCTGCGCTACCGGGAGTTCTGGGAGGGAAGCTTCGAGCGGCTCGACGGCTACCTCGAAGGGCTGCAGAAATACGGGGGGTCGTCGTGAGCGGTCCTCGGCTGGAACTCATAGCGCCGCACGACGAGCCGGTCCTTATCTTCCGACGCGCTTTCCGGGCGCCGGCCCGCTCGTGTTCAGGGCGTGGACCGCCCCGGAGCACCTGCGGCACTGGCGGGCGCCGCGCGGGTTCGAGCTCGTCGTCTGCGACGTGGACCTGCGCGCAGGCGGCGGCTGCCGGTTCGTCCACCGCGCCCCGGACGGCAGCCAGCACGCGTTCCGCTGCCGGTACCGGGGAATCGAGCCGCCCAGCCGGCTCGTGTCAACGTTCACCTGCGAAGCCGCGCCCGAGACCGAGGCACTCGACGAGGTCACTTTCGAAGACAACGCGGCGGCACCACCCTGGTCACCGGGCGAACGGCCTTCCCCACCTTCCAGGCGCGGGAACTCTACGCCGCCGCGGGCGCCGGGCGCGGGCTAGCGCAGTGCCACGGGCGCCTTGATGAGCTGCTCGCAGCGCTCGCGTCACCACCACGGAAAGGATACCGACCATGAGGAAGCTGATCGAGTCCGCCCACGTCGCCCTCGGCGGCCAGATCGACCCGCTGGACTGGGCGTTCCCCTACCTGGACGACGACCACATGCGCTACGCCACCGAACTGCTGGACAGCGCCGACGCCCTGCTGCTTGGCCGTCGGACCTACGAGGGACTGTCGGCCGCCTACCCGGCCATGGCGTCAGGCCCCTTCGTGGACCGGATGAACTCCATCCCCAAGTTCGTAGCGTCCAGGACACTGACTGAAGCCACCTGGAACGCCACCGTCATCCGCGGCGACGTGACCGGCTTCGTCGCAGACCTTAAGCGCCACCCGGGCGGCAGCATCGTGAAGTACGGCAACGGCCCGCTGGACCAGGTCCTCATGGCGAGCAACCTGATCGACGAGTTCCACCTCCTCCTGACACCCGTCGCGGCCGGGTCAGGCCGGCACCTGTGGGAGGAGATCCAGGGCGCTCCGCACCTGTCCCTGGCAGACGTCAGGCGCTTCGCGAGCGGCGTGCTGCTCTTGATCTACACGCCCAGACTCATGGTGCCCTGACATCAGGACCAGGACCCGCTCGCGGGCATCCCTGTCCGCGATTACCCTGCGGCGGACTGGTACGAGCGGCTCCTCAGCGCCCCCGCCATCGTTCCTGCCGAACGACACTGAGGCGGTGCGGGAACTCGCCGGCCACCGGTACTTGTACATCGTGGCGCGGCCCGACCGCGCTGGCGAAGACCCGGCTCAGACGGATGCAGTACCGGCCCGGACTCATTCATCGAGGGCTTCCTGACCGGAACCAGGCTCGACCTCACGCCCCTCTGTAACCCTCGCAATTGAAGATCGGTAGCCGCTTGCTTGCCTGGGCATACAGTCGCTCGAACTCGGCACCGACCATTTTCCAGGAGTACCTACCAACAAGACGCCGCGACGTCTCGGTCATGCGCTGGTATCTGTCCACGTCGCCGGTCACGCTCAATAGCGCCTGGCGCAACGCCGACGGGTCGGCGAGCGACACAAGGACACCGGTTTCGCCATGAACGACCACGTCACGATTTCCCGGTATATCCGTCGCCACGATCGGCAGGCCCATCGCCATAGCCTCCAGTAGGACAAGGGGCATGCCTTCTCGTTCAGACGGCAAGACGAATACGTCTGCGTTACGGTACAGCTCGAGGAGCTCGGCTCCGTCCGCCCGGCCATGGAATCGCACGTTCTGCAGCCGCAGGTCGTCGACGGCCTTCTTGAGCTCGGCTTCGAGTTCCCCCTCGCCGACCAGAGTGGTTTCGAACTGCTCCGACACTCCGTCCAAGGCATGGAGGAACAGGGAGAGATTCTTCTGGACGGACAGCCTGCCCACGAACAGCAATCGGGGTTTCGGGTGCAGAAGCCGCGGGCCAGGGTAGGAGAACGTCTCGTCGACGCCATTGGGAATCACAGCAATCCGCGTTGGATCGACCCCGTACTTCGAAGTGACGGCCGATCGCTGCTCGTCGGTGAACACCACGACGGTCGCCGCAGCCCGAAGGACTGGTCCCAGAATCAGTGGCTTGTAGGCGCGAAGTAGGAACCCGGCTCGCCCGGACGGGCCAACATCAAGGTGAAAGTGGGCCACGTACGGCAGCCCTCGGAGGAGGTGTGCCGCGTAGACCACTTCCGGAGCGAAGGCCTGCGCGACGTGAAGATGGATGACCGTGTGCCGTGACAGCCTGAGGAGCTCAAAAGGAAGGCCTGGGATGATGGCGGTGTGGGCAACCTCCCAGGATCGAAAGCGCCGCACGAAGTCCGCTCCGGTGGAGCCGCCGGTCCTCGGCTGCCCGTCGAGGGAGGTCAGGACGCCGACTTCGAGATTTTGCCTCTTCCGGTTGACCGCCAGCGACTCGACCACCTTTTCCATGCCACCGAGAAACGGAGGGTAGTGGGGGGTAACGTGCACGACGCGGAACTTCACGCCTCATCTCCTCCCGGCACGCCTCGATCGCAACAGGCGGAATGCTCTTGGGGCGAGGCAACCCATGGATGTCATCGGCCCGGCTCAATTGCCACTTTCTGGCATCGCGACGATGACCGAGGCGGTCTCAACCGGGCGGCGCTGAATCCCTTCATGTACGCATTGCCGTAGCCGCGACGCGGCTGATGAACTACGCGGGCTCCGGCGGCATCCGCCACCGCTACGGAGTTATCGGTCGAACCGTTGTCGGCAACTATC
>JBKQMG010000180.1:0-7536 GCA_052146815.1 Streptosporangiaceae bacterium | reverse complement strand
TGGCACAACCGCGTCGTCGCCTACGCGTTCACCCTGGTCACGGATCGGTACCCGCCCTTCAGGCTGGCACCATGACCCAGGCCGGCGCGCGATCAGGCGGACAGCACCACGGCGCCGTTGACCTCTTTTCCTTATCAGCTTTCCTCGGGTACATCTGAGATCAGCACCTACCCAGTCGGCCTGGCAGTCTGTAGACCGCGGTTGACCGCATATTGCCATCTTGGGGCTGTCCATTCTGGCATGCACGGGGCACGGCGCCGCTCAGAGCCGCCTGTCGGAATCGAACCGACGACCTATTCATTACGAGGGTAGTCCGTACCGCCCTGGCCTCCGCTTGTCCGCCTACTGACTGCGGGTGCGGGCAGCCGACCGGGCGGCGCGCCGCGACCGGAGGGCTTCCGCTCGCAGGTAGCCGCCCCCGGAGTAGGCGAGTCCCCCCGCTGCCCGCCTGGCACTTGGCGGTCATTCGCGTCCCAGGTCACGCTTCCTCGCGATGACTTCCGCGTTCCCCGCACCTGAGTCCAGCCGCCGGCCGGACCGCTGGCGCGCCCGGAGGGCGTGCCCTTGAAGCCGTGGAGAAATTGGTCACAGCTCGAAGGGCTGTTCATGTCCGACTCCGGCTGATGGTTGACACGGCAGCTTCATCTGATGCTTGACACCGCCCGCCCGGGGCAAGTGCGATGAGTTCCGGGCGCCTTGTCCGTCTAACCTCTCAACGGTGGCAGATGGAGTCCGCCACGAGGACGGAGGAGTGTAATGAGACCGCGAGCAGTCTCGGCCGCCGAGTGGCTGGCCGCGCGCAAGGAACTGCAGGCCGCCGAGGAGGAGGCCATGCGCACCCTCGAGGAGATCGCGGCCCGGCGCCGCGAGCTGCCAGCTGTCGCAGTCGAGAAGGACTACGTCTTCGAGGGCCCGGACGGCAAGGCCAGCCTGCTGGATCTATTCGAGGGCCGGACACAGCTCATCGTCCAGCACTTCATGTTCGACCCGTCCTGGGACGCTGGCTGCCCGGTCTGCTCGTATCAGGCCGACAACGTCGGTGACCTGGCTCACCTGCATTCGCACAACACCACGTACGCGGCGGTATCCAGGGCGCCGATCAGCAAGATCGAGCCCTTCCGGCAGCGGATGGGCTGGACCTTCCCGTGGTATTCGTCGCTGGGAAGCGACTTCAACTACGACTTCCACGTGACCAACGACGAGAGCGTCGCGCCGATCGAATACAACTTCCGATCCGCGCAGGAACTCGCCGACAGGGGCGAGGCCTGGGCCGCCCGGCCCGGCGAGCAGGGCGGCCTCAGCGTCTTCCTCCGGGACGGCGGCACCATCCTGCGTACCTGGTCCGGCTATGGCCCGGTTATTCAGCTGCTCTGCGCGACCGACCAGCTCCTCGACCTGACGCCGCTCGGCCGCCAGGACGAAACCGTCGAATTGCTCCACCACGACAAGTACAACTAACGCTTGCACGATCAGCCAGGATGCGGCTGCCTGACGACTGAAATTCCCCGACGAGCCCGGAATCAGCCATCACCGGCGTGTGCCGTCCGGCACGCGGCAGCGTTCATACGAATCGGGTGTGCGAGCCGTGCCATCAGGTCAACCGTGTTCCGTCATGCTGGCGGATCGTTGGCGTGGTGCCAGGATTGAGTGCGTCGAGGACGCGATGGCGTATGCCTCGGCGGAGACACGATCAGCAGGCATCCGTGCGGACTGCAGGCTGCTGGAGCAGGGCCGGGTGGCTAGCCGGGCAGGCGCCTTGTGCTGTTCACGCGCCGATGTAACCGAGGACACGGCGAATGTTGTCCTCAACCGGCTCCATCGCATCGACTGTGAGCCGAACGGCGGCTGCGCGACTGATTGCTTGGAAGGCGGTCTCGGTATCGGCTCTAATTGGCGCGCAGCTGGCAGGCGGCGCGGAGCACCTATCCATGGATGGCCGTGACTACCCTCGTTGCCGACCCCATCGGACGCAGCGGGCACGCCCACGGCTCTGGAGGCCACAGCTGCGATCTGGGGTCTGTTTGCGAATCGCAGTCACAGCCCGACCGCGTAAGGATCTCTCTTATAGCGCCGCGATGCCCTTGCCGATGAGGACCACGGCGAAGACCAGGAACAGCACGGCCATGACCGTCGCATTGTTCTGGCCGAGCCACGCCTTCCAGCTGTCGAGGATGGGCTGCGCCCTGGCCCCGAGGGCCAGCATCACGGCCAGCGGGGCGGCCACCCCGAGGATGGCGATGACGACGTAAACCACGACAGCTACGGCCTGCTGACCCGCCGAAAGGCTTGCCCCCGCGATCGCCACGGCTGCTGCCAGGCCCACGATGAGGTTCTTCGGATTAGCGGCGCCGATCGCGGCCCCGACAGCCAGAGACTTCCCTGGGGCGAAACCGGCGATCCCGTCCATCCAATTCGGCGTCGGCGCCGCCTCGCCTTCCTTCGGACGGCCGCGGAACCTGCGCACCGAGGCGGCCAGCAGCAGCAGTCCCAGCACCAGTTCGACGATGCCCGCCGCCTTCGACGGCCCGGACCCCGCGGACAGGTTGAGCGCACCGGCGACAGCCACCAGTATCCCCAGGACGCCGCCGACGCCGATGATGAACCCGGCCAGGTACGCCGCCGCGTTGGGCACCGGCTTCTTCGTGAAGAGCAGCAGGATCTCGGCGATGATCGGTATCGGCGAGATCGTCACGGCGATGGCCAGCGGCAAGATCGCCCCGAGTACCCCGTTCATCAGTGTTGCCCTTCTGCGTGCACGCCGCTCCCTAGATCACAGGCCACCGGTACTCGGCCATGCTGGTCCGGCTGTAGGCCGCACCTGCCCCAGGTACAGGGCGATCGGTCAGCGAGCCCGCCTGACGCGGCTCGCTGATGGAGAGTAAAGCGCGCCGTTATGGGGTGACAATCGCGAAGTCGGGATCGGGGTTGTCGATGAGAGACATCAGCCGTCCCAGGACGGCAGGGTCGCCGGATGTGTCGATGCCGTCGGGCGTGGCGGTGGCCAGGAGCTGCAGCAGCTGGGGCTTGGTCAGCGTCACTGTCAGGTCAGCCGCCTGGCTGCCGGTGGTGGGGTAGTGGATGAGGGCGCCGTTGCTGAGTTCCATCCGGTAGTTCTCGTGGGTGTCGGTGAAATGCCAGCCGATTGACAGCCGCTCGCCCCAGGCCTTGGGACCGTTGATGCGGATGGCGATCGAGTCGAACAGCTGGGTGATGGTCAGGGCCGGGGCCAGGCCCGCGCTGCTGAGCTCGGTGTGCTCGATGGTCTTGGCCCGCAGTTCCTGCGCGCCGGTGAGGTAGCAGTTGCGCCAGGTCGCGCACTCTGATCCGTAGCCCAGGCGTTCCAGCACCGAGGCGAGCAGCTCCCTCGCTGCCCCGTGGTCCGGTTCAGCGAAAACGGCGTGGCTAGCCAGCTCGGCGGCGAACCGCAGATCGCCCTGCTCGAAGAACTCCCTCGCCCTCGCTACCGTCGCATCGACGCCGCCGATGACCTGCACGTAGCGTGCTGCCGCGGCCTCCGGCGGGTGCTGCCACAGGTGGGCCGGGTTGGCGTCGTACCAGCCCAGGTAGCGCTGGTAGATCGCTTTGACATTGTGGCTCGCCGAGCCGTAGTAGCCGTGGGTGTGCCAGGCCCGCTCCAGCTCGGGCGGCAGCTCGATCATCTCAGCTATCTCGGTGCCGACATAGCCCCGGTTGAGCAGCCGCAGGGTCTGGTCGTGCAGATAGGCGTACAGGTCCCGCTGCTCGGTCAGGTACTGGACGATCTCGCCGGTGCCCCAGGTCGGCCAGTGATGCGAAGCGAATGCCACGTCGGAGTCACGGGCGAACAGCTCGATCGCCTCGGCCAGGTACCGGGACCAGATCCGCGGATCGCGGACCTGCGCGCCGCGCAGCGTGAGCAGGTTGTGCAGGTTATGGGTAGCGTTCTCGGCCAGGCACAGCGCCCGCTTGTCCGGGAAATAGAAGTTCATCTCCGCCGGCGCCTCGGTGCCCGGGGTCATCTGGAACACGATCCGGATCCCGTCCAGGATTTCCTCTTGCCCGGTGCGGGTGATGTCGAGGGTGGGCGCGATCAGGCCGGTCGTGCCCTGCGACGCGCTCGCGCCGAGTCCCATCCCCAGGGTGCCGCCCGCGCTCTTGGGCACGTTCAGAGCACCGTAGTAATAGCTGCGCCGGATCATCGCGGTCCCGGCGTAGACGTTCTCCGACACCGCGTGCTCCAGGAAATGCTCAGGCGCGAGGATTGGGACACTGGTGCCGGCGTCGACCACGCCCAGCACCCCGGCAAAATGATCGATATGAGCGTGGGTGTAGATAACGGCCGTCACCGGACGATCACCACGGTGCCGCCGGTAGAAGGCAATCGCCGCCGCGGCGGTCTCCTTCGAGATCAGCGGGTCGATCACGATGACGCCGTGATCGCTTTCCACCAGTGTCATATTGGACAGGTCAAAGCCGCGAACCTGGTAGATGCCGTCGGCCACCTCATACAGGCCATGCCTAGCCGTGAGCTGAGCCTGCCGCCACAGGCTCGGGTGAGCAGTATCCGGGCAGTCACCATCGAGGAAACCCCAGGAATCCATGTCCCAGACCACGCGGCCGTCCGCAGTCTTGATCACCATCGGCTCCAGCGTGCCGATAAAGCCGCGATCGGAATTGGCGAAATCAGCGCGATCGCCGAAATCAGCCGAGACGGGTGCAGACATCTGTTCCTCCATGGTCAGCCTCATGCGGAGCGGCGCCGCCCACGCGAGGTCGCAAGTGAGTCGCAAGTGATGAGCTACTCCCACCGGTTCTTCATCTCTTCGGCGCGTGACCCGTTGCGGCACAGGCGGCGTCGTTCTCACGCCTGCCAGAATTTCAGTTCCTTACGGGGGCTGCCGGTGATGGTGGTGGGACGTGCTCTTGGCCAGACACCAGCAGTGAGCCGACCAGCGCTTCACACTAGCAGTGGGCGCGGTAATCACCTCATCCGCCAGGGATGACCTGGCAGGGCTAGGCGTTTCGGGAACCGCCTGCCTGGAAGCCGTGCCGCATACGGCCGTAACCGACTCTGACCTGCCGATTCATGTGCTTCGAGGGAGCCGGTATCGCTGGCTGGGCGGCGCGGCCGCAGCGCCCCCGCAGTGCGGGTGAGGTGCGGTTACCCGGCCGTATGCGGGGCCGCGGGCTGGCTCACCCGGCGTCCTGGTGGGCGGTGTTGCGCCAGAGGACCGGGAAGTTGCCGGCGGCGAGCTCTTCGACGCGGTGAAGGCGCCATGCGATCGATGGCTGGCGCTGCGGTGGCGCGGCGTTCAGTAGGCCGGAGAGCATGGCCCGGGCCCGCAGCAGCACCATGGGGGATCCGGAACTGGACTCGATGAGATCGTCTAGGGCTATCTGCAGGTAGTCGTTCCAGGACGGCAGGGCCAGCACGATACAGATGGTCCCGGTGTCGCCGGCTACCTCGGCCACGTCCAGGTCACGTGGCGCCAGGGGCAGCAGGAGGCTCTCGATGGTGTCCAGCACCTGGACGGCGGTGGCCGGATCGTTGACCGCTGGTGACAGCGCTCGCAGGCCGATGTCGACGAGGAGCCGGAAGGCGAACATCGGGTCCTGGCGGAAGGTACGTTCCTGCCCGGTCACCAGTCCGCCGAGCACTGCCGCGTCGGCCACGTCGGCGCCGTGCATGCTGGCGACCGGGGCGCCTTCCTGCAGCGTGTCGCCGGTTCGGGCCCGGAACACGATCACGCCGGTGCCGGCGGCGGCGCAGAGCCACCGGAGATCGAGCTGCTGCAGGATGGCCTGCCGGTGCGGCCATGTGACGGTCCGGGTCAGCGGGGGGAGCTGCGGTGCGGGCCGCGTGTCGCTGGTGCGGGGGTGGCGGTAGAGGTCGTCGATTGTGGCGCGGCCCTGGGCAGCGATGGCTGACAGCGCAGGCGCGAGCTGGATGGAGGCGAAGGCCTTGACCAGCAGCGTGCGGATCAGGGCGAGTGTGGCGAGCACCGCGACTACCTCGATGATCGGCACGATGACCGAGACCTTCGAATCGTTGCCGATCGCCAGCGCCGCAGTGACGGAGAACACCCACACGCCAATGGCCAGCCCGAAGCTCCGCCACACAAGGGGGTCGTCGCGGAACAGGTTCAGCCGGGGCGACAGGCTGCTGAATGCCCACTGCGCCACCAGGAAAAGCAGCGTGAAGATGATGCTGGCCAGCCCGAGGACGCCGAATCCGACCGCGACCAGCGTCTCAGTCACCCGGGCGCTTGCGACGCTGGTCTCGGTGGTGATCCGCGGCAAAAGCAGCCCGAGCCCCAGCCCGGCCACCGCGCAGAGCAGCTGCACCAGGGCGGCCCGCATCCGGCGACGCGGCCGGGCGAACCTCCCTACCACGATGGCCAGCCGCCAGAATCGCCGCGACTGCCGCGCCGCACAGCCCGGCAGAAGCGCTGCCGGCAGCCGGCGCCGTGGATCACCCCGCTCCGGCGCCCTGCAGGCTGGAGGCCCAGACAGTGCCTAGCTGCTCGCTGGTGCCACCCCCTTTCCACGTTCCTGCGCGGCAGGTGAGGTCCTGGCACGACGGTGACGCCGTGCGGTCCTGGTGAACTCGCCCGGAGGTTGCAAGCCACTGGCGGAAAGCTCGCGGCGGACATGCGGCGCATGCCCTTATTATCGCGATCTCCGGCCGAGAAGCTAAGGAGGCTCGCGCATGGGGACGGATCCCAGCGGTGCGTGCCCGGCTTGCTTACCTCACCTGCTCGATGTTGGGCGCAAGCCAGGTGCCGTCCAGCTGGCCTGGTCCGGCCAGTAACAGCGGAGGTAGAGCAAGAACGTGTCTTCCGGAGCGGCCAGCCAGTTGCTTTCCCTGTCCGCAGTCGTCCTGGCCTGACTGATGGACGCCATCCGCAAGCAGGCCGAGCGCTTGCATTTATCGGGTTGCACGGCACTGGTAAGACGCTACTCCTACGAATGCTCGAAGCCGCTTTTGAATTTACCACTCACGTTAACGCTCCGCCGTTCATCAGCGGTGAGCAGTCGCGATCTGACTCGACTCGTCCCCCGTGCTCCTGATAGATCTCATGTCACTGTCGTGACGCCCGCGGATGGGTGAAAACTTGGGGTGCGCCGCCCGCTGACGTCGTTGCACCTTGGTGCTATGCGCTCCGAGCGGCTGCACTCGGTGAAGGACGGCAGGGCACGGTTCATCACCGCGACTGCGCTGGCTGAGTACGTCGCGATGCTGGAGGCCGAGGCGCAGAAAGCGGCGTGATCAACCCGGGCGGCCCATCATCCGATCGAACATCTTGTCCATAGCGTCAGCACCCGTAGTGATCACCGGGCGCAGCTCGTGCCGGTAGACGACCTCCGTCGTCCTGGAACTGGAGTGCCCGGCCAGACGGGCGATCTCCTCCACCGCCATCCCGGACTCGGGACATCAGGCTGACGAAGGTGTGCCTCAGCTCCCTGGGCGACCAGCTGCCGCCAACGCCAGCCTTCTCGCAGAGAGCGCGGAAGCCGCGGCCGACATTCGCAACGTCCAGCGGCCTGCCCGTGCTG
>JBKQMG010000179.1:0-30075 GCA_052146815.1 Streptosporangiaceae bacterium | reverse complement strand
ATCCGCTGCCCGCCCGCTGCCCGCCCGCTGCCCGCCCTCTGCGCGCTGTCTGTGCTCCCGTGCCTGCCGGGTCAGCCGCCGGCACCCGGCCGGTAGGCCACCGCCTCGACCTCCACCAGCATCCGCGGGTCCACCAGCGCCGCGACCCCGATCATCGAGGCGGCCGGGCGCGCCTCGCCGAAGGCCTCGCCGTGAGCGCGCCCGTATTCCTGCCAGCGGGTGATGTCGGTGACGTAAATCCGGGTGCGGACGACATCCGACAGGCTGGCCCCGAGGCGCGTCAGCGCGGCGTTCACATTCGCGATGGCCTGCGCCGTCTGGGCGTAGCAGTCGCCCGGATATACCAGCTCCCCGTCCGCCACCGAAGTACAGCCGGACACGAAGATGAAGTCCCCCGCCGCCACCGCGCGGCTGTAGCCGACCACAGGCTCCCAGGGAGTGTCAGAGGAGATCCTGCGGGTCATGTCACCGCTTCTGTCATGGCGCTGCCGCGGCTCTCTAGTCGCCGGCCGGACTGCCCGGCCGCGGGCGGCCGCCCCACGGCCGCTCCTCCGGCCACGGCCTGTCCTCGGGCCACGGCGACTCTTCCCGCCAGAGCGGCGCATGCCATCCGGGCTGGGCACCGGGCGCCGCGGCCTGGTGCGGCCGGGCCCGCTCCGGCGCGCCGCCCTGCTGCCCCGGCCACGGTCGCGCCGCATGGCTCGGGGATCCTCGCAGGTCTGACGATTCGCCCGGCCCCGCGGCGGCGTCCGGGCCCGCTAAGCCGTCCGGGGGGACCCGGTCCGCTTCTGCGGGACCTGCGGATCCGCCCAGCCAGCTGCCCGCCGCCGGCCGCGATGACGATCCGGCCTCGCCGTCGCGGTCGCCGGCGCCCGGCCGGCCGTCTCCGGCTGTGCCAGGGTCGCTGGGCGCGAACCCCGGGCCAGCAGCAGCATCGGCGCCTTCCTGCGGGCGGGCGGCCGAGCCGGTATGCCGGCCCGAGACGCGCTGGCGATCCTGCAGCAGCGCGGCGGCCTCGATGCCCCCGGCCACCAGGCCCGCGGCGAGCGGCCACAGGGCCAGCGCGCTGTGGGACCCGAGCGTGAGGGGCGCGCGCAGCAGCATCCCGGTCCGGGCGGCCGCCAGGCGGGCGTTGAACTGCGCCGCGCCTGACCGCTCGCCGAGCCAGCGGGCCACGTAGGCGGCGGCGACGCCGCCTACTAGCACCCCGACCATCGGCAGCGGCCCGTAACGGCGCACCGCGAGGCGATAGCCGAGCAGGCCGGTGATCACGCCGCCGATCACGGTCACCGCTGCGAACCATCCGTCCGCGGCGATGAAGGCGTTGGTCTCAGGGTTGACCACGTTCGCGGCGCCGCGGCTCACGACCACGAAAAGCACGCGCGGGGCGACCTGCTGCCAGATGAAACCGGCTAGCAGGCCCAGCAGCACGGTGCCCGCCACGACTGCGGCCAGAGCCAGCAGTTCCGGGCCGGGCGCGCGGCTCAGCCGGCCCCGCCCCGGGTTCTCGCCGGCATCTTGCGCGCCGAGCGCAGGACCGCCGGGCGTGGTCGGTACGGGCGGCTGACTGGTTTCGGGCATTCTCTGCAGAAGATTACGTGATCAGGCCCTCAGGCGCAGCGCGCGGTCGGCCGCGACACGCCGTGACACGCGATGACACCCCCCTCGCGTTCGGGGGGCCGCGGCCAGCCTTGCTAGCTTGGGGTCGTCCGGCAGTAGCGACCCTATGATCCCCCGACGAGGATGCACGGTGAT
This sequence comes from Streptosporangiaceae bacterium, assembly GCA_052146815.1. Lineage (GTDB taxonomy): Bacteria > Actinomycetota > Actinomycetes > Streptosporangiales > Streptosporangiaceae > DATJZH01. The sequence goes on along the minus strand of JBKQMG010000179.1, from coordinate 28,320 downwards.
CGAGGTACGTGATCTGACGAAGCGCTTCGGCGAGCAGACGGCAGTAGACCACCTGAGCTTCAGCGTGGCGCCGGGCACGGTGACAGGATTTCTCGGCCCCAACGGCGCTGGCAAGTCCACCACCATGCGGCTGATCCTCGGCCTGGACCGGCCCGATGGCGGCGCTGCGACCATCGACGGCAAGGTGTACCGGCACCTGGTGAACCCGCTGCGGACGGTGGGCGCCCTGCTGGAGGCCAAATCGGTGCATAGCGGCCGCAGTGCGCGCAATCATCTGCTCTTCCTGGCGCAGAGCCAGGGCATCCCGAGCCGCCGGGTCGATGAGGTTCTCGGCTTGGTCGGGCTGCAGGCAGTGGCCGGCAAGCGGGCCGGCGGCTTCTCGCTGGGCATGAGCCAGCGCCTCGGCATCGCGGCGGCCATGCTCGGTGACCCGCAGTACCTGCTGCTGGACGAGCCGGTTAACGGGCTCGACCCCGAAGGCGTGCTGTGGATCCGGAACCTGATGAAGCGGCTCGCCGCCGAGGGCCGCACCATTTTCGTGTCCAGCCATCTGATGAACGAGATGGCCGTCACCGCCGATCATCTGATCGTCATCGGCCGGGGCAGGCTCATTGCTGACGAGAGCACCGAGGACGTCATCGCCCGCAGCACCGAGAAGTCGGTCCGGGTGCGCAGCCCCGAGGCAGCGCGGCTCACTGAGCTGATCGGCGCCGCGGGCGGCAAGGTCGCGCATCCGGGCGGTCCGGCCGGCGCCGCGACGGCGGACGACGGCGATGCGCTCACCGTGACGGGAATGGAAGCCCCCCGGGTCGGCGAGCTCGCAGCCGCCGCGTCGATCGTGCTGCACGAGCTCACCCCGCAGCTGGCGTCACTGGAGGAGGCGTTCATGGAGCTCACGTCCGGCAGCCTGGAATTCGGCAGGCACGAGACCGCGCCCGACGGCTCGCCCCCGGCGCGGCAACCGCAGGCGGCCCCGGCTGCCGCCCCTGGGCCCGCGCATCCGGCCGGCGCGGCCGACCGGAGCGCCCGGTGACCGCCGCATCGCCGGTGACGCCCGCGCGCGGGCCTGCGCTGCCCGCTGACGGGCGCCGGGCCGGGTTCGGCCACCTGCTGCTCGCGGAGTGGACGAAGATCCGCTCGGTCCGCTCGACGGTCTGGACGCTGATCCTCTTCGTGGTGCTGACCGTCGGCTTCACCGCGCTATTCGTCTTCCTGACCGTGAGCAACTGGAACAACCACACCGGCAACTCAGCCGCACGGCACGTGACGGTGGCCGCTGACCCGGTCGGCTTCATCCTCGGGGCAGGCATCGGCCTGGGGCAGCTGACGATCTGCGTGCTGGGCGTGCTGCTGATCACGACGGAGTACTCCACGGGCGTGATCCGCGCCTCGCTGCTGGCTGTTCCGAAGCGGCTGCCGATGCTGGCCGCCAAGGTGGTGGTCTTCGCGGCGCTGATCCTGGTGCTCGCCGAGATTGTCGTTTTCAGCTCGTTCTTCCTGGGTTCTGCGCTGCTGCACAGCAAGATCCCGGTGTCGCTCAGCGATGCCGGCGTCACCCGTGCGGTCGTCGGTGCCGGGCTCTACCTCACCGTGCTGGGCATCTTCGCGCTGGCCGTCGGCGGCCTGATCCGCCACACCGCCGGGGCGATCACAGCGGTCATCGGCATCGTGCTCGTCCTGCCGATCCTGTCGGGCCTGCTGCCGGGCAGCTGGGGCGCGCACGTCAACGGCTACCTGCCCGAGCAGGCCGGCTCGCTGATCACGCACGCGCACCAGACGTCCACCGACGTGCTCTCGCCGTGGCAGGGGTTCGGGATCTTCTGCGCCTGGACGGTGCTGCTCCTCGCCGCGTCCGCTTACGTGCTCCAGCGCCGCGACGCCTGACCGGCCGGCGCTGCGGGCCCGCTGTCGGAGGCCGGCCCGGCGCCCGGCGGGCCGCCCTCGAGCAGCCCGGCGTGCCGCTGGATCGTTTCGGCGTGGACGCGGAGCACCGCCTGGTAAACCCGCTCGATGTCGGCCCGGTCGGCTTCCTCCTCGACCGACGACGCGCTGAGCCTGCTGATCATCGCGGCCTGGTCGAGCAGCAGCTGCCGGTCCTCCGGCGCGGTCGCCCGCTCCATGATCTTGGCCAGGGCCGAGAGCTGCCGGATCATGACCGCGGGCATGCCCCGCCCGGCCTGCCGGATTTTCTCGAACGCCCGCTGGACCAGCCGCTCGTAGGTGGCCTCGGTGGTGACCAGCCGGACCGTGCCGCCGGCGTCCCGGTAGACGCGCGTCGGCGCCCACCGGCCAGTGATCTTGCACAGGCTGTCGCCGATCCAGTCAATGCAGGTCAGCGCGGTGAAAGTGTCATTGACGGCGGTCGACAGCGCGCGGATCGCGATCTCGACCAGCTGGTCCACGCCGAAGGACACGTCCTGGGCGAGGGTCCGGTAGGGGCCGGTGACATGCGCGCGGGCCAGTTCCCTGGCCACCTTCTCGGCCGCGTCGGCGGGCCACACCGTGGCGTAGGCGTGCCCCTGCACCAGGAAGTGCCCCGGCCGGTACCGCAGGTGCAGCACCACGCCCAGTTCCGATGCCAGCCGGACCAGCAGCCGGTGCTGGATGTACTGCAGGTAGCCGCTGCGCGGCGCCGCGACGTCGCCGCCTGGTCCCTCCAGGCCGGCCAGCACCTGCGCGGCCGACCGGGCCCCGGAGCCCGCGGCCCCGTCGCCGGCCTGCAGCTCGATCGCTTCGGCCAGGTCACCGGCGATGCCCGCGATGACCTGAGGCAGCTGGATCTGCGTGGCGATGTGGTGCAGGAAGTAGATGAGCACCGCCAGGTCAGCCACCATCAGCGCCAGGGTCACGGTGATGCCGATGTGCGGCACGAAAGCGCCACGGTCAGCCTGCCCGATCGAGCCCAGCGCGAGGACCGAGTAGACGAAGGTGGCGACGAAGGTGCCGAGCGTGACCTGCGTGCCCCGGTCGCGGATGAAGTTGCGCAGCATGCGCGGCCCGAACTGGGTGGACGTCAGGGTCAGCGCCACGATCACGATCGAGAACACGACGCCGACGACGGTGATGATGGCCGCGGCGATCGCGGTGAGGATCTGGCGCGCCGCGTCGGGCGATCCGCTGAGGACCCAGCCGGGCAGCACGAAATCGCCGTCGTACGCGGCTCGGTCCAGCGCGTACGTGACGGCGAACAGCGCTACGGCGGCCAGGACCTCGATGGCCGGCACCAGCCACAGGTTGGTGCGCAGCACCTCGCGGCGCCAGTCCGAGCCGCGCATCAGCCGGCGGAGCACCGCTGCCGCCTCAGCTCTGGCATCTCACCCACATGACAAGCCTCCCGTACGCGCGCCCGGTAGTACTACTACCCAGGGTGAGGAAACGGGAGTCCTGGCCATCAGTCCTGGTCAGCCCACGCAGGCCGGGCCCAGCAACTGCTTGAGGTCAGCCAGCAGCGACGGCGACGGGTGCACCCGCAGCTTGTCATCCAGCCGCATCACCTTGGTGCGCGTCCCGCTCAGCAGCCTCAGGTGGACTTCCGTCGGGCCCGGATGCGTCCGGAGCACGTCCCTGAGGCGCTCGACGACCGGCGGCACGCAGCGGGCCTCCGGCAGCGACACCACGAAAGGGCCCTGCTCGCCCGAGGGCATTTCCGGGACGCTCACCTCCATCGCGACCAGCTTGGGCACGTCCTCGCGCCGGTCCAGCCGTCCCCGCACGACGACGATCGCGTCGTCGATGATGAGCGTCATGTACTGCTGGTAGGTAGACGGGAAGAACAGCACCTCGATCGCTCCGGCGAGGTCTTCGAGGGTCGCCGCCGACCACGCGTTCCCCTGCTTGGTGACCTTCCGCTGCACCCCGGACAGGATCCCGCCGACCGTGACCATCTGGCCGTCCGCGCGGTCGCCGCGGGCGGCCCGCGGCGGGTCTTCCTCGGCTGACCCGACCAGCTCGGCCACCGAGCAGTCGGTGGCAGCCGCGACGATGTGCTCCAGCCCGAGCAGCGGGTGATCAGAGACGTACAGGCCGAGCATTTCCCGCTCGAACCCCAGCAGCGTGGTCTTGTCCCACTCGCCGTCGGGAATCGGCACGGTGAATGTGGCCGCACTCTCGGTGTCTTCCCCGAACAGCGAATCCTGGCCCATGGCCTCGTTGCGCTTGACGTCGATCACCATGTCGATGGCCTGCTCGTGCATCAGCAGCAGGCCCTTGCGCGGATGGCCGAACTCGTCGAACGCGCCTGCCTTGATCAGCGACTCGATGACCCGCTTGTTGCAGGCGTTCACCGGCACCTTGCGCAGGAAATCGGCGAAGCCGGTGAAGGCGCCCTTGCCCTTGCGCGCGGCGACGATTGACTCGACCACCGCCGCGCCGACGTTGCGGATCGCGGCCATGCCGAACCGGATGTCGCTGCCGACGGCGGTGAACATGGCGGTCGAGGCGTTCACATCCGGGGGCAGCACCTTGATGCCCATCCGGCGGCACTCGTTCAGGTACAGCGCTGACTTGTCCTTGTCGCCGGCGACCGAGGTCAGCAGCGCGGCCATGTACTCGGCGGGATAATTGGCCTTGAGGTAGGCGGTCCAGTAGGAGACCAGCCCGTAGGCGGCGCTGTGCGCCTTGTTGAACGCGTAGTCGGAGAACGGGACGAGGATGTCCCAGAGGGTCTTCACCGCTGAGCTGGAGTAGCCGTTGGCCTTCATGCCGCCCTCGAACGGCGCGTACTCCTTGTCCAGGATCTCCTTCTTCTTCTTGCCCATGGCCCGGCGCAGCAGGTCCGCGGCGCCGGGCGAGTAGCCCGCCAGCTTCTGCGCGATGGCCATGACCTGCTCCTGGTACACAATCAGGCCGTAGGTGTCGCCGAGGATGTCAGCCAGCGGCTCGGCCAGCTCGGGGTGGATGGGAACCACCGGCTTGCGGCCGTTCTTGCGGTCGGCATAGTCGTTGTGCGCGTTGGCGCCCATCGGGCCGGGCCGGTACAGGGCGCCGACCGCCGAGATGTCCTCGAAGTTGTCCGGGCGCATGCTGCGCAGCAGCGCCCGCATCGGGCCGCCGTCGAACTGGAACACCCCGAGGGTGTCGCCGCGGGCGAGCAGCTCGTAGGCCGCCTGGTCGTCCAGCGGCAGGGTCTCCAGGTCGACGTCGATCTCGCGGTTGGCCTTGATCGCGCGGACCGCGTCGTCCAGGACCGTGAGGTTGCGCAGGCCGAGGAAGTCCATCTTCAGCAGGCCGAGGTCTTCGCAGCTCGGGTAGTCGAACTGGGTGATGACCGCGCCGTCGGCCTCGCGCCGCCACACCGGGATGTGGTCGAGCAGCGGCTCGATGCTCATGATCACGCCGGCGGCGTGCACCCCGGCCTGGCGGATCAGGCCCTCCAGCCCGCGCGCGGTGTCGATGACCTGGCGGACCTCGGTCTCGGCCTCATACAGCGCGCGGATCTCCCCCGCCTCGCCGTAACGCGGATGCTCCTGGTCGAAGACCCCGGCGAGCGGGATGTCCTTGCCCATCACCGCAGGCGGGAACGCCTTGGTGATCCGGTCGCCGAGCGCATAGGGGTAGCCGAGCACCCGCGCCGCGTCCTTGACCGCGGCCTTGGCCTTGATCGTGCCGTAGGTGATGATCTGCGCGACCCGGTCATCGCCGTAGCGCTCGGTCACGTAGCGGATGACGTCGCCGCGCCGGCGCTCGTCGAAGTCGATGTCGATGTCGGGCATGGACACGCGCTCGGGGTTGAGGAAGCGCTCGAACACCAGCCCGTGGGACAGCGGGTCCAGGTCGGTGATGCCGAGGGCGTAGGCGACGATCGACCCTGCCGCCGAGCCGCGGCCCGGGCCCACCCGGATCCCGTTGCGCTTGGCCCACATGATGAAGTCCGCGGTGACCAGGAAGTAGGAGCAGAACCCCATCTTCTCGATGATGCTCAGCTCGAACTCGGCCTGCTGGCGCCGCGCCTCGTCGAACCCGCCTGGATACCGGCGGTCCATCCCCAGCCAGACTTCCTTGCGCAGCCAGCCCTCGTCGGTTTCCCCATCGGGGACGGGGAACCGCGGCATGAGGTTGCCCTTGGCGAAGCTGACGTCGGCGCGCTCGGCGATGAGCAGGGTGCTGTCGCAGCCGGCCTGCCAGTCCTCCTCGTTGCTGACGGCCCGCATCTCCTGCGGGCTGCGGACGTAGTAGCCGGTGCCCTCGAACTTGAACCTGTTCGGATCGGCCAGGTTCGTCCCGGTCTGCACGCACAGCAGCACCTCGTGCGCGGTGGCGTCGGCAGGCCGGGTGTAGTGCGAGTCATTAGTGACCACGAACGGCAGGGACAGGTCACGGGCGATCCGCCGCAGGCCGTCGCGGGTCCGCTGCTCCAGTCCCAGGCCGTGATCCATGATCTCGACGAAAAAATTGTCCGGGCCGAAGATGTCGCGGAAGTCCGCCGCTGCCGCCAGCGCCTGGCTGTCCTGGCCCAGGCGCAGCCTGGTCTGCACCTCGCCGCTCGGGCAGCCCGTCGTGGCGATGATGCCCTTGGCGTGCGCCGCCAGCAGCTCGCGGTCCATCCGGGGCTTGCGGAAATAGCCCTCCAGCGAGGCCAACGAGGACAGCCGGAATATGTTGTGCATGCCCTCGGTGGTCTCGGCCAGCAGGGTCATGTGGGTGTAGGCGCCGGCACCGGAGACGTCGTCGTCTTTCTGGGCTGGCGTCCCCCAGCGGACGGGCTGCTTGTGCCGCCGGTGCTCGGGGGCGACGTAGGCCTCGATGCCGATGATCGGCTTGATGCCCGCGGCCCGTGCCTTGGAGTAGAAGTCGTAGGCGCCGTAGACGTTGCCGTGGTCGGTCATCGCGATGGCCGGCATCTCGCGGCTCGCGCACTCGGCGAACAGGTCCTTCAGCCGGGCGGCGCCGTCCAGCATCGAGTACTCAGTGTGCACATGCAGGTGCACGAATGAGCCGTCCTGGCCCCTTGCCGCGCTTCCCGCCGGGGCTGCCGCCATGAAGTACCGCCTCCTTCAGGCATGCTGCCACGAGACCGCCCGCGACGGCCGGTTTCGGCAGATGCCGCCGGGCGGGCGCTCTCAGGTACTGGATCGGGGAAGTGCTTCGACTTTATCGCCTGTAGCCCGGACCTATCGCAATGCCGCGCCGACGGGCCGGCCCGCCCGAGCGTTCACCCCGCGGACGCCTGCGCCTGCTACATTCGCCGGGGACGAGAGGAGACCGACACATGCCCGGTCCATTGCAGGTAATCGCCGTCAGCTTCGGGCCGGGTGCCGACTTCCGCGGCCGGATCATGGCCGAGGTGAACCGGCTGCAGGGCCGGGGCGTGCTGCGGCTGGTCGACCTGCTGTTCGTCTCGAAGAACGCCGACGGCGAGATCGAGCGGCTGTCGGTGGGCGACGACGAGGACTTCGGCATGCTGCTGTCGGGAATCCTCCCGCTCGGCGGGGCGGCCCTGGTGGAGCCGGCCGCCGATGAAGGCGCGGCGGGCTTCGATCCGTCCGACGCGCAGGCGCTGGCGGAATCGCTCGTGCCGGGCACCGCGCTTGCCTTCCTGCTGGTGGAGCACGACTGGGCACTGCCGCTGTTCGACGCGATCGCCGAGAGCGGCGGGTCCCTCGTCGGCGAGGGCTTCCTCACCGCCGAGGCCGGGCTGCTCGTGGGCGCCGAGATCGCGGCGGTCGAGGAGGCGGCACAGGTGATCACGGCGGTACAGGACGCCGAGGCCCAGGCCATGCTGCGCGCGATCAAGGCGGAGGCGGAGTCCGCTGATGCGATCGAGGCTTCCGAGGCGATCCGGGCCGCTGCCGCCGCGGACGCCATCGACGCGCTCATCAGCGCGGGCATCATCGAGGAAGCGGCCGCCCACGAGGCCGTGGCCGCGCTGAGCTCAGCCGGGGTGATCGCCGCCGCCGCGGACGAAGCGGCCGCCGACGCTATCGCACAGGATACCGCGCAGGTGCTCGCGGCCGACGAGGCCGCAGCGGAGGCCGTCGCCGAAGCCGCCGCCAAGGTGACGGCCGGGTCGCTCACCATGGCGGAGGCACGGGTGCTGCGCTACCTCGCGACGCCACTGACCTTCGCGCTTATTGCCGGCAAGCTGGGCATCTCGCGCTCGGCGGCGAAAGAGCGAGCCGAGCGCGCCTATAAGAAGCTCGGGGTGCACAGCCGCGCCGAGGCGGTCAGCCGGGCCCGTGAGCTCGGCCTGATCGACTAGGCCCGCAGTCGCTGAGCCGGGCCTCAGCGGCCCGGACGGCCGACATCAGGCGACGGGCCAGCGCGGGTCGCGCCCGGACAGTCCGATCAGGCGGTCCAGCGGCGGTGCCCGGGCGGTACTTGCGCCGGCTTTCCGAATGGCTTGCCGTCGCCCTGGTAGTCGTCGGTCAGCATCGCGGGCGCGAAGGCCAGCGATGCCTGCGCCGCCGACCAGTGCTGGCCGGTGGCACGGGCCAGATCCCAGCCGTGCACCTGGTACTCCAGCAGGATCATGCCGAGCGCTATATCCACGGGCGTGGCGCTGTCCCCGATCCGCAGGGGCCGCCCGGCGGCGGCGTCTCGCAGCCCCCCGGCCAGTGCGCCGACCGCGGCACGCACGTCCGCGGCTGCCTGGGCGGAGGTCCTGCGGCGGCCGGCATACTGGCCGGCAAGGACCCTCGGCGCCTGGCCGTCCGGGGCTGCGAAGCCGGCGGCAACGGCGGCGAGCCAGCCCACCATGTGATCGCGAAGCTGCTCGACGTCGTAGTCGGCGCAGGGTGTCGGGGCTTGAAACTGGTCTTTCGCGGACGCCGCCGACGACGTCGGCCAGTTCAGCGAGTACCTCGCCCAGCAGTTCGGCTGTCGTGTCAGTCACTGTGGTCATCACGATCACGGTAGGGCGCGGCTGCGCGGCGCTATTGAAGATTCGCGACAGCCTCAATCGCCCCGGACGGCTGCGGACGGCCCGCTGACGCGGCCAGGCCGAGTCGCCAGACCCCGTGCGCGCTCCGCGGTGGCCAGGCTCGCCGAGGTCAACCGGAGTGCCCGCCGCCTGGGTGAGCTGTGCGACCTGGCGGGACTCCACGAGCGCACCCTGCAGCGGATGTTCCTGCGCTACGCCGGCGTCTCACCGACGTGGGTCAGCTGACCTGGCCCGCTGACGTGGCAGCCGGCGCTGTCAGGATTCCGCGGCGAGGACTTCCAGGACGTGGGCCAGGTCAGCGGGGTAGCCGCTGGTGAACTCGACCTGGCGGCCGTCGGCGGGATGGGCGAAGCCCAGCCGGACCGCGTGCAGCCACTGCCTGCTGATACCGAGGTGCTCAGCCAGCACCGGATCGGCTCCGTAGAGCCGGTCGCCGACGCAGGGGTGGCGGACTGCTGCCATGTGCACCCGGATCTGGTGGGTCCTGCCGGTTTCGAGGATGATCTCCGTGAGGCTCGCGGCCCGGAACGCCTCGAGCGTGTCGTAATGGGTGACCGACGGCCTGCCAGCGGCCACGACCGCGAACCGCCCGTCACCGGAAGGGTGGCGGCCGATTGGCGCGTCGATCGTGCCGCGCAGCGGGTCCGGGTGGCCCTGGACCAGCGCGTGATAGCGCTTGTCGACCTCGCGGTCGCGGAACGCCTGCTTCAGCACGCTGTAGGCGTGCTCGCTCTTGGCCACGACCATGAGCCCGGTGGTGTTCGCGTCGAGCCGGTGCACGATGCCCTGCCGTTCGGCGGCCCCGCTGGTGGCGATGGTGTGCCCCCCGGCGAGCAGTCCCTGCAGCACCGTGGGCCCGGTCCAGCCGGGGGTCGGGTGGGCCGCGACGCCGGCTGGCTTGTCCACCACGACGACGTCGGAGTCCTCGTAGACGATGGCCATGCCCGGAACGGGCTCGGGGCGCAGGGTCGCCGCTGCGGGCGGCGGCGGCAGCGTGACATCCAGCCATTCACCGCCGGGCACGCGGTCAGATTTTCCCGCTGGCCGGCCGTCGACCAGCACTGATCCAGCGGTGATCAGCTCGGCTGCCCTGGCCCGGGACAAGCCGAACATCCGGGAGATGGCGGCGTCCAGGCGCTCGCCGTCCAGGCCCTCGGGAACCGCGACCCGGCGCTGGTCTGGCATGGTCTTCACCCGCCGGCGGCCGGCGCCGGCCCGTCGGGCCCTTTCGCCGCGGGCTCATCGGCCGGCTCGCCCGGCGCCGGCTCATCAGCCGGCTCGCCCTGGCCCGGATCCCCCGCCGCCCCCAAGTCCGAAGCCGCCGGAGAGTCCGCAGGAGCCGGGGAACCCGCCGTCCCAGGCAGGGTGACCTGCGCGCCCGTGGTGTTGGTCCGGGTGCCGTCGATCCCTATCCCGCGGGCGGCGAGCAGGACTGCGAGGATGGCCCCGCAGACGATGGCGGAATCAGCGAGATTGAACACCGGCCAGTGCGGCACCTCGATCCAGTCCACGACGTGACCGCGGCCGAAGCCAGGCGACCGGAAGATCCGGTCGGTCAGGTTGCCGGTGGCCCCGCCCAGCAGCAGGCCGAGCGCGATTGCCCACGGCACGCTGCGGATCCGGCGCGACGTGCGCAGGATGAAGATGATGACGCCGATGGCGATCACCGTGAACACGATGGTCGCCGACGTCCCGATGCTGAACGCGGCGCCGGAATTGCGGGACTCCAGGAGCGTCAGGAAACCGCCGAGCAGACGGACGATCTTGCCGCCGGACAGCCTGGCGACCACCACCGCCTTGGACACGATGTCGAGGGCCAGTACCGCGAGGGCGACCGCGAGCAGGACCTGCACCCGGCGCGGCCTGGTGGCCGGCGTGGCCGCACGTTCCGGTCGGGCGGCCTGGCCGGTCTCGCCGGCGCTTGCGTCGCCGACGCTGGTCTCGCGGGCGCTCGGCGGACCGGTCAGCGGCGTTCCTCCCGCTGCTTGCATGTCACGCACATAACCGCCCGGGGGAACGCCTGCAGCCGCGCCTTGCCTATCGGCTGGCCGCACGACTCGCACGTTCCATACGTACCTGCCTCTATTCTGGCCAGGGCCCGCTCGGTCTGCGTGAGCAGCTCGCGGGCATTGTGCGTCAGCGCGAGCTCGTGCTCACGCTCGTACGCCTTCGCTCCCACATCCGCCTGGTCGTCGCCTGCATCGCCGACGGCGTCACCCAGCCTATCGGCTATGTCAGTCTCGGCCCGCTCGATGTCAGCGCGCAGCTCGGCGGCCTCTGCGGCGAGCTGGTCACGCACCTTGCCCAGCTCGGACTCCGTCCATCGCCTTTCGCCTTGCCGCACGGGAAGAGCGGCTGCGCCCGAACGCGCGGCAGCGGCCATTCCCGCCTCCCCTCACCACGCATGACGATGATCTTGACTACGGCCAGTGAACGGAGAATAAGTGGTCAGCGGGGCGTACCGCAAACAGGGCGCCATTCCGCCCATACTCGCGCCTACGCGGTCCCCGGGCCGTCACGTTCCGCGCCAGCGCAGGATCGGCCGGCGGCCACAGGCTACGCGCGGCGGTGGCGCACGCACCCGGGCAGGGCGGCCGTCAGCTAAGATGAGGGCCTGCGCGGCGCTGATGGGGACAGCTGCTGCTGCGGCGGTCAGGAGCGAGCCGGGGTTGGTGCGAGCCCGGGGACACGTGCAGCGGAACAGATCACCCCGGAGCCGCCGGAAGAACGGCGCTGACGCGGATCAAGCGATCCCGGCGGGCACAGACCCTGACCGGACGGCCGCCTAGTAGAACCGGCCGCAGGAACTGAAAGAAGAGGGCTGCAGGTGCCGCTTCGGCGGCCCCGGCGGCCAAGGAGGGTGGTACCGCGGGGCCGTCGCCGACGTGCCTCGTCCCTCCGGCGAAGCCGTGCTGGCGGACCCGGAGTCCCGTCGGCTCGACCGCGGGAGGCCACCAGCCATGCCGAGCCCCGACGAATCCCCGTCCCAGGCTCCCGAGATGACGCCGCGCACCGGTGCCGTCCGGCCTTTCCCTGAGCTGCCCGCCGTCGTGGATCTGCCCGCGATCGAGCGCGAGATGCTGGCGCGCTGGCGGGACAGCAAGGTCTTCCAGCGCTCGCTGGACCAGACCGCCAGCGGGCCGCAGTGGACCTTCTACGAGGGGCCGCCGACCGCCAATGGCATGCCCGGCGTCCACCACATCGAGGCGCGGGTCTTCAAGGACCTGTTCCCCCGGTTCAAGACGATGCAGGGCAGCCACGTGCCGCGGCTGGGCGGCTGGGACTGCCACGGCCTGCCCGTCGAGGTGGCCGTCGAGAAGGAACTCGGGCTGGCCGCGAAGAAGGACATCGAGGCGTACGGCATCGCGGCGTTCAACGAGCGCTGCCGCGAGTCCGTGCTGCGGCACGTCGACGCCTTCGCCGAGATGACCGAGCGGATGGGCTACTGGATCGACCTGTCCCAGGCCTACCGGACCATGGATCCCAGCTACATCGAGTCGGTGTGGTGGTCGCTGAAGCAGATCTTCGACAAGGGACTGCTGGTCCGGGATTTCCGCATCAGTCCCTACTGCCCGCGCTGCGGCACGCCGCTGTCCGATCATGAGATGGGCCAGCCGGACGTGTACCAGACCGTCGCCGACCCGTCGGTGACCGTCCGGTTCCCGGTGCGGACCGTGCCGGACGGCGCGCCCCCGGCACTGGCCGGGGCTGACCTGCTGGTGTGGACCACAACGCCGTGGACGCTGGTGTCGAACACCGCCGTGGCCGTCCACCCCGACGAGGAATACGTGCTGGCCCGCAAGTCCGGGGACGGCGACCGGGTCGTCGTCGCCGAGGCGCTGTTCGGCCGGGTGCTCGGCGAGGGCTGGCACGTCACCGACCGGATGCGCGGCGCCGACCTGGCCGGGGCCACCTACGACGCGCCGCTGCACCTGATCGACATCCCGGACGCGCACCGCGTCGTGACCGCGCCGTTCGTCACCACCGAGGACGGCACCGGCCTGGTGCACATGGCCCCGGCGTTCGGCGCGGACGACATGGAGACCGGCCGGGCCCACGGGCTGCCGGTGGTGAACCCGATCCGGCCGGACGGCCGGTTCGAGGATGATGTGCCGCTGGTCGGCGGCCTGTTCTTCAAGGACGCTGATCCCCTGCTGATCAGCGACCTGGCCGATCGCGGCCTGATGTTCCGCTCGAAGCTGCACGAGCACAGTTACCCGCACTGCTGGCGCTGCGGCACGCCGCTGCTGTATTACGCGCTGCCATCCTGGTTCATCCGCACGACCGCGATCAAGGACGATCTGCTGGCGGCGAACGAGCAGACGAACTGGCAGCCGCCGACGATCAAGCACGGCCGGTACGGCGAGTGGCTGCGCAACAACGTCGACTGGGCGCTGTCGCGTAACAGGTACTGGGGCACGCCGCTGCCCGTCTGGCTGTGCGCCGGCGAGCACGTCACCTGCGTCGGCTCGCTCGCCGAGCTGTCTGAGCTCGCGCGGCGGGACCTGGCCGGAGTCGACCCGCACCGGCCGTTCGTGGACGACATCACGATCAGCTGCCCGCAGTGCGGTGGCGAGGCCCGCCGGGTGCCCGAGGTCATCGACGTCTGGTACGACTCGGGATCCATGCCGTTCGCCCAGCACGGCGCCCCGTGGCGGAACGAGGCGGAGTTCCTGCGGGCCTACCCGGCGCAGTTCATCTGCGAGGCGATCGACCAGACCCGCGGCTGGTTCTACTCCCTGATGGTGATCGGCACGCTGCTGTTCGGCCGCTCCTCGTATGAGAACGTGCTCTGCGTCGGCCTGGTCGTCGATGACCGCGGCCGGAAGATGAGCAAGCACCTCGGCAACGTCCTCGAGCCGGTCCCGCTGATGGACACCCATGGCGCTGACGCGGTGCGCTGGTTCTTCGCCGCGGCCGGCTCCCCGTGGTCGACCAGGAAGATCGGCAGCTCGGCGCTCGAGGAGATCGTCCGCAAGGTGCTGCTGACCTACTGGAACACCACGTCGTTCCTGGTGCTGTACGCGAACGCGGCCGCATCTGCGGGTATCACCTGGGACGCGGAAAGGCTGGCTGGCGCTCCCCCGGCAGCCGACCGGCCGGTCCTTGACCGCTGGCTGCTCAGCGAACTGCACACCCTGGTCCGAGACGTGACGCAGGCGCTCGAGGAATTCGACTCGGCAGCGGCCGGGCGCAGGCTCGCCGCGTTCATCGATGACGCGTCTAACTGGTACGTACGGCGGTCCCGGCGCAGGTTCTGGGACGGCCCTGGCACCCCCGACGGCGCCGCGGCTTTCGCCACCCTGCAGGAATGCCTGGAGACCCTGACCCGGCTGATGGCGCCGATCGCCCCGTTCCTGACCGACTACGTCTGGGGAGTGCTGCGCAGCGACGGCGCGCCCGAATCGGTGCACCTCGCCACCTGGCCGGCCGCTGACCACAGCCTGATCGACGAGCAGCTGTCCGCGCAGATGGCGCTCGCCCGGCGGCTGGTGGAACTAGGCCGGTCGGCGCGCAGCGCAGCGGTGCTGCGGGTACGCCAGCCCCTCGGACGCGCACTGGTCGGCGCCGAGGGCTTCACCGACCTGCCCGCCGAGCTGCGCGCGCAGATCGCCGAGGAACTCAATGTGCACGAACTCGAGCCGCTCGCCGCAGTCGGCGAGGAACTGGTCGAATACTCGGTCAAGCCGAACTTCCGCGCCCTCGGCAAGCAGTTCGGCAAGGGCACCCCGGCGGTCGCGGCAGCGATCCAGGCGGCCGACCCGGCCGCGCTCAGCGCCGAGCTGCGCTCAGCCGGGACCGCGTCGGTCGAGGTGGCCGGTGCCCCGGTGCGCATCGGGCCCGACGACGTGATCGTCACCCAGACTCCGCGCACGGGATGGGCCGTCGCGTCCGAAGGCGGCGAGGCCGTCGCACTAGATATCGCGATCACGCCGGAACTGCGCAGGGAGGGCCTGGCGAGGGAGGTCGTCCGGCTGGTGCAGGACGCGCGCAAGAGTGACGGCCTGCACGTCAGCGACCGGATCTCGCTGCGCTGGACAACAGCCGACCCCGAACTGGCCGCGGCGCTGACTGAGCATGGTGACCTGATCAGGTCAGAGGTCCTGGCCGTCGGCTACGGTCCGGGACGGCCCGACGCGCGGCCGGGCACGGCCACAGGCACGGAGCACACCGACGCAGACCTGGGGCTCAGCTTCGTCATCGACGCGGTTCCGGCACCTGCAGCCCCTGCCGTCAGCTGACGGCAGGCTGCGCGGGCGCGCGGTCAGGCTTGCAGGCCTTGCAGGGCACGCATCCCCTGGCCTCGGCGGTCCGTCTCGGCATTATTTCGAGGTCTTCCTGGCTGAGGAAGCGGATCAGGATGCAGTCACGGCGGTGATACCTCGCGATGCCGGGCACGAGCATCACCTGGGAACTGCCGTTCTGCGCGGAACCCGCCGCCCCGGCCGCTGCTGCTGTCTTCGCTGATGCGGTCGTCACGGCGGACCCGGAACCCGCGGAACTGCTGGCGGACCCGGCCTCCGCCGGGGCCGCCTCGGGGATGGCCGGCTCGGCTGCCGCCGGCTTGGCAGTAGTCGGCTCGGCAGTTTTCGCCTCACCTGCCGTCGGCTTGGCAGCCGTCGCCTCACCTGCCGTCGGCTTGGCAGTAGTCGCCTCGGCCGGCTCGTCCTCATGAGCCGCCGCCCCGCTCGCCGCCGGAGATTCCGTCACTGCGGCGGCCCGCCCGGCTGGCTCAGCGTCTGCTGGAACCGCCTCCGCCGCTGGCACGGCCTCCGCTGACGCAGCATCTGCTGGAACCGCCTCCGCCGCTGGCGCAGCATCTACTGCCACCACCTCGCCGGATACGGCCTCTGGCGACGGCGCATCGCCGGTCCGGCGGGAAGCTGCCATCTCCTGCTCCACGCGCCGCCAGAGCTCGTCGACCTCAGGAAGCCGGGAACGTCCCGCAGAAGCAGGCTGCTGGTCAGCTTCCGTCGTCTGGCCGGCGTCTGACCGAGAGCCGGCGTCTGCGGCAGACTCGGCTTTAGCGAGACCTGCCGCCGACTGCCCGGCCGCGGGACGCTCATCCGCTGATGGCTTGGCAGGGACGGCCGAATCCGCAGGGGCGTCGGCGACCAGGTCCGGGGGCACACTGCCGGCCGCTGACTGTGCTGGGTTTGCCGCGGCCTGGCCGGGCTGAGCAGCAGCCGTTTCTGACTGTGATGGCTTGGCCGCCGGGCCGTTGCCTGCTTTGCCATTGCCCGCTGGACCCTTGGCTGCCGGATCGCTGCCTGGGGCTAGGTCCATCTGGTGGGCCGCCCCAGTTCCGGAGGACGCAGACAGTGCGTGCTCAGCGTCAGCCGGTACGGGGGACGCTGATTCAGGCTGTGCCGGTTCAGGCTGTGCCGGTTCGGGCTCGGCTTCCTCGGCCTGTGCCGCTTCCGACGGAGCTTCCTCGGGCTGAGCTGGCTCGGACGAAGCTGGCTCGGGCTGAGCGCACTTGACCGGCACAGACTGCGCTGGAACGGACTCGGCCGAGGAACTGACCGTCAGCGCCGCAGGCTGTCCCTGCGCCGGTCCGGTCAGAGCGCTTTCCCGGCCGGAGCCGAAGATCTCCTTGCGCCAGATGACGGCGAAGACGATCAGCCCGAGAAGCCCCAGCGCCGCCACTGCGATTGCGAGATAGACAAGCAGCAGGCTGCTAGTGAGGACTCCCCCCACTAGCAGCCCGAATGCTGCCAAGGCCACCGAAAGGACGACGCCGAAGCGGATCACGAGCGGACTCCATTACCGAAGATGGAGCAGAGCGGCAGAACTACCGCCGATCGTGCTGGCCACTGTCGGCAGGCCGGAACCCTCCATTGTGTGCGACCGGCTCGGGAACGCCTGCGTAGGACCCAGACGCCGATGACTGTCCGCCATTACGGGCATCCATCCGGCCCATTCCCGCAGGCACAGTGGACTGCGGTCCAGTGGCCACCGCCGGGAACACCCCGCTGTCAGCCGCACCCGCCTCAAGATCGCGCAGCTGGCCTTCGAGGTAAGCCTTGAGCCTGCTGCGGTACTCGCGCTCGAACGCCCGCAGGTCGTCCACCCGGCGCTCCAGTTCCTCGCGGGACTGGACCAGGGAGCCCATGGCCTGACGGTGACGCTCCTGCGCGTCGCGCTCGAGGCTCTCGGCCCGGGCCCGCGCGTCGCTGGTGATCTGCTCGGACTGGCGGCGAGCCTTGGTCAGGATCTCGTCGGCCTCGCGCCGCGCGCGGCCAAGCGTCTCGTCGGCCTCGCGTCGCGCGTCGGCGATCGCCTGATCCGCGGTCTGCTGGGCCAGAGCGAGGACGCGGGCGGCCGTGTCCATGTTGTCCTCGGAGGGCTTCCTGCTGCCCATCATCACTGGCTCTGGCCTGCGCTCCGGCTCGTGCCGCTGCGGTTCAGCGGACATGAGCTCCGATGCGGGCTCGATGTGCGGGGCGTTCAGGGCGGCCGTGGCCTTGCTGCTGCCCCCACTTCCGCGCAGCACCTCGGCTAGCTTCGCCCGGAGCTCCTCATTGTCCTGAATGAGGCGGTCGAGCTCAGCCTCGACCTCGTCGAGGAAGGCATCGACTTCTTCTTCGTCGTAGCCGGGCCTGAGCCTGGTCGTGCTGAACTGCTTGTTCCGCACATCCGCGGGCGTCAGTGGCATGTCTCTCTTCTCCTTGGAGCGTGGTCCCCTATGGACGCTACCCGATCAGAGCTGTCCCACGACCTGCAACAGCACAAGTACCACCAGGAACAGCAGCATGAAGCTGAGGTCAAGGGCAACACTACCGAGCCTGATCGTGGGAATGTAGCGCCTTAGCAACTTGAGTGGCGGGTCAGTGGCCGTGTAGCAGGCCTCGGCGATCACCAGGACGATCCCCGAAGGGCGCCATGACCTGGAGTAGGCCTGTATCCAGCTGATGATCAGCCGGCCAATGAGCAGCAGCAGGTAAAAAGAGAGTACATAGGTCAGCACTACCCTTGCGATGTTCACATCCCCGCCCTACCCTCACGGCGGATGCCTGAATGGCCACCTTTGTTGCCGTGCTGCGCCGCTTGTCGCGAGTGTCTAACTCTGGTTAAAAAAATCCCGTTCCGCGATGCGGGCCTTGTCCTCGGCGGCGACTTCCACATTCGCCGGGGACAGCAGGAACACCTTGTTGGTCACCCGCTCGATGCTCCCGCGCAGCCCGAAGATCAGCCCTGCGGAGAAGTCGACGAGACGCTTAGCGTCGCTGTCCACCATCTCGGTCAGGTTCATGATCACCGGAGTGCCATCACGGAAATGCTCTCCGATCGTACGAGCTTCATTATACGTGCGGGGGTGCAAGGTAGTGATACGTGTCAGATCGGTCGTCTGCACCTGAGTCGCCCCAGCCCGCTCCCGCGACAGCCGGCCGTTGTCCAGCCCGCCGTCACCGTAGATGACCGCGTGCGACTCCGGCCGCTCATCGGGCTCAGCCGGGCCGGCACCGTACTCGTCGTACTCATCCTCGGAGCCGTACTCGTCCTGGTAGCCGTCCTCATACCGCTGGTCGTCCTCTACCAGGCCGAGATAGACCGCCATCTTGCGCATCGCGCTGGCCATCTGCTGCCCTCCGTCATGCCTGCCAGGCGGCACCGCGCCAGTAACGCGGGCCACGCGTCGGACATTACCTGACTAAGGGCGGCCGGCCGCCGAGCAACGCCGTACCGATTCGCACGTGTGTCGCGCCGGCCGCGATTGCCTCTTCCAGGTCAGCGCTCATCCCGGCCGAAATGATCGTCGCGGCCGGGTGCGCCGCCCGCACCTGCTGCGCAATCTCGCCGAGTGCCGCGAAGGCCCGCGCGGGCGCGGCGCCGAGCGGCGCGACCGCCATGACGCCGCCGAGGACAAGCCCGTCTTCCTGCTCGATAGCCGCCGCGAGTGCCGGGACATCAGCCGCCGTCGCGCCGCCCCGGTGCGGGTCACCGTCGAGGCTTATCTGTACCAGGCAGGTGATGACGCGCGCGGCGGCCCTGGCCCGCGACCCGAGCGCGGTGACCAGGCGGGGGCGGTCGACGGAATGAATCACGTCCGCGTAGCGGACCACGCTGGCGCATTTATTCACCTGCAGCTGGCCGACAAAATGCCAGGTCAGCGGGAGCCCCAGCGCTTGACATTCGGCTGCCTTGGCGGCAGCCTCCTGGTCCTTGTTCTCGCCGACCTCGCGGACGCCAAGTTCGCTGAGCAGCCTGATATCGGAGACGGGGAACGTCTTGGTGACCGCGATCAGCGTGACCTCACCGGCGTCCCGGCCGGCCGCGGCGCACGCCGCGGCAATCCGGGCCCGCACCGCCTGCAGGCCGGCCTCGATTTCAGCCCGGCGCCCGGCCTGGCCGGCTGAGGGGGCACTCACGGGCACATCAGGGCGCAAGCCAGATAAGCCCGGCGAACCGCCCGGTGCGCCCGTCGCGCCGGTAGGAGTAGAGGCCGGCCGTCTCGGCGGTGCAGCGCCGGTCGCCGCTGACCTTCCCGACCCCTGCGGCGGCCAGCTGGGCCTCGACCCCGGCCCGGATGTCGATTCCGGCGGTGCCCGCGGCGGTGACGCAGCCGGCGGCCGGCACCACGGCGGCCACCTTGGCCCGCAGCTGCGCAGGCACCTCGTAGCAGGCCCCGCAGATGACCGGCCCGATGACTGCGCGCATCCGGCCGGGATCCGCTCCCGCCCCGGCCAGGGCCGCCACCAGGGCCGGCACCACGCCAGCGGCCATCCCCTCGCGTCCGGCATGAGCGGCGCCGACCAGCCTGGCCACGGGGTCGGCGATGAGGACCGGAGCGCAGTCGGCCACGAGCACGCCGAGCGCCAGTCCGGGCTCGCCGGTGTAGATCGCGTCAGCGGTCGGTGCGCCCGGCCCGCCGGTCATCTCGCTGACGGACGCGCCATGCACCTGGCGCATCCACGCCATGGCACCAGGAGCCAGACCGCAGGCCGCAGCGACATGCGCCCTGTTGCTGGCGACCGCGGCCGGGTCATCACCGGCCGACTCGCTGATGTTGAGGTCATCGAAAGGCGCCAGGCTGACACCGCCGCGGCGGCCGGTGAACAGCGCCCGGACACCCTCGCACAGCGCGAATGGCTGCCCGGGGCCCTCTGCAGGCCGACCGGGGCCGCGGCCGTCCGGCCCTGGCGTCGCGCTCACTTCAGGCTGTGTCACTTCCGGCAATGTCACTTCAGGAAGTCGGGCACGTCGAGCTCGTCGTCCTCCTCGAAGACCACTGACCGGCGCCGGGTTCCCCCGGCGTCCGGGATGCGCACGGCCGCCGACTCGGCCGCCGGCGGAATGGTGCCCAGCTTGTCCCTGGCCGCGAACGCCGAGGCGCCGGGAGCGCCCTCTCGGGGCTGGGGCACGCTCTCGGCAGACCCGTGATCTTCCTCTTTGGATGCCGCCTGCGCGCCGCTGGCCGCGTCCGCCGTCGCCGGCTCCGCGACGGGCTCGGATACCTGCGGCGGCACTGCGGCCGCGGCAGGCGCGGCATCCGCCCCGGAACCGGCGGCCAGGGGCGAAGGTGCCTGCGGCTCAGTCAGGTGCGTGCCATGGTCGGCAGCGCTGGCCGATGCGCTCTCGCCGGGGCGGTCAGGGAGCGAGAGCGGCCGCCAGGTGCTGCCGGCCGAGTATCCGTTGGCCAGCACGGCGGGCGCGACGACACCGGCTACCGTGCGTCCGGACCGCGACCGGCCGCCCTGGTTCTCGTCGAACCCCGCGGCGATGACCGTGACCCGCACCTCGTCGCCGAGCGCGTCGTCGATGACGGCGCCGAAGATGATATTCGCGTCGGGCGCCGCCGAGTTGGCCACCAGTTGCGCAGCCTCGTTGATTTCGAAGAGCCCGAGGTCCGAGCCGCCCTGAATGGACAGGAGAACGCCGTGGGCGCCGTCGATGCTCGCCTCCAGCAGGGGGCTGGAGATCGCCATTTCCGCGGCGGCGACCGCCCGGTCATCCCCGCGGGCCGAGCCAATCCCCATGAGCGCTGAGCCGGCCCCGGACATCACCGCCTTGACATCGGCGAAGTCCAGGTTAATCAGCCCCGGCGTGGTGATCAGGTCGGTGATTCCCTGGACACCGGAGAGCAGGACCTGATCGGCGGCCTTGAAGGCATCAAGCACGCTGACATGCCGGTCAGAGATCGACAGCAGCCGGTCATTGGGAATGACAATAAGGGTGTCCACCTCCTCCCGGAGGCGCTCGATGCCGTAATCGGCCTGCGCGGCCCGGCGCTTGCCCTCGAAGCCGAACGGCCGGGTGACGACGCCTATGGTCAGCGCGCCAAGCGAGCGGGCCACGCTGGCCACGACCGGCGCACCGCCGGTGCCCGTCCCGCCGCCCTCGCCCGCGGTGACGAAGACCATGTCGGCCCCCTTGATGACCTCCTCGATCTCCTCGCGGTGATCCTCGGCGGCCTTGCTGCCGATGTCGGGGTTGGCGCCCGCGCCCAGGCCCCTGGTGAGCTCGCGGCCGACATCAAGCTTGACGTCGGCATCACTCATCAGCAGTGCCTGAGCATCTGTGTTTATCGCGATGAACTCAACGCCCTTGAGTCCCTCTTCGATCATCCGGTTTACGGCGTTGACGCCGCCCCCGCCGATACCGACGACCTTGATGACCGCCAAATAGTTCTGCGGTGATGCCACGAGGAGGGACCCTTTCCGCTCGCTTGCTATGTTGCGTCTCTTCCGGCCGGCTGGAGCGCCGGCCGCGCGCCGCCTAGCTCGGGAAACTCTGCCGAAGCAGTGTGCCGAATTGTGGCCCCAGTAATAATCGCCGGGCTGCTTCCGCTTTTTTCAGCAAGTCAACTCTCACCCTCAAGTTGAGATTTAGAGTATGCTAAGCTGCTGACTGTTAGGGACAGTAGGGTTGCCTGCTGCCCGCGGTCAACTAACTGCGCCCTTAGCGCGCCCGGCGTGTCGCGATCTGCCGTCCGGGCACTAAGCCCCCGTGGCGCTTGCACATGGCCCGGCAGGCCTTCCGCAGCGCGGCCGGACGCACCGTCCTGCCACCCGCGCATCTCGTCAGCGGACCCGCGCGACCCGTCGGCGCGCCCGCGCATTCCGGGTCAGCCCCCGGTCACGGCGGCGCCGGAGCCGCTGACGTCGTAATACGCCGCATGGGTCCGCATCAGGATCCTGAGTTCGGCCTTCTTGGCCGCCGCCCTGGCCGGACCGCCCCACTCGACGGTGATGCGGCCGCGCAGATCCAGCATGACCTGATCGGCGCCAGGAGCGCTGACCGCGGTGACCCGCCGCCGCAGGCCCGCCGGGAGCTCGCGGAGCACAAGGGCTGCCGCACGAACCTGCGGGCTGCCGCGCAGCTCGGCCGGCCGCGACTTCAGCAGCGGCAGGCCATGCGGCCTGGTCACCGCCGACCGGACGACCACGCCGTACTCGTCCACCAGTTCGTAACGGCCTGTCAGCTCGACCGCCAGGGCGGGGGTGCGCTCCAGTACTGAGATGTGGAGGGTGCTCGGCCAGTCCCGGCTGACCTGCGCGGACTGAACCTGGGCGAGCCGCTCGACCTGCTGGGCCACGCGCTGTGTGTCGATCCGGATCAGCGGGGTGCCGTAGCGGACTCCTGCGGCCCTGCGCACCTCGGCCGGCGACACCAGCCGCGTCCCGGTGACGGTGACCGACCGGACGACGACCAGGCTAGAGCCCAGCAGCGCCCAGATGGCGGCCGCCGCGATCGCGAGGGCCATGACCAGGAAGAACGCCGCCTTCCACGGATCGCGGCCCCAGCGCGGGCCGGCACCGGGCTGGCTGGCGCCGGGCTGGCCGGGCGCGGACAGCTGGCCCGGCGCGGCGGGCCGCGGCGCGGCCTGGCCCGTAACGGCCCCGGCCCGGGCCGCGGCTACCCGGCCGCGGATCACCGGCTGTCCCCGGCCCGCTGGCGCAGCGCCGCCACGATGAGCGGGCCCAGCGTCGTCACGTCGCCCGCTCCCATCGTGAGGACCAGATCGCCCGGCTTGGCCAGTCCGGCCACGACCGCCGGCACCGCCGTCATGTCGGCGACGAACTGGGCGGCGGCACCGGGCACCGCGCGGGCGACCAGGGCGCCGGTCACGCCCGGCTCCGGATCCTCGCGTGCCGCGTAAATGTCCAGCACGATGACCTCGTCGGCCAGGGCGAGCGCAGCGCCGAATTCCGCGGCGAACATCCTGGTGCGGCTGAACAGATGCGGCTGGAAAACCGCGATGACCCGGCCGCCTCCGGCCACGTCCCGCGCCGCGGTCAGGTCCGCCGCCAGCTCGGTCGGATGATGGGCGTAGCTGTCCAGGACCTGCACCCCGTCAGCCTCGCCCTTGATTTCCATCCGGCGGCGCGCCCCCCGGTAGGCCGCCAGTCCGCGGGCGACGTCCCCTGGCGCGAAGCCCAGCTCGACGGCGAGCGCGAAAGCCGCTGCGGCGTTGAGCGCATTATGCCGGCCGGGCACCTTGATCTCCAGCGGCAGGCCGGCCGTGATCTGGGCCGGCGCGGCGGCCGGGCCGCCCGCTCCCGGCTGCGGCGGACCGGTCACCGTCAGCCTGGTGGCCATGCCGCGCGGTGTCACGTCGCTGACCCGGTAGTCGGCGTCCGGCGACTGGCCGTAGGTGCGCACGCGCAGGTCCGGCCCAGCCGCAGCCGCCGCCAGCGCCCGGGCGCCGGGATCGTCCGCGCAGGCGATGAGCAGTCCGCCGGCGCTGATCTTCGCGGCGAACGCGGCGAAGGCCGCCTCGATCTCGGCCAGGCCGGCGTAGTTGTCCAGGTGATCTGCCTCGATCGAGGTGATGACCGCGGCGCACGGCGCGAGCATCAGGAAGGAGCCGTCGCTCTCGTCCGCCTCGACGACGACCGCGTCCCCGCTGCCCTCATCCGCGCCGAGCCCGGTCTCCTCGAGGATCCCGCCGATGACGTAGGACGGCGCGGCCCCGCAGCTGCGCAGCACCGTGGTGATCATCGAGGTGGTGGTCGTCTTGCCGTGCGTGCCCGCGATCGCGATGCCCTGCCGGCCCAGCATCACCGAGGCCAGCGCCGCCGCCCGGTGCATGACCCTGAGCCCCGCCTGCCTCGCCGCTGCGAGCTCGGGGTTCTCCGCCCTGATGGCCGTCGAGACGATCAGAGTGTCGGCGTCACCGACATTCTCCGCCCGGTGACCGACGCAGACGCGGGCGCCGAGAGCCGCGAGCTCTTCAAGCTGCGCGGAGGCCGCCGCGTCGCTGCCGGACACCGGCACCCCGCGCGCGAGCATGATCCGCGCGATACCGGACATGCCCGCGCCGCCGATGCCGACGAAGTGCACCCTGCCGAGCTCGCCGACCGGCACCGGATCTACCGGCGTGACCAGGCCCATGCCCTCGCCCTCCCGTTCTGCGGCTCAGCGGCCGCGATGACCGCCCCGCCGTCCGCGGCTGCGGCCGCGGATGACGCTCAGCACTTCCGCGGCCAGCCTGGCATCGGCGTCCCGGCTCCCCGCCTCGGCGGCCGCGTGTGACATGGCCGCCACCAGCTCGGCATCGAGCAGGACGGGCAGCAGCGTGTCCCGGATCCAGTCCGGGCTGAGCCTGGCGTCGTCGATGATGAGGCCGCCGCCTGCGTCCTCGACCGGCAGCGCATTCAGCCGCTGCTCGCCGTTGCCGTGCGGCAGCGGCACGTAAGCGGCCGGCAAGCCGACAGCGGTCAGCTCCGCGCAGGTCATGGCCCCGGCCCGGCATAGCGCGAAGTCCGCTGCGGCGTAGGCCAGATCCATCCGGTCGATATAGGGCAGCACGACGTACGGGGTGTCGCCGGGCGGCACGACGACGTCGCCGTCCGCGCGGGGCCCGATGATGTGCAGCACCTGCACCCCGGCCGCGCGCAGCCACCCTGCCGCGCCGAGCACCGAGCGGTTCAGCGAGCTTGCCCCCTGCGAGCCGCCGGTCACCAGCAGGACCGGCAGGTCAGGCCGCAGGCCAAAATGGGCGCGGGCCTTGTCGCTGACCGCCAGCCGGTCCAGCCCGGTGATCTCCCGCCGGATCGGGATGCCGATGTACCGGGAGTTGTGCAGCCGGGTGCCCGGCTGCCCGGTGAAGACATGCCGGGTCAGCGCCGCGCCGATCCGGTTAGCCAGGCCAGGCTTGGAATTCGCCTCGTGCACGACGATCGGCACCCGCCGGCGAGCGGCCGCCAGGTAGCCGGGCGTCGCCACGTAGCCGCCGAAGCCGACCACCACCTCGGCGCGGACGGCGTCGAGGACCGCCGCGGCCGCCCCGACCGCCGCCACCATCCGGCCGGGCACCGACAGCAGCTGGGGCGTCAGGGATCTCGGCAGCGGCACGGCGGGGATCAGCGCCAGCTCGTAGCCGCGCAGCGGCACGAGCCTGGTCTCCAGCCCGCGCTCGGTCCCGAGGCACGTGACGGCGATATCGGGTTCAGCGCGGCGCAGCGCGTCGGCCAGGGCCAGCGCCGGCTCGATATGCCCCGCGGTGCCCCCGCCCGCAATGACCACGCTCATCGCCGGCCCTGCCTTTCTTCCGCTTGCGGGCGGGCGGCCAGCGCGGGCCGCCCGCAGGCAGCGCTCAGCGCCGCCGCCTGCTCAGGTTCAGCCAGCTTAGGATGCGCCGGTGCATACCGGGGCCAGCGGCGGCAAGCGCCTGCGCCGCGCCTGGCTCCTGCCGGGCAAAGGCGAGCAGCATCCCGAGGGCGACCATGGTCGCGAGCAGCGAGGACAGGCCCTGGGAGATCAGCGGCAGCGGGACGCCGGTAATCGGCAGCAGCCCGAGCACCGAGCCGATGTTAACCACGGCCTGGGCCACGATCCAGGCCGTGATCGATGCGGCGGCCAGGCGCACGAAGGTGTCGGTGACCCGCCGGGCGATCCGCAGCCCGGCGTAGGCGAGGCCGCCGTAGAGCAGCGTCACGCACAGCGTGCCGACCAGCCCGAGCTCCTCGCCGAGGATGGCGAAGATGAAGTCGGTCGTGGATTCCGGCACCCAGCCCCATTTAGCCCGGCTGGCGCCCATTCCGACGCCGAAAAATCCGCCGGAGCCGAGCGCGTACTTGCCCTCGGATGGCTGCCAGCCCAGCTGCGTGTTAGGTCCGGGGTGGCTGAAGAAGGCGGTGATCCGCCTGAGCCGGTAGCCGGCCACGAGGATCAGGATGACCAGGACGAAGCCGATCAGCCCGAGCATGCCGAGCATCAGGCTGTTCGGCGTCCCGATCACCCACAGCAGGGTGAGGAAGATCACCAGCAGCACGAAGGTGGTGCCGAGGTCGTCCCCGGAAAGCACCAGCAGGCTGAGGATCGCCGCGCCCGGCATCAGCGGGATCAGCAGGTGCCGCCAGTCGGTCAGCGCGCCCAGCTTCTCCTTGCGCGCGAGCAGGTCGGCCCCCCACAGCATGAAGCCGAGCTTGGCCAGCTCGGACGGCTCCAGCGGCAGCGGGCCCACCTGGATCCAGCGCACGCCGCCGTCGATCGACTTGCCGAACCCGAGCACCGCAAGCAGGCCGAGCACCGAGACGATGATCGCGGGGTAGGCGAGGGCCCGGAACAGCCTTGGCGGGCACCTGGACGCGCCCCACATCAGCGGCAGCCCGACGAGAACCCCGAGCAGCTGCTTGACGAACCCGCTGTAAGTGGAAATCCCGTTCGCCAGGTCAAACGCCGACGTCGTCGACAGCACCATGACCAGGCCGAGCGCGATCAGCAGCAGCGTGATGCCGAGGACCAGGTAGTAGGACGTCAGCGGGCGGTCAAGCAGGCCGAGAGTCGCCGCCGCGCGTTCCCTGACCCCGGGCAGCCCGCGGCTGACCGCCCCGGGGGCTTCGTCCCCGGGGGCTGATGTCGCGCTCACCTGCGGTCCGCCAGCCGGGCCACCGCGGCGGCGAATGCGTCACCGCGCGCCGGGTAGTCGCGGAACAGGTCAAAGGACTGGGCTGCCGGGGCGAGCAGCACGGTGTCGCCCGGCTCGGCGAGCCGGGCTGCCTCCGTCACCACGAGATCCATAACTCCAGTGTCGGCGCAGGCCGTGTCGACGACCGGGACATCCGGTGCGTGTCGCGCGAGTGCCCGCCGGAATTTGTCCCGGTCAGCGCCGAGCAGCACGGCGGCGCGCAGCCGCGGCGCCGCTGACCGCGCCAGCTGGTCGAGGTCCTGGTCGGCCCCCCGGAACAGGCCGCCGGCCACCCAGACGACCGGGCGGAAGGCGGCGAGCGAGGCGGCAGCGGCGTGCGGGTTGGTGGCCTTGGAATCGTCGACATAATCCACCCCGGCGATCTGCGCCACCAGGCTCAGCCGGTGCGGGTCGGGGCGGAAGGAGCGCAGCCCAGCGCGGATAGCCTCCGCCGGGTCGCCGTAGGCGCGGGCGAGCGCTGCCGCGGCGAGGGCGTCCGCGACGTTGTGCGGGGCGGCCGGCCGCACGTCGGCGACGTCGGCCAGGCGGACCCCGGCGGCGAAGGCGCGGTCGATCATCCCGCCGTCGTCGATCCCGAGCTCGCCGGGACCGGGCGGCCCGAGCCGGAACGCGACCACCCGCGCCGCGGCGGGCGCGGCGCTGGCCAGGGCGGCCGAGCGCTCGTCCTCGCCGTTGCAGACCGCGATCGTGCCTGCCGCGTAGATCCGGCCCTTATCCCTGGCGTAGGAACCGATATCACCGTGCCAGTCGAGATGATGCGCAGCCACGTTGAGTACCGCAGCCGCCAGCGGCGCCACCGTCGAGCTCCAGTGCAGCTGGAAACTGGACAGCTCCACCGCCAGCACCTCGTAGGGCTCCGCGGCCGTCACTGCCTCGACGGCGGAGGTGCCGACGTTGCCGGCGGCGATGCTGCGGTGCCCGGCCGCGGCGAGCATAGCGGCGAGCATCCGCACCGTCGTGGTCTTGCCGTTGGTGCCCGTCACGGCGAGCCATTCCTGCCGGGCGCCGCCGGGCAGCACCGGCCGCAGCCGCCAGGCCAGCTCGACGTCGCCGATCACGGGGATTCTCGCGGCCGCGGCGGCCGCCAGCAGCGGCGCGTCGGGCCGCCAGCCCGGCGAGGTGACGACCAGATCGGTCTCTTCGGGCACGTGCAGGGCGGCGTCGCCGAGCCGCACCGTGACGCCGTCCGCCGCGAGCGCGGCCGCGAGCAGGCGCCGGTCGTCGTCGTCCCGCGCGTCGACGGCGGTCACGAGCGCGCCGCGGGCGGCCAGCGCCCTGGCGGCCGGCGGTCCGGAGACGCCCAGGCCTGCCACGAGGACGCGGCGCCCGGCGAACTGATCTTCTGAGCTGGTCATCGGCCTGTCTGCGGGGAGGGGAAGCCCGGCCGCTCCGGCCTGGCGCGAGCCGGGCGCAGCTTAGCCCGGCAGCCATTCAATGTAGAAGATGCCGAGGCCGAGGGCGATGAACAAACCGCAGATCAGCCAGAACCTGATCACGATCGTCGTCTCCGCCCAGCCCAGCAATTCGAAATGATGCTGCAGCGGCGCCATCCGGAACACCCGCC
>JBKQMG010000178.1:0-50693 GCA_052146815.1 Streptosporangiaceae bacterium | reverse complement strand
CTTCGCGCCGACGGGGAGGACGCCGCCGGCGCGAAGGCCGCCTGCCCGGTTACTCGACCGCGCCTGCAGTGAGGCCGAGCGACCGGGGGCCTTCCCGCGCTGCCGCGGCGGGTACGCCGCCGGGCTCGCGCTGCTCGTGGACGTGCAGGGTGTTCCCCGGACCCGTCTCGACCTCGGCGAGGATGCCGCGCCGGCGCCGGCTGACCGCATGGAGCCAGCTGGCCCCGACCAGGAACATGATGCTGATGTAGACGGTGATCGCGGCGTTCGGCTGGCGGCTGGCGGCATGCGCGCTGCCGGGGCGCTTCGGGAATACCAGATGCTGTCCCGTCGGGCGGATAATGCGCGCTCCGGTGTTCAGGCAGGACAGCGAAAGCGAGAAGAAGCTGATCAGCGCGCCCAGTGACAGCGGGATTACGGTGCTCCTCTCGCCCGGCGTGCCGTCGCGGGCCGGCGGACGGCTAAGAGCGTGACGGCAATGGCAGGCCTCGCGCCCGGATTCCAGGGGTCCTGGAATCCGCGCTCTCGGTTCATTGTCACGAGGAATTGGCGGCCCGACAAGAGCTCGTATATTAAGATTCCCGCCGCAAGTGTTACGCCACGGTAAACCGGCCGGCCGTTATGTTCGATGCCATGTCGGCAAGGTTAAATACCATGTCCGCAGGGTTAAATACCGTGTCGGCAACGTTGACTGTTATGCCCGCGCCGGGCCGGCGGCCGTCCGTGCGGGCACGGCAGGGTGCCGCGCGCCGGCGCGCTCCAGAACCTCGACCGGGTCGCCGACCCTGATGGCCGCGCAGGAGTCCGGGATCATGTTCTGCCCGAAGACCAGCTGCTTGCCGAACCGGCGCCGCCGGCCGAGCAGCGCCAGCGGCTGCCGGCCGCGCTGCGCGGTGGCCTGGTCGATGCTGGTGACCTGGCAGCGCCCGCAGGGCTTCGCCACCCGGAAGGTCGCCGCGCCGATCCGGATACGGCGCCAGTCATCCTCATCCCAGGCGGCCGTGCCGTCCACTACGACGTTCGGCCGGAACCTGTTCATCGGGACGGGCGGGTGCCCGTCCTCGATCAGCCAGCGGCCGAGCAGCTCCAGCGATCCGGTCGTGGTCAGCAGCAGCGGATAGGCATCAGCGAAGCTCACCCGGTCGCCGCGCTCGCCGTAATCCTGATCCACCTCCCGGCGGCCCGGGTCGTCGAGATAGACCAGGCGCACCTCGCGGTGCAGGAAGCGGGAGAACCAGGCGTCGGCCTGCTGTCCGGCCGCGGCGGCGAGCACCGTGGATCTCCAGACGGCCACCTGCACCATCTCGGCGCCGGCCTGTTGCGACGGGGCGGCCACTGTCAGCGGCGCCTCGCCGTCGGCTGACACCGCGAGGAGATCGGCGCCGCCGGGCCGCAGCGCCGTCAGGGGGACCGTTCCCGCGGCGGCGGCGTAGCGGACGGTGACGCGCGCGAGCTCCGGCTCTTCGCGCTGGCTGATGAACCGGCCGGTGTCGTCGACGATGAGCCACCGGCGGTCGCCGGCCAGGCCCCAGGGCTCCACCAGCGACGCGTCGAGATCGACCGCCCGGCAGGCTTTGACCGGATGGATATGCAGGGACGCCAGGGAAGGCGAGGCTTGCGCGCTGATCATCGCAGGCTCCTGTCGCGGTGACCGTGCGTGCGCCGCGGCCGCCGCGCACGCTGCCCGGGTGCCGGGCACGCAGCCTTAGCGCAGGCCCGCACCAGGCTTCGGACGACCACGATGTCGCGAAGCCGCTCGGAGCGGCAGCAGGCACTCAGCCGCAGCCAGCTACTCAGCTGCGGTGCTGAGTTCCGCGCCGCCGGACCGGAATGGGCTCCGCCAGCTTAGCCCGTGCTGCCGACACGCCGGCATGATCCTTTGCGTGGGCGGGGATGCTCGCTACGGTGACAAGCATGGCGACTCGTGCGCCTAAGAGCGCTGCACGCCCTCGGGGCAGTACCGCCGGCCGCCCGCGCCAGCAGGGCACCGCGCGGCGCCCAGGCGCGGGCGGCGCCAGCCGCAACGCCCGCTCCAGATCTCAGCCTTATACCCGCAGCCGGCCGCGGCCGAAGAGCAAGCGCAGGCCTTCCCGCCAGTCGGCCCTGTCGGCTAATCCGCTGACCATCCTGCTCGGCTGGATCGTCACGGGCATCGCCGGGGCGTGGATGGGTCTTGCGCACACCGTCGGCCTGGCGGCACGAGCCCTCGGGCGCAGCGCCCGTGACCTCGATCCGGCGCACCGCCGGGACGGGGTCGGGCTCACCGCGCTGGCGGCGGCGATCATCACCTCGACCGTCGCCTGGTGGCACCTCGGCGGCCCGCTGGGCCGGGCGCTGTCGACCGTCGTGCCCGGCCTGTTCGGAGCGGCTGCCTGGACCGTGCCGCTGCTGCTCGCCCTGCTGGCCTGGCGGTTCCTGCGCCATCCCGACCGGAACGCGGACACCGCCCGGATGGTGATCGGCTGGACGGCGCTGATCATCGGCGTGCTCGGCCTGGTGAACATCGCCAACGGGATGCCGCGGTTTCGCCTGGGTCACGCTGGCGGCCTGATCGGCTATGGCGCGTCGGCTCCGCTGGCAGCGGTACTGACCGCCTGGGCTGCTGGTCCGCTGCTCTCGCTGCTGGCCGGATTCGGGCTGCTGGTGATCACCGGCACGCCGCTGCACCGGGTGCCCGACCGGCTCGCCGAGCTGCGCGGCTTCGTGCGCGGGCGGCCAGCCGAGACGGGCGACGAGGCAGCTGAGCCCGGCGCCGGGCCGCGCCAGCTGCGCTGCGGCCGGCGGCGCCCGGACGCCATCGAAGCTGGCGAGCACGAGCGCGCCTACGACACCCCGCTGCTGGGCGGAAGCATTAACCGCGGCCAGGTGACGGCCAACCAGGAAGCCGGCCTGGCCGCGCGCGCGGCGGCCGGCCAGGCCGCCGCGCCCCAGGCGGGGCCCGCGGCGCACCCGGTCGCGGCGGCCGAGCCGGTGCCCGAGGCGCTGATGTTCGGGCCGTCGGGCTCCGGGGGCGCCGGTCAGGCCGCCGCGACGGCCGCCAATCAGGCCTGGCGACAATCCTGGTTCGGCGCTGAGGAAGCCGGCGAGGGCCGGGCCGCCGGGCACGGCGCAGGCGCGGGAGACCAGGACGCGGCCGCGGGGGCAAAGGGCGAGCAGCTCACGCTCGCGGCGTCCAGCGACGCCAGCTACACGCTGCCGCCGCAGGCGCTGCTGCGGCCCGGCACGGCGCCGAAGGCCAGGACCCGGGCCAACGACCTGATGGTCGAGGCGCTTTCCCAGGTGCTGGAGCAGTTCGAGGTCGACGCGCAGGTCACCGGGTTCACCCGGGGACCGACGGTCACCCGGTATGAAATCGAGCTCGGCCCGGCAGTGAAGGTCGAGCGGGTCACCCAGCTGTCGAAGAACATTGCCTACGCGGTGAAGAGCGCGGATGTCCGCATCCTGTCGCCGATTCCCGGCAAGTCCGCGATCGGCGTGGAGATCCCCAACACCGACAAGGACGTCGTCAGCCTTGGTGACGTGCTGCGCTCGCCGGTGGCCGCCACGGACCAGCACCCCATGGTGGTCGGGCTCGGCAAGGACGTCGAGGGCCGCACGGTCGTCGCGAACCTGGCCAAGATGCCGCACATCCTGATCGCGGGGGCCACCGGAGCCGGCAAGTCGACCTGCATCAACGCGCTGATCACCTCGGTCCTGATGCGCGCGACGCCCGAGGAGGTACGGCTGGTCCTCATCGACCCCAAGCGGGTCGAGCTGTCCGCCTACTCCGGGATCCCGCACCTCATCACCCAGATCATTACCAGCCCCAAGCGCGCGGCCGAGGCCCTGCAGTGGGTGGTCGGCGAGATGGACCGCCGTTACGACGACCTGGCCGCCTCTGGCTTCCGGCACATGGATGATTTCAACAAGGCCGTGCGCGCGGGGAAGCTCACCGCGCCGCCGGGCAGCGAGCGCGTCTACGTGCCCTACCCCTATCTGCTGGTCATCGTCGATGAGCTGGCTGACCTCATGATGATCGCGCCGCGGGACGTGGAGGATTCGGTCGTCCGCATCACGCAGCTGGCCAGGGCGGCGGGCATCCACCTTGTCCTCGCCACCCAGCGGCCCAGCGTTGACGTGGTGACCGGCCTGATCAAGGCCAACGTGCCGTCGCGGCTGGCGTTCGCGACCTCCAGCCTGACCGACAGCCGGGTCATCCTCGACCAGCCAGGCGCGGAGAAGCTCGTCGGCCAGGGCGACTCGCTGTTCCTGCCGATGGGCGCCAGCAAGACGATCCGCCTGCAGGGCGCCTACGTGACGGAGAAGGAGATCCGCGAGGTCGTGGCGCACTGCAGGAAGCAGGCCGAGCCGGAGTACCGGCAGGACGTGACGGCGCCCGAGGGACGCCCCCGTGAGGTCGACGCCGAGATCGGCGACGACCTCGATCTGCTGCTGCAGGCGGCCGAGCTGATTGTTAGCACGCAGTTTGGCTCCACGTCCATGCTGCAACGTAAGCTTCGGGTGGGGTTTGCCAAGGCAGGCCGGCTCATGGACCTGCTGGAAAGCCGCAGCGTTGTCGGGCCGAGCGAGGGCTCCAAGGCACGGGACGTGCTGGTCAGGCCGGACGACCTGGCCGAGCTGCTCGATTCGCTGCGCGGCGGTTCGGCAGCCTGAGGATTTAGCTGGGTTTGATGACCGCCAGGAGGCGGGCAGACCTTTATCGCAGACGGCAACACCGCTCCGGGTTCTCGCCGGACGGTAATTAGATGTCTACACTGGGTAACCGGCCCCTCGCTTGGGGCCGGGGGAAGCGGACATCCGCGTCCGTGCCCGCACCCCGGGCGGCACGTGCGCGAGAGAGCAGTGGAGGCGCGGCGTGAGCATTGGTGACGCCCTGGCGGAGGCACGCCGTCAGGCCGGTCTCACCATTACGCAGGTGAGTCAGCGGACCTGTATCAGGGAGACAATTATCCGGGGCATCGAGCGCGGCGATTACTCTGCGTGCGGCGGCGACTTCTACGCCCGGGGCCATATACGCAGCATCGCCCGTGCGGTCGGTGTTGATCCTGAACCGCTCGTGCACGAATATGACGCGACGCAGAGCGCCCCTCAGGCCATCACGGCGGCCGACGTCTTCGAGCCCTCGACGCCGATCAAGCTGCACGAGCGGCGCCGGCTCAACTGGAGCCTGGCGCTGGCCGTAGTACTGCTGGCCGTGATCGGCTTCGGCGTCTATCACTACGTGAGCCGCCCGCAGCACGCCACCGTGGCCGCCTCGGGCGGCGCGGCGCCGCCGGCCCGCCCCAAGACAGCCAAGGCGACACCTTCGCAGGTCGCCGCGGTGTCCCGCCATCACGCCCACGAGGTGGTCATCCGCCTCACCGCCAGCTCAGACTGCTGGGTCCAGCTGACTACGGCCACCGGCAGGACAATCTTCAGCGGCATCGTCTATCCCGGCACGCCGGAGAAGTGGACCGCGCACGAGCGGGTGCTGATGACGCTCGGCAATCCGAGCGGGGTCAGTCTCACGGTAAATGGCAAGGACAAGCACAATTCGTCGACGCAGCCGGTGACGCTCAGCTTCCGCCCGCACCGGCAGGCGGTCAGCTGAGCGGCGGCCAGCGGTGGCTCGCAGGTGCCCCGGCACCGGCGGCTTTACCGTAGTCTGCCGGTGTGTCATCGAGCCAGAAAACACCCCCCGAGACGGCCCGCAGCGTGAGCCTGGTCACGCTCGGCTGTGCCCGTAATGAGGTCGACTCCGAGGAGCTGGCGGCCCGGCTCGAGGCGGGCGGCTGGATGCTCGCGCAGGACGGGGAAGCCGATGTAGTACTGGTCAACACCTGCGGTTTCATCCAGGCCGCGAAGCAGGAGTCGATTGACGAGCTGCTCGGCGCGGCGGCCACCGGCGCCACCGTCGTCGCGGCCGGCTGCATGGCCGAGCGCTACGGCTCCGAGCTGGCCGGCGCGCTGCCCGAAGCGCAGGTACTCAGTTTCGATGACTACGGCGACATCGCGGCACGGCTGGACGCGGTGGCGGCCGGTGAGCGCTGGCAGGCGCATGAGCCGAGGGACCGGCGCCGGCTGCTCCCCATGGCCCCGGCGGACCGGCCCGGTGCGGCCCCGGCCCGCCAGCCCGGGCACGGGATTCCCGAACTGCCGCCGGGCATCGCCCCGGCATCGGGGCCCCGGGTACTGCGGCGCAGGCTGGGCGGCGGCGTGGTGGCGCCGCTCAAGATCGCCTCGGGCTGTGACCGGCGCTGCAGCTTCTGCGCCATCCCCGCCTTCCGCGGCGCGTTCGTCTCACGCGCGCCGCGGGATCTGATCACCGAGGCGGGCTGGCTGGCTGAGCACGGAGCCCGCGAGCTCTTGCTGGTCAGCGAGAACTCGACCTCCTACGGCAAGGACCTGGGTGACCTCAGGCTGCTGGAGACCGTGCTGCCGGCCCTGGCGGCGGTGCCCGGCATCGCGCGGGTCCGGGTCAGCTACCTGCAGCCCGCCGAGCTGCGGCCGGGGCTGATCGAGGTCATGACGTCGGTTCCCGGGGTAGCGCCGTATTTCGACTTGTCCTTCCAGCACGCCAGCGGACCTGTCCTGCGGGCCATGCGGCGGTTCGGTGACCGCCAGCGCTTCGGTGCCCTGATCGACCAGATCAGGCAGCTGGCACCGGAAGCGGGAATCCGCTCCAATTTCATCGTCGGATTCCCCGGCGAGACCGAGGCTGACGTCGAGGAGCTGGAGCGCTTCCTGACCGAGGCGCGCCTGGACGCGATCGGCGTCTTCGGCTATTCCGATGAGGATGGCACCGAGGCCGCGACCCTGACCGGCCAGCTGCCCGCCGACGAGATCGCCCGGCGGGTCGAGGACCTCGCGGACCTGGCCGATGAGCTCATGGATCAGCGGGCCGCTGACCGTGCCGGCGAGATTCTCGAGGTCCTGGTCGAGGAGGAGCTGGGGCAGGGCCGCTACAACGGCCGCGCGGCCCACCAGGCGCCCGAGGTCGACGGGACGACGGAGATCCGCAGCGAGCTGCCGCTGGCGGCAGGTGATCTGGTGCTGGCCCGGGTGACCGGCTCGGGGGGCGTCGACCTGGTGGCGGACGTCATCGAGCCGGCCGGGCCGGTGTCAGGCAGACCTGCGGGAACCCGTTGAGCCAGCCGAGTACCGGCGCTGCGGGGGAGGAGCACCTGAGGGAGACGGCCGCAGTCTCCCCGCCCGGCCTGGTCAACGTCGCTAACGGGCTCACGATGCTGCGGCTGGTTTTGGTGCCGGTATTCGTCGTTCTGCTCCTGTCCGGCGGCACGGCCGGGCGCGTCGCGGCCTTTGCGGTGTTTGCCGTCGCCTCGATCACCGACTTGCTCGACGGTGAGCTGGCCCGCCGCCGCGGCCTCATCACCGATTTCGGCAAGATCGCCGATCCCATCGCGGACAAGGCGCTGACCGGGTCAGCGCTGGTGACGCTGTCGTTCCTCGGAGAGCTTTCCTGGTGGGTGACGGGCATCATCCTGCTGCGCGAGCTCATCGTCACCGGCCTGCGCTTCTGGGTCATCCGGCGCGGCGTGATCGCCGCCAGCCGCGGCGGCAAGATCAAGACGATGCTCCAGATCATCGCCATCAGCCTCTACGTGCTGCCCTGGCACCTCGGCGTCATCCGCGCGGTCATCATGGCAGCGGCGGTCGTGGTGACCGTTGTCACGGGCGTCGACTACGCGGCCAGGGCCGTCCGGCTCCACCACGCTGTCCCGCACCATCAGGCGGCGGGCGGCGCCGAGACGGCCGGATCCAGCCAGGGCGGTCCGGCGGAGGCACCATGACCGCGCCAGAGCCGGAACAGACCGCGCAGTCGCTGGCCGGCCAGGCCCTCGGACTGCTCATTGCCCGCGGCGACACCGTAGCCGTGGCGGAATCGCTGACCGGCGGCATGCTGGCGGCGGCGATCACCAGCGTGCCGGGCGCTTCAGCGGCCTTCCGCGGCGGTGTCGTCACCTACGCCACCGACCTCAAGGCTTCGCTCCTGGAGGTCTCAGCGGACCTGCTGGCCCGCCGCGGTGCGGTGCATCCGGAAGTGGCCGCGCAGATGGCGGCGGGCGTCAGCAGGCATCTCACGGCGACGACGGGCGTTTCCACTACCGGGGTGGCAGGGCCTGATCCCGCGGACGGCCAGCCAGTCGGCACCGTCTTCATCGCCGTCGCGCTGGGAGGGCGGATCAGCGGACGGCACCTGACGCTGGCCGGGGACCGTCAGGCCATCCGGGGCGCCACGGTGCGAAGCGCGCTGGCGCTGCTGCTTGAGGTACTCCGGGAAGATAAAATCTGATTACAGTGTTACGACGATGAACACGCGGCCATGCCCTCTCCCGCACTGTCCGTAAGGCCAGGTACGGTGGGGGGATCGGCGAACCGGCCTCGAAGGGAGTGTGACGATGGTGCTACTTCGTCACTTGCTCGGTGACGCGTTGCGGCGACTGCGTCTCCGGCAGGGCCGCACGCTCCGCGAGGTGTCTGCTGCTGCGCGCGTATCGCTCGGTTATCTCTCCGAGGTCGAGCGCGGGCAGAAGGAAGCTTCCTCCGAGTTGCTCGCCTCCATCTGCGGCGCGCTGGGCGCGCCGCTGTCCCAGCTGCTGCGCGAGGTGTCCGACAATTTCGCCCTCGCCGAGCTGCAGAGCGAGCCGGTATTCAGCGGCGTCCGGGAGCCATCGCTCGACGCGCCGTCCGGCGCCGGGCGCAGCCAGGATGGCAAGGTGCCGGTCGGCTCCGTGCCCGCCGGTTCCGTGCCGGCCCGCTCCGTGGCCGCCCGCCCGATGTCCGCGCAGCGCGCGGCAGGATCGCCGCGGCCGGGGGCGTCCGTGCCGTCGGCGCAGCGGCTCGTCGTGCCTGCCGCCCAGAAGGCTGGCGTCCGCGTCGGCCAGCGCCTGGTACCGGCAGCCGAGCAGGTGCTCGACACGGCGGCACTGCCGCTCTCCGAGCCCGCGTTCGAGCAGGTCACCCGGTCCGCGCAGGACATCACGAATATGGTCCCGGTCTAGATACCGCCCGGTAGCGGTGGTACGGCCGCCGCTTCGCTCTCGCGCGCATCTTCGAGGTGGCGCTTGCTTGATGCTGCGCAAGTAACTGAGCGGGTTTCCCGCGGGACGGCACAGGTCTCTCAGTGTGCTGTCCGGGTACTGCTAACGCTGCCTCAGGCCGCTAGGACGCCTTTACCGGCCGCAGCAGCGCGCGCGTCAGGCCGTCAGGAGCGCGCTTCAGGCCCAGGCTCTGGGGTCCTGGGCGAGCGCCTGCACTCTGTCGGGCAGTGCTCCGGAGACGATGTGCTCAAGCGTCACGTCTTCGAGGATGGCCCGCTCGTTCGCCCGCAACGCGATCCAGACCGTCTGCAGAGGCTCCGCGGCGCCGATGTAGCCCAGGTTCTCCGGGCGCTCCCCCCGCACGCCCACCAGCGGGCCATCGATGGCGCGGATGATGTCAGCCAGCGAGATCTCACCGGCGGGCCTGGCCAGCCAGAAGCCCCCATCGGGACCGCGCTGGCTGCGCACCAGGCCAGCGCGGCGCAGCTGCGTGAGGATGGCCTCGAGGAATTTGCCGGGGATATTCTGCGTCCGGGCGAGCTGATCAGCCGTGACGTGACCGGCACCGGAGGCAGCCAGCTCGATCGCGGCACGCAATGCATAATCGGCACGAGCGGACAAACGCATATGCAGCATTATGCAGGTAAGCGGCTTCGCCGCGCTCGCGGCACGCTCAGAACGGCCGTCGCGTCCTGATCAGCCGCTGAGGCTGCCGCCCGCGTGCGCAGCCGAGGACCGGCGGTGGCGCGCCCGAAACGCGGCCCTGACTGGCCTGCGGTGGTCGCGTTACCAGGGTCGCCAGCCCGGTTCGCTTCCCCAGTCGGCCGGGAAAATATCCAACTCTCCGTAGTCATGTGGCTACGGGGCTTGCGCGGGCCACGGTGCCATACTGGCTGCCCGGAGGGGTGGCACGAGCTGCGGAGCGGCGCACCTTCTGCGGTGAAACTGCACGTCACCGGCATCGGCGACACACGGGGGAAGCGGTGCTGAACGACCTGAGCAGGAGAACGAAGTCCGGAATCGCAGCCCTTTCCGCCGCGGGCGTATTACTGGTGGTAATGCAGAGCGCGGCGCCTGCGGCTGGCCTTCCGGCGTCCCATGGCGGTGGTCACGCAACGCCGGTGGCCGTCGGGTCAGCGCCGGTCGTCCCGGCCGGTGCGCGGATAGCGGCCCCAGTGCCGTCGTCGGCTCGGGTGGCGTTTGATGTGGTGCTCCGCCCGCGGGATGCGCACGCGCTGGCGGCGCTGGCGACGGGGGTGTCGGTTCCGGGATCGAGGACGTTCCGGCATTTCGTGAGCCCGGCGCAGTTCTCGGCGCGGTTCGGTCAGCCGGACGCGGTCGTGGGCCGGGTGTCGGCGTCGCTGCGGGGGCTCGGGCTGCTGGTGGGCCGGGTGTCGGCGAATGGCCTGGTGCTCCCGGTGACGGGCTCGGCGGGGCAGGTAGAGACGGCGCTAGGGACGCGGCTGGTGCAGGTCCGCCTGGCGTCCGGGCGGGTAGCGATGGCGAATGTGTCGGCGCCGCGGCTGCCGGCGGCAGTGGCCGCGGCGATACAGGCGGTGATCGGGCTCAGTGACCTGATCACCGTGCCGTCCGGGCCGACGGTCCGCCGCGCCGCCCCGCACGCGTCAGCGGCCCGGCCGGCCAGCCGGATCTCGGCCCGGCCGGTCCGCCGGTCCGGGCCGGCTCTCTCCTCGGCTCGTGCGCCGGCCTCATCAGCACGGGCCTCATCAGCACGGGCCCCGTCACTTCGCGCAGCCGGGCACGGAGCGCGGAACTGCCCGGCCGCCGGCCGGATCGCCGCGCGTTACCGCGCCTGGACCTACCCCCAGCTGGCCCGGGCTTATGCCCTCAGCGGCCTTTACGCAGGCGGCCATGCGGGCGCGGGGACGACGATCGCGCTTTTCGAGCTGGAGCGCTGGCCGGCGGCTGACATCAGGGCCTTCCAGACCTGCTACCGGACTGCGGTCCCGGTCCGGGTCATCAAGGTCGACGGCGGCGCCACGGGCAAGCCGGACGTCGAGCCCACCCTGGACATCGAGACGGCGCTCGCGCTGGCGCCGCAGGCGAGCCTGGTCGTGTACAGCGCACCGCTGGCCAGCTACGGCCGGTCGACCATCGACGAGTACACCCAGATCGTCGACCAGCGCGAGGCCCAGGTGCTGTCGACCAGTTACGTTCTGTGCGAGCGCGATGTCAGCCAGCTCGTGCCGGGCCTGATCGCCAGCGAGAACACGATCTTCCAGCAGGCTGCCGCCGAGGGGATCACGGTCTTCGCGGCGGCCGGAGACAGCGGCTCCGAAGCCTGCTCCCGGACAAATCCAGCCAGGAAGGAACTGTCGGTCAATGATCCGGCGTCGCAGCCATTCGTGACGTCCGTGGGCGGCACGTCGCTGACCGCGCTCGGGCCGCCGCCGGCCGAGCATGTGTGGAATGACCGCAGCAAGGCCCATGGCGCAGGCGGAGGCGGGATCTCCGGCGTCTGGCGGATGCCGTCCTGGCAGGCCGGACGCGGAGTCATCAGCCGCTACAGCAGCGGCCGGCCCTGTCACGCGCCCCGCGGGTACTGCCGGGAGGTCCCGGATGTGTCAGCGTCCGCCGACCCCTTCCGCGGCTACCTCATCCGCTTCCACGGAGCCTGGACGCCTGTGGCCGGAACGAGCGCGGCCACCCCGCTGTGGGCGGCGATGCTCGCCGACATCGACTCGCAGACCTCCCCCGCGACGTACGCGGGGTTCCTGAACCCGCAGCTCTACCGGCTGCCGGCCGGGACGCTGAACGACATCCGGACGGGCGACAACGACTACACCGGGACTCATCAGGGCCGGTATCCCGCCATCCGCGGCTACGACATGGCCAGCGGCCTCGGCACGCCCGTCGCGACGGCCCTCGGCCGGGCGCTGCGGCCGCCGGTGGCGTTCGTCAGCCGGCCCGGCACCGGGGCGCCGCCGCGCCGGCTCGGCCATTACCTGATGCAGTCATTCCGGGCTGACCCGCGGCCGCTGGATACGTTCCTGCGCGGCGCGGCCGGACCGGCCGGGACCCTGGCCTTCGCGCCCGCGCTTGAGCACCTGCGGGTGAGCCAGGGCTGGGGGACCGGCCGCAACGGCTATACCGGCGACGCGTTCTACACCGGCATCTCAGGGCGGCCGCTCACGATCACGGTCACGCTGCCCGCCCGGACGACCGCCTTCTACTTCTACGGCCAGCCCGACCGCGCCGCGACGCTGGTGGTCACTGCGACCTTGCAGAACGGAGCCTCCTCAGGGCCGGTGAGCATGAGCGCGGACTCGCAGGCCCGCTATCTGGGCTTCTACGGCAGGGACGGCGCCTACCTGCACTCGATCACCATCACCTCCGGCGACGCCTTCGCCATCGGCGAATTCGGGATGTCCAGGGGCATCGGGCGGCCGCGCCGTCATGAGGGCAGTGCCCGGCCTGCGGCACGCCGGAGCTAGGTTGGGGCCACCGGCTGGCAGCCCGGCTTTCGGCATCCGGTGGGGAGCAGTATTGATGGATCAGGCCGTCCTGGTACTGGACGGGACCTCGCTGACCTGCGCACAGGTGACCGAGGCCGCGCGCGGGCGGCTGCGGGTGGAGATAGGCCCGGCGGGCCGGGAGCGAGCCAGGGCCGCCGCCGAGGTGGCCGCGATCGTCGCCGGCCGCCAGGAGGTATACGGGCGCACCACGGGCGTGGGCGCTAACCGCATCCTGACGGTCCGCACGGCAGACGCCGCCGCGCACGGCCTGCGGCTGGTGCGCAGCCATGCGGGCGGCGGCGGCCCGCTGCTGGCCGCTGAGCTCGGCCGGGCGATGCTGGTGGTGCGGGCCAACCAGATCGCCGCGGGCGGCTCGGGCGTGGACCCGGCGATCCTGGACGTCCTCGCGGACTGCGTCAACGCCGGGCTCTCGGTCCCGGTTCCCCGCTACGGCGCGATCGGCACCGGAGACCTCACCGCCCTGGCCGTGACCGCGCTATGCCTGCTCGGCGAGCGCGACTGGCTGCCCGGCGGCCAGGAGGCAGCGTCCGGCGGGCAGTCCCGGCCGCCGCGGTTCGCCCTCGCCTCCGCTGACGCGCTGGCCTTCCTGTCCAGTAGCGCCGCCACCCTAGGGGAGGCGGCGCTGGCCTGCCGTGATCTCGACGAGCTGCTGCACGCCGCCATGGTCATCGCCGCCTTCTCGCACCTGGCCGTTGACGCCTCGGCCGAGCCGTACGCGGCGCCGGTCCAGGACGCGCGGCCGCATCCTGGCCAGCGGGCGGTGGCGGCCGCCATGCGGGCGCTGCTGGCCGGCAGCACGACCCCGGCGGCGCGCATCCAGGACCCCTACGCCTACCGGGCGCTGCCCCAGGTCCACGGCCCGGCGATTGACTCGGTCCGGCGCGCCGAGCAGACGGTGACCAGCGAGCTGAACGCGGCAGCGGAGAACCCGCTCGTCGACGTCGCGGGACAGACCATCTGGCATAACGGGAATTTCCACACCGGCTACGCCGGCCTCGCGCTCGACGCGGTCCGTGCCGCGCTGTTCCAGGCCGCCGCCCTGTCGGCAGCGCGCCTCGGCACGCTGGTAGAGCCCGCGTTCACCGGCCTGGCGCCCTTCCTGGCCACCGGTCCCGCGCCGAGTTCGGGGATCATGGTCCTGGAGTATGTCGCGCACTCGGCGATTGCCGACATCCGCCAGCTCGCCTCGCCGGCCGCCCTCGGCAGTGCGGTGCTGTCGCGCGGGGTCGAGGAGCACGCCGGGTTCTCCACTCAGTCGGCGCGTGTCACCACCGACGTCATCGATGCCTACCGGGTCGTGCTGGCCTGCGAGCTGGTCGCCGCGGTGCGGGCCCTGCGGCTGCGCGGCATCAGCCCCGGCGGGCAGGGACTGGCGGCCGCCTTCGAGCGCGCGTCGGCGGCGCTGCCGGCGGGCACCGCCGACCGGCCGCTGGACGGCGACCTGACCAGTGCCCGGACGCTGTTCCCCGGCCTTGCCGCGGCGGCCGCCGCGGCCGCGCCGCCGCAGGCTCAGCCTCGCTGATCCGCCGCCAGTCCGCGCGCAGTCCCGGCGATACTGCCGCGGGCCTGCTGCGCCGTCTGGGGCTAGGCCCGCAGCCGCAGGCCCCGCGGAGTGGGGCGGAAGCCGGCGCCCTCCAGCGCCCGGGCGAGCGGCGAGTCGTAGACGCCGCCGCCGTCGGCCCGCTCGACGGTGAGCCGGCCGAGCGCGCCCTCGTGCACCGCCCCGGCGAGGGCCGCCGCCGCGGGACCGAGGGCCGCCGGGTCGCTGGTCCACGACAGCAGGGTCTTGCCGCCGCGCTCGACGTAAAGGACAAGCTCGCCGTCGGCGAGCACGACCAGCGCGCCGGCCTTGCGGCCGGGCCGGTGCCCGCCGGGGGTCTCGTCGGGACGCGGCGGCCAGGGCAGCGCCGCGCCGTAGGCATTGGCCGGATCGGCGGCAGCCAGCACCAGGCCATTGCGGCCGGTCTCCTCAGCCTGCGGCTGCCGTCCCGCCTGCGGTGGCTGCCATCCCGCGGACGGCGCCGGGCCTTCGCCCGCGCCGGTCAGCTCTGCGGGCGGCGGGGTGGCGGCCCGCATCCGGTCCACCGCGCCGGGCAGCGCGAACTGGGCTGCGCCGAGGCCCTCGACGAAATAGCCGCGCCGGCACTGACCGGATTCTTCCATCGCGCGCAGGACCGGGTACAGGGCAGCGAACCCGCCGGGCACTCGCTCGGCCGCCGCGGCGCCGCGCAGGACGATCCCGTGCCGGTCGAGCAGTGCCAGTGCGAGCGCGGCCAGCCGGCGGGTCCGGTCCGGCTCATGGTGCTGCAGCAGCGACCACCGGCCGCTGACCGTGGGCGGCCCGCTGCGGGAGGGCAGCACAGCGCGGCCGTAGCCGGGGCGCCGCCCTGGCCCGCGGCTGCCCCGGCCAGGCCGGCTGGCT
Source organism: Streptosporangiaceae bacterium (assembly GCA_052146815.1). Lineage (GTDB taxonomy): Bacteria > Actinomycetota > Actinomycetes > Streptosporangiales > Streptosporangiaceae > DATJZH01. The sequence goes on along the minus strand of JBKQMG010000178.1, from coordinate 35,733 downwards.
GAGGCGGCCCTGCCGCCCGCCGCGGGCGCAAGGGCGCTCGCCGCCGGCCGGCCGGTACCGAGCACCGTCCGCAGCGGGGCCAGGGTGTCGTTGGTCAGCCGCCCGGCCCAGACCAGGTCCCAGATCGCGCTGGCAATGGTCTGGTCGGTGGCCACGGCGTGGCCCCGGCCGCCCTGGCCGTGGTGGCCATTCTGGCCGTTCAGCCCGTGCTGGCCGTGCTGGCCGTTCGGTCCGTCCTGGCCGTTCGGTCCGCCTGGACGGTTCTGTTCGCTCTGACGATGGCCGCCCGCCTGCTCGCTGAGCCAGACGGCGGCCCGGTCGGCGATGGCCCGGAAGAACAAGCCCCCGCCGCCGTCCAGCGCGGCAAGCACGGCCTCGTGCACCGGCGTGACGGTGATCTCGCCGGGCTCAGGCAGCAGCAGCGGCGCCGCGACAGCGGGCGCGAGGACGATCCAGCCGTCACCTCCGGGCAGGCCGCCCGCGCCCGACCAGACGATCTCGCCGGCAGCGGTCACCTCGTCCAGCAGCGCGGGGGAGTAGCCGGGCAGCCGGCCGGGCAGCACCAGGGTCTCCAGCGCCGATGCGGGCACCGCTGCGCCCGCGAGCTGCTCGACGACGTCGTAGACGGCGTCCGGGCTGGCTCTGCGCCCGCGGCGGCCGGACGGCCCGCGGTCACCGGCGGCGCGCTGGTCCGCGTGCTGCCAGGCAGGCAGGAACGCGGCGAACACCTGCGGCGGGACCGGCTCGACTTCCTTGCGCAGCTTCGCCAGGCAGCGGCGGCGCAGCAGCCGCATCACGCCCGCCTCGCACCATTCGGTGCCCCGTCCGCCGGGCACGAACTCGCCCTCGGTCACCCGGCCCTCAGCCGCCAGCCGGTGCAGCGTCCCGATGACCACCGCCACGCCCAGGCCGTGACGGTGCGCCGCGGCCGCGGCGGTGAACGGCCCGTGCGTGCGGGCGTAGCGGGCGACCAGGTCGCGCAGCGGGTCCGGCAGGAGCTCAGTGAACGCGTCCGGGATGCCCGTCGGCAGCGCCACGCCGAGCGCGTCGCGCAGCCGGCCAGCGTCCTCGATCGCGGCCCAGCGCGCCTCGCCGGCCACCCGGACATCGATGACCCGCCGCTGGGCGGCCAGGCCAGCCAGCCAGCCAGGGGCAGCTTCAGGATCGGCGCAGCGCGCCGCGGTCTCCGCCTCGGACAGCGGGCCGAGGTCACGCAGCATGTCGGCCAGCCGTTCGGCGCTCGTTGCCCGGCGGCCGGCAGCCAGCCGCTGCAGTTCCTGTTCCGTTTCGGCGACGACCTGCGGGTCGAGCAGCTCCCTGGCGTCAGCCTGGCCGAGCAGCTCGGCCAGCAGCGCGGAGTCCAGGGCCAGCGCCTGAGCGCGCCGCTCGGCGAGCGGCGCATCGCCCTCGTACATGAACGCGCCCACGTAGCGGAACAGCAGCGACCGGCCGAACGGGGACGGCGCCGGGGTCTCCACCTCCACCAGCCGGACCCGGCGGGCCGCGAGGTCGCTCATCAGGCTGGTCAGGCTCGGCACGTCGAACACGTCCTGCAGGCACTCGCGGACGGTCTCCAGCACGATCGGGAACGTCGAGTACTGGCTGGCGACGGCCAGCAGCTGGGCCGAGCGCTGCCGCTGCTGCCATAGCGGGGACCGGCGTCCCGGCTGGCGCCGAGGCAGCAGCAGCGCCCGGGCGGCGCACTCCCGGAAGCGCGAGGCGAACAGCGCCGCCGAGCCGAGCTCGGAGGTCACAAGCTGCTCGACCTCCTCGGGGTCGAGCACGGCGATGCCCGAGGGCGGCGGCTCGTCGGTGTCAGGCACCCGGATCACGATGCCGTCGTCGGTGTGCACGGCCTGCACGTCCATCCCGCCGTAGCGCTCCCGCAGCCGGGCCGCGATGGCGAGCGCCCACGGCGCGTGCACCTTCGCGCCGTAGGGGCTGTGCAGGATCAGCCGCCAGTCGCCGAGCTCGTCCCGGAAGCGCTCCAGCACCAGGGTCCGGTCGTCTGGCACGTAGCCGGTCGCCTCGCGCTGGCTGCTCAGGTAGCGGATCAGGTTCGCCGCCGCCAGCTCGTCGAGCCCGTCGCCGCGCAGCCGGGCGGTCGCGTCCTGCTCGCTGACCGCGCCCAGCTCCCGGCAGTACGCCCCGATCGCCGCGCCGAGCTCGGCCGGGCGCCCCGGCGCGTCACCGTGCCAGAACGGCAGCTTGCCCGGCTGGCCCGGAGCCGGCGAGACGAGCACCCGGTCAGCGGTGATGTCCTCGATCCGCCACGAGCTGGCGCCGAGCACGAACACGTCGCCGACCCGAGACTCGTAGACCATCTCCTCGTCCAGCTCGCCGACCCGGCGGGAGTGCCGGCCAGACCGGTCCCGCTGGCCGCCCGCCAGGAACACGCCGAACAGGCCTCGATCGGGGATCGTCCCGCCGTCGGTCACCGCGAGCCGCTGGCTGCCCGGCCGGCCGTGCAGCATGCCCGTGGTGCGGTCCCACACCAGCCGGGGCCGCAGGCCCGCGAACTCTTCGCTCGGATAGCGGCCGGCCAGCATGTCGAGCACGGCCTCGAGCACCGGGCGGGTCAGTCCGCTGAACGGCGCGGCGCGGCGCACCGTCTGCTCCAGCTCGCCGACCTCCCAGTCGTCGACCGCGGTCATTGCGACGATCTGCTGGGCGAGCACGTCGAGCGGGTTGCGCGGTATGCGCAGCTCCTCGATCTGGCCGCCCCGCATGCGCTCGGCCACCACAGTGGCCTGCACCAGGTCTCCCTGGTACTTGGGGAAGATCACGCCGCGGGAGACGTCGCCGACGTTGTGGCCCGCCCGGCCGGTCCGCTGCAGGCCGCTGGCCACCGAGGGCGGCGACTCCACCTGGACGACCAGGTCCACCGCGCCCATGTCAATGCCGAGCTCGAGGCTGGAGGTCGCGACGACGGCGGGCAGCTGCCCCGCCTTCAGTGCCTCCTCGATCTGGGCCCGCTCCTGCCGCGACACCGAGCCGTGATGAGCCCGGGCGATCTCCGGCACGGCGCCCGCTGTCGCGCCAGCCTGGGCCATGACCTCCGCCGGGGCCCGCTGGCCTGCCCCGTGCCGGCCCGACTCATGCTGGCCCGACTCATGCTGGCCCGACTCATGCTGGCCTGCCCTGTGCTGACCCGACCCGTCCGGGCCTGCTCCATCCGGGCCTGGTCCGTTCGACTCAGGCCCGTCAGCGCTTTCCTCTGCGGCTTCCTCGGCGCGCTCGGCGGCGAGCTCGTTGAGCCGGGCGCAGAGCCGCTCGGAAAGACGGCGCGAGTTGGCGAAGACGATCGTCGACCGGTGGCTCTCGATCAGGTCGAGCACATGCGCCTCGACGTGCGGCCAGATCGAGGGCCGGCGGACCGGGTCAGCGGTGGGCTCGAAGATCTCCTCGCCAGGCTCCCCGGGCGATGGGCCGCCGCCGTGGGCGGGGGGCGGCGCGGCGGTCTCCAGGTCGGCCATGTCCTCGACCGGGACGACGATCCGCAGGTCAAGCTGTTTCTCGCTGGGCGGCTGGACGATGGTCACCGGCTGTGCGCCGCCGAGAAAGGCCGCGACCTCCTGCGGGGGACGTACTGTCGCGGACAGGCCGATGCGCTGCACGGGCCGCTTCTCCGCCGCGCGGCGCAGCGTGTCCAGCCGTTCGAGCGACAGCGCCAGGTGCGCGCCGCGCTTGCCGCCCGCCAGCGCGTGCACCTCGTCGATGATCACTGTCTCGACGCCGCGCAGCCCCTCCCTGGCCTTCGATGTGAGCAGGAGAAACAGCGACTCCGGGGTGGTGATCAGGATGTCGGGCGGCTTGGCGGCTAGCTTGCGGCGCTCGTCTGCCGCCGTATCGCCGGTCCGGACTCCGACCCTGACCTGCGGCGCAGGCCGCCCCAGCCGCGCCAGGGCATGGCTGACGCCGGTCAGCGGGGAGCGCAGATTCCGCTCGATGTCGACGGCGAGCGCCTTGAGCGGGGAGATGTAGAGCACCCGGCAGCGCTGCAGCGGATCAGGCGGCGCAGGCTCGGTGATCAGCTTGTCGATCGCCCAGAGAAAGGCCGCCAGCGTCTTGCCGGATCCCGTTGGCGCGATGACCAGGGTGTTCTCGCCGCGGCCGATCGCATTCCACGCCTGCGTCTGAGCCGGGGTGGGGACGGCGAACGCGGCAGCGAACCAGGCGCTGGTCGCTTCGCTGAAGCCCTCCAGCCCCTGGCCGGTCAGCGGCGGCAAGGCAGGCATGCTTCCATCCTGCCTCCTGCCAGCGACAGTCTGCGCCGGCCCCGCTCGGGCCGGTGGTGGCGGTCATTGGAATCTGCCCGCTGGCGGCCATCAGGGCCCGCCGCATCCGGCCAGCGCGCCCTGGCCTGGAACGATGATTCTTGCGCGCCAGGCCGGTTCTCATGGCTGAGAATGGAGACTCTCCCGGACTGGAGGAACCCGTGGACGAAGCAGTGCGCGACTACATCGACGCCATCCCCGCCGAGCATCGCCCCCTGTTTGACCGGATCCACCAGCTGATCCTGGCCGCCCAACCCGGCGCAGCCGTGGTGCTCTCCTACAAGATGCCTGCCTACAAGGTCGGCAGTTGCCGTCTCTATGTCGGCGCCTGGAAACACGGCGTATCGATCTACGGATGGAAGCAGGGCCGCGATGCCGGGTTCACCACTCGCCACCCTGACCTGGTGACGAGCACGGGCACCATTCGGCTGCGGCCCGAGGATGCGGCCGGCATCCCCGACTCGGAGCTCCGCGACCTGGTGCGCTCAGCCCTGACGCCCGGCTAAGAGCCGAGAAGCTGACGCGGCCGCCCGGCCCCTACCCAGGCCTCGACGGCTCCGACGCCGGGGATCTGAGAACGCGCATAGGACTGGTCGCGGTTTCAAGCCCGCCGCGCTTCCTTCTGCGGATCGCGGGTTTCGAACACCAGGTGCCCGGCGCGGCGCAGCGCCGGCCGACGACGGGATTCTCCTGGACACTCAAGGGTCGTCCGGGGTACGTGGTCCCGCCGGGATCCGCTGACGACTCGCTCAGTCGGCCCAGGCTGAGACGTAGGGCGAGCGCCTGCGCAGGTCGTTGCGCACGTCGTGGCCGAGACGGCGGGTCTCGTGCCGGTTGATCAGGGCGCCGGCCGCGGCGCCGGTCATCAGCGGCCCGAGCGAGACCGTGCTCTGGCCCGCCCGGGCGGCCAGCCGCCGCTGCAGCCGCAGGCGCAGTGGGGAGCCGAGGGCGATCACCACGCCGGCCGGCCCGAAGGCCACCCCGCGCCGGTTGGCCCAGGCCCCGACGTAGGCGGTCATCCGCTCCACGACCGAGCCGGGCGCCCGCATGCCGAACACCTCATGCAGTTCTGCGATCAGCTTGATCTCGATGCCCACCACGCCCACTGTCTCCGCGGCCACCTGGGCGGCGAATCCCGGCATGAACGGCAGCACCGCCCACGTGCCGACCGCCGCGCCCATGCTCGCCGACATCCGCGCCGCGCTGTCGATCAGCGCGTCCGCGAGCTCGTCGGGCGTCCGGCCGGGGTACTGCGCCCGGAGCTTGGCCTGGTCCCGGACGGGCAGCCGCGGCGCGGTGGCAATGACCTGATCGGCCAGCTTGGCGGCGCTCCACCGGGCGCCGCGGCCGGTGGCCCGCGCCCCGCTCGCGGTGATGGCGGCGCCGCGGCGCGCGCCGCCCGCGGTGAGAGCGGCACCGCGGCGCGCGCCGCCCGCGGTCGCGGTCGCGCCCTTGCGCGCTGCGCTCGTCACAGCCGTCGTCATCTTGCGCCGGGCGGCGCGGTCACGGCGCAGCCTGCCGGTGGCGATCTGCGCGTAGGCCGCACGCGGCAGCGAGCCGTCCGCTCCCACTCCAGATGTCGCAGGTCCGGACGACCGGGGCTGCCCGGACGGCGAGGCCGGCCAGTCCTGCCTGGCCGCGGCCTGGCCGAAATGATCCCTCCCGGACGGTGCCTGTCCTGGGCCCTGCCGTACGCCGCCGGTTCCGCTGCCCGAATGTGCCATGAGCAGTGCCTACCCGCCATCAGGGTCCGCACGCAAATGCAACGCCGTGGCCGCATCCGCCGGTCGCCCATCGCGCGTATCCGGGTAATGATGCAAACTGGGGCATCGCCGCACTGCGCCGCTGATCGCGGCGGGCGATGCCCCCCGGAGCTGCTCGCCCGCCGCGCAGCTCGCCGCGCCGAGCTTCACTTGCTCCTGTCCGCTGCCTGCACCGCTGGAGGACCTGATGGCCAACCTGAGCTCGATTCTCACCCAGGCGGCGGACAGCCACGGCGGCCGGCCAGCGGTCCGGATGGACGACCTGGTGCTGACCTACGCGCAGCTACGGGACGCTACCGCCCGGATGGCCGCCCTGCTCTCGTCGCTGGGCGTGCAGGCTCGCGACCGGGTCGCCGTCATGCTGCCGAATATCCCGGCCTTCCCGATTGCCTTCTTCGGTGCGCTTAGCGGGGGTGCGGTCGTCGTGCCGATGAACCCGCTGCTCAAGAGCCGCGAGGTCGCTTATCTGCTCGGCGACTCCGGCGCGAAGGTCCTGTTCGCCTGGCACGGTGCGGCGGGAGAGGCGGCGAAGGGGGCGACGGAGACAGGCGCCCAGGTCATCGAGGTGACCGAGCCTGACCTCGCGGCGCTGCTCGGCGATCAGCCGCCCGCCAGCGCGGTCACCGACCGCGCCGAGGACGACGACGCGGTCATCCTCTACACCTCCGGCACCACCGGCAGGCCCAAGGGCGCCGAGCTGACCCACGCGAGCCTGCGGCGCAATGCCGAGCTGACCGCACAGACCCTGCTCAAGAGCGGGCCCGACGACGTGATGATGGGCTGCCTGCCGCTGTTCCACGTCTTCGGCCTGACCTGCGGCCTGAACGCCAGCGTCATCGCCGGCTGCTGCCTGACCCTGCTGCCGAGGTTCGATCCCGGCAAGGCTCTGGACATCATCGGGCGGGACCGGGTGACGATCTTCGAAGGCGTGCCGACGATGTACTCGGCGATGCTGCATCACCCGGCCGCCGCGCAGGCCGACGTCTCGTCGCTGCGCCTGTGCATCTCAGGGGGCGCCGCCATGCCGGTGGAGGTTCTGCGCGGGTTCGAGGACACTTTCCACTGCACGATCCTGGAGGGCTACGGGCTGTCGGAGACATCGCCGGTGGCATCGTTCAACCACCCGGACAAGGTGCGCAAGCCAGGTTCGATCGGCACGCCGATCGCGGGCGTGCACATGCGCGTGGTCGACCCAGACCTCGCCGACGTGCCCGTCGGCGAGGTCGGCGAGATCCTGATTTCCGGTCATAACGTCATGAAGGGCTACTGGGCCAACCCCGACGCGACCGCCGAGGCCATCACGGACGGCTGGTTCCACACCGGAGATCTGGCCAAGGTCGACGAAGATGGCTATTTCTTCATCGTCGACAGAAAGAAAGACATGATCATCCGCGGCGGGTACAACGTCTATCCGCGCGAGGTCGAGGAAGTTTTCTACGAGCACCCGGCTGTGGCCGAGGCCGCGGTGATCGGGATTCCGAGCGACCAGCTCGGCGAGGACGTCGGCGCAGCGGTGGCGCTCAAGCCGGGCGCTGACGCCACGCCGGAGGAACTGCGGGCCTTCGCCAGGGACCGGGTGGCGGCCTACAAATATCCCCGCCACGTCTGGATCGTGCCCGAGCTGCCGAAAGGCCCGACCGGGAAGATCTTGCGCCGTGAGGTGCAGCCGCCGCAGGATGCGCGGTGACCGCGACGCAGCGCCCCTCGGCGCAGCCTGGGGAAGCGCAGGCGCAGCCCGAGGAACTACAGGCGCAGCTCCCGGATGCACCGCGCCCCGCACCGGGTCGCGGAGCGCGTTACGTCACCGTCGATGGCCAGCGGCTGCGGGTCGCGGTCCGAGAGGGGCAGGGCGGCCAGACCCCGCTGCTGCTGATCAACGGCATCGGCGCCAGCCTGGAGATGCTGCAGCCGTTCGTGGACGCGCTCGAGCCAGCTCAGGACGTGATCCGCTTCGACGTCCCCGGGGTAGGCGGCTCGGCGCTGCCGCCGTGCCCATACCGGTTCACCGGGCTGTGCGGGCTGATCGCTCGGATGCTGACCCAGCTCGGCTACGGCCAGGTGGACGTGCTCGGCTTCTCCTGGGGCGGCGGCGTGGCGCAGCATTTCGCGGCCTTCCAGTGGGCTCGCTGCCGTCGCCTGGTGCTCGCCAGCACCTCGACCGGCACCCTGATGGTGCCCGCGCGGCCCGACGTCCTCATCCAGCTCGCCACCCGCCAGCGCTACCTTGACCCGGCTACTCTCGCCCTGGCCGCGCCCGGGCTTTACGGCGGATCGGCGCGCGGCGAGCCCGGCCGGATCAGCGCGGTCGTGCCCGCCAGCAACCGCGCCGGCCCGCCGCTCGGCTACCTTTACCAGGTCACTGCGGCCCTGGGATGGACGAGCCTGCCGTTTCTGCCCTTGCTGCCGCAGCCGGCGCTCATCATCGCCGGTGACGACGATCCGCTGATCCCGCTCGCGAACGCCTACCTGATGCGCCAGCTCATCCTGCGCTCGCGGCTGTACGTCTTCCGCGGCGGTCATCTCGGCCTGGTCGCCGAGGCCCCTGAGCTCGCGCCCGTGGTGCAGAGCTTCCTGTCCGCGGCGCCGCCCGGCTACGCGGCGGCGTGACGGGCGCCAGGAATCCGGACCTCAAAGGGAACCAGATACTGACCTGCAAGGGGGAAATGCTCGATGACGACCGCTGCTGACGCCGATTTTTACGCACTCGAATCCCAGCTGGATGACGCGGGCCGCGAGGTCCTGCAGCGCGTCAGGGAATTCATGGAGAAGTCGGTCCAGCCGGTCATCAACGACTACTGGATCCGCGAGGAGTTCCCGCACCAGCTCATTCCCGATATCGCGCGGCTCGGCATCGCCGGCCTGGCCTATGACGGCTACGGCTGCCCCGGCGGCGGGAACACGCTCGACGGCATGGTCGCGATGGAAATCGCCCGGATCGACGCGTCGATAGCGACGTTTCTCGGCGTCCACTCCGGCCTCGCCATGGGATCGATCTACCTGTGCGGATCAGATGAGCAGAAAGAGCGCTGGCTGCCGGAGATGGCCCGGATGGAGAAGATCGGCGCGTTCGGGCTGACCGAGCCCGACGTCGGCTCCGGGGCGGCCCGCGGCCTGACCACGACCGCGCGCCGCGACGGCGACGAGTGGATCCTCAACGGGCAGAAAAAATGGATCGGGAACGCGACCTTCGCCGACTACGCCATTATCTGGGCCGCTGACGTCGCCGACGGCGCGGTCAAGGGGTTCGTGGTCGAGAAGGGCACCCCCGGCTTTCAGCCGAGCAAGATGCGCAACAAGATCGCCCTGCGGGTGGTGCAGAACGCCGACATCTCGCTGGACAACGTGCGCGTCCCCGAGACCAACCGGCTGCAGCGGGCCGATTCCTTCCGCGACACCGCTGCTGTCCTGCGGCTGACCAGGGCGGGCGTCGCCTGGCAGGCGGTGGGCTGCGCCCGCGGTGCCTACGAGCACGCGCTCGCCTACGCAGGCCAGCGCGAGCAGTTCGGCCGCCCGATCGCCGGCTTCCAGCTCGTCCAGGATCTCCTCGTCCGCATGCTGGCCAACGTGACAGCGTCGGCCTGCCTGTGCGCGCGGCTCTCACAGCTCCAGCAGGCCGGTGCGGCGGAAGACCATCACTCGGCGCTGGCCAAGGCGTTCTGCACCGTGCGCATGCGCGAGACGGTGGGTTACGCCCGCGAACTGCTCGGCGGCAACGGCATCCTGCTGGAGAACCAGGTGGGCCGGTTCGTCGCCGACGCCGAGGCGATCTACTCCTACGAGGGCACCAGGGAGATCAACACCCTGATCGTCGGCCGCGCCATCACCGGCGTAGGAGCCTTCGTCTGACAGCGCCGCTCGCCGGCCGCCCCCGACGGGTGTCAGGCGGCCCGCGAGGCGACGCGGTAGCGGTCGATGACCAGGCCGGCGACCGCGGGGTGGCTGCCGAGCGGGGCGGTGACCCAGCCCGCGGCGGTCTTCCGCAGCCGGTCGTGAAAGTCGCCGGGCGCCATCAGGTAGGCGGCCACCGCGACCGGCCTGCCGGTCGCCTCGTGCAGCTGCGCCACGGCCGCCTCGACGGTGGGCTCGCCGGCGGCCGCGAATGCCGCCACTACCTCGACGCCGAGCTGGCCGGCCAGCAGTTCGGCCTGCTTCTGCACGTCCGCCGCGCCGCGCGGGTGACCCGACCCCGCGGCAGCCAGGACCACCGGGGTGCCGTCCGGGACGCCGGACTCCGCGAGCCGGGCAGCGAGCGCGGTGCCGAGCAGCGGATCGGGCCCGAGCGGGCCGGCCACCCGCGCGTTCGCCCGGCGGGCCGCGCTGGCGATGTCCTCGGTCAGGTGGTAGCCGGTCGACAGCAGCAGCGGCACGATCACGACGTCCCGCCCGGCCGCCGCCAGCTCGTCGGCCAGCGACGTCCCGGCGTGCTGCAGGAATGTCACCCGCACGTCGAGGACGGGCGCGAGCCGGGTCACCTGCCGCGCGAGCGCGCTCACCGCCTCGCGGGCAGCCGGGTTCCGGCTGCCGTGCGCGACCGCGACGAGCGTAGGCCCGCTCATCGCGCACCGGCCGGCTCGGGCTGCGACAGTTCAGGCTGCGACAGCTCGGATGGCGTCAGCCGAGGTCCGGGCGAGTCGGGGACCAGCGGCTGGGGCTGCGCCAGTGCCGGGCGCAGAAGCTCCCGCAGCCGGACGACCTCGCCGATGACCACCACCGCGGGCGGCCGCAGGCCCTGTCGGGCGCAATCCCCGGCCACGCTGCCGAGGGTCGAGGTAAGCACCTGCTCGCGCGGCGTCGTCCCGTCGCAGATGACCGCCACCGGCGTGCCGGCGTCGCGGCCGCGCTTGATCAGCTCGGCCGCGATCTGCTCAAGATGCGCAACGGCCATCAGCAGTACCAGCGTGCCCGGCCCGCTGGCCAGCGCGGCCCAGTCCACCGTGGCACCCGGGTGCGAGGGGTCCAGGTGCGCGGACACCACCGCGAAGTCCTGCGTGAGGCCGCGATGGGTGACGGGGATTCCGGCGTAGGCGGGAACCGCGACCGCGCTGGTCACGCCGGGCACCACCTCGACCGGCACGCCCGCCGATACGCACGCCAGTGCCTCCTCGGCGCCCCGGCCGAAGACGAACGGATCGCCGCCCTTCAGCCGGACGACGCGGCGGCCCGCCTGGGCCCGGCTGACGATGAGGTCGTTGATCTGCTCCTGGGTGAGGTTGTGCGCGTGCGGTGCCTTGCCCGCGTCGATGACTTCCACGTCTGGATCCAGCTCGGCCAGCAGGTCCCGCGGCGCGAGCTTGTCCACGACCACGACGTCGGCCTCGGCCAGCAGCCTGCGGCCGCGCACGGTGATCAGGCCGGCGTCGCCCGGCCCGCCGCCCACCAGGGCCACCTGGCCGGTGCCCGGCCGGTGATGGCGCAGCGGCAGGCGGCCGTCGGCGAGCGCCGCGGCCAGCGCCGCGCGCAGCCGCTGGGCGCGGCGCGGGTCGCCGCCCGCTGTCACCGTGACAGTCACGTCGCCGTGCCGGGCCACGGTGGGCGTCCATGCCGCCGAGGCAGCCGCGTGGTCGGCGCGGACGCACCAGACCCGCTGCCGGTCGGCTTCCGCGGCCACTGCGGCGTTGACGTTCTCGTCGTCGGTGGCGGCGTGCGCCAGCCAGGCGCCGTCGAGATCACCGTCGCGGTAGGGCCGGCGGTGCGCCACCACGTCAAGTCCGGCCAGCCGCGGGTCGATCACCGGCGCGATGACGTGTACCAGCGCGCCTGCCGCCAGCAGCGAGCTGGCCCGCCGCAGCGCCACGGAGCCGCCGCCCACCACGACCGCGCTCTTGCCGGCCAGGCTGAGCGTAATCGGGTAGTCGGTCACGGCCGCGGTCATGACGCTGCCCCGGCCGGGAGATCTGCCTGCGCGGGCGGCCTGGAGCGCCGTCATGACCGCAGCCCCGTCATCGGGTCCCGCAGCTCCGGCCGGGAGACCGCGGTGAAGCGGAGCGTGAAGCCGCGGGCGCACGCGTCGCATTCCCACTCGCCCGCGTCCGGGCCAGCCGGGCGCAGAGTCTCCTCGCCACAGTACGGGCAGAAGAACGGCACCTGCCGCTCGCCGGTCATGCCAGCAGCCCTTCATCGGCCCGGCGGACCCAGGACGCGAACTGCTCCCCGTCACTGCGGTCGGCCAGGTAGTTGCGGAGCAGCCGCTCGACGTAGTCGGGCAGCCCGTCGGCACTGACCTTCAGCCCGCGCAGCTTGCGCCCGAACAACGGATCCGTGCCGAGCGAGCCGCCGAGATGGACCTGGAAGCCCTCGTCGCCGTCGACGATCGAGCCCTTGAGCCCGATGTCGGCGAGCTGGAACCGCGCACATGAGTTGGGGCAGCCGTTCACGTTAATGCTGATCGGCGTCTCGAAGCCCGGCAGCCGCCGGTCCAGCTCCGCGTAGAGGTCACGCGCCCGCTGCTTGGTCTCCACGATGGCGAGCTTGCAGAACTCGATGCCGGTGCAGGCCATCGTTCCCCGGCGGAAGACCGATGGGCTGGGCTGCAGGTCGCACGCTTCCAGTTCGGCGACGAGCTCGGCGACCCGGTCTTCGGGAACGTCCAGGATGAGCAGCTTCTGCTCGGTGGTGGTCCGGACCCGGCCAGACCCGAACTCCTCGGCGAGCTCGGCGACCTGCCATAGCTGGCTCCCGGAGGTCCGCCCGACGTGGGGCGCGACGCCGATGTAGTAGCGGCCGTCGCGCTGGCGGTGCACGCCGACGTGGTCGCGGGAGCCCGCGGCGGGCGGCGCGGGCGGGGGGCCGTCGGGCAGCGAGTAGCCGAGATACTCCTTCTCCAGCACCTCGCGGAACCGTTCCGCTCCCCAGTCGGCGACCAGGAACTTCAGCCGGGCCCGGCTGCGCAGCCTGCGGTAGCCGTAGTCCCGGAAGAGACCGGCGACACCGGCCCAGACCTCAGGCACCTTGTCCGGCTCGACGAAGACGCCGAGCCGCTGGGCGATCATCGGATTAGTCGACAGGCCGCCGCCGACCCACAGGTCGAAGCCCTCGGCGCCGTCCGGCCCGCGGACGCCGACGAACGAGATGTCGTTGACTTCGTGCGCGGTGCACTGCGACGAGCAGCCGGAGATCGCCGTCTTGAACTTGCGTGGCAGGTTCGTAAAGGCGGGGTTACCCGCCGCCACCGCCTCGGTCGCCCGCAGCACCGCGGTGGCGTCCAGGATCTCGCCCGAGTCGATGCCGGCGACCGGGCAGCCGAGGATGTTGCGCGGGGTGTCGCCGCACGCTTCCTGGCTGGACAGGCCGACTTCCTCCAGCCGCGCCCAGATCGCGGGCACGTCCTCGATCCGGATCCAGTGGTACTGCACGTTCTGCCGGTCGGTGATGTCAGCGAGGTCGCGGCCGTACTCTTTGGCGATGCCGGCCACGGTCCGCAGCTGCTCGGCGGAGAGCTGACCGCCGGGGATGCGGACCCGCATCATGAAGTACGAGTCCTCGATCTCGGCGTCCTCGAGCGCGCCGGTCTTGCCGCCGCTGATGCCTGGCCGGCGCTGCGTGTACAGGCCCCACCAGCGGAAGCGGCCGCGCAGGTCGGCCGGGTCGATGGAGCCGAAGCCCTCGGCGGCGTAGCGGTGCAGGATGCGGTCGCGAACCTGCAGCCCGTCGTCGTCTTTCTTGAACCTTTCGGCCGCATTCAGCGGCTCGCGGTGACCCAGGGCCCATTGGCCCTGGCCCCGCTGGGGTCGGGATGGCATGGCAAGTCTTTCTGCTGCGGAAGCAAAGCCGTGCCGGGCAGCGTCCTAGAGGGGACGGGCGGCTGCGGCTGGGGGACTGAGGTCAGCAGCAGGGACGACAGATGGCGCTAGAGACGCGCAGCAGGTCGACGTGGCGACGGCACGACAGCAGGAGAAGGCGGCGCTGGCCGGCAATGCGGGTCAAGGCGGGGCCTCCGGGGCTAGGTACGGGCTGTCGCTACGCCCTCCATTAATAATCACGCCCTGAGATCTCGCAACCTGCGCGCTGGTAGGAAATTGGCAGGCGTCCCTGTGGCGTGCCGGAATGTCGCAGAATCGGCCGCCCGTGCCACCCGCGGGAGCCGGGTAGCCTGGCCCGCGTGCGCCTGACTGCCTTCTGGGAACGGATGCGCGCTCAGTTCGGCGAGACCTACGCCGAGAGCGTGGCCAAAGATCATGTCCTGGCGCCGCTGGGCGACCGGACGGTAGACCAGGCCCTTGCCGACGGCGAGGACCCCAAGGTCGTCTGGCGGGCCGTCTGCGAGGTTTTCCGCGTGCCCGAGCGGCTGCACTGACTGCCGTGTGCTCGAACGGCGGCTTCGGCGGCGGGCCGGTACTGACCATGCGGCGCGCTGATGAGCCGCGCACCGCAGCGCCGATGCGCCGGGCAGCTGGCTGAATGACCGCCGGGCCGGAGCCCGCCAGCCCGCGAGCGGCTGCGGGTGAGGATGTGACGAGGATGCGGGCGGCCGTCTGAGGCGGTGGCTAGGCGTTCTCGACCGCGCCGGCGTGTCGGCTGCATGTCGAACAATTGTTCGTTAGAGTAGCGCTGCTGGCGGCCGTCGGCTGTCCTCCGGCGGCCGGACAGCCTCAGCACCCGGAATTGTCGGTGGCAGCGCGTAGCGTCGGCGCCGTTAACAGAGATGACACGGCTCACAGATGATCCGGCCTGGAGCGCGGACCACGCACTCTGCGCACGGCTCGGCATAGCCCTCGATCCCGACGGGAGTTCCCATGGCACCGAACGACAAGGCGGGCGGCAGCAAGACGGGTGACAGGGAGAAGTCCCTGGACACCGCGCTCGCCCAGATCGAGCGGCAGTTCGGCAAGGGCGCCATCATGCGGCTCGGCGAAGAGACTCGCGTGCCGATGGAAGTGATCCCGACGGGGTCCATCGCCCTGGACGTGGCGCTCGGCATCGGCGGCCTCCCCCGCGGCCGGATTGTCGAGATATACGGCCCGGAGAGCTCGGGAAAAACGTCGCTTGCGCTGCACGCGGTCGCCAACGCGCAGAAGGCCGGCGGAATAGCCGCCTTTATCGACGCTGAGCACGCACTTGACCCGGACTACGCCCAGAAGCTCGGCGTCGATACCGACGCGCTGCTCGTCTCCCAGCCGGACACTGGCGAGCAGGCGCTGGAGATCGCCGACATGCTTATCCGTTCCGGCGCCATCGACATCGTCGTCATCGACTCCGTGGCTGCCCTGGTGCCCCGGGCCGAGATCGAGGGCGAGATGGGGGACAGCCACGTCGGCCTGCAGGCCCGGCTGATGTCCCAGGCCCTGCGAAAAGTCGCTGGCGCGCTAAGCCAGACAAAGACCACCGCAATCTTTATTAATCAGCTTAGGGAAAAGATAGGAGTAATGTTCGGCAGTCCAGAAACGACAACAGGTGGTAAAGCACTTAAATTCTACGCCTCCGTCCGGCTGGACGTGCGGCGGATCGAAACGCTCAAGGACGGCACCGACGCGGTCGGCAACCGGACGCGCGTCAAGGTCGTGAAGAACAAGGTGTCGCCGCCGTTCAAGGTCGCCGAATTCGACATCCTCTACGGGATCGGCATCAGCCGCGAAGGCAGCCTGATCGACCTTGGCGTCGAGCAGTCGATCGTGCGCAAGGCCGGCGCCTGGTACACCTACGAAGGCGAGCAGCTCGGTCAGGGCAAGGAGAACGCCAGGAACTTCCTGCGCGAGAACCCGGACATGGCCAACGAGATCGAGAAGAAGATCAAGGAGAAGCTCGGCGTGGGTCCGCGCCTCGACGCTGACGCCTCGGCGCCTGCGCCCGCCGGAGCCGCTGCCGCGGCTGCCCCGGCCAACGTGCGAAGCCTGCGGGGTGCCGAGTAAGCAGTGGGTGTCCCGAGGCATGAGGAAGGTTCGGGTCGGCCCGAGCGCGTCGGGAACACCGCTCCGGCCGACCCGGAGGCTGCCGCTCGGCAGGTGTGCCTGCGGCTGCTGACGGTGGCGCCGCGGACGAGGGCGCAGCTCGCTGCGGCCCTCGACCGACGCGGCGTGCCTGGCGAGGTGGCGGAGGCCGTGCTCGGGCGGTTCACCGAGGTCGGCCTGATCGACGACACCACGTTCGCGGCCAGCTGGATCGAGTCACGCCACTACAGCCGCGGCCTGGCGGGCCGGGCGCTCGCCGCCGAGCTGCGGCAGCGCGGGGTGCAAGACGACGACATCAAGACGGCGCTGACCCAGCTGGATCCTGATCAGGAAGCGGCCACCGCCCGGGCCCTGGTGGCCCGGCGGCTCTCGGCCACCGCCGGGCAGCCGCTGCCGGCTCGGATCAGGCGGCTGATGGGCGTACTGGCTAGGAAGGGCTACTCGCAGGCCCTCGCGTACCGGGTCGTGCGCGAGGCTCTCGAGCAGGAAGGGGTGGATCCGGCCGGGGCCGGGATCGATCTCTCTGACGCGCCCGATTCCGGCGTGATCTAGTCGATCCTAGCGCTCCCTTGGCCTCGAGGCTGGCGCCGCTAAAGCGCACGGGGCGCGCCGAGTTCGGCGCAATCGAGGGTGCTGGCGGCCGGCTACCTGGCCTGGCGGCGTTCGAAGTGCGTGCCGCCAGGCCGTCTCTTGCCTCTAGGCGTGCAGCCAGGCTCCGAAGTTCAGGCCCTTGTTCCACGCGAAGCCTGGGTAGCCCTCGGCCTTACCCCAGGACTTGCCGTTCCTGGTCATGAAGATCTTGGAGACCTGGAACGGGCCGAACAGGTTGCCGTGCGTTCCGTTGTAGCTGGTGACCGCTACATCGCTGAACGCGGCCAGTCGGGTGTTCTGCACCGGAGCCACGTACGGGCTTGACGGTGCTGCCCACGGCCAGTCGGCGAATTCCTCGCCGACCCTGGCCTGATCAAAGAGCGCGCCGGGATCAGAGAACTTGCCGAAGAAAGATGTTCCGGCTGTCACGTCCGTCAGGGTGTAGTAGGCGAACCCGTTGCCCACGTCATAATAGATCGACGCGTTGATAGTGTCGCCGGTGTCCATCACGGGCGAGTTGCCATTGCTGTAGTTCAGGCACGAGCTGGCTTCGCAGCCGTAGGGCGCTTCGAATACCGCTGCGTTCCACTGCGAACCAGGAGTAGCGGAGATGCCCAGGACAATGTTGTCGTTCGGTGACCTGAGCTGCACGCTCAGCCCCCCGCCGGTGTTGAAGGGCAGGATGGTCGAGCTGGGCAGCTTGAATGTGGCCTGCACATAGCGGATGTGGATGCCCTGTCCGCCGGCCGCGTAGCCGGCCTGCTCCTGGCTGTAGATCGGCGGCCCGGGCGCCGTGGCCGTCGCCGCGGCCGCTGGCAGCGCTGCCACCCCCAGAAGTGCCGCTGCGGCAGCGATCGTTACGAAGAGAAATCGTCTCATTTGGCTCGCCGTCCCTTCTCCGTCGAAGAGCCTTCTGTTTCAGGCTTGCACCAGAGCGCGGCGGGCCGAAAGGGGTGACTTCAGGATTGTTATAAGTATGCGATGATCAGGGTCTAACATCGGATTACAGAGCGAATTCGACCTTGATCGTTTACGTGGGAAATGCCTTTGAACTGCGAGAACGTGGTCGGCTGACGGAGCTGTTTACGCCAGTTCCGGGGGGTGCTTTCCGGCTGTTTTCACCGGCCGGCGGAGATCCTGCTGTCCGCGTAGGAGGCCGAGATCACGCCAGAGACCGCCAGTTCCGTTTTGACCCATCAGGCACGATCCTGAGGCGCAGGGATGGTCGGGAGGGCGGGTCGACGAATCGACGAAGTGGGATGACCATGTCCGCTGGACGCTGCAGAGCGTGCTCGGGAGCCGGGCTGCCGGCTGGCTCGGAAAGCGGAATCCGCTGGGCTCGGCCGAGTGCCCGCATCAAGCTCGAGCCGTCCAGTGTGTGGAGGCACGCCGAGGTGCCGGCGGCCGAGGTACCGGCACCACCAGGGTTCACGACGCCCATGACCACCGTCACGTGTCCACTGTCACCCGCAGAGCAGGGTCTGGGTCTTGTCGGGCCGAGCGAGGGCTCGAAGGCAAGGGACGTCTTGGTGCGGCCGGACGACCTGGCCGGGCTGCTGAACCGCCTGAGCGGCGGGACGATGGCCCGTCGCTAGCGGCTGCCTTCGTGACAGGCAGTCCCATTCAGGCGGGCCGGTACAGGGGGGCCGGTACTGCCCAGGCAGGCCGGGGCGAGGTGTGAATCCGCGGGAGAGTACAGGTATGCCGCAATGGTCGCCGGTGTCTGCTTGCCCAAAACGTTATCTCCGCTTAACCTCACGGCAGCGAGGTATTTCTCCGCGCATGCGGATCGACGAAGTGAAGATGAGCAGTTATGTCCCCTGGGCACCGCGCGGCACATGCGCCGCAGCTCGTGCCCGGAGGCTGTGAATGTAGAGCGGGATCGGTGTCGGCCACCGGCATCGCTGCTGGCCGGCGGGTTGCCTGGCCGCTCGGCGGTGCCAGGTCGCGAGACGAAAGGAGTGAGTGCGCGAGCAGCCTGAAGGTCAAAGGAGCCCGCTGCGATGCCAGCGGGACGTCAGCCATCAGGTCTGCCGAGCACCGGGCAAGCGGGCGGCGCCAGAGCCGCGTCGTGACGGCCACGCGCCGGATCCGCCTGCCGATTGTGCCGAGACTGACCGCCGCGTGCGGCGGAGTACCCCTCGCTGCAGGGCATATCCCTGGCGCCGCGCGGCGGCGCCTCGGAGCCCGTGAGCGGGAAGGGGGAGGCCGTGAGTGTCGGTATTGCGATCGTCGCAGCGATTGCGAGCCTCGGGTGTGTCGCAGCCTTGGTCGCGCTCGTAGTGGTACTCCGCAAGGCATCAGGCCGCCCGTTGGAGCAGAGTCCGCCCGCGCCTGTCGCAGCGGTCGGCGGGCAGACTGACGCCCAGGTTGCTCAGGCCGCCGAGGCGCACCTCGTGCAGGCCGGGCTTGAGGCCGACCAGATGCGCGGCCGCGCAGAAATCGAAGCCGCCGCGATTGTGCGGCAGGCGGAACTGGCCGCTCAGCAGGCAGCCTTGTCCCGTCAGGAAGTCGACGACGAGATCCGCGCCGTCAAGGACGAGATGCGCCAGCTGCGCAGTGACCTCGAGCGCCGGGAGAGCCGGCTCGCCGAGCGGGAGCAGCGCCTCGACCAGGAAGCCCGCAAGCTGGACCAGCGATCAGGCGAGCTGGAGGATAAGCGCAGCGCGCTCGAGGCCCGGCGCGCCGAGCTGGACCACCTCGACACGGAGCGGCGCGCGATCCTCGAGCAGGTCGCCGGCCTGACCGCCGACCAGGCCAAGGCCGAGCTCGTAGCCGTGATCGAGAACCAGGCCAAGCGCGAGGCCGCCCTGATCGTGCGCGACATCGAGAGCGAGGCGCAGAAGGACGGGAACCGTCGCGCACGCAAGATCATTACGCTGGCCATTCAGCGGGTGGCCAGCGAGCAGACGAGCGAGTCCGTCGTCTCGGTGCTGCATCTGCCCGGCGACGAGATGAAGGGCCGCATCATCGGCCGCGAGGGCCGCAATATCCGGGCCTTCGAGACCGTGACCGGCGTCAACCTGATCATCGATGACACGCCGGAGGCCGTGCTGCTGTCCTGCTTCGACCCGGTCCGCCGCGAGGTCGGCAGGCTCACGCTGGAGCGGCTGGTACTCGACGGCCGGATTCATCCCCAGCGCATCGAGGAGGCCTACGACCGGAGCAAGGCGGAGATCGAGCAGCTGTGCGTCCGGGCCGGCGAGGATGCCCTCGTCGATGTGGGCATCACCGACATGCATCCCGAGCTGACCAACCTGCTCGGACGGCTGCGTTACCGCACGTCCTACGGGCAGAACGTCCTGAAGCACCTGATCGAGTCCGCGCACATCGCCGGCATGATGGCCAGCGAGCTCGGCATGGATCCGGTGCTGATGAAGCGCTGCACGGTCCTGCATGACATCGGCAAGGCGCTGACCCACGAGGTGCAGGGCAGCCACGCGCTGATCGGCGCGGAGATCGCCCGGCGCTACGGCGAGTCCGAGGATGTCGTGCACGCGATCGAGGCGCACCACAACGAGGTCGAGGTCCGCACCGTCGAAGCCGTCCTGACCCAGGCCGCGGATGCGATCAGCGGCGGCCGTCCGGGCGCGCGCCGGGAGTCGCTGGAGGCCTACATCAAGCGGCTGGAGCGGCTGGAGCAGATCGCGCTGGCCCAGGATGGCGTGGAGAAGGTGTTCGCCATGCAGGCCGGCCGGGAAATCCGGGTCATGGTCAAGCCCGAGAATGTCGATGACATCCAGGCTCAGGTGATCGCCCGCGATGTCGCCAAGCAAGTCGAAGAGGAACTGACCTATCCGGGCCAGATCCGGGTCACTGTCGTGCGTGAGTCCCGCGCCATCGAGTTCGCCCGCTAGCTCCCGGCGCTGTTCCCGTCGATGAGCTTCACGGGCGCGATGCCAGGCGGGGTGAACCCCAGGATCTGACCGTAGAAGGAGAGCTCGGCCTCCAGCGCGGCCATGACGGTCTCGGCCTTCCGGAACCCGTGCGATTCGCCTTCGAAGGCGATGTAGGCGTGCGCGATGCCGTGCGCGGCCAGGTCACGGGCGATGCTCTCGGACTGGTCGGGCGGCACGACCGGGTCATCGAGTCCCTGCAGCAGCAGGACCGGGCACGTGGAACTGGTCACGTGGCCGACCGGCGCGCGCTCGGAGTAGACGATCTCGAACCCGGGCAGCGGCCCGATGAGCCCGTCCAGGTAGCGCGACTCGAAATCGTGGGTCTGCGTCGCGGAACTGCCCAGGTCGGCGACGCCGTAGTAGGAGGTCGCCGCGCTGAACACCTGGCCCGCGACCGCGCCGGTCGTGACTGCGGCGAGCGCCGTCCAGCCGCCCGCCGAGCCGCCGCGGATGGCCAGGCGCCGGGGATCAGCCTCGCCTGTCTCGGCCAGCGACCGGCCCGCCGCGATCGCGTCCTCGACATCGACGACGCCCCATTTGCGGCGCAGCCGCTCCCGGTAATGCCGGCCGTATCCGGTCGACCCGCCGTAGTTCACGTCGATGATCCCGATGCCGCGGCTGGTGAAGAAGGCCTTCTCCAGGTCCAGCAGCGCCGAGACGTTCGACGTCGGGCCGCCGTGCACCCAGACCACGTAGGGCGGCTTGTCGCCTGCCGGGCCCCTAGCGCCGGGGTTGGATGGCGGGTACACCAGCGCGTACACCACCCGCCCGTACGGGCCCTCGAGCTCGACGGGCCGCGGCAACGGCAGGTACCGTGCGTCGGGCAGATGGTCTATCTCGCGCCGCAGGGTTTCCTGCCGGGAAGTGGCGGTGTCGATCCGCACGACCGCCAGTGCCTGCGTCGGGCCGCCTGCCACGCCTGCGACCGCGGTGCCGTCGGCCGACAGCGTGGCGGTGAACTCGCTGAGCGGCAGGTCCAGGCCGGTGAGGTCCATCGTCTCGGGGTCGAGGAGGCTGAGGTGCAGGCCGCCCTTGCCGTGCAGGACGGCCAGCCGGCCATCGCCCAGCCTGGCGAACGGCCGGGCGCCGAGCTGCCAGAGCGCCGCTCCGAATTCCTCGTCCGCGGGGCAGAGGGCCTGCGCGGGCTCGCCGGACAGGCCGATCTGGTAAATGTTCCACCAGCCCGGCCAGTCCGACACCACGTACAGGCTGGTGTTGTCCCGCCAGACCGGCGCGAGCACCGACTCCCGGAGGCTCCCCTTGACCAGCCGGCCCCGGGCGGGGACGCCGTCCTGCAGCGGCGCGACCCGCAGCTCGGTGCCGTCCCAGGGCATGTGCGGGTGGTTCCAGCACACCCAGGCGAGCCTGCTGCCGTCCGGCGACGGCGTCGGGTAGGCGAAGAAGTCCGCGCCGGTGACGAGCTCGCGGACAGCCTCGGGCTTGTCGGCCGCCGAGCCGTCCAGCGGAACAGCGACGATCGACCTGGTCACTTTTCCGTCGCCGTGCCTTTCCTGCACGCACCAGACCTCACTGCGGTCTGGGGACAGGACAAAATCGGCATAGCGAAGTGCCGCGGCACCGAGCGGGCTAGCGCCCTGGTCCTCGCCGGCCTCGGGGTCCGGGGTGAGCGGCCGGGGCGCCGCCCGGCCGCCTGCCGCCTCGGCGCCGGCCAGGTAGAGTCGCTGGTCGGCGTAGTTCGCGAACAAGATCTCGTAGCCGCGCCCGCCGCGCGCCGCCGCGGCGCCGGCCGCGAGCGCGGCCCGGGGGACCGGCAGATAGGACAGGCCGCCGTACTCGTGCACCCTGGTGCGGGCGTTCCACGGCGCGGGCAGCAGGTCGGTGAGCCTGCCGCCGGGACCGCGGTGCATGATCGTTACCCGGCCGCCCTCCTGGGGCCGGCCTTCCTGCCACCAGGTATCCCCGCCGAGGACCGTCGGGAAGGAAAGCCTGAGCCGGTCCCCGGCCACATCGGCAGCCGTGATGGGAGACGGCCAGGCGCCGAACGGGATAGCAGGAATGACCGCACCTTCAGCCGAAACCGTGGTGCCCGCTGCCGTAACCGCCGCCTCGCTCATCGCTCCCAGCACGCTGTCTGTCATAGGCATATCGTGCCCTACCCGGCGGGCCGACCTGCCGCAGATTCGGGCACTCCCTGATCCCGTCTGCATACCGATTGCCGTCGCCGCCGAGCCGGCCGGCAGCCTGTTACGCGAATGGCCTGAGTGGTTGCCTGCAGTAGTCCGCGGCTCCGCTCAGGCGGTCACCGGGCAGGTGCGGACCGTCTTTGCGTCTACCCTGGTGGGCATGCCGGGCGAGGGTTTGCGAAGCTTCGAGATCCGCACCTACGGGTGCCAGATGAACATGCACGATTCCGAGCGGCTGGCGGGCCTGCTGGAGGCGGCCGGGTACTGCCGCGCCGAGGCCGGGGCCGAGCCGGACGTCGTGGTGTTCAACACCTGCGCCGTGCGTGAGAACGCCGACAACCGGCTTTACGGGAACCTCGGCCATCTGCTTCCGGTGAAAAACGGCCATCCCGGCATGCAGATCGCCGTCGGCGGCTGCCTGGCGCAGAAGGACCGGTCAGCGATCACCGACCGGGCGCCCTGGGTTGATGTGGTGTTCGGCACGCACAACATTGGCTCGCTGCCCGTGCTGCTCGAACGGGCCCGGGTCCAGCGGCAGGCTCAGGTCGAGATCCTGGAGTCGCTCGAGCGCTTCCCCTCCGTGCTGCCGGCCCGCCGTGAGTCGCCGTACTCGGCGTGGGTGGCCATCTCGGTGGGCTGCAACAACACGTGCACGTTCTGCATCGTGCCGAGCCTGCGGGGGCGGGAGGAAGACCGGCGGCCCGGCGACGTGCTGGCCGAGGTCTCGGCACTGGCGGCCGAGGGCGTGCTGGAGGTCACCCTTCTCGGGCAGAACGTCAACTCCTACGGCGTGGGATTCGGTGATCGCCTGGCGTTCAGCAAGCTGCTGCGCGCCTGCGGCGACATCAAGGGCCTGGAGCGCGTCCGCTTTACCTCGCCGCATCCGCGGGACTTCACCGACGATGTCATCGACGCGATGGCGCAGACCCCGAACGTGATGCCGCAGCTGCACATGCCGCTGCAGTCCGGCTCGAACGCGGTGCTGCGCGCCATGCGGCGGGCGTACCGGCGCGATTCTTACCTGGCGACCCTGGACCGGGTGCGGGCGGCGATGCCCGACGCGGCGATCACCACCGACATCATCGTCGGCTTCCCCGGCGAGACCGAGCAGGACTTCGCCGACACCCTGGACATCGTCCGTCAGGCACGGTTCGCCAGTGCTTTCACGTTCAAGTACTCGATCCGGCCCGGTACCCCCGCGGCTACCATGGCGCACCAGGTGCCGCCGCAGGTGGTGCAGGAGCGCTACGACCGGCTGGCCGCACTGGTCGCGGACACCGCCTGGCAGGAGAACCGGAAGCTGGCCGCCAGCACGGTCGAGGTCCTGGTCGCCGACGGCGAGGGCCGCAAGGACGAGGCCACCCACCGGATGTCGGGCCGGGCCCGCGACAACCGGCTCGTTCACTTCGCTCCCGCCGACGCCGCGCCGCGGCCCGGCGATCTGGTCACCACGGTGATCACTCGCGGCGCGCCGCACTACCTGATCGCGGACGGGCCGCCGCTGGCCGTCCGCCGGACCCGCGGCGGTGACGCGTGGGAAGCCGCCCGCGAGCAGGTCCCCGCCGGTGCGTCCGCCGGCGCTGCTGGCGGTACTTCGGCCGGCGGCGTCCTGCTCGGCATGCCGGGCCGTCGCGGCCCCGTCTGAGCGTGCTGGTCGCCGCCGCCGTCTGCCCGCATCCGCCTCTGCTGGTCCCCGAGGCGATGGGAGCCCGCGGGATGCAGGCTGACGCACAGGACACTGAGCGGTCTCGGGCCGGCGCTCCGCTGTCTTCGGGCTTGGCCGGGCTGGCTCTGGACGGGCCCGGGCTGTCTCCGGACGCGGCCGGGCCATCTCAGGGCTCAGCGGTGTCGTCTCCGGACGGGGCGGCGCAGATCGACGCTCAGCTGCGGGAGCTGCGTTCTGCCTGCCGCGCCGCCGTCGCGACGCTGGCAGCCGCGCGCCCTGATCTGATCGTCGTGGTGGGCGCCGCCGCATCCGCCGCGGTCTACGCCGAGACGGCGGCCGGCAGCCTTCGGCCGTTCGGTGTCCCGTTCACCACCGGGGCCGGAGAGGCGGTCCTGCCGCTGCCGCTGACGGTGGGCGCATGGCTGGTCAGGCAGCTGCCCGCCGGTCAGCAGGCGGCCCAGCCCGCGGGGCCGCAGCCGTGGCGGCTGCACCTGGAGGCTGTCGGGCAGTCCCTGCCGTCCGCTCCGTGCCGGCGCCTCGGCGCGGC
Organism: Streptosporangiaceae bacterium; assembly: GCA_052146815.1. Classification (GTDB taxonomy): domain Bacteria; phylum Actinomycetota; class Actinomycetes; order Streptosporangiales; family Streptosporangiaceae; genus DATJZH01. Next base: position 10,962 of record JBKQMG010000178.1, on the reverse strand, counting down.
GCTGGCCGGCCTGGCGCCCCGCGTGGCGATGCTGGCCATGGGGGACGGTCCCGCGCGCCGGGCCGCCGGGGTACACGGCGCGCCCGATCCGCTGGCGGACGACTACGCGGCGGAAGCGGCGGCCGCGGTCGCCAGCGCGGACACCGAACGGCTGGCCCGGCTCGACCCGGCCGCTGATGCTGAGCTCATGGTGTCCGGCCGCCCGGCGTGGCAGGTCCTCGCCGGGGCCGCTGAGGACGGCCAGATGCGCGGGCAGCTGACGTTCGCCGCCGCCCCGCTGGACGTCGCCTATCTGGTGGCCGTCTGGCAGCGCTGAGCCCTCGGCAGGGGAAGCCAGCCGCCGCGCTGCACCTCGCCCCGGGTACCGGGCCTGGGCGCGGGCTGCCCACCCGCCGCCGGGCACGATGAGCACGGCGGCGGCTCCCGGCTGATAGGTGCCGTCGGGCTGGAAGCGCAGGTTGTGGCGGCCGGTGACGGCTGGCTGGGGGAGCCGGGTGACCAGGCGCGCGGTCGTCGCCCGCAGCCTCCATGGCTTCGTGGCTGGCGAGCGGGCGCTGGCGGGTTTACCAGCGGTCGTGCACCCGGGCGCGGATGCGCCGGTCGTAGATGTCCTCGATGGCACTGAGCTGCTCGCGGGTGAACGGCGGCAGCGCGGCGGCCGCGGCGTTCAGCCGGGCCTGCTCGGCGCTGCGCGCGCCGGGGATGACCGTGGTGACGCCGGGCTGCTGGACGATCCAGCGCAGGGCGGCCTGCGCCGGGCTCGCGTCGGCCGGGGCCAGCGCGGCGAACTCGCTGGCCGCGTCGACGCCGGTGTCGAAGTCGACGCCCGAGAATGTCTCGCCCGCGTCGAAAGCCTCCCCGTGCCGGTTGAAGGTGCGATGGTCGTCCGCGGCGAAGGACGTCTGGTGGGTGTAGCGGCCCGACAGCAGCCCGGAGGCCAGCGGGACGCGTGCGATGATCCCCACCCGGGCGGCCTGCGCGGCGGGCAGCACCTTCTCCAGCGGCTTGCGCCGGAACGCGTTGAGGATGATCTGCACGCTGGCGACGGCGGGCCGCGCGATGGCGGTGAGGGCCTCGTCGCAGGTCTCGACGCTGACCCCGTAGGCGGCGATGCGCTGCTCGGCGACCAGCGTGTCCAGGGCGTCGTACACCGCGTCGCGCGAGTACACCGGCGTCGGCGGGCAATGCAGCTGCACCAGGTCAAGGACGTCGGTGCGCAGGTTGGCCCGGGACCGGTCGGTCCACGCGCGGAAGTTGTCCAGGGTGAAGAGCTCAGGATCCTGCTCGACCCGGCGCCCCATCTTGGTGGCCACGGTGAGCGGCAGGCCCGGATTGGCGGCCATGAACTGCCCGATGAGCTGCTCGCTGCGCCCGTCGCCGTAGACGTCGGCGGTATCGAGGAACGTGACCCCGGCCTGCGCGGCCGCGTCCAGCACCGCCAGCGCCTCGGCCTCGTCTACGTCGCCCCAGTCGGCTCCCAGCTGCCAGGTCCCGAGGCCGATGACCGAGACCGCCCTGCCCGTCTTGCCCAGTGCGCGTTCTTCCACGGGTAACGATCGTAGTATCTGCCGGGTACCGACCGAGCCGGGGGACAAGGCAGCTCATGGCAACTACTGGCGTGGCCGTCGTCACCGGCGGCGGATCAGGGCTCGGCCGGGCCATCGCGCGGGCGCTGCTCGCCGCCGGCTGGCAGGTGGCGGCGGCAGGCCGGCGCCGCGATGCGCTGCAGGAGACCGTGACCGGCGGCTCGTGGGACGCCGGGGCCGCGCTGGCCGTGCCGGCGGACGTGACCCAGCCGGAGTCCGTCGCGGCGCTGTTTGGGTCCGTGGGCGGACGCTGGGGACGGCTCGACCTGCTGGTCAACAATGCAGGCGTGTTCGGGCCGGGCGGCGCGGCGGACGAGATCTCGGTACCGGACTGGCAGCGATCGGTGGACACTAACCTGACCGGCGCGTTCCTCTGCGCCGCGCAGGCGGTGCGGATGATGAAACAGCAGCGCCCGCAGGGCGGCCGGATCATCAACAACGGCTCGATCTCCGCGCACAGTCCGCGGCCGAAAAGCATCGCCTACACCGCCACCAAGCATGCGATCACCGGTCTGACCAAGTCGCTGTCCCTGGACGGGCGGCCGTTCGGCATCGCCTGCGGCCAGATCGATATCGGGAACGCCGCGACCGAGATGACCAGCGCGATGAGCCACGGCGTCCCCCAGGCGGACGGCTCGGCGGCGGTCGAGCCCACGTTCGATGCCCGGCACGTCGCCGACGCCGTCGTCTGCATGGCATCGCTGCCGCTGGATGCGAACGTTCAGTTCCTGACGATTACGGCGACGACGATGCCCTTCATCGGCCGGGGCTGAGCGGCCGGAGAAGAGCCGGCCGCGGCCCCGGAGAAGAGCGGTGACAGGTCCCGGAGATGAGCCGGTCGGCGGCAGAGGAGAGCCGGTCAGCTGCTCAGTCCGGCGGCCGGATCAGCGATGCCGCGCCGGACCACGCTGGAGTCAGCGGCGTGAATGGTGTAGCGCAGGTGCTCGAGCGCCTTGCCGGTGGCCTCGACGACGCTGCTGACTGTTCCGGCCAGCGAGAAGCCCGCTTTGACCGCCACCCGCTGGCAGGCGATGCGATCCTGGCCCATCCGCAGTTCAACCACGGCGATGCCGCGCTCGTGCAGCAGCCACTCGGCCGCCAGCCACACGGCCCTGGTCGCCAGTCCCTGCCCGCGCCAGGCCGGGGCGACCCCGTGCACAAGCTCGACCGCGCCAGTGTTGCGGACCACGAAACCGACGTGCCCGACCAGAGCCGGGCTCTGGTCCGCCGTCATGACCAGGGCGGGCCCGTTGCAGCTGCCCTCTCCGGCCCACCCGGCAAGCCAGTCGGCCACCATCCAGAAGCAGCGCTCCCTGGACGCGCCGGCATAGAGCGAGGGCAGCCAGGCGCCGTTCAGGCCGTCTTCCTGCTCTGCGTAGCCGACGATGTCGTCGACGTCGGCGATCGACGGGACGCGCAGCGTCACGACCCCGTCGGTCAGCTGGCCGAGTGGCGGCGGCAAGGACGGCATGCACCGATTATGCACGCCGTGTCCGCTGGTAGCCAGCTACTCAGTGTTCGCTCGTCGTTCGCACGTCCTGAGTGGGATTGCGCGATCAGCCTGAGCGACGGCGGTCACGGCCTCGCCCGCTGCGAAGCCGGCCCCACGGCCGCCTTCGTCACTGTGCGTTCCGGGCAGCTAGTCTCGTCGGCGGCGATCAGTATCATCGGCGTCATTCAGGACGCTGCCCCCAAACGGCGCGCAGGACACCATACTGGGGAAGTTGAACGGCATTTGGCAAAGGGCGGGGCCATGGGATTGCGGGCGAGCGTAGCCATCGACCTCGGCACGGTGAACACGCTTATCAGCGTCACGGGCCGCGGGCTCGTCGTCGAGGAGCCGTCTGCCATCGCCGTGGAGCGGGCCACCGGCAGGATGGTCGCGGTCGGCGACGCCGCGGACGCGCTGGCGGGCAAGGAACCCCAGTACCTGGACGTCATCCACCCGCTGCGCGATGGCGTCATCACTGAGCTTGATGCGGCGGTGGCGATGCTGCAGGCGTTCGTGCGCCGTGCGCGGCTGCGCCGCGGGCCGCTGCGCACCGCCGTCGTCGTGTGCGTGCCGAGCGGCGCCACCGGCGTCGAGCGGCGCTCCCTGGCGGCCGCGGTCGAGGCGCTGAAGCTGCATTCCGAGGTACGGCTCATTGATGAGCCGGTCGCTGCTGCTGCCGGCGCGGGGTTCGACCTGACCGACGGGTCCGGCGGTTTCATCGTCGATGTCGGCGGCGGGACGACAGAAGCCGCGCTGCTCGCCGGCGGTCATGTAGTGCGGGTTCAGTCGCTGCGGGTCGCGGGCAATGCCATGGACGAGGCGGTCGCTGCGGCCGTCCGCGCGGAGTACGGACTGCTCCTCGGGCGCAACGCGGCCCGGAGCCTGAAGATGGCGGTCGGGGTAGCCGCGGATGCGGGCGACTGGGTGGAGACGGTCGGCGTGGACGCCGCGCGCCGCACGCCCCGCGCCGAGGAGGTGCCCGCCCGCCTGGTCGCCGGGGCCCTCGAGCATCCTGTGACGGCGATTGTCAGCTCGGTGCAGGAGATCCTCTCCGATATCCCGCCGAACCTGGCCGAGGACGTCGTGCGCGGGAAGATCCGTCTCGCCGGGGGCGGGGCACTGCTGCCGGGCCTGGCGAGCCGGATCGAGGCGGCGACGGGCATTCCGGTCCTGGTCGTAGACGACCCGCTGCGCTGCGTGGTCCGCGGGGCAGCCGAGATCCTCGAGCGCGGCGAGGAGTACCAGGGCACCAAGCCCGCCTGAGCCCAGCGCTTTGTCGGTGCCCGCGCCTAGGCTGACGCCGTGGGCAGCGAGGATGACGGCCGGATCCGGCCGGAGGACCGGTTCGAGGATCTCGTCGATGAGCTGGTGGGCACCGCCGGGGTCACTCCGCCGCGCGGCGGCGGCGGCTTCGGCCGCAGTGCGCTCCGCTTCCAGGGCAAGATCTTCGCGATGCTCGTCCGCGGGCGGCTGGTGCTGAAGGTGCCGGCCGCCCGGGTCGACGCGCTGGTCGCTGACGGCGACGGAGTGCGTTTCGACGCGAACAAGGGCACGCCGATGAAGGAGTGGCTCAGCCTGGACCCTGGTTCGGAGCTGGCCTGGGTGCCGCTGGCTCGTGCGGCCCTTGACTTCGCGGGCCAGGGCGCGGGCCGCTGACGGCGCTGCGCCGCGGTATGGACACCGCATGCCCTTGAACCGGTATGCGTGCTGCACGGTGTACGTGGACATGATCGAGGAGTACGCCCGGCATAACGGGCACGCCGACTTGCTGCGCGAGCGAATCGACGGCGTCACCGGATCCTGAGCAGCGCTGCCTGAGCTACGCGTCCAGGATGCGCAGCCGCTGCGGATCGTAGAACGGGGCGATCTGCAGCCGGGCGGGCAGGTCGCCTGCCGGGGTCTGCACCCGGAAGTCGCCGCTTTTCAGCCACTGGCCGGTGACCCCGTCGGCGCACGCGACCTGGGCCAGCGCGACCGGGCCGCCGACCGTGTAGCCGTAGGCGGCGGCGCGGACGTAGCCGGCCCGCTGCCCGTCGAGCAGGACAGGCTCGTTGCCGAACAGGTCAGCCGCCGGATCCTCGACCAGGAGCCCGACGACCCGGTGGCGCGGCGGACCTTCGCCGCGGGCCGCCAGCAGCGCGTCCCGGCCGATGAACCCGCCGGGCTTGTCCCAGGCGACCGCGAAACCGAGCCCGGCCTCGAGCGGGTTGTCGGTGTTGTCGATGTCGACGCCCATGTCGCGGTAGCCCTTCTCCAGCCGCAGGCTCGACATGGCCGCCAGGCCCACCGGCCGGAAGCCGAGGCCGGCGCCGGCCGTCACCAGGTCGTCGTACACGCCGAGCGCGTATTCGGCGGGCACATGCAGCTCCCAGCCCAGCTCGCCGACGTACGTCACCCGGATGGCCAGGACGGGCGCATACCCGACGTCAATGTGGCGGGCGGACAGGTAGGGGAACGCCTCGTTGGACAGATCCGCGTCGGTCAGCAGGCTGATCAGCTGCCGTGACGCCGGGCCCTGCACCGACAGCAGCGTTGTGCCCGAGGTGACGTCGGTGACCGTGACGACCTCGCCGGGCCCGGTGGCGCGCCTGATCAGCGGCTCGATCCTGCGGTGAATGATGTCACTGGCCACGACCAGGAACTTCTCCGGCTCCAGCCAGGTCACGGTGACGTCGGCGATAATGCCGCCGTCCTTGTTAAGCCACTGGGTGTAAACGAGCCGGCCGGTGCCGAGAGTGACGTCGTTGGCCGACAGCCGGCTGAGGACCGCGGCCGCATCGGGTCCCTGCACGATCAGCTTGGCCATCAGGCTCATGTCGAGCATGCCGACGGCGTCGCGGACCGCCGCGTGCTCGCGCCCTACGACCGCATGGGAGTCCTGCCGCCGGTAGTCCAGCGCCGCAGCCGCTACCTCGCCCGGCGCGGCATACCACTCCGCGAACTCCCAGCCTGCCGACGCGCTGAAATGACCGCCGGCGGCGGCGAGCCGGTCGTGCAGCACTGAGCGGCGCACGTCCCGCGCGGTCGATGGCTTCCACGACGGCCAGACGGCATCCCCGAACAGCACCCCGAGCTGCTCGACCGTGCGCTCGGCCCGGAACCGGCGCGAGGCCTCATGCGCGGCGGTCCGGTCGATGGCGATGCCCGTGGCATCGACGGGGGGCACCCCGTCGACAATCCAGTGCGCGAGCACGTTGCCGACTCCGCCGCCCGACAGGATGCCGAGCGAGTTCAGGCCCGCCGCGACGAAATAGCCATCCAGCTCAGCGGCGGGGCCGAGCAGCGGCCGCACGTCGGAGGTGAAGGACTCGGGCCCGCAGAAGAACGTCCGCACCCCGATCTCCGAGAGTGAGGGGATCCGGTTCATCGCCGCTCCGAGGCAAGGCTCCATCCGCTCCCAGTCCGGCGGCAGCTTGCCGAACGAGAAGCTCCTCGGCACGCCGTCCAGTGACCAGGGCGCGCCGACCGGCTCGAACAGGCCGACCAGCATCCCGTCGCCCTCGGGCCGGTAGTAGCCGTAGTTGTCCGGATCCTCGATCACGGGCAGGTCGGCGCTCATGCCCGGCACGGTGTCGGTGAGCAGGTAGTAATGCTCGGCGGCCTGCAGCGGCACCCGGACGCCGGCGAGCGCGCCGAACTGCCGGGCCCACATCCCGGCGCTGTTCACCACGATCTCGGTCTCGACCCGGCCGGCCTCGGTGAGCACGGAGCAGACCTGGCGCCCCCTGGTCTCGACGCCGGTAGCGGCGATGCCCTCGACGATGCGCACGCCCAGCTGCCGCGCGCCCTTGGCCAGCGAGGTGGCTACGCCCACCGGATCAGCCCGGCCCTCGTCGGCGACGTAATAGGCGGACAGCACGTCGTCGGTGCGAGCCAGCGGCCACATCTCCGCGAGCTCGCCCGGCGAGATCTCGACGTCCTCCACGCCGAAGCCGTGCATCCAGGCGGCCTCGCGCCGCAGCGCCTGCTGGCGCTGCGGGCTGGTGGCCAGCGAGATATGCCCGACCGGCCGGAAGCCGGTGGAGTGCCCGGTTTCCTGTTCGAGCCGGGCGTACAGGTCCCGCGAGTAGCGGCTGAAGAACAGCAGCGTCTCGTCGGTCATGCCAGCCGAGGTGATCAGCCCGGCGGCGTGCCAGGTCGTGCCCGCCGTCAGCTGATGCTGCTCCAGGAGCAGCACGTCGGTCCAGCCCAGGTGCGCGAGATGGTAGGCGATACTGCAGCCGATGACCCCGCCGCCGACGATCACTACCCGCGCCCGGCTGGGAAGATCCCGGCCGGTGGTTACCGCTTCGCTCGTCACGATGCACCTTCCTGGTCGGCATGCAGTCGCTGCGGCACCGGCCTGGCCGGTACCGGAAACTGATGGTGTGACGAGGCTAAACGGCTATTCAGGATGAGGCAATCGGGGAGCGGGTCGGCGGCCGGCGCGCGTTGGCGCGTGCCGTCGACGCTGCGAGGGTGAACCCCGTCGTGTTCACCGGGTATTCACGCAGTTGCCTCCGGCGGCCAGGCAGGTCACCCGTAACGTGGGCTGGTGGCTGATACGCGAAACTGCGAGCAGTGCGGCACGTCGTTCGCGCCGCGCCGCGAGCACGCCCGGTTCTGCACGGCGCGATGCCGCGTCGCCTGGAACCGCGAGAACATGACCGATCCGGCGGCCGAGATGAGCGCGCTGGACTGGTCCGTCACCGCGATGCGGGACACCACCAGGCGCCTGCCCCAGGTCACGGCCCGGGACCGGCCGCGGGCGTTCGCGGTGATCGGCGAGGCCGTCTGGTGGGTCACCATTGTCGACGCCACGCTAGTCCGCCATCACCCCGAGGCATACGACTGCCTGATGGCCGAGCAGACCCCGGCAAGACGTCAGGTCATTGAGGAAACCCTGGCAGGACTGCGCTACGTCCGGAATCAGATCAGCCACGACGCCGATCACGTCGACTTCATCCACCCCGAGCCCCATCCCGGCGAGGACCGGATCACGGCCTGGACCTGGAATCCGGTGCCCCAGCCAGCCCTCGCTTCACTGCCGCCGCGCGGGCAGGCGTGGGAGATGACTCGCTACCGTGCGTACCAGGCACAGCTCGCGGGCCATACTGTCGGCGAGGTCTTCGGCACCGCCCTGCCATTCCTCGAGCAGGCTGCCGCCAGGCCACCGTCGGTCATTCAGGGCAGCGCAGCCACACAGCGCTGACGCGTCCGCCGGCGGCACCTCACCTGTCCTGCCCGCACTGTAAGGCCGCCGCGCCGCGGACAGGCCTACATGTGCTCGGCCAGGGCGTCGAGGATCACCTCGGGCAGGGCGTCGACAGCAGTGACGAGCAGGTGCTCGATCGCCACAGACGGCGAGCCCGGCTGGTCGGCGTCCGTCATGCGCGCCCAGGTGTGCGGCTCCTCGCGGGCCAGCGCCGCCAGCCCGGCCAGGACCAGCCACCAGGCCAGCAGCGGATGCAGCGGGCGCTGGAGGCCGGCCACGGCGGGGAAGGCCCACCAGCGCCCGCGGTACCAGGTAGCGCGCCCGGTCAGCCGCGACCCGGCCGGGGGCTGCCCGTGGCCTGCGGCCGCCGGCCAGGCGAGGGTCAGGCTGATCAGCCCGCCGGGCGCGGTCATCGTCGTTTCCGGCTGGTCCGGCCGCTCCCGCCCTGGTCCTGCCTGCCAGCCGGCCAGGCTCGGGTAGCCGCGCAGCCAGTCACCGACGGCGCCGGTGCCCCGGCCGTTGAAGGCAGCCGGCGGGGCGCCGGAGATGATGGCCTCATCCCAGCCTGCGGTGCGCCGGTCCGCGGCGGTGAACCGCAGCGCCGGGCGCCGCCACGCGGCGTTCCACAGGCCGGGCAGGAGCTCCTCGTTGGCCTCGGGAATGATCGGCCATAGCTCAGCAAGGGTCACCACGGCGCCCGGCGGCAGGAACGCCGTATCGAGCGCCTCGGCCATCCGCTGGGAGAATCCACGGTCATCGGATGTGGCGACGACCTCCAGGCCGCCGGGTTCGGTGATGCCGCTGCTGCGGACGCTGATACCGGGCCCGGCGAGCCGCCAGCCTGAGCCCGGCAGCCGGGGGGACGCGGCGGCGATCGCCTGGCCCGCCTGCCGGAGCCCGTCGAGGAGCACCAGGGGCCTGGCTTGCGGGCCGACATCCGGCGCCGCGCGAAACAGCTGCTGGGCCTGCTCGGCAGCGGCCCGGAACATGGCCGCGCGCTGGTGGTCGTTGCTGGCCGCGGCCGGCGGCCCCGACCGCATCCGGCGCAGCGCCCGCCACGACTGCTCCCGCCTGGAGATCCTGCACGCAGAGATCTCGTCGAAGGACGCCGTCATGACTGTCTACGCTATCGACACATGGATGCGGTGGACGCGCTGCGGCAGATCGCGTTCCAGCTCGAGCGGGCCGGCGCGCCGACCTACCGGGTCCGCGCGTTCCGCCGCGCCGCGCAGGTCGTGGCCGACCTCCCGGCGGGCGAGCTTGCGCAGCGGGCTGCCGCGGGGACCCTGCGGGAGCTGCCGGGCATCGGGGAGGTCACCGCCGACGTCATCGGGCAGGCAGCGGACGGGCAGGAACCGGCCTACCTGACCAGGCTGCTTGAGCAGGCGCCGCCGCCTGGGCAGACGGGCCTGCGCGCGGCGCTGCGCGGCGACTGTCACACGCATTCGGACTGGTCGGACGGCGGCAGCCCGCCCGAGGAGATGGCCGAGGCCGCCCGAAGCCTCGGGCACGAGTGGATCGCGCTGACCGACCACTCGCCCCGGCTGACCGTGGCCGGCGGCCTGTCCGCCGAGCGGCTGTCCGCGCAGCTCGAGCTCGTGGACGCGCTGAACGCCAGGCTGGCGCCGTTTCGCCTGCTGACCGGGATCGAAGTCGACATTCTCGATGACGGCGCGCTCGATCAGCGCGACGACCTGCTCGCGGCGCTCGATGTCGTGGTCGCGAGCGTCCATTCGCACCTGCGGATGGACGCCGGGCCGATGACCGAGCGGATGGTGGCTGCGGTGTCCAGCCCGCATGTGGATGTGCTCGGCCACTGCACCGGCCGCCTGATCACCGGCCGTGGCCGGCCGCAGTCGGAATTCGATCCCGAGACGGTGTTCACCGCCTGCCGGGAGCACGGCGTCGCGGTCGAGATCAATTGCCGTCCGGAGCGGCAGGACCCGCCGGACCCGCTGCTGGGCCGGGCCGCTCAGCTGGGCTGCCTGTTCGCAATCGACACCGACGCGCACGCTCCCGGCCAGCTTGACTGGCTGGGCAGCGGCTGTGCGCGCGCCGAGAGCTTCGGCATCACGCCCGACCGGGTGATCAACGCCCGCGGCGCCGGCCAGGTGGCCGAACGCCGGACTGAATGAGCGATCAGGTAAAGAGAGGAGCCTGGGCAGCCACCGCCTTTACCGGATCATGAGCGGCACGGGGCTGCCGCGCCCGAGAGCGGGCGCGAGCGGCGCGGGCCGAAGCAGCGGAGGGAGCGGCATGCGAGTGCTGGTCGCGGGAGCCGGTTTCGCCGGGCTGCTCGCGGCGGGCCGGCTGCAGGAGGCCGGTCACGAGGTGGTGGTGCTGGAGGCGCGCGACCGCGTCGGCGGACGCGTGTGGTCGCAGGAGCTGGTGCCCGGTGACCCGCGGACGGTGATCGAGCGCGGCGCCGAATTCGTCCTGGATGGCTACGACCTCATGCGCGCCGTGCTGACGGACCTCGGCCGCGGGCTCGCGGACATGACGATGTCGTACTACGACCGGGAGCCGCGCGGCGCGTCGTCCACCACGCCCGGTGAGATCGCCCGCTGCGCGCCGGCCGCGGCCGCCGCGGCGCCGGCCGGGCCATCCCTCGCCGAGGTGGCCGCCGGCGCCGCGGCCGCTCTCACTACCGGGGGCGGCCGCCGGGCGGGCGGGCGGGTAGACGGCGGGAA
>JBKQMG010000177.1:0-3140 GCA_052146815.1 Streptosporangiaceae bacterium | reverse complement strand
GTTCCGGCTTGAGGAATCGATCCGGGACGACCGCTTCGTGATCCGGGCCGAGATGCCCGGCCTGGACCCGGATAACGACATCGAATCACCGTCGACGGCCGGATCCTGACCATCCGCGCCGAGCGCCGCCAGCAGGACAACGGGCCGTATCGCTCGGAGTTCCGCTACGGATCGCTCGCCCGCGCGGTCAGGCTCCCCGCCAGGGTCGACCCAGCGGACGTCACCGCCCGGTACGACAAGGGAGTCCTCGAGGTCAGCGTCCCGGTCAGCGAGGCCAGGCTGGAAGGTACCCGGGTCCCGGTCGAGAACGCCGACGGGACGCCCGAGCAGCCAGCTGAGCAGCCTCCCGACCAGGCCGGGTAAAGACCCTGCGGGTGCCAGAAGTCCGCCGGGCATCTGATCTGCAATGATGCGCCACCGTCAGCGCTGACGGTAGGCCATGATGATCATCCGTGTGTCTCCGCCTGCTCTACCTGATCTTCGCCCGGCTCGGCGGCTGGCTGGTCCTGCTCAGCCGGTCAACGGCATCCAAGGACCTCGAGCTGCTCGTGCTGCGGCACGAGGTTGCCGTGCTGCGCCGCACCCATCCCCGGCCGCGCCTGGACTGGGCCGACCGTGCGGTCCTTGCCGCGCTGGTGCGCCTCCTGCCCCGAAGCCTGCGGACGCACCGGCTGGTCACCCCGGGGGATAGTGCTGCGCTGGCACCGCCGCCTGGTCACTCGGAAGTGGACCTACCCGAACCGGACGGGCCGCCCGCGGGTCAGCGCTGCGATCGCCGTGCTGATCGGGCAGCTCGCCCGCGAGAATCACGGCTGGGGATACCAGAGGATCCAGGGCGAACTGCTCAAGCTCGGCCACCGGGTGAGCGCCTCCACGATCCGCCGGGTCCTCAGAGCACTGAAGATCCCGCCCGCGCCGAAGCGGCAGACCGACACGACATGGCGGCAGTTCCTGCACACTCAGGCGGCGACTATGCTCGCACCGATTTCTTCCACGTGGACTGCGCGGTGACGCTGCAGCGCCTGTACTGCCTGTTCGTCATCGAAGTCGGCTCCCGCTACGTTCATGTCCTCGGAGTCACCGCCCATCCAGATGGCCCGTGGACTACTCAGCAGATCCGCAACCTCCTGATGGACCTCGGGGACCGCGCCGCCGACTTCCGCTTCCTGGTCCGCGACCGCGCCGGGCAGTTCACCGATTCGTTCGACGCCGTCCTCGCCGCCGCCGGCATCCAGGCCGTGAAGATCCCGCCCCGAAGCCCGCGAGCGAACGCCTTTGCGGAGCGGTTCGTGCTCACCGTCCGGGCCGAGGTCACCGACCGGATGCTGATCTTCGGTCAGCGGCACATGCGCGCGATCCTGGCCGAGTACGAGGCCCACTACAACGGACGCCGACCCCACCGCAGCCGCCAGCTGCACCCGCCGCGCCCCGACCACCCCACTGCAGACCTTTCGCGGAAGCGGATCAAGCGCCGCCCCGTCCTCGGCGGCCTCATCAACGAATACGAACGAGCCGCATAAAAGCCCAGCTCAACGCCGGTAGTCGAGTTTGGAAACCCCACAGCATTTCCCGCACGCCGCCCAGGCGATCCAGGTCACCCGCCGGACCCGCCGCCTCAGCGGCCGGAAATGGCGCACCGAGACCAGCTACGCGATCACCTCGCTGCCCGCAGCCCAGGCACGGGCCGGTCAGCTCGCCGAGTGGATCCGGGGCCACTGGAAAATCGAGAACCAGCTGCACTGAGCCTGTTCTCCAGGGGTCTGCAACGAGACGAATAGGACGTCTTCGCGAATTGCCCTGGTAGAAGAATGATCAACATCGGGTAGTCACGCCACGGGTGTGGCGCCAGACACCCCGTTCCGAGACGACGGGCGTCAGGCCAGCAGCGACAACGAGCACTACACCCCTGGAGGTGTGTTGCAGAAGCTCTCCGTGGAGCTTCCGGTGCCACGTCGTGCAACAGGCCCTGGACCCCTGGAGAAGGTCCGCGACGTCACCTTCGGCGAGGATCTCTCCACCGCCCGGACCGGCACCGGGCCGCACGTCATGGCCGCCATCAGGAACCTGGTCATCAGCATCCTGTGCCTGGCCGGCTACGCCACCATCGCCGCTGCGCTCCGCCGCACCGCCCGCGACCCCTTACGCGCATATCGCCTGCTCACAGCCAGCAAGTAACAGTCAGTAAGGGGACAACGCAATGACCGTGATGATGTGGCTCGAGCCAGCCATCGCTACGAGAGATAGGGTCGGGACCTTAGCACCCTGACACCGCGGCGCATGTTGCTCTCATCGAAGGCATACGTACCGTGGATGACAGACCCATGCGTGGACGTGAACATGGGGGGCAACTGGAAAGCACTGACGGCCGCATGGTGGCCGGATTTCAACGGGCAGTGTGACCTTTGACCTCCACACCGTCGCCGTTTCACCACCCCGCGTAGCCGCCACAACAGCCCCACGACCGAGGGAAAGCAGCTGGCGACTGTGCTGCGCGATGGAGGGCCTGACGCTCCGGTCGTGGTTAGCGGTGCACTGGCTCAGCTAGCCGGCGCGTTCACCGCTGACCTCGGGCGTGGACGGCTCCAGCGCGAGCGCGCACTGATTCGAGGCAAGGCCACTAGGCTCGACTTATGCTCATGCACGGATTCCCACCGCCGGTAGATGCCCTGGTGACCCTCGCGAATTGGCAGGAGCCGCCGTACAACCGGTGGTCGTTCTCGCACATGCGTGAACTCGTACCCACCCAGCGCATCTCCAAGGGTCTCGGGCCCGTGACGCCGCTGCTCGCCGCCCCGCTGCCGCTGGGCGAGATCGCGCTGCACCGCGTCGATGGCGCGGAAGCGATCGTCGACGATGTGCTCGACAGTACTTACACCGACGCCGTCGTCGTCGTGCACGGCGGGCGGGTGGTGCTCGAGCGTTACGCGGGGGAGACTGGCCCCGACACCCCGCACCTGCTCATGTCGATCTCCAAGTCGGTTGTGGGCTGCGTCGCCGGCAACCTCGTCGAGCGTGGCCTGCTCTCCCCGGCGCACCTCGTCACAGACCACGTGCCGGAGCTCGAGCGCAGCGGCTACCGGGGAGCCAGCCTGCGCGACGTCCTGGACATGCGTTCCGGAGTCGAGTTCAGCGAGGATTAC
>JBKQMG010000176.1:0-36540 GCA_052146815.1 Streptosporangiaceae bacterium | reverse complement strand
CGCAAGACCGTGGCGGCCCGGCACGTGCACAACGACCGGCTCCGCGACGCCCTCGACGGCCAGGCCTTCGCCGCCCTCAGCACCTCACCCGGCGCCCGGGCCTGCTACGACGCCCAGCGAGCCCGCGGGACCGGCCACCGGGCCGCACTGCGCCACCTCGCCAACCGGCATCCTGCACGGCTGCCTCAAAACCCGCACCCACTACAACGAGGCCACTGCCTGGCCCCAGCACGCCACCAGGCAAACCAGGACCGCAGCTTGACACCGTTAGCCCCTGGGATGTCTAGACCTGCCAGTTCAACCCGAACGTGAACTTTCTGGCCTTCGGCCCGGTTTACGAGCCGCTGGCGTTCGTGAACAACCTGCAGAGCGGCAAGGCCACGGGATGGACCTGGAGCGACGGCAACAAGGTCCTGACCTTCACCATCCGCAGCGGCGTCAAGTGGTCCGACGGCAAGCCCATGACGGCGGCCGACGTGGTCTATACGTTCAACCTGCTGAAGAAATACCCGGCCCTGGACCTCAACTCGGTCTGGCCCGCGCTGCGCAGTGTGGTCCAGAAGGGCTCCGACCAGGTGGTGATGACTTTCTCCGGGCCAGCGTCGACCTACTTGTATTATGTGGCCGGGCAGACGCCGATCGTGCCCGAGCACATCTGGTCGGCGATCAAGAACCCGGTGACCTACAACAACCCGTCCCCGGTGGCCACCGGCGCCTACACGATCAAGGCGTGCACGCCGGAGAACATCACCTACGGCGCCGTTAAGCACTACTGGAAGCCGGGCGAGCCGAAGGTGGCCGAGGTGCTCTACCCGGCGTTCACCTCGAACACGCCCGCCAACACCGAGCTGGCCGACGGATCCGCCCAGTCGGGCAACCAGTTCATCCCCGACATCCAGAAGTTCTACAAGGACAAGAGCGCCGACAACAACTACCGGTTCCCGCCGACGGTGAACAACGACATGTTCATCAACCAGAAGGACCCGCTGCTGGACAACGTCGCGGTGCGCCAGGCCATGGCGTACGCGATCGACCGCGGCAAGGTCTCCCAGATCGGCGAGTACGGCTACGAGCCCGCGGCCAACCAGA
Source organism: Streptosporangiaceae bacterium (assembly GCA_052146815.1). Taxonomy (GTDB): domain Bacteria; phylum Actinomycetota; class Actinomycetes; order Streptosporangiales; family Streptosporangiaceae; genus DATJZH01. The sequence continues at coordinate 35,451 of JBKQMG010000176.1, read as the reverse complement.
CCGGCATCGTCACCCCGACGTTCTCCTCCTGGCTCGATACTTCCGCGGCGGCCAAGTACAACTACGGCTACGACCCGGCCAAGGCGCAGCAGATCCTCACCAAGGCCGGCTTCCACAAGGGCAGCAACGGCATCTTCGAGACCAGGTCCGGCCAGCGCGCAGGCCCGGCTTCGCGCCGCCTACCTGGACTTCCCCGGCGGCCAGGGGCCGGCGGCCGGCCGGGCCAACGGCGCGGCCGTGGCGGCGGAAGCCCGCTGACCGGGAGTCCGCCGGACTGTCCGCTGCCGGCAAACCGCTGAGGCGGTCCGTGGCCGGCAGGCCGGCTGGCGGCCGCCAGCCGGAGCGCAGCCAGGCTGCTGGCCGGCTCCGCTGACATCACCTACTGGTACGAGATCATCACCGGTGCCGGGCTCCGCGCCATGGTCTGCTGCGGCGTGAGCATCGGATGGTCCTTGACGAAGAAGTTCTTCCACCCGAAGAACACCCTTGCGGGCGCGGCCCCGGTCACGGCCTCCCACGTCTGCTGCTTGTCACCCGGTGTGCCCTGCCCGTCCATATGAATAACGATGGCCAGGTCGTCGTGACGGGTGTCGAGACGCCGCTCGTCACTGATCATCGACAGCCTGAACTGGTGCAGCACGAGAACTTTCTGCGGCAGGTGATACCGCGCAGTGAGGCCGGCCAGCCAGGTGACCACGCTGCTCACCTCGCCGATGCCGACGCTGCCGATCTGCCGCAGCGGCCCGCCTGTCCGGCCGCCCCCGGCGAGGCAAGGAGCAGCGGCGCTTGCGCCCGCTCAGCCCGGCGGACGGCGCCCGGCAGCACGGCCGGCTGGCTGGCGCTGGCGACGACGACCACGGGCGCCGCGGCGAACAGGCGGCCCGCCGCCTCGGCGGCCAGCCCGCTGGGCGCGCCGGTCAGCACGGACGTCGCCGGGACAGGCAGGCGGGTTCGCGCCGCTAAGGGGGTGCGAGCCTGAGGGGAGTGAGCGACAGGGGACGAGCAGGATGTCGCGGCGATAGCGGCGGCCAGCAGCATCGCGGCGGCCGCGGGCGGCCGCCGCGATCCGGCGCCAGCCGGCCGCCAGCGCGGCGCGCAGTTTCCGTGCAGCACGAGTGAGAGCCCTGTTCGTCAGAATCATCCGGCGGTGAGGCACGATCTTGCTCCTGCGCCGACCGTATGCGCTTACGGCCTGGCCAGAGGCGCGCCACGCCCAGGACAGGGTCCGGTCGCGACCCGGATCACTCAGGCGGACCGCGAACACCCCACGCGATCGCGGCTGGCTCGGGGCCGTCACTGCGGCGGCTCGGCCAGCAGATAGCACGCGATCGCCGCGGCCGCCGCGACATTCAGCGAGTCCACTCCCCCGCGCATCGGAATCCGCACCTGTGCGTCCGCCGCCTCCAGCCAGCGTGCCGACAGGCCGTCACCTTCAGTTCCGAGCAGCAGCGCGAGCCGGCCGCGGAAAGTGATCTCGTCCACGGGCACCGCATCGGCGGACGGGGTCAGGGCCAGCAGCCGGAACCCGGCCGCCCGCAGCTCCGCCAGGCCGCTGCGCCAGTCCGGCAGCCGGGTGAACGGGACGGCGAAGACCGCGCCCATGGAGACCTTGACCGAACGGCGGTAGAGCGGGTCGGCGCAGCGCGGCGCGAGCAGCACCGCGTCGATGCCCAGCCCGGCCGCGCACCGGAAGATCGCGCCCACGTTCGCGTGATCCACCATGTCCTCCAGCACCACGACCCGGCGGGCTCCGGCCAGTACCTCCGCCAGGGCGGGCAGAGGCCGGCGCTGCATCGACGCCAGCGCGCCACGGTGCACCTGGTAGCCGGTCAGCGCCTCGGCCACCTGCGGCGCCACGACATACACCGGGGCGGCCAGCGAGCCGACCAGATCCCCCAGCCCGGCCAGGCGCTCGGGCGTCACGAGCAGCGACCGCACGGGGTAGCCGGCCCCGAGGGCGCGCCTGATCACCTTCTCGCCCTCGGCGATGAACAGCCCGTGCTGCACCTCAAGGCTGCGCCGCAGGTGCACGTCGGTCAGCCGGACGTAGTCGGCCACCCGCGGATCATCCGCGCTGTCGACCGTTACCATGCTGGCCACGCTGACAGTCTGGCCGGCCGGCACGCACGGCACGCACGGCCGCCGGGAAGGCGCCGGAAGGGCGCCGGTGAAACCCGGCAATTCCTCTTTTTCACCAGGCGTTTCGGTAAAGTCAGCTGTCCGGGGCACCAGCGGCGGCCGCAGCACCGAAGGATCCAGTGACACCACGACGCTCCACGCCGGGCTCCCCGAGCACGCATGCCAGCCGGCGCAGCATGAGCATCGCGGCGCTGGTGACCTTTGCCGTCCTGATCGCCGCCACGGTGATGGGAGTGCTCTCAGCCCGGGCGGTGATGGCCCGTGCATCCTGCGAAGTCCACCCGGCGCTGCTTAACGTCGCCGTCACCGACGATCTGGCGCCGGCCGTCGAGCGCGTCGCCAGACTCTTCAACCGCCAGCAGCACCAGGCGGACGGCCGCTGCGCACAGGTGCAGGTCACCGAGAGCCAGCCCGTGCAGGTCGCTGCTCAGATCGGCGACCAGCAGCCGGCGGCCGGGCTGCCTGCGGTGGGCGCGTGGATTCCCGACTCCAGCCTCTGGGTGGATGTCGCGCGCAGCTACCCGGCCGCTGCCCGGGTGATCCGGCCGACCGGGCTGGCTGTCGCCCGCTCGCCGCTGCTGATCGTCATGCCGGGAGCTGCCGCGGCCCGGGTCCCGCAGTTCGGGGCCTCGGTGGGATGGCGCTTCCTGCTGCCGGCCTCGGCGGGCGGACCGCCCGCAGATCTCGGCCTGCGGGTCGAGCTGCCCGATCCCGGGCAAAGCGCCACGGGCCTCGCCAGCCTGGTCGAGATCAGCAGGCTGCTCGGCCCCAGCACCACCGGGCGGGCGGCTTTCGCGAAATTCGCGCTGAGCTCGCAGACCGCGGATTCATTCGATGATCAGGCCTCGCTCGCCTCCCTCGCCTCCCTCGTCCCCCTGGCCGCCGGCCCGTCAGCGGCCGCCCGCCCGGTCACCGTGGCCTCCGAACAGGCCGTCGTGCAGTACGACGCGGCCCACCCGGACGCGCCGCTGGCGGCCCGGTACCCGACGGCACCCGACCGGCTGCTCGGCAGCCCCGAGCTGGACTATCCCTACGTCGTCACGAGCTCGGACCCGGTGACGCAGCAGGTAGCCCGGCAATTCGGGCAGGCCCTGCACAGCAATTATGCGCAGTCGGTGATCCGCTATTACGGCTTCCGGACGCCAGATGGCGCCGGCGACGCGATGCCCGCCTCCTCCGGCCTCAGCGGCCAGCTGCTCAGCGTGGCCGTCCCCGCGCCCGCCGGCGAGGTTCAGACGATCCTGCAAACCTGGGACAGGCTGGGCCTGGGCTTCAACGACCTCGTGCTGGTCGACACCTCCGCCGCCATGAACGAGCCCAGCGGCGTGCCGGGCCTGACCCTCGAGCAGGAACTGGTCAAGACAGCCGGCCTCGGGCTCACGCTGTTCCCCGACAGCGCGCGGATGGGCCTGTGGGAATTCTCGCAGAATCTGTCCGGGGGGCTGCCGTACCGCCAGCTCGTCTCGGTCGGCCCGCTGCCCGCGGAACTGGGCCTGATCAGCCGCCGCCAGCAGATGGAGCAGATCAACCAGACCCTGCAGGCCAGCCCGACCGCGCACGCGGCGCTGTACGAGAGCATCCTGGCCGCCTACACGCAGATGAAGAACAGCTACCGTCCGGGCGACGCGAACACGCTGGTGGTGCTGACTTCCGGCGTCGACAACGCGTCCGGCGACATCTCGCTGCCCGCCCTGCTCAGAAGAGTCCGGGAGCTCTACAACCCGAACCGGCGGATCCAGATCGTGGTGGTCATGTTCGGCAGGACCGGAAATTACGCGGCCATGCACCAGATCGCCGCAGCGACGGGCGGCACTGCCTCGCAGATCACCAGGCCGAGCCAGGTGGCCAGGGTGTTCTTCGCCGCGATCGCGGACCGGACCTGCGATCCCTCCTGCGGCCAGTAACCGCTGCGGCCAGTGACCGCTGCGCCAAGTGACGGGCGCGGCCAGTTCAACCGCCGGAAGCCGCGCCAGAAGAAGCCGTGCCCGTCGTGTGAACCTGCGCCGGGTCCGGCGCGTCATTGTTGTGAGGCCCGGCGAGAGCGGGGCGCCGGGCCTCCTCAACTTTCGCAGCCGATCCGGCCTGGCCGGCACGGCGCCGGTCTTGCGCGGGCGGATCTAGCCGGGGCTGCCGGCCAGGCCCGCGTCCAGCATCTGGTGTGCGCGGCTGATCAGTACCGGCACGGCGTGGCCTTCCCGCTCGAAGCCCCCGCCGACGGTCTTGTGCTGCAGGAACCTGGCGTGAATGCCCTCCAGGACCACCGCCAGCTTGAAGCAGCCGAAGGCCATGTAGTAGCCGATGCCAGAGATGTCGCGGCCGGTCAGTTCCGCGTACCTCGCGGCGAGCTGGGCCCTGGTGAAGAAGCCCGGCAGCGCTGTCACCGACGCCCCCACGTTGATCTCCAGCCAGTCATCCTCGCCCGGGTCCGCCCAGTACATGAGCGTGAGCCCGAGGTCGGCCAGGGGGTCGCCGAGGGTGGACATCTCCCAGTCGACCACGGCGGCGACCGAAGGCTGGTCCCCGAGCGTGACCAGCATGTTATCGAGACGGAAGTCGCCGTGGACCAGCGTGCCGTCCGCCGACTGCGGCAGGCCGGCGGTCAGCCGCTGCACCAGGCGGTCGTAGCCGGGCATCTCCCTGGTGGCCGACAGGGTCCACTGCCGCTGCCACCGCGCGAGCTGGCGCGCCAGGTAGCCGTCAGAACGGCCGAACTCGGACAGGCCCACGGCGTCGATATCGACCGAGTGAATCGCCGCCAGCATGCCGGCCAGCCGCTCCGACAGCTGCCCGGCCTGGCCAGGGGTCAGCCGCTCGCCGTCCTCACGGCTGCGCAGCACGAACCCGTCGACGTACTGCATCAGGTAGAACGGGGCCCCGATGACCTCGGCGTCGTCGCAGAACGCGACAGGATGCGGCACCGGGACGTCCGTCCCGTCCAGGGCGGACAGCACGCGGTACTCGCGCGCCATGTCGTGTGCCGTCGGCAGGACATGGCCGAGCGGCGGCCGGCGCAGCACCAGCCGTCCGCCGCTGAGATCCAGCCGGTAGGTCAGGTTCGACCGGCCGCCCGCGATGAGCGTCACGCCCCGCAGATCGCCGGCCTGCGCGGCCGGACTCCGGCCTATCCAGGCCGCCAGCCGGGCCGGATCCGTCACGCCGGGCACCGCCGGCACGCTCTGCACGCCGATCTCCGTCACTACGCACCTCGTCTGGCCATGGGCCGCTGGCTGAATCGCACTTGCCCCAATGATCGCCTGTGATCGCAGCGCTGCACACGGGGCTGGACTATTTCGCCGCACTGACGTAGGCAGGTAGGAAGGGCTGGGGGCGCTCAGAGGTCTAGACCACTGGAGGGGAGCATTGAGCAACGCATGGATGCCTGGCATCAGCCAGCTCCGTCCGGCAGCAGACGGCGGCCCGCTACGCGGCGGAGCCCCGCGCGTCGTCTGGGAGTCCCTGGACGCCGATCCACATACCGTCTCGGCCCGGTCGGCGGCCCAGCGCCTCATCCAGCAGGGCAGATCCAGCCACCTGGTCTGGAACCCGGTGTCCGGCGATATCGTGCAGCTGATCCCGGCCGTCAGGGCCGCTTGCGCGCTGGGTGCGCCGGCGACTCTGGTGCATGCAGGGCCGCCGGATCCCGATGAGGCTGGAACGGCCGCCGGGACGGCTGAGCAGCCGCCTGCCGCCCGCGGCGGCCCGCGGCGGCCCGGCGTCAACGCCGAGGGCCGGCTGTGCGTGCAGATCTGCGTGGTGGCTTTCGCCTGGGATCCGTTCACGTCCGGCCCGCTGGCCGGGCTCAAGCCGATCATGGAGTGGCTTGGCTCCTGGCTCATCCCGCGCACCTGGCCGGCCGGAAGACCGGCGGAGTTCCCGCACGGAATCGCCGCTCCGCGCAGCCGCAGGCTCTGGGCGCGAGGCGGTCATTTCGGCGCCAGCCAGGTCCCTGACTCGCCCGCGATCGGGCCGGGCGCGGTGGATATCAGGCTGCTGACCGGTCCGTCGGCGCACGAGTCCCGCCCGCCCATGCACAGCGGCCATGACCTGGATGATCTCGACGACATCTTCGTATCCCGCCCGGACGTGCCTGCGCCTCTCAGCAGGGCCAGCTGACCGGGGACCGGTACGGTAGTGCACCATGAGCGCCGATCCGCCCTTGTCGCCCACTGCGCGCACCACGCTGCACCGTCTCCGCGAGCGCGGCCGCACAGACCGGCGTGACCTCTACGCGGTGCTCGACCCTGGCCTGGTCTGCCATCTCGGGGTCGTCATCGACGGGGCGCCGGTGGTCCTGCCGACCGGGTACGGGCGGATCGACGACATCCTGTACCTGCATGGCTCGTCGGGCAACCGCGCGCTGCTGGCCGCTGACGGCCAGGACGTCTGCGTGACGGTCACCCATCTCGACGGGCTGGTCTGCGCCCGGTCGGTCTTCCATCACTCGATGAACTACCGCAGCGCGGTCATCTTCGGCACTGCCCGGCTGGTGGCCGGCGACCCCGAGCGGCTCGCGGCGCTGCGGGCGGTCACCGACCAGCTGGTGCCCGGCCGCTGGGACAGCGTCAGGCCGCCAACCCGCAGGGAACTGGCCGCCACCGCCGTCCTGTCGCTCCCGCTCGACGAGGCGTCGGTCAAAGTGCGCACCGGGCCGCCGAAGGACGATGACGAGGACTACGAGACCTCCATCTGGGCCGGAGTACTGCCGGCCGCGCTCACGTTCGGCGACCCGCAGCCCGACCCGGCCCTCCGCGCGGGCATCGAGACGCCCGCGCACATCAGGAATCTGGCCGGCCGCTCGCGGGATAGCCGTCTGGCCTAGGTCTTTGCCTGGTCTTGCGGCCCAGGCGCCACTGCGGCTGGCCTAGGCTTGCGGGATGACTGACCATCTGGTCTGGATCGACTGCGAGATGACCGGGCTCGACCTTGCGCGGGACGCGCTCGTCGAGATCGCCTGCGTAGTCACCGACAGTGAGCTCGCCCCCGTGGACGACGGCATCGACCTGGTGATCAAGCCGCCCGCCGAGGCGCTCGACAGCATGCCCGAGGTCGTGCGGGAGATGCACACCGCCTCCGGCCTGCTGACCGAGCTGGCCGGCGGCGTCACGCTGGCCGAAGCACAGGAGCAGATACTGGCCCACCTGCGCGCCTACCTGCCGCCGGAGCGCAAGGTGCCGCTATGCGGGAACTCCATCGCCACCGACCGCGTGTTCATTGCCAGGGACATGCCGGAGCTGGACGCGTTCCTGCACTACCGGATGGTCGACGTGTCGAGCATCAAGGAGCTGGCGCGGCGCTGGTACCCGCGCGCCTATTTCGCCAGCCCGCCCAAGCGCGGCGGGCACCGCGCCCTGGCCGACATCAGGGAGAGCATACGCGAGCTGCAGTACTACCGCGAGACGATCTTCGTGCCGCAGCCCGGGCCCGATACGGCGACGGCCCGCGCCATCGCGGCCCGGTTCGGCGCCCAGCAGGTCAGCAGCGGGAACGGCTCAGACGGGGAAAGCGGTTCTGCCGGGTAACGCAGGCCCGGTATGCTTCGTTGAGCCGCGCGGCGCTTCAGGCGCTGCTGGTCATGGTGGGCGTAGCTCAGTTGGTTAGAGCGCCAGGTTGTGGTCCTGGATGTCGTGGGTTCGAATCCCATCGCTCACCCCAGGGAAAGTCCAGCTCAGAAGCCCCGGCCGGGATCATGGCCGGGGCTCCTGCATGTGAGATGTCCGATTCTGGGAGCGGATCGGGAGCGGATCTTGATATGCGAGCCAGGTAGATCGGCTACGACCTCAAGCGCCAGATCTAGTCCTAACCAGCCTGCGTGACGCTCACCTATTCGCGGGTTTCGTAAACGAAGACGCCGAGTGTGGAAGCGGTGCCCACTGCGAGCCGTGCGTGGCGCGGTGCCGCCAGGTGCTGCCAGGCGGTACGAGATTGGTGGCCAGTTGCTTACCCAGCGCAGGTGAGACGGTGCGGTTTCGTCGAATGCGAGTATGGGTGGCGGTCGCGCACTGCCGGTTTCTGGCCGGCGATCGCCTTCTCGCCGTGGATCTGCGTGCGGACAGTCATCAACGCCGAGTACCGCCACGCCTTGCGCGCACTCGCGGCTGGGCGCTCCGTTTCACCGCCCGGCGATGCCGTTGCCTGGCCTCGCGCGGTGCTCTCGGTGGAGATTCCCCCAGGGCGCCCGGGGACTGGCCGGAGGTTACCGTCCAGCCTGTCCCGCCGTTCGGCCAGGCTCCCGTCTCCCTCCTTCCCTGGCAAGCCGTTGACGATGCTGCGGAAGGGGGGATCTGCGTGCTCCTGGCCCTGGGCAAGGACCGGGCACGCCCCGTGTCCGGCATGTCACTCGGCATTCCGGATGACCGGCCCGTAGGCGATGACGGCTGACCGGCAACTTGTTCGGGCATGTGTTTCCCGGACTGTCACCGATTTGAGATGTCGTGACCGCGGGGCAGGTACTTCGAAAGGTCCCGTTTGCCTGGATCTGGTCCGCAACGGGGACGTTAGTCCCTGGCCTGCCGGGTGCACGGGGAAGATGCTCAGGATGAGGAAGATAACGGGACTGGGCCCGAGGACTGGCAGCGCGCGGCGGTGCGAGGACGGCGGGGGTCGGCCCCGTTCTCATCGCGCGGGCGGAGATGGACGCGGGCTTGCGATCCTCGTTTCCGAGGCCTCTTCGGTGCTGTTGACGGGAAGGACCGGGCATGACCGACAGCGTTCCTGTGAGCGGGCGGGGCGGTCCGGGGAAGCACGCGAGCGCACAGGGGGCGGACGGTGTGAGCGGCCCGGGCGCTAAGCGGATTGATCCGGGGTCGCTGGGGACGGCGTTCCCGCGGACGCATCACGTGCTGATGCTGGAGTTCGGGGACCGCCGGGATTTCGATGACCCAGGCCGGGAGTGGCGGCGGCTGTTCTCGGAGCTGCTGGGCACATTCGCGCTGGTCCTGGCCGCGGCTGGCGGGGGGCTTTTGCACGCGAAGGGGCAGATCAGCCTGTCGGCGGCGGTGGTCGCGCCGGGGCTGATGGTGATGGGGATCATCTTGTTCATGGGCGCGGTCTCGGGCGCGCACCTGAACCCGGCGGTGTCGCTGGCTTTCGCGCTGCGCGGGGATTTCCCGTGGAAGCGGGTGCCGGGGTACATCGTCATCCAGCTCATCGGCGCGACGCTGGCCTGCCTGTTTCTGCGCCTGGTGTTCGGGAACGTCGAGCATCTGGGTGCGACGCTGCCGGGGCCGGGGTACCAGGACTGGCAGGCCCTGCTGATGGAGATCGTGCTCACCGCGCTGCTGGTGAGCGTGATCCTGGGCACCGCGTCGGCGGCGCAGAATGTCGGCGCGATCGCCGCGCTGGGCGTCGGCGGCTACATCGCCCTGGCCGGGCTGTGGGCCGCGCCGGTCAGCGGCGTGTCGATGAACCCGGCCCGGTCCTTCGGTCCCGCCCTGGTCAGCGGTTACTGGACAAGCTACTGGGTGTACCTGGCGGGGCCGGTCATCGGTGCGCTGATCGCCGTCGGCTTCGCGATGGTGCTGCGCGGCCGCGGCGGCGACGCCATCTCCCGTGCGGCGGGATCCGGCGTGCTGGACGAGGGCGCCCTGGCCGCCAGGGCGGAACTGTCGCAGGACATCGGCCAGGGCAAGGTCGTCCCGCCCGGCATCGCCGATCCGCCTGCATGCCAGCCACCATCACCGTGACCACCCCGCACCTCACTGCCCGTTACCAGCATCACCCCGCGGGGCCTGCCGCGGACCGGTCGCCAACGAAACCCAAACGCCCAGCTCTGACCGGTCCACCGGGCACGCGCTTGTGCGGGGAGCTCATGAAGGCAGTGCCACTGCCGTCAGCCGGCGCCGCGACGCACGCTCGCGGCGTCGGAATCGCAAGGGCTATTGTCGATGTGTGATAGTCGCCGCGACCCTGGCGGCCGTAGTCCTGCTTGTCGGCGCCGTCCTGGCCTGGACCGCGCGCCTGGTGTGTGTCGGCAACCTCGACGCTGTGGCACTCGCGGCCAAGGTTGCCATCCCCGACCCCGTCTCGGCCCTCGACTGGCCGGAGCTTCACGTGCAGGCGATCATCCCGCAGCCAGATGAGCGCCCCCTGGTCCTGGTCCTGGTCCTGCTCCTGGTCAACTGGCCCGCCCATCCGGAGCGTGCCGCCACTCTTCTGGTGGCCCTGCCCAGTGACGATCAGCGGTCAGTGCCTCTGCTCTCGCGGTGGTGCGCCACGCAGGCATCGGTCTCGCCGGTCCGGCAGAGGGCAGGGGATCTGGAACTGCGCCGCCGTCAGAGCCTGGAGCGGGTGCGCGCGGAACTCATAGCAGAGGACATCTGCCCGCCGCCGTCCGCATGAACGGCCCGCTCGCTGCGGGCCCTCGGCGCCGGATCCGGAATACACGGGAGGAGCACCAGGGACGAGGTGGCGGTCATGATCGGGGTCGTGCTGGTGCTGGCGGGCGGGCTGGCCGCGATAGCTGGCCTTTCAGGGCTGCGCCGGGCGCGGCGCCTGCGCCGCGACGGGGCGCCAGCCTAGGCACTGGCCGTGTCACCGCCGGCCGCAGCGGGAGAAGAGCGGCAGTCTCGCCGGACTCTGATCCAGTACGCCCTGGCCGACGGGCGGGTGGTGGAGCGCCTGTGTCCCCAGCCGGCCAGGAAAGCAGGATGGCTGCGTCCCGGCCAGCATGTGCTCGTCTGGTACAGCCCCGAAGATCCGCAGGACGTCCTCGTCTACGGCCGGGAAGGGCATCTCGCGGACCGGGCATTCGTCGCCGCGGGAGCGCTGATCATGCTCACGGGCGCCGGGATTGCCGGCTTCGCGCACTGAGCTGACCCCGGGACGCGTCAGCTTTGAGCAGTCTGGACGCGTCAGCTTTGCAGTCTGACGGAGACACAACCGGAATCTTTCCTCCGCTTAGCTGTACTAGTGAGATAGTTATCCTGTTATATGGGGTGAAATGGAATTTTTCGTCCGCTAAGGGAGGATGGATTTCATGGCCGGCGAGCGCTTCGGTGAACCCAGCGCGACCACGGAGGCGGAGTATGCCCGCCCCGGCTCGGACGCGTACTCCCGTGCCACCACCCCGCATAACTCCAGCGGATCCCAGCGTCCCGCGCTTACCGCGGCGCCGCGCTCGATCGAGGGCATCGCCGAGGTGATCCGCTACGCCGCTCAGCACGGGCTGCGGGTCCTGCCGCAGGCGACCGGGCACGGGGCGGCAGGCCACGTGGGCGACGACACGATCCTGCTCGACGCTTCCGGGCTGACCGAGCTCGAGATCGACCCGGCGACGCGGACCGCCCGGGCCGGAGCGGGCACGACCTGGTCGGCGGTGAACGCCGCCGCTCAGCGGCACGGGCTGCTCGGCCGGTCCGGTTCGGCGCCGGACGTCGGCGTCAGCGGCTACACCTTCGGCGGCGGCGTGGGCTGGCTCGCGCGCACCGGCGGGATGGCCAGCGCCGCCCTGCGCGCGGTCGACTATGTCGACGGCGCCGGCGTCATCCGCCGGGCCGCCGCCGACGCCGCCGACCCGGCGGACCGGGACGCGCTGTGGGCGTTCCGCGGCGCCGGCGGAGTCGGCGTTGCCGCCCGGCTCGAGTTCGAGCTGACCGCGATCAGTGACTTGTGGGCGGGATACCTCCTGTGGCCCGTCGAGCAGCTGGAGGCGGTTGCCTCCGCCTGGGCCGGGGCCCTGCCCCGGGTCGGCCCGGCGCTTGCGACGAGCATCTCGGTACTGCACGCGCCGCCCGCCCCGCCGTTCCCCGAGGCGCTGCGCGGAACGCCCGTCGTGCACCTGGCGCTCGCCTCGCCGCAGGGCCCTGAGCACGCCTCCGCACTGCGGGAAGCCCTCTCGTCGGCCCCGCCCGCGGCCGACGACACCTGGGGCCCGGCCGACGCGCAGCGTCTCAGCGGCATTCACCTCGATCCGCCGGTCGCGGTTCCCGCGGTCGGCGAGGGCCGCTGGCTGGGCCCGCGCACACCTGCCCTCGCGGCCGGGATCCTGGGCGTGGCTGCCCCGTCCTCTTCGCCGCTGTCGCTGATCGAGCTGCGCAACGTTGACGGCACCGGGGCTCCGGTCGACGGCGCGGTGACTGCCGTTCCCGGCCCGTTCCTCGTGCACGCGGTCGGGCTGGCCCCGCCGGGCGCCCCGCGCGAGCCGCTTGAGCGGGCGCTCGGCGAAGTGCTGCGGGCCTGTGCGCCAGCGGACCTCGGCCGCAGCGCCCTGTCGTTCGACGAAGGCCGCACCGGTGCCGCCGACGCCCTGCTGCCCGCGGACCGGGACCGGCTGGCCGCCATCAAGGCGGAAATCGACCCCGGCAACATCATCACCGCGTCCCGGTTCCTGCGCAGTCGCGAAGAGACATCGCCGGCACCGACGACGCCATGAGCGCCAGTGCCGGCGGCAGTCTCGCGACCCCGGACGCCGACGAGCCGGCCGCCGCCCCGCCACGCCGTCGTCCCCGCCGCGACGCCGAGGCCAACCGCGAGCGCGTCCTCGCCGCGGCGGCCGCCGCGATGCTGCTGGAAGGACGCAACGTGCCCCTCGCCACCATCGCAGCGGACGTCGGCGTCGGCACGCTCTACCGCAGCTACGCAGACCGGGAGGCACTGCTGCATGCTCTCGAGCACCGCGCCTACCGGCTGCTGAACCAGATCCTCGACCAGATTGTTGACCAGGTCGACCGCCACGGCCTGCCGGGCCTCGACGCGGTCGCCGAGTACCTGTCGCGCACCCTCACGATCGCCGACCAGCTCGTGCTGCCGCTGCACGGCCCTCCCCCGCTCATGTGCGACGAAGCCGTCCAGGCCAGCGCGCCAGCTCGCGATCTTCGTGAACGGGCTGGCCTGGAACGGCCCCCTCGACATGCCCGGCCCGGCTGTCACCCGTGAGGACATCGAGAACGCCTTCATGTTCCGCTCCCTGCCATGGCCGCCCGGCCCGGCCGGCTGAGATCCGGTCGGCCTCGGCGGATGCACCCGGCGGACCGATCGTGGTGTGGCTGGAGTGCCCGCGATAGATCGCAGCCCACTTGTGCGCTTACCCGTTGCCGATTCGGCACGCCGTCGGCACGCTCCGCCGCGCTCGGCGCTTATCATGCGCGAGTGGCTTCCCCTCACCGAGCCGGACAGGAAACATGACCGTCGCCGAGCAGGCGGCGCCAGGCTCGCCGCCTGCGGTGCGCCTGCCGCGGGGCGCCGCGAGCGTGCTGCTCGCCGCGGGCATCATCGCGTTCGCGATCGCCATCGGCGGATATGTCCTCTTCGCCGTCACGCACCCCAGTGACCGCTGGGTGATCCCGGTTGACCTGAACGTGTACCGCAAGGGCGGCCTCATCGTCCGCCACCTCACCCCGCTCTACCGGCCGCAGGTATCGGCTCCGCTCTATGAGTGGCCCGGGCACGCGCTGAAGTTCACCTATCCGCCGTTCGCCGCGATGACCTTCACCCTTTTCACGCTGACCTCGTTCGCCACGCTGATCAAGATCTGGGTCGGGGTGAACATCGCAGCGATGGTCGCCACGATCTGGCTGACTCTCGGCGGCCTCGGCTACCGGCCCGGCCGGGCACGTGCGGGGGCGACGCTGCTGCTGGCCGCCGCGGCGTTCTGGACCGAGCCGGTCCAGCGGACGCTGTTCCTGGGCCAGATCGAGCTGGTCCTCATGCTGCTGATCATCTGGGATCAGTGCCAGCCCGACCGGCGCTGGTGGAAGGGCGCGGGAATCGGCATCGCGGCCGGGATCAAGCTGGTCCCGCTGATCTTCATCCCGTACCTGCTGCTGACCCGCCGCTACCGGCAGGCCGCGGTCGCAACGGGGTTCTTCGCCGCGACGGTGCTGGCCGGGTTCGTCGTGCTGCCCGGCGACTCGGTCAAGTGGTGGCTCGACGGGCTTTTCGTCCAGGGCAGCCGGACCGGGTTCGTCGGCTGGGAGGGCAACCAGTCACTGCTGGCGATCATTACCCGGCTGAGCGGCAGCGCTGCCCGCGGCCAGCCTTTCTGGCTGGTGGCGGCGGCGGTGACGGTCGTCGCGGGCCTGGCCGCGGCCGCAGTGATCGACCGGGCCGGGCACCGGCTGGCCGGCTTGCTGACGTGCGCGCTGACCGGGCTGCTGGTCTCGCCGATCAGCTGGGACCACCACTGGGTGTGGATCGTCCCCGGTGTCACCCTGCTCGCCTGCTACGCCGTGGCCGCGGGGTCCGCGGCGGCCCGGTGGGCGCTCGGTGGCCTCGCCGTGCTGGTCGTCGGCGTCTTCGGCGCGTGGCCTGGCACTTTGTGGGGCGCGCCCGTCAATCTGGGGGCCTTCTGGGAGGGACTGATCTGGGCACCGCCCAACACTAACCCCGGCACCTACTTCGCTTACGGCGACCAGCCCTGGTACGTCGAGTACCACTGGCACGGGTTCGAGCTGATCACCGGCAACCTGTACGTGCTGACCGGCCTAGGGCTGTTCGTTCTGCTGCTCGGACTAGCCGGCTGGGTGCCGGCCGCGCACCGTCCCGCCGGGGGTCAGCCTGCCAGGCGCCGGCCCGGCGCTGCGCCGGCCGGCCAGATGCCCCAGGAACCGGACGCAGCGCACCACACCAGGGCGATCAGCACGCCCAGGAGCGCCAGGGGCGCCACCAGCTGAAAACTGGCCTCGGCGACTGTCCGCATGATCCCCGCCGCGGGCAGCGCCGGGTTTCCTGGCATCAGCGCGAGCGTCCCGGCCAGCAGGCGCACCAGCACCAGCCAGTCAAGCCGTGACGCCGGGTACAGGGCGACCAACGGAATGATCATCGAGTCGTACCAGGGCAGCTGGTAGGCCGCTATGAAGAGCCACGCCAGGCTCAGCGCGAGCGCGGGCTGCAGCGCGGGCAGCCGGGGCACGGCGTCCGGGAGCCGCCACAGCAGCAGCGCGGCGAGGAGCACGAATCCCGCTGCGGGCAGCACGAGGTTGGTCAGCGGGTGCGGGCCGGGCCAGGCGAGCCAGCGGTAGAAGCTGTCCGCGGTGGCGAAGTCGCTGCGGGTGGAGAGGGCATGCAAGGCCGGATACCCGAACCAGAGGTAGGAGGGCAGCAGCACGGCGGCCGCGCCCGCGGCCGCAGCCGCCAGGGCGGCGATCGACCGCCGGCAGGCCCACGCCAGCCCCAGGCCGAAGAGCGCAAAGGTGATCTTGATATCTGCAGCCGCGCCGATCAGCAGGCCGGCGGCCAGTGCCTGCCGCCAGCCCGGCGACCAGGCATGAGCCTGCGCCGGCGCCGCTTCCAGGGCGTCTGCTGCGCCAGGTGCCCGGCGGCTGGCGACCAGCAGGCCGAGGAACCCGAAGACGACGGCCAGCCCGTCGACGTGGCCCCCGGCGATCAGCGCCCACAGCAGCAGCGGGTTCGCGGTCCAGAGCAGGTGCGCCCGGGCCCGCCGCCCCGGGTCGGCCCGCAGCAGCACGTCCAGTCCGATCGCCACGCCGCCGAACGCCAGCGCGTTCCACAGCTTGAGCCAGAAGATGATCCGGGCCGCGGAGGTCCCGCCCAGCTCGGCGGCGGCCGCCTCCTCGAGGGTCGCCAGCGGCCCGTACAGCGAGACGTGGGTGCGCCAGGCCGGCGGCACCGCGGCGCCGACCGGATCGCCGCTGCTGCGCAGCTGCTCGGGGGTCATCACGTAGGGGGTGCGGCCCAGCACGACCATCCGGCCGTATGCGGCGTAATCAAGGGAGTCGGTGGACCCGGCCGGCGGCAGCACGGTCAGCAAGGCCGCCGCCACGAACCCGGTCGCGAGCAGCGCGCGCACTGGCAGCCGGGCGCCTGCGCGCACGGCGGCGAGGCCGACGATTATCCCGCCGCAGCCGCTGATCGCTGCCGCCCACAATGCAATAGTTGCTGCTGTTGCCGAAGTATTTCCGCTGATGACCCAGGGCGGCCCTGCGGCAGGCAGGGAGATTCGGACCGTGGCCCAGCTATTGCGCAGCGCCGACGCGGCAATCATGATCAGCAGTGCGGCACCGATCCCGAACCCAGCTGACCAGGCAAGACCCCGTGCAGGTCGGCGAGGGCCCGCCGCCGCCTGGCGCAGCCGGGAAGGCGGGACAACAATGGCAAAGTCGGATGCCGGTCTCGCTGGCGAACCAGCAGCGGCACTGACTCTCGGAGTATCGCTCACTGTGCCATAAAGCGCATAACTGTCTGATCTGCGCAGCCAGCTTATAGAGTCATGCCGCAGCTATTACGTATCGCCGATGAAACCGAGATGGTAATTCGACAAACTATTTAACATTCTTTTGCATAACGCGGGTTTTGCGTGCGACTCGAGGGGCCAGTGCGATCAGGTCGCGGTGCGTGATGCCGGCCAGCCGGCCGATACGGGCGGGCTCTCGTCAGATTGGATGAGACATATGCCAGATTTGACGGATTTGCTTCAGTGCTGGCGGGACGATCTGGCGGCCTGGGCGATCCCCGGCTCCATCACCGCCGCTGCGGAGCAGTCCCCGTGGGTGCTGCCCCGCCAGGTGTTCGCCCGGCGCGCGGACCGCCTCGGGCAGGCTCCGTCCGGGCCGGCCTTCGACCAGGCCTGGGCCGCGCTGGACCCGCGCGGCAGTGTCCTGGACGTCGGGGCCGGAGCCGGCGCCGCCTGCCTGCCGCTGCTGCCCAGGACCACCGCCCTGACCGCCGTGGATACCGACGAAGGCATGCTGGACCTGCTCGCGGAGCGGGTCGCCGGCAGCCGCCGGAACGTCCGTCTGCTCCACGGCAGCTGGCCGGCGGTGGCCGGCCAGGCTGATGACGCGGACGTGGTGACCTGCCATCACGTGCTCTATAACGTGCCCGAGGTGGCGCCCTTCATCGAGGCGCTGACCAGCCATGCGCGCCGCATCGTCGTCACCGAGATGACCGCCCGGCATCCGCTGACCAGCCTGAACCCGCTGTGGCTGCGCTTTCACGGTCTGCAGCGGCCGACGTCGCCGACGGCCGCCGATCTGGTCGCCATCCTCACGGCGATGGGCCTGCAGCCCCGTCCGCAGACCTGGCAGCAGCCCGGCGGCCGGGACTATGCGACCTTCGAGGAACTGACCGAGGTCACCCGGCGCCGCCTTTGCCTGCCGCCCGGCCGGACGGCAGAGGTGGCCAGCGCGCTGATGGCCGAGGGCATCGACCCGGCCCGGCCCGTCGACCTGGGCACCTCGGGCCGGACCGTCGTCGCGATCTGGTGGCAGGGCCGCGGCGGCCGCTGACCCCCAGCCGGCCACTGACCCCGCGGCCGGCCACTGACCCCGGATCTGCCTGGTTTTCGCACCGCGGCGGGTTGACTGGCAATCCCGGATATTCTCTGCCTGGGATGCCCGGGGGGCAGCAAACATTAGGTCACCGGGCCGAGCCAAGACGGCAGCCTGAGCGTCTGAAGAACAGACGATGCTGGCACCCGAAGATAGCGGTGAGGCGGCAGGCAATGAACGAATGGCCACAAGGATGGTTCCGGGACGGGGCAGGGGCGCAAGACGAGTCGCCGGAGGCCGGAGCAGCTGATCAGACCGTTCGCATTTCCCGCGGCAGCGGCCGGGCCGGTGCGGGCGATCTGCCTGGCGCGGCGGCTGGCCTCGGCGGGGCCAGCGCCGGGAGCAGTCAGGAAGCACCGAATGCGGCATGGCCGTCCCAGCCGCCTGCCCGGACTCCCGCCCGCAGCCCCCGGCCCGGTGGCGGCGTTCCCGGCGGGGGCGTGCCCCGGACCGGCGGCGGGCGGCGCTGGCTGCGGCCGCGCCGGATTACGGCGGTGATCGCCGTTCTGGTGGCGCTGGCCCTCATCTTCACCGTCGCCATGTATTTCTTCCTCGACTCCAAGCTGACCCGCAAGAATGTCCTGGTCGATTACTCAGGACGGCCTGCGGCGACCGCCGGGACGAACTGGCTGATCGCCGGGTCGGACAGCCGCCAGGGCCTGTCGGCGAAGGAGGAGCGCAAGCTGGCGACCGGCTTTGACGTCGGCGGACACCGCTCCGACACGATCATGCTGCTGCACATCCCCTCGAACGGCGCCCAGCCGGTGCTGATCAGCCTGCCGCGTGACTCCTACGTGCCTATCCCGGGCTACGGCGATAACAAGATCAACGCCGCGTACTCCTTCGGTGGCCCCCGGCTGCTGGCCAAGACCGTCCAGAACGTCACCGGGCTGCGGATCAGTCATTACATGGGCATCGGCTTCGGCGGCTTCGTGAGCGTGGTCAACGCGGTCGGGGGCGTGCACATGTGCATCACGACACCGCTGCATGACGTCGCATCCGGGCTCAACATCAGTAAGGGCTGTCAGACCCTCGACGGGGCGCAGGCTCTCGGCTACGTCCGGGACCGGCACGATTTCGCCAACCAGGACCTGCAGCGAATCCAGGACCAGCGGCTCTTCCTGCGGGCGCTGCTCAGCAAGCTGACCAGCGCCGGCACGATCCTCAACCCCTTCGCGGCCATCCCGGCCTCGATCGGCGCGGCGGACACGCTGACCGTGGACAAGGGCACCAGTCTTTATCAGCTCGTCGAGGTCGCCTTCGACCTGCGGCATCCGCTGACCACCACCGTGCCGATCGCGAACGCGAACTACTACACCGCCAACGCCGGGGACGCCGTGCTGTGGGACACCGCGCAGGCCCGGCAGCTGTTCAGCGCGCTCGCTCATGACCAGCCGGTGCCCAAGGGACTGATCACCGGATCGCATCAGGGGGCTTAGCCACAGGGACCTAGCCGCCTCGCCGCCCGAGAGGCGCCAGGAGTACAGCAGTTCGGCACGCGGCTTGTGCGACCGTGCGCGAACCCACATGATTCAATGCCATGCGAAATGCTTCAGTTGCTGGTCAGCAGACGGAGGTCGCATGACGCCCGCAGGGATCCCGGACGAACCGCACCGCGGTGGCCTGTCTTCGCGGGAAGCGCAGGTCATGTCGCTGATCGCGGCAGGCCACTCCAACGGGCAGATCGCGGCGCATCTGGTGCTGACCGAGAAGACCGTCAAGAACCACGTGAACCGGATCTACGCCAAGCTCGGCGCGGGCTCGAGATTAGACGCCATCTCACGCTGGGGAAACGGACAAAGCCCCCGTTGAGCGCGCCGAAGCTGAACGCGGCGCAGGACAGCTTCAGGGAGCCTTCAGGTAACATCCAGCCAAGTGCCGGAGAATCGAAGGTATGACCGCGCTGCAGAACGACGCACGCCGGCAACCGGACGCCCGGCTGCTGGTCGTGGAGGACGAGCCGAACATCCTCGAACTGCTGGCCGCGAGCCTGCGTTACGCGGGCTTCGAGGTCATCACGGCGGCCGCGGGCTCCGAGGCCGTGCAGTCGGCTCAGCGCCACCGGCCCGACCTCATCGTGCTGGACGTCATGCTGCCCGACATGGACGGCTTCGACGTCATCCGGCGGCTGCGGGGCGGGGGGGCCCGGATCCCCGTCGTATTCCTGACCGCCCGCGACTCGACCGAGGACAAGATCCGCGGCCTGACGCTCGGCGGTGATGACTACGTCACCAAGCCGTTCAGCCTGGAAGAGGTCATCGCCCGGATCCGGGCCGTGCTGCGGCGCACGCGCGGCGACGGCAGCGAACCGCCGCCCCGGCTGAAGTTCGCCGATCTGGAACTGGACGAGGACAGCCACGAAGTGTGGCGGGCCGGGAAGCAGGTCTCGCTGTCCCCGACCGAGTTCAAGCTGCTGCGGTACTTCATGAGCAATGCGAACCGGGTGCTGTCGAAGATGCAGATCCTGGACCACGTCTGGGATTACGACTTCCGCGGCGACACTGGCATCGTCGAGTCCTACGTGTCGGTACTGCGGCGCAAGATCGACACGACCGAACCGCATCTGCTGCACACCCTGCGCGGAGTCGGCTACGTGCTCCGGCTCCCCTCGGCTTAGGTTCTGCGCTTTATGTCTTCGCCGGGTACGTCGGGCGGGTTCTGGCATTCAGTCCGCCAGCTTCCCGACCGGACCCCGCTGCGCGTCAAGCTGATCACCGCGGTCCTCACCCTGGTGGCGATCGCACTGGCGGCGATCAGCTTCGTAGGCATCTCAGTGCTGAAGAGCTATCTGCTTGACCAGGCCAACGCGGGCTTGCAGAGCATCTCAGCGAGCGCCGGCCATAACGTCCAGGCTTACTTGTTCGGCCAGCAGCCCCAGGCTTACTACCGCGGCACGGTGGAGTGGCTTCCAGAGGGCGGCAAGCTGCAAGTCGTGGCACCCGGCGCGCGGGACTACGGCGGCCAGACGCAGTTCCTTCCCGCCCCCGCTGTCGAGACAAACTCGGCCTGGCTGGCGGCGCACTCTGGTCAGCCTGTAACGGTCCCCGCCGAGTCCGGCGGCGGCACGTGGCTCATTGCTATTTATCCGGGCCAGCCTTTCCAGACGCCCAGCGGCGGTGTCAGCGGCACGGTCATCGTCGGCGTCGACGTCACTAGCTACTACGCCGACATTGCAAAGCTCCGAGCCATCGACCTGATCGTGAGCGCGATCGTCTTGGTAGCCCTGGCGATAGTGGGCGTCGCAGTGGTCCGGGCTAGCCTGCGGCCGCTAGCAGAGATCGAGACGACAGCCCAGGAAATCGCCGCCGGTGATCTTTCACGTCGCGTGCCTGAACGTGACCCAAGAACCGAGGTGGGCCGGCTCGGCCGCTCACTAAACGCGATGCTGGCTCAGATCGAGATGGCGTTCCGTGCCAGGACAGAGTCCGAGGCCTCGGCTCGCCGGTCCGAGGAGCGCATGCGACAGTTTGTGGCGGATGCCAGCCATGAGCTGCGCACGCCGTTGACGGCAATCCGCGGCTTCGCCGAGTACTACCGGCAGCGCGGCGGCGTCGATCTGTCTCACGGTGACAATGCCGCAGAGGTTCCCGTCACTGCCGCCCCGGTTGCGACCGCCGCCAGCGGCGCCAACGGGGCCGAGGCGGGCAACGGCCGGAGCGGCTCGCTCCCCCCCGCCGACCTGAACCGGATCATGCGCCGGGTCGAGCAGGAATCGGCCCGGATGGGCATCATGGTGGAGGACATGCTGCTGCTGGCCCGCATGGACCAGCAGCGCCCGCTGGAGCGCCAGACCGTCGACCTGCTGACTCTGGCCGCCGATGCCGTCCACGACGCCCGTGTCGTCGCGCCCGAGCGCAGCATTAACCTGACCGTCGGCTCCGGTGCGGCCCTGCTCGTGCAGGGTGACGAGACGCGGCTTCGCCAGGTGATCGGCAACCTGATGACGAACGCGCTCGTGCACACGCGGGAAGGAACGCCTATCGACGTGCGGATCCGTTCGGGCAGTCTGGACGAGGGCCGGGGCACGCCCGGCGCGGCCGGCAACGAGAGCACAGCCCGGCCGCGCTCCGCAGCGGTGCTGGAGGTGGCCGACCAGGGCCCTGGTCTTACTCCCGAGCAGGCGGAGCGGGTCTTCGAACGGTTCTACCGCGCCGACAAGGCCCGGACTTCCGGGGGCACCGGGCTCGGCCTGGCCATCGTGGCCGCGCTGGTTTCCGCGCACGGCGGGATGGTTTGGGTGGAGTCGCCGCCGGCGGGCGGCGCAATTTTCCGCATCGCGCTTCCGCTTTCTCCTGAAGCCCTCAGCGACGAGGAGGAAGCGGAAGCGGAGCCGGACGACGCGAGTCCCGAGCCAGATCAGCCGGTCAGCACCGAGCCGACCGCGGGAACCGAGCCGACCGCAGGCCCTGAGCCAGCCACAGGAACGGAGCCTGCCGCAGACGGGCAGCCTGACACCGTCAACTCGCACCCGGGATACGGTCGCCGGCGGGCGGGCTGAGCGCCGGTCAGTCCCGGAGCTGGACCTTCACTTCGTGAATGAAGTTGCCGCCGTATCCGAGCCGGTTCCACTCCGGCTGCTCAGGCTGAACGTGACCGGCGCCGTCTGTCGCCCTGGCCCGGATCGATCGCTGCCCGGCGGACTGCGCCCGCACCGCTAGCTCCCAGCGCTGCCATCCGTACAGGCCCGGCTCGCCGGTCAGGGTCGCGTTCTGCCAGGTGCCGCCGTCGAGGCTCACCTCGACCCGCGTGACCGGCGCGTCGCCTGACCATGCGATCCCGCGGACCGTGACTGCGCCGCACCTGAGCTCGTCGCCGCCGGCAGGCTCGGTGATCAGGGCGCGGACGCGCTGACGGCCCACCGGCTCGCGCACCGCGTGACCGTCGCGGGGCCACTCGTAAACGTAGTGCTGGGTCTGGAAGAAGCCGTCGAAGGGCCGGTCGGTCACGGTGATGCTGGTCAGCCACTTGACGGCGGTGACCGCGTAACTGCCGGGCACGATCAGCCGGACCGGGTACCCATGCCGGGGGTGCAGCGGATCGCCGTTCATCTCGTAGGCCAGCAGCGCGCCGGACACGGCGACCTCGCCGACGGGCAGGCTGCGCTCGAAGGCGATCGTCTCCGGCGAGTCCTCGATGGTCCCCTGGTCAGCGCCGCGGAAGATCACTTCCACGGCTTCGGGCCGTACCCCGGCGAGTTCGAGGACGTCGGCGAGGCGCGCCCCCGTCCAGGTGGCGTTTCCGACCGCCCCGAGGTCCCAGCGCTCGCCTGTGACGGCCGGGCTGAAGAGCGTCCTGCCGTTGCCCGCGCACTCGAGCACTGCTGCGAGCGACTGCGGCTCGAACTGCTGGAGCTCATCGAAGGTGAGGATGAGCGGGCGCCGCACCAGGCCGTCGATCTCCAGCCGCCAGGCCGACGCGTCCAGGTCCGGGATCGGAAAGTGATTGCGGCGGAAGAACCGGCTGGTGGGAGTCACATCGCCGTCGAGCAACGGCGGCGGGGTCTCGCAGTTCAGGGGCTCCTGGCTGCGCCCGACCAGGCCCGCGTCGAGGGCCTGCCGCCAGTCCCGAGCCGGGTCTGTTCTGAGTATCAGGCTGTCCCTGCTCGCCATCCGCTCTCCCCCCACGGCTCTCGCTACTAATCCTATTATACCGATCAACATACTTCTCTGTTTGGGTGGAGTACAAGGCACCATCTGTGCCGGAATTCGCCACGACCACGGCCGGTGTTCCGCACCGGTGCGGGCGCAGAGCCTCAGCCGGGCGGCCGTCAGCCCGACAGGGCCGCCCGGGCCGCGCTCAGCATGGCCTCCCGGTAGGCGGCACCGAACAGGCACACGTGCACCAGCAGCGGGTGCAGCTGATGCAGCGGGACGCGCGCCTGCCAGCCGCCGGCTAGCGGCGCCGCTTCCTGGTAGGCCGCCAGCACCCGGTTCAGCGACGGCGCGCCGAAGAGCGCGAGCATGGCCAGGTCGGTTTCGCGGTGGCCACCGTGCGCCGCCGGGTCAATCAGCCAGCCGCGCCCGCCTGACCACAGCACATTTCCCGACCAGCAGTCACCGTGAATGCGGCTGGGCGGCTCGGGCGGGCCGGCCAGCTCGGGCAGCCGGCCGGTCACGGCCTCCACGAGCCGGACGTCGTCGGCGCTCAGCGTGCCCGCGTCCCTGGCCTGCCGGGCAAATGGCAGCAGCCGCTCGCGGGCATACCACTGCGGCCACGCCTCCCCGCCGGTGTTGCCGAGCGGCAGCCCGGCGATGAAACCGGGCCACGGCGCGCCGAGGTAGCCGGGGCCGTCGGCGTGCATCTGGGCCAGGTCGCGGCCGAAAGCCTCCGCTGACCGCCTGCCAGGCTGTTCCTGCGTGATCCAGCTGATCACCAGCATCCCGTTCCCGCAGGCGAGAACCTCAGGGACCGGAACGGCGGCCGCCGCCGCGAGCCAGCGCAGTCCATTCGCCTCCGCGATGAGGACTTCTGGCGGCGAGGACCCGGCGGTCTTGATGAACGCCATCCGGCCGTCCGCCAGGGTCGCACGGAAATGGCTGGCACCGTGCTGGCCGCCCAGCGAGCGGATGTCCCGCGCTCCGGCGCCGGTCAGCTGCTCCAGCCGGCTCGCGAGATCCTGCCGCATTGACCTGGGCCGCCCGTTCCGCTAGCCGCCGGGCAGCAGCTGGGCGCCGAGCTGTCCGGCGAGGCCGCGTGCGGACGCCAGGACGAGGCCGAATACGTGGGCAAACTCGCCCTCACCGCCGTCATAAGGGTCGGGTACTTCGGCGGCAGGGCCGGCCGCGGGGTCAAAGGACCTCAGCAGCCGGATCCGGCTGGTGAGCTCAGGCCGGCCAGCGGCCATCCGCTGGAGGTTGCGCAGGTTGCTGCAGTCCATGGCGATGACGAGGTCGTAGCCGTCGAGCCAGGAGCTGTCGATCTGGCGGGCGCGGTGCGCGCTTCCGTCGTAACCGCGTCGGGAGAGCTCGGCCCGCGCGCGTGCGTCCATCGGCTCGCCCAGGTGCCAGTCCCCCGTACCCGCGCTGTCCACCGTCACCTGGCCGCTCAGCCCGGCCCGGTCCAGCTCGCTGCGGACCACCACTTCGGCCATCGGCGACCGGCAGATGTTCCCCAGGCAGACTAGGCAGATCCGGTACTTTCCCGACGGCTCCAGCGGCAGCGGAGGCGGCATCAGGACGCGACTATGACCGGGCATGCCACCAGCATGCCGCATCCCGCGGCGGCACCCGACAGGCGGCTGGCGGCCGGAGGCCGACGACAGGGCGCCCGGCCCGCAGCGGGCTGGGCGCCCTGCACCCAGGACTACTTCGCCGGCAGAACGAATGCCGGCAGATCCGGTGCTGTCAGGGCTGGCCCGAGAGAGCCGGCCCTAGGCGGCATCAGAAATGCGCCAGCGCGTGCACGAACTTGCAGGCGTCGATGGTGCCCCAGCCGCTGGCCAGGTCGTAACCCGGGGCTGCACTGTAGCCGGTCACCCCGCCGAAGGAGTTGTTGCCGGCTGTGATGTCGACGATGCCGGTCTGGGCACGGGTGTGCTGGCTGAGCGCCCCCAGGAGGTAGAGGTCCGGGTTGATCCAGCCGAGCCGGTGGCCGGCCAGCTGGTCCGCCAGGGCCACGATGCCGGAGAAGATCGGCGAGGCCTCGGAGGTACCGCCCACCAGCTCCCAGCCGGGGGCGCCGTCCCCCGCGAACGACCAGTAGGCCCAGGCGGCCCCGTTGACGGCGGCGCTCATGGAGATGTCCGGAGTGCCGCGGTGGTTACCGACCACCTTGGCTACGCCCAGCTGGAACAGCGGCCGGCTGAACACCGCAGAGTCGCCGCCGCCGCCCGCGCCGAATCCGTCGTTCCACACCGAGTCGGGCTGCAGGCGGTTGCCGTTGTTGTCCAGGTAGAGCTGCGAGCCGCCGACGGAGGTCACCAGCGGGTCGGCGGAAGGCCAGGAGTTGACCGGATACGGGTACAGCGTGGTCCCGTCGGCCTCGTCGTTAGTGACGCCCTCGTCGCCAGAGGCGGCCAGGACCGTGACGTGATGCGCCAGCGCGTCCTTGAACGCGTACCGCAGGTCCAGCAGGCTCGAGTAGTTGCCCTGGCTGAAGCCGGGGAAGGTGTTCTCCGTGGCGCCGAAGCTCTGCGAGATCACGTCGCCGACGCCCTGGTTGATCAGGGACTGCTCCGCGTCCATCATCTCCGGGAAGCCGCTGGTCCCTTCCTCCTCCGCGACCGGGGTCTCGGCCAGGACGATCTTCGCGCCAGGCGCGATCGAGTGAGCGTATTCGACGTCGAGCGAGGTTTCAATGGCCCAGCCGACCATAGTCGAGTTGGTCGGGTCGAACGGCGGGATCGTGCCGAACTTGTCGATGGTGAGATTCAGCGGAGGCAGCCCGAACTGCGCGTCGAAGGTCGCGATGTCGCTGCGGATCGTCGGTGAGCCGAACGAGTCGACGATCACGATGGTCCGGCCGGCACCGGTGATGCCCTCGTGGTAGAGCGCATTGAGGTCGTACGCGGTGTGGTACTGCAACGGCGTGTAGCAACTGATCCCGAAATCCGCCTGGCAGTCGGTGGTCGATATCGGCGCCCGGCAGCTGCTGGGTCACGGCGATAGGACCGCCGAGATCGGGAGCCGGAGCGGGCAGGTGCGCCTGGGTACGTGCCGCGGCCGTCGCCACGGCGCCGGTGGCCTGAAAAGCCAGTAAACCCGCTACTGCCGCCATGGGGACAGCGATACGCGCGAGTCGCGCAAGCCTGCCGCGCGGCGTGGCCTGCGGGGAGGCGGAACGCCCGCGTGGTGCGGCGGTTTGCCCGCTGAAACTGACATGAATCTCCTCACCCTGCGTCGTTACAGCATGAAAGGGACGAGCTACACGCATCATCCCGTGTTGAGCAAACAATGCAAGGGAGTTCAAAAGGCCCGGCGAGGCTACTCTGCGGCCTGCCTGCCACGATGGTGACCATGGCCCCGACTAGTGATTACCGGAAGCTGTCCTTCTGGCACGACACCGTTCCGGGGACGCTGGCGGCCGGCGACCCGCTCCCCGGTGACACCGACGCGGACGTGGCGATCGTCGGCGCGGGATTCACCGGCTTGTGGACCGCCTACTACCTCTTGCAGGCCGATCCTGGACTGCGCGTCGTGGTGTGCGAGCAGGAGACCGCCGGATTCGGCGCCTCCGGCCGCAACGGGGGCTGGTGCTCGGCGCTCTTCCCGGCCTCGCTGGGCAAGCTCGAGCGGATGGCGGGCCGGGAGGCGGCCATCGCCCAGCATCGCGCAATGCAGCACACGGTCGACGAGGTCGGCCGGGCGGCAGCCGCCGAGGGCATCGACTGCCACTGGGCCAAGGGCGGCACGGTGCAGCTCGCCCGGTCACCCGCGCAGCTGGAACGGGCCAGAGCGGAGGTCGCGGAGGCGCGCGAGTTCGGTTTCGGCGAGGACGACCTGAGGCTGCTGGGCGCTGACGAGGCCCGTAAGCTCGCCGGCGCCACGAACGTGCTCGGCGGCACCTATACCCCCCACTGCGCGGCGATCCACCCGGCCCGCCTCGCTCGCGGCCTGGCCGCCGCCGTCCAGGCGCGCGGCGTCCGACTGTTCGAGCGCACCCCCGTCCGCCAGATCGAGGCCTGCAGGCTGGTGACCGCACGGGGCACCGTCTCGGCGAAGTACGTGATCCGTGCCACCGAGGGGTACACCCCGGCGCTGCCCGGACTGCACCGCGCCGTGGTACCGGTCTACTCGCTGATGATCGCCACGGCGCCACTGCCTGACGCAGTGTGGGAGCAGATCGGCCTGGCCGGCCGGCCCACCTTCGGCGATCTACGGCATCTGATCATCTACGGCCAGCGGACCGCCGACGGCAGGCTCGCCTTCGGCGGCCGCGGCGCTCCGTACCATCTGGGCTCGTCGGTCCGGCCGTCCTATGACCGGGCCCCCGCCGTGTTCGCGGCCCTGCGGCGCACGCTGGCCGAGCTGTTCCCGGCGCTCGGCAACGTCCCCATCACCCACAGCTGGGGCGGCCCGATTGGCATCCCGCGTGACTGGTGCGCCTCCGTCGGCCTCGACCCTGCCACCGGGCTCGGCTGGGCCGGCGGCTATGTCGGCGACGGCGTCGCGACCACCAACCTGGCCGGCCGGACCCTGGCTGATCTGATCACCGGCCGAAAGACGGCGATCACCGGCTTGCCCTGGGTGGGCCATTGCTCGCCGCAGTGGGAACCGGAGCCGCTGCGATGGCTGGGGATGAACGCGGGCCTGCATACGATGAGCTGGGCGGACGGCCGGGAGACGAGGACCGGGAGGCCGTCGCGAGCCGCCGCGTTCATGGGCCGTTTCCTCGGTGAGTAGCCCGGTCCCGCGCCCCCGGTGGCGCTGCCCCGGCCGCGCCACGCCACGCCAGCGTTTCGCGCCATCGGGTACTTGCTGCTAGTATCACTGCGTCCTTGCGCCGCTAGCTCAATTGGCAGAGCAGCGGACTCTTAATCCGCGGGTTCGGGGTTCGAGTCCCTGGCGGCGCACCCGTCTCTGCCCAGGTCAGACACGACCTGGTGCTATCCGCAAAGCTCTGATGGTTCGCCAGAGCAGCAACGCGAGCAGCAACGGCCACTATTTGCGCCCGTGCCCGTCGTCTTCGGTGTCCTGCCAGAGCATCCGGGCCATCCGGTCGGCGGCCTCGCGAGAGACCTCCGGGGCAACATGGCTGTAGGTGTTCATGGTGAGAGCGATCTGGCTATGCCCGAGGATCTCCATCACGACGCGGGCCGGGACGTTCTGAGCGAGCAGAAGGCTCGCAGCGGTGTGTCTCAGATCGTGTAGCCGGACAGACGGCAGGGAGCCTCTGTCCAGGAGCTTCTTGAACTCCCGGAAGTCGTTACGGGGATCGACCGGAGTTCCTATCGGCGTCGTGAACACGCACGGACTGTCTTGCCACAATGATCCGGCCGTGATGCGCTCCTGCTCCTGGCGCACCCGATGCTGACGCAGCACGTCGGCGAGCTGGGCGGGAAGCGGGATCGTCCGCTTGCTCCGCTGAGTCTTGGGCTCAGCGAAGACCAGGCCGCCGCCGTGCTGGCGCTGCAATGCTCTCCGTACCCAAAGCAGCCCCGCGTCCAGGTCAAGGCGGCCCGCTGCGCGGGCCGCGGGAGCCTTCTGTGCGGCACCGTCCTCGACGCTGGGCTCGTTGATCCACGCGACGGTGGGGAGCTTCGGCGGCTCGGGCTTGCGGTGGCGGAACCTCGCGGGGTTCGCGGCGTAAGCGGCCTCAAGGGTCTCGGCCCGCTGGGCCCGGACCTGTGCTGCGGTGCCGTAGTGGATCGATGCGGGTGTGTGATACGAAATGCCCGAGTGACGGTGATCGTGGTTGTAGTAGCTGAAGAACTGCTGGCAGAAGGCCCGGGCGTCCTCGATGCAACCGAAACGCTCGGGGAAGGCCGGGCAGTACTTCATCGTCTTGAACCCCGCCTCTGAGTAGCAGTTGTCGTTGCTCACGTGCGGACGGCTGTGGCTGCGCTTGATGCCAAGGAAGCTGTAGAGCTCGACGACGGGGTTCGAGGTCATCGACGAGCCGCGATCGGCATGGACGGTGAGCTGACCGGGCGGAACGTTGTGGCGGCGAACGGCGTCTTCGATCAGCTCCTTCGCGAGCTCGCCGGACTCGCCCGGCGCGACGCACCAGGCGGCGGCGTAGCGGCTGAAGATGTCGAGCACGACGTAGCAGTCGTAGTACTCGCCGCGCTTCGGCCCCTTCAGCTTCGTTATATCCCAGCTCCAGACGGTGTTCGGCGCGGTGGCGACGAGCTCGGGCTTGACCTTGGCGGGATGGGTCGCCTGACGCCGACGTTCGCGCACCTCGCCGTTCTGCCGCAGCAGGCGGTAGCAGGTGGACTCGGACGCGAGGTAGGTGCCCTCGTCAAGCAGCGTGAAGTACACCTGGGCCGGCGAGTGGTCGACAAAGCGCGGTGAGCGGAGCAGATCAAGGATTTGGCCGGCCTCCTCCGCGGTCAGCTTGTCCGGCGCCGCCGGACAAGCTGACCGCGGAGGAGGCCGGGCGCCACAGCAGCCACACCGCAGCAGCGCCGACCAGCCAGGCCGCGACGAGCAGCGCGGTGGCGCCGTAGTACAGCACGGTCACGCCGAACCCGGCGTGGCTCACCGGCGGCGTGAAGGCGCCGCGCAGCTGCAGCGTCGCCAGGCCGAACAGCACCGTGGACAAGATGCGCGCCCAGTTCCGGCCCTGGCCGTTCGCCCGCACCATCCACAGCCACAGGGCGATCACGACCAGGCCGAAGACTATCCACACCGTGATGACGAGCGGTCTGGTCTGGGGCGCGGTGAGGCTGTGGCCCAGGAATCGCCCGCGGGCGGCGACCTGGATGTCGGCGATGATAAGAGCCAACCCGATGATGAGCCCGGCGGCGCTGATAGCGGCGCCCGCGTACATGAGCTTGGCCGCGGTTCGCACTGGCGCGGGAGTAGAGGGCCGCGGCGGCCCGGCTGGCTGGCCGCTGGACGGGGAGGGCTGGTACATGGTGACCTCTTTCTAGGTGAGTGAGTCCGGTTGGGGTTCGGGCTGGCTGCCCGTGCTGTTGTGGCTGAGCAGGTCGCCGGGCTGGCAGTCGAGTGCTTGGCAGAGCCGGGTCAGGGTGCTGAACCGGATGGCCCGGGCGTGGCCGTTCTTGAGGATGGACAGGTTGACCACGCTGACGCCGACCCGCTCGGAGAGCTCGGTCAGGGTCATGCCCCGGTCGGCGAGGAGCTTGTCGAGGTGGATGGCGATCGCGTGGCCATCGGGGGCGGTGGGCGGCACTACACCGTCCCCTCAAGGTCGGCGCGCATGCCAACGCTGACCCGCATGACCCGGGCGAAGATGATCAAGCCCAGGCCGATGAAGACGACCGGCCACGATACCGACCAGGACACGGGCCAGTGCACCCAGTCGACGTGCCAGCTGGACAGCTGGCCCAGCAGGTTCACCCGGGCGAACCCTTCGGCGATGGTGACCACCACCTCACCGGCCAGCAGCCACCAGCCCAGGATCAGCAGCAGGCGGGCGAACTGGGCGGTGTGGACGCCCTCGCGGGCGGCAGTGCGGGCCAGCCGCATCGCCAGGTAGAGCGCGCCGAGGCGGAGCAGGTCCAGGGGCAGCAGGGTGACCGCGAAGGCCAGGAACTGCCCGGCGGTGGGATGGGCGGTGCACAGGCTCGCGGTGTCCCAGGTGGCGCGTACGCCCGGGGACAGGCCGGGAAGATTGAGCCCGCTACCAGTGTGCTGCAGCAGTGGTGGCGCGGCGTTCAGGCAGACCAGCGCGCCGGGCTGAGAGTTCGGCACGGAGGTGAACAGGGCTCCGCTGCGAGTCAGGGCAACGATCACCTGGAGCGCGGTGGCGACCACGGCGAACCAGAACACCCAGGTGACCACGGTGGCCAGTGCTTCCAGCCGGTTGCGCGGCTTGACCGGCTTGAGGGCAGGTGCGGACATCGGGACCTCGCTTATCGACTATCATTATTATCGAGGATCGTAACTAACGATAATCATTACGTCAAGCGCTGGGCCCGTCCGGCCACGCTCCCCGCACCGGCGGCAGCGCACCGCCGGTCCTCGGCCATCCAATAGGCTGGGCCTGGACCAAACGGTCGGGCCGGTCAAGTCCCGCCGGGCCGATGCCCTCCGCTATGAGCCGTGCCCGCTGCGCGCCCGATCAGAAGGTCAAACACGGGCACTCATGGTCACTCATGGCACCAGCATCGCGACGATGACCTGGGTTAGTGCTGGTCTGGGACGGTGCAGTCGCAGCCTTCCAAGCTGGTCATGCGACCCGGGAGCCCTGGCTGGGGTCGGGTCCGGGGATGGCGCGCTCAGTGTCCGGGGGTGCCCCTCCACCGTCAAGGGCACCCGAAGATCATTTCTAACCGCCTCGCAGAAATGACCTTCAGGACCCACCCTTGAGCGCCGGAGCCTCTGCACCCCCCTCCGGTCAGAGACCAAGGGCCAGGCAGGAGCCTGCCCGGACCGGACGCGGGCCATCCCCTGCATGGTGCGGGTGGTCACGAACGCACCGTAGGGCTGGCCCTACATTGGCCCTACTGACCCCGGGGAAATGGGGGGGAACGCAGGACAGTAGATGGCAGTCAATCGGACCGCCTTTCAACCGAACCGCAGGTCAGAGAGCCAGAGCTACTACCGAGACACGGCGCCGCGACCCTGATAAGGAAGAGGTCGAAGGTTCAAGTTCTTGCGCCCTTCTCGACTTGTGACAACATTCTCCACGGCTTCAAGGGCACGCCTCCGGCGCGCCAGCCGTCCGGCCCAAGGCCGGACCCGGACGCGGAAACGCGAGGTCAACCCGAAGACTGCGTGATGGCGCGGGGGATCTTGGCGGATACCTGGCGGGTGAGCAGGAGCGACTGGCCCACTCCGGGGCGGCAGCCAGCCCCGCCCTTCCGGCTGGGGAGCCTGCGGGCGGGGCACTGCCGCCGGTCGGCCCGCCCCGCACCCGCAGGCAGCCAGCCCCGCCGCAACGCACCCCGGAAACCAGGACGATGGTTCTGCCGCCCCTTCGACTCTTATGCCCGTCCGTCACCAGGTTCGGCAGCAATCGGGTTCGGGGAGGGTTGGATAGGTCAACCCGGCCCGTTGCGCAGGCGGCGGTCTGCTGGTGGTGATCGGGACCAGGGCGCAGAGGTGCCGGCCGGCCCTTCTTAGGTGCGTTATGTGGGTTGATCTACGCCTGGGCCAGTTCGGCGAGGCAAACGCGCAGCAGGGTGTGCGCGGCGATGGTTGCGGCGGTCCGGGTGAGCAGGCCGCAGAAGGTGTGCGCGCCGTGGCGGGCCAGTTCCATCTGGTCGGTGATCTCCTTGAAGGTCGCCTCGACGCGGTTGCGCCACTCGGCGATGACCTTCTGCAGGATCGGCGGCATCGTGCGCCGCTCGTTCTTCGTCGGCGGGACGAGCACGGCGGTGCCGCGGCGGACTGAGCGGCGGCGAACGCCTTGCCGCTGAAGCCCTTGCCGGCGAGCAGGTCGCGCGGTGGCGCCCCGGCTTCCAGCAGGTCGCGGGCGACGTCCCGCTCGTTCACGGCAGCGGGGACGATGCTCCAGGCCCGGACGATCCGCGCGCCCGGGTCGGTCTTGATCGCCAGCCGGAACCCGTAGAACCACTCGGCGTGCGCGGCGTCGCGGCCGGACCGGGCCGCCAGCCCGTTCGGCCCGGTCCGGCCGTCGGGGCCGCGGACCCGGGAGGGGTGCCTGACCGGGATCGCGCTGGTGCCGGCCTGCTGGCAGTCATCTTCGGGCAGGCGGGCCGCCAGCAGGACCCGTACCTGCTCGAATGCCCCCCACAGCCAGCGGGTGCGGCGGTTGAACTCGCTCTGATGCGGCAGCCGCGGGAACAGGTGACCCCAGTCGCGGGTCACCTCGGCCAGGAACCCGGCCTCGTCTGGCGGGGTGTAGTCGCAGCCTTCCAAGCTGGGTGCTCGCCCGGACGACCGAGCAGCAACGCGAGCAGCAACACCAACGCACGAGGCCGGATCCCGACGGACGAAAGCAAGCGTGAAGGTCCAGGTGATACGGAAGGATCGGACGGCCTTGGACGACCTGCCGCGCGGGTGGGCCCGTCTCTTAATCCGCGGGTTCGGGGTTCGAGTCCCTGGCGGCGCACCCGTCGTAGACGCCCAGGTCGTGGCCGCTGACCTGGGCCTTTGCTCGTCCTGGGTGATCTTGCCGCCCCCTGGCTGATGCCAATGGGCCGTCACCTTTGCCAATCACCCTGCCAATGAGGCGAGGGTGGACGGCATGAGGACACCGCAGGGTCACATCCGCCAGCGCGGCGGATCCTTCGAGGTCGACGCCGAGCACCTCCGCGGTGCGGGCGGTGTCGAGGTCGAGGAACAGCCGCAGGGCGACGACCTGCCGCTGCCGGGCCGGAAGCCGCATCAGGACTGCCATGATCTTGGGATCAACAGCCGTGTCGGCGCGTTCGGCCATCGCCGGGTCGGCGGCCAGGCCAGGGTCGGGCACCGAGACTTCCCGGCGACGCCGCCGCCACCGGGAGATGTTCGCGTTCAGCGCGGTCCGGACCTCCCACGCCGTCGGCGCAGGGTGCCTGCTGACGGAGCGCCACGACGCGAAGGCGCGGGCGAACGCCTCGTCCACCAGGTCCTTCGCCGTGTCCTGATCGCCGACGCTGACAACGACAGCGCGCAGGCAGTCATCCGCGGATCTGCGGTAGAACTCCGCGAAGTCCAGCTGCTGGGTTCCAGCACCTACTTAACGCACAACCGCTGGGCTGCGGACTACTACCTGGCCCGAGCCCTGCTGGCAGACTCCGGCCGGGCGGCCCGGCCCGGAACACCGACGGGCACCCGTGCTACACAGAATTACCTTCCGGGCGCGGCTAGGACCGCCACCTTGGGACCTCGCACGGTCCAGAACGCGCGGTACTGCGCGGCGGCCTTGCCGCCGTTGGTGACGGCATCGCGCTGCCGTCACCGGCGAGGCCAGCACTGTCCGTCGTCAGCGCGCCAGGCTGGGCCGATCCAGTCCTGACGGGTTTGATCGCGCCTGACCCACGGCGACGAGGGGCTCCCGCGCAGGCTCACGGCCTGGCGACGTTGCCCGCGAGCGTCCAGCCGACGAGTGCGTTGGCGTGCCCGTGCCCCATGCCATGCTCGGACTTCAAGTACCCGACGATGGCCATGTGCTTGTCGAGGCCGCAGCCCGCGATGATCTGCTGCCACTCCGCGATCGAGCGCCCGTACTTCTTCTCGATGGACGGAAAGTACGACGCAGGTCCTTCCTTCGGCCAGGGCGGCGCCTGCTCGGTCATGTTGACGTGCTCCTCTCTCCGTCCCCGACAGTGATGACACCAGCCGGGCCCCAGCACTGAACTCACCGCCGTGCACCCGAACCCATCGACAAGGGCGCCGATCCCGCCCCCATCATGCTTGCCATCATTGGCCCAGCAGCTCTCATGCCGACCCCTTACCATCCTGCTCGCGAGCAGATTCCACATGATCATCGATGGCAGTCGTGATTGTCGATGGCAAGAACGTCGGCTCACTCGATAGACATGAAACGGTCGAGACGCCGCTCGACCCAGGACCCCACACCCTGCGGGTACGGGCCGGCCGGTATTCGAGCCGCGACTACCCGTTCGACGTAGCCGAAGGCGAAGTCGTCAACTTCCGTTGCCACGGAGCCATGGTCTGGCCAAGGTACGTCGCGTCCATCCTCAAGCCCGACCTAGCGATCTCGCTCAAGCACGAATGAGCGAGACTCCGTGATGCGTGTTGTCGGCCTATTTATCTGGGTACGGATCGGTGATCAACGGCAACGCTCTTTCGTGACGGGCTACCCCTGGCCGACTGCCCGGCTTTGAGGATCACGAAGACATCCGAGGCCGTATGCGGGAACTATCCCTTTGAGTGACCACGGCGCCCAGACGTTCACCGGCATACACACCAATCCTGCCGATCACGGCCTAACCGCACCGCTCGCCACCTCACCGTGCCTGCCTGAAACCGCGCCAGTGCGGGTTGGTGACACGCAGGCGTGGGCAGTGGCGGACCTCGGGAGAACAGGGCATCAGATGGTTCAGCCAGCGCAAGCGTTTCACTGAAACCAGCGCCGCTCTTGTTCCACTCCATCGCACATAGTAGGAAGGAACGATGGGAAGACAGGCGGCCGTCGTGCTTTACGTGCTAGCACTGGTAGCCGTCGTGGTCGGCGTGGACGTCCTGTTCTTCAGGAACCAGGTCTGGGAGCGGCTGATAGTAAACGTCGGAATTGTCCTGGTGTTCGCGGCGTTCTATTTGAGGTTCCTGAAGCGTCCATGAGCGCAGCCGCCGCAATGCGGCTCACCCGGCTCCGCGGCGAACCTAAATCAACGCTTGTCGGGCCAGCGCACGCCCGCGACGGCGCGGAGGTGCCGGAACCGGATGGGGCCACTCCTCGACTCGCGCCGCAAGGATCTACCTTCACGCCCGCGAGGAACAGGAACGGCAAGCTCGCCGCGACGCTCGACAAGATGGCCCGGCGGGAACTGAAAGCTTCCGGCATGAAGCGTACCGCTGGCCGATCGGGCACGTAGCGGCCACGCGGC
>JBKQMG010000175.1:0-7595 GCA_052146815.1 Streptosporangiaceae bacterium | reverse complement strand
TGCGGGCGGGCGGCAGGCGGCGCTCATCACCTACTACGGATTCCTGAGTATCTTCCCGCTGCTGCTGCTCGGGGTGGCGGTCCTGTCACGGGTGCTGGCAGATCATCCGGACCTGCGTCAGCGGCTGATCGCCGCGATCGTGCCGCGGGCGCTGCGACCCACGGTCGAGCACTCGCTGGCCACCTTGCCGACCTCGACCATCCCGTTCGTGGCCGGACTGATCGCTTTGCTGTTCTCCGGGACTGGTGTCGTGTTTTCCGCCTACCAGACGCTGAACCATGTCGCAGCGGTCCCGCACCGCCTGCGGGCCGGTTTCGTCCCACGGTATGCCCGGGTCCTGGTGATGGTGGCGACGCTGATGCTCGGGACGCTGGCGGTCGGGACGCTGACGGTGGTGGCCACCGCGCTGCCCGGCGAGTCCGGGGTTGAGCGGGCGGCGGCAGTGCTCGGGTCGGCGCTGGCCGTCTTCGCGGTGTTGCTGCTTGGCGCCAGGTTGCTGCTGGTGCGGCCCGCGCCGTTCCGGGCCCTCTGGCCGGGGGCCGTCCTGGGCGCGGCGTTGGTGACGGTGGTGCTCAACGGCGGGGCGTCGTTGCTGGCCCGGCTGGTTGCCAAGGCCGGCCCTGTCTATGGCAGCTTCGCCACCGTGGCAGGCATGTTCGCCCTGCTCTACCTGGTCGGCCAGGCGCTGGTGTACTCGGCCGAAGCCGCCGCCGTCCGCTATGCCCGGCTGTGGCCACGTGCCCTTGACCTGACCCGCCCGACCGCTGCGGATGCGCGCGCACTGGCCCTGCTGGCCCGCGAGCAGGAACGCATCCCCGCTGCCCGCGTCGAGTTCCACCTCACGGCGCAGAACTCCCCGCCGGTACCAGGTGGTCCCCCGCCAGCCAACGATGAACCGGGTTGACGCTAGTGTCGCGTGAGCGAGAAATCTTGACCTCTGGTTATCGTTCGCCGACGATGGTTTATGCCGTTGACTGTGGACGTGGAGGTTCCGCCGCGCGACCGTGAGGTGCTGGCCTCGTGGGTGCGCTCCCGGTCGATCCGGGCCGGGCTGGCGCAGCGGGCCCGGATCGTGCTGCTGGCCGGCGGTGGGCTGGGCACCAGTGAGATCGTGCGGCGGACCGGGGTGTCCAAGCCGACGGTGATCGCCTGGAAGCGCAGGTATGCCGCCGAGGGGATCGGCGGTCTGGCTGACCGGCCCCGGCCGGGCAAGCCGCGGACCACCGATGATGTGGCGGTCGTGCTGGCCACGCTGGAGCCGCCGCCTGAGCGGCTGGGGGTGACGCACTGGTCGTCGCGGCTGCTGGCCGCCGAGCTGGGGCTGTCGAATGTGAAGGTCGCGAAGGTGTGGCGGGAGTGGGACCTGCAGCCGTGGCGGGCGGAGAGTTTCAAGTTCTCCGCCGACCCGCAGCTCGAAGCCAAGGTCCGTGACGTGGCGGGCTTGTACCTCAACCCGCCCGACAAAGCGGTCGTGCTCTGCGTGGACGAAAAACCCCGGGCCCAGGCCCTGGAACGGGCCGTGCCGGTGCTGCCGCTGCGGCCCGGGATCGCCGAGAAGCGCAGTCACGATTACATCCGGCACGGCACCACCACGCTGTTCGCCGCCCTGGAGGTGGCCACCGGGAAGGTGACCGACGCCTGTTACCCCGCCACCGGCACGAGGAGTTCCTGAAGTTCCTGCGCCAGGTCGCCCGGGCCTATCCCCGCCGCAAGCTGCACATCGTGGCGGACAACTACGGCACCCGCAAGCATCCGGACGTGCAGGTGTGGCTGGCCAGGAACCCGCGGATCACCTTGCATTTCACGCCGACGTCGGGGTCCTGGCTCAACATGGCGGAGGTCTTCTTCTCGATCATCACCCGGCAGGCCATCCGCCGCGGCAGCTTCACCTCGGTCAAGGACCTCATCGCCGCCATCGAGGCTTTCATCGACGGCTGGAACGACCGCTGTCACCCCTTCATCTGGACCAAGACCGCCGACGAGTTACTCCCGCACTGCAAGCCCGGTAAAAGAACCACGTTCACGCGACACTAGTACTACTTCAAGAAGCCGGCTGGCGTGACTGCCGAAGTCCCGGCGGCTTCACCCGTCGATGGGTGAATCACCGTCTCCGTGGCGGTGATTCAATTGCCACATGGTGGTGATCTTTGGCTTCGGACGGGGCAAACAGGAGGACCTGGGCGAGGTTGCGCCGGGCGTGTGCCCGAACTGTCACAACCAGGTCTACCTCCATCACGTTCGGTCGAAGAAGTCAGTGCGCCTGTACTCCGTCCCCGTCGTGCCCTACGGCACGGACAACTACCTGGTGTGCCCCATCTGCAGCCGTGGCCTCAACATCAGCCACGCACAATTGCCCCACATACATTCGATGTCCGCGGCGACCGCATCGTTTCGCGCCGGACGGCTCCCTGAAGCCCAGTACATGGCGCAGGTCGAGCGGTTCTGGCGGCAGCTTGGGGTGAATCCCGCGGGCCAGCAGATCCTGAGCCCAGCTAGTCCCGGCACCGCCCCCACACAGGCGAGCATCCCGGCCCAGCCAGCCACTCCCGCAGCCCCCGTCGGAGCGGCTGATGACGAGAACCCATGGATATCCCAGTTGGCCGAACTTGCGCGACTGCACAACCAGGGAATACTTTCTGACGCTCACTATGCAGCAGCCAAGCGGCGCATTCTCGATGAGAGGTAACCGCGTCAGCCGCGGGCATCGCAACCGCGCGCTGCCCGCCCAACTGGCCATCACGTTGTGAAGGCCCGTCGCTGCTTCATGCAGGCCGTTGGCGTCTTGGTCTTGTTCACCGTCGCGCGCGCGTTCGGGCTGCTGGGCCCGCCGGTAGTAGCGGTCACCCTGCTCACTTCAGCGCTGGCCCTGATCGCCTGGAGCGCGCGCGCGACACTTGCTGACCTTGGGCTTGGCCGAACGGACATGGTCGCGGGATTGCGTTATGGAGCTGGTGCCTTCGGGATCGTCCTGCTTGTCTTGATAGTGGCTGCCGTCATCCCGGCGACGAACGGCTTCCTTCACGATTCGCGAGCGCAGATCCACGGCGGGCGGCTGCTTTACGAACTGGGAGTGTCGATCGTGCTGCTCACGGCGATCCCCGAGGAGTTCGCGTTTCGCGGCGTCCTGCTGGGGCCGGCGCTGAGACTATGGGGTCCATGGCGCGCGAGCCTGATCACCTCGGCGCTGTTCGGCCTCTGGCACATAGCACCGACCTTGCACACCATGTCGGACAATCATGAATTCAGGGGCGCAGCCGCGAGTGTCGCCGGGCGGGTATTGCTGGTGCTTGGCGCGATAGCGGTCACGTTCGTCGCCGGTCTTGTCTTTTGCTGGCTCAGGCTGCGATCCAAAAGCCTGATCGCCCCGGTTATGGCTCACGTCGCGACCAATGGCCTCGCACTCACCGTCGCGTGGTTCACGGTCCACTACTGCAGGGCAGCCTGCTAGCGATCTAATGGTCGCTGGGGGTGCGGTCGTGACGACCGTGTCGCGGCCAGCCGGATCTGGCACACCCAGCGAGCGCTCGCGGTGTCAGCTCCGCTAACGAGGAAAACCGCCAGACACGGGCGGGGATCACCCGCGGAAGGGTGACGACACCCCGAGCTTGCTCGACCAGGATCTGGCACAAGCGGTACCCGTGATGGCTAAGCGAGTGACCGTCCCGGCCTGGTGACCAGGGTGGGCACCAAACCAGGGCCGCCGTGAACCCACCGGACATCAAAACCACGTCACCCGCACCCATCGGAGGTAAACGACATGGGCAAGAAGAAGAACGACAAGCAGAAGCAGCACGACGGGGAGGTCCAGGCGCCGCCGGCCGTAGCCCAGCAGGAGGCCGGGGCCGGCCCGCCACCGAAGATGAAGCGCAAGGAGTACGAGCGGCAGATGAGACTCCTGCACGGCGAGCTGGTGGCCATGCAGGAGTGGGTCAAGGCGTCCGGGGCCAAGATCTGCATCGTGTTCGAGGGCCGGGACACCGCCGGGAAGGGCGGCTCGATCAAGCGGATCACCGAGCGGGTCAGCCCGCGGGTGTTCCGGGTCGTCGCCCTGCCCGCCCCGACCGAGCGCGAGAAATCGCAGATGTACATCCAGCGGTACGTCTCGCACTTCCCGGCCGCCGGCGAGGTCGTGATCTTCGACCGCAGCTGGTACCACCGGGCGGGCGTCGAGCCGGTGAGGGGCTTTTGCACGCCGGAGGAGACCGAACGGTTCCTCGAGCTCGTACCTGGCGTCGAGAAGGCGATGGCCGATACCGGGATCCTGCTGCTGAAGTACTGGCTCGAGGTCAGCGCCAGCGAGCAGACCCGGCGGCTAGAGAGCCGCATCCACGACCCGCGGAAGATCTGGAAGCTCTCGGACCTGGACCTGAAGTCCTACAGCCGCTGGTATGACTACGCCAGGGCCAGGGACGCCATGTTCGCCGCCACCGACACCGCGTGGGCACCCTGGTATGTGGCGCACACCGACGACAAGAAACGCGGCCGGCTCAACATCATCAGCCACCTGCTCAGCCAGGTCCCCTACAAGCCCCTCGCCCTGCCCGACGTCACGCTGCCCAAACGGCAACGGGCCGGCGGCTACACCGAGCCGGACCTGCCGCTGCGGCACATCCCGGCACGGTACTAGGAGGCTGGCAGGCCAGCCACCGCTGGCGTTGCCAGCGGCGTCCGATTCGGGAGCGAAACGGGAACGGCGAGGCGCCACCATATGAGCCTCTGACCGATGCCGCAACACTCGGCCGCAACGCCGGTGTTCTTATCGGCGGTCAGCTTAGGAAGCACTCCTCCCCATACGCTCTGGCGTAGGCGGACCTTCACGTCTTGGCCTAGAGCCTGAGTCCTGGCCTGGCCATTGGCGCTCACCGGCAAGGGTCCAACACCGATCGCGCTCGAGAAATGGGACCACGGCATCATAGTGCGCGCCGGTCATGTCGCGGCTGCATGGCCTGAATCCGCTGGCTCATTGGCCTGGACCGGCTGGCGGGGGATGAGGACGCCCAGGACGAGGCCGATGACGGTGAACACCAGCAACATCGTGAGAGCAACCGCGAAGGGCCGGCCCGCGGGCAGCCTGACGGCCACCAGGACCGAGCCGACCAGGGCGGTACCGAACGATGATCCCAGGTTGGAGACGCTGCGGGACAGGCCGGAAATGTCACCCTGGTCGGCGTCGGGGAAGCTGGACTGGACGACGTTGACCGACGAGGTCAGCATGACCCCCACCCCGGCACCGAACAGCAGCAGCCCCGGCACCCAGGTCCAGATGCCCGAATGCACCCGCACCAGGGCCAGCAGCAAGATCATGCCGGTCGCGGTGACCAGGAAGCCGGCGATGATCAGCCAGCGCTGCGGATGGCGCCGGGCGAACCGGTCGGCCGCGGCCGAGGCGGCCAGGATCCCGATGGTGCCCGGGGTGAGCACCAGGCCGGTCTGGATGGCGTTGTATTTCCAGACTTCCTGCAGGTAGACCGAGACGATGAAGAAAGTCCCCTGCAGGATCAGCCACTGGATGGCCTGAGTGCCCAGTCCCAGGTTGGAGATCTTGTTGCGGAACAGCCGCAGCGGCAGCAGGACGTCCTTGCCTTTTTTCTCGCTGGCGCGGACGTGCAGGAAGAACCAGAGCAAGAACAGCGCGCCGATGGCCACGAACAGCCACACCGGTGAAATCGAGCCTTTGGGGATCACCACGGTGTTGCCGATGGTGAAGTCCGCCCGCGACTTGAAAAAGCCGTAGGTCCGCGACTGCAGCAGCCCGAGCACCACGAAGAACAGGCCCAGCGCCGACAAGACCGCCCCGGTCAGGTCGAACCGCGGCTTCGGCCCGGTCCGGGCCGGGTCTTTGATCTTGCGAGCGAGCCAGATGATCCAGGCCACCACCAGCACCTGCAGGCCGAACGAGGCCCGCCAGCTGATCGCGCTGGTCACCACGCCACCGATCAGCGGCCCGGCGGCCGCGCCCAGGCCGCCCGCCCCGCTGACCACGCCGAAATACCGCGCCCGCGACTTGACGTCCGGGAAGGACACCGTGACCAGGATGTAGATGGGCGGGATCATCAGCGCCGAGCCCACGCCCTCGAGCAGCGAGTACCCGACGATCAGCTGGGGCAGCCCCTGCGACAGCAGCGCCAGCAGACCGCCTACCGCATAGACCGCCAGGCCGATGATGAAGCACCGCTTGCGGCCCCAGATGTCGGTCAGCTTGCTGCCGGGGATCATCAGCGCGGCCATGGTGAGGGTGAACAGCGTGATCGCTGTCTGCACGCCGGCTACGGTCGTGCCCAGGTCCGTGGCGATCGCGCTGATCGCCACGTTCATGTTCGTGGCCGCGTAACTGGCGATGAACTGAGCCAGCGCCAGCGGCAAGATCATCGACCGGGCCGCAGCGGCCGCCCCCGGAGCAGCGGTATCAGTCATCGCGGCCCCCTGGCCCAGGTCCCGTGAGCCTCCATCCGGATTCCCCAATCCGTCTGCCCGGTGCCGCCAGGGTTAATTTTCAGCCTCGCCGACATCACACACCCGCTCAGTCTCGCTCGTGAATCGGCCACCGTCGCGGTGCAGCTCAAAGTACTCTTCATAGGCGGCAACGCCGACCGCGATCGGGTATGGCCCACGGATCCGCTAAAGCTCGGGTGAGACGTCGCCGTGGCCCAGGTCGGGGGTGGTCGCCACAATAAACCGAGCCGACTGGGGTCACGGCTCAGGTGGGTTACTGGGCGCCAGCCTGGCCTCCGTGCAGGGCGTCCTGGAGTTCCTTCTCGTCATCCTTGGACAGCGACGTCTTCAGGACAGTGCCGCCGTACTTGCTCATCGCCTCGACGGCCTTGTCGGGGGTGACCTTCTCCAGCATCAGGAACAGCGCCGAGGTGCCCGGCTTGACCATGTCACGGACCTGGTCCTGGAACTGCTTGTCGATGGTGGTCTTGGCCACCTTGCCCATCAGGGCGCCCATTCCGGCGCCGATGGCCATGCCGAAGACCGGGATGAAGAACAGCAGGCCGAACAGGAACCCCCAGAACATGCCCCAGGTCGCCCCGCCCCCGACAGCGTGATGGTTGGTGTGGACGTGGTAGCTGCCGTCCTTGTCCCGCAC
The DNA here is from genome assembly GCA_052146815.1 of Streptosporangiaceae bacterium. GTDB lineage: Bacteria > Actinomycetota > Actinomycetes > Streptosporangiales > Streptosporangiaceae > DATJZH01. The sequence goes on along the minus strand of JBKQMG010000175.1, from coordinate 505 downwards.
GATCACCGCGATCGCGTCGGGCTGGATGATCAGGTCTTGAGCCAGCCGGCGTGCCTCCCCGGCGGCAGCTTCGGCGGTCGTCTCGTCCGGGTATCCGATGGCGATCAGATCAGCCATGACATTCCCCTTCCTCATTCGGTGCACTTCTTACCGCTACGTCTTGTCCCAGCCTTGCTGAGGGCATGGGACATGTATTAATCCTGGTGCCGGTACCAGGCTGGGTCGTCACCCTCCCGGGGGTGACTTCGGCCGGTCCGGCCCGGTTCCTGCTACCGGGGCGTGTGGGCTGGCTGCGCGGCGGATGAGCCTGCGCTCCGGCATGCCCGGTACATCGGCACCGGCGAGTGCGTTTGCCGAACCGGCGGGCAGCCTGGCGTAGCGGGCGGCCAGCGGGTCGGCCGTGGCACCGTGCGCGATGACGCTGAGCAGCACCGTGATCGTGATCACGGTGACGGCAGGACCGGCAGTGTGGCTGCCCAGCTCCTCCAAGGCCAGCAGGGCGAAC
>JBKQMG010000174.1:0-2547 GCA_052146815.1 Streptosporangiaceae bacterium | reverse complement strand
CCGCCCAGAGGCCTTCGATCTGTCCCTTGCCTTCTAGCTCCATGCCGAGCTCGGTGAAGAATGCGACGGCGGCGTCCAGGTCGTCGACGACGATGGCGACGTTGTCCATCCGCTGAATGGTCATGTTTGCCAGAATACGGCCGCGGCGAGCCGCCAGTCCGGTTTGGAAGGAACCGACGGCTCGGTTGGCCTCAAGGTGATGCCTCTCGACAGTGTGACGCTGAGTGACGGGTACGATCCGAGAGAACGCGCGCCGACCCGCCGATCTGGGGCGCCAGCGGCCGCCGACTGGCATCACCGTGCGTGCCGCACCGAGCCGCAGGTTTTGCGCCGGACTGTCACGTTCTGTGCTGGACTGCTGCGGGCGGAAACGAGTGCCCGTATAGGGCACCCCAGGGAGAATCTTCACCGGGCGGGGTATATGGGACACTGCTGAGTAGGTATGGCCTCCCACCTGGGACGTTCCCGCAGAGGGTTCCTCTTGCGGTGCAGCGGGCACAGCACGCCTGCCGTCGATCCTGCGGCGATTCATCCGACGCCAAATCAGTGGTCTGCGTCGGCAGCGAGTGCTGCGGCGTAGGCCGAGGCAAGGCGCTCGGTCGCAGTTTGGTCCAGATCGCGACGGCACGTGCATCCCGAGGTGCTCGGCTCGCAGTTCCGTCATGAAGTCCTCCCACATAGCCGGGCCACCGTCGGCGAGCAGCTCGGCTCGCACGCGCAGCGTCGGTGTCGTCGGACGGTGGTGCGCCCCACCTGCTGAGCTCAGCCATCACCGGGACCAGCTCGATCGCGGCCTCAGTCAGGCTACGGTGACGCCTACCGCTTGCAACCCGCAACTGCTACTTGGGAGATGCTGATGTCCGACACCACCTGCCACATGTCGATCTCCCTCGACGGTTTCGTCGCCGGACCCGAGCAGAGCCGGGACAATCCGCTGGGCAGGCGCGGCGGCGAGTTGCACGGCTGGCATATCGGCGACCCGCGCGCGACCGAAGCCGACAAGACAGCCAACGGATGGCTCATGCGCCCTCGCGGCGCCTACGTCATGGGCCGGAACATGTTCGGGCCGATCCGCGGTGAGTGGAACGAGGCGTGGGACGGATGGTGGGGATCGGAGCCGCCCTACCACGCGCCGGTCTTCGTGCTCACTCACCACGCACGCGAACCGATCGAGATGGAGGGCGGGACCACCTTCCACTTCGTTACCGAGGGGTTCGACGCCGCCTACGCGCAGGCGCTCGAAACGGCCGACGGCAGCGGCGTGGATATCGCCGGCGGCGCTTCGACAGTTCGACAGGCACTCAACGCCGGCGTGATCGATGAACTCACCCTCGACATCGCACCCGTCCTACTCGGCAGCGGCGAGCGCATGTTCGACGGCGTCGAGACGTTCGGCTTCGAGCCCGTCGAGGTGCTCCACTCACCGCTAACCACCCATATCCGTTACCGCAGAGGCAGCGCCGGATGAGCAGCAACTGCCCTTCGTGCGTCTCAATCGAGGATCCGCCGTTCGGCTTGCGGCACGCGCAACAGCAAGGTGTAGCACGATTGCCGCGTGCCGTGTCGCGTTCGATCAGGTGCGATGCCCTTCAATCGACGAAGGCCGACCAGCAGATGTCGTTGCGGCGTACTTGATCTTCTAGCACGAGATCTCGGATCTGGTCCGGAAGCTGCCGACGCTGCCATTCACGCTCGATCCGTCCTGCGTCAGCGCTGGTCGAATCTGCAACTCGAACAGCCCTGATCGCGTAGGCGGCGGCGCCGAGGTCGTGCTCGGGTACATGGCCGACGCAGGCGGCTTGACCCGCGGCGTAGGCCGCGAACCGAGCGGCTCCTCGCAGAGGCCGGGCCGCCCCCATCGCGTGGCCGCCGACCGCTCGAGCTTGCATCATCTTCATTCGGCCGTCGGCCCACGCGCGGGCCGCCTCGATCGCTTGGCGAGGGCGACGGTCCGCCGGGACTTGTTCCTCGAAGAGGTGCAGCACGTGCTCGGCGCAGGCGGTGGCCCATAGCGCTAGAAGCTGGTGATCAGCGTCGGTGAGCGTTCCGCCGCGGCGGAACGTCACCAAGCGCGGGGCGCGGACGCTGGGAAGGATCACGCACACAGCCTGCCAGCCCACGACTCGCCGCGTGCATTCGTCAATTCCCGAACATCGATCGGCTCGCGGGACGCCGTGTTGCCCTGCGAACCCGGGCGACAGCCCACGTCGCCAACGGTCCTGCTTGCTTGCCAGGACCTGACGCAGACAGTCTGTAATAAAGCCGCACAGAGCTGGCTGATCTGCGCTTGATATGCCTCACAGACCCAGGCGTCGACGGGCATACCGAGTCGGCGTTATGCATCTGGGCGGGTGGTCCGGTGCTTGCCGGATGTGCTCAGCTGCTGGATCCAGTTGTTTAAAAGCGATCTCGAGAGCTCAGACAGCTGGGGATCCTGGCGGGCCCGGGAGCCAAGTTGGGGAGCCATCCGGCGAAGGGTCCCGAGGGGTCAGGAGGAGTCTGCAGGGTCAATTGCCCAGCTAGACGGCAGTCCGGGACTCGTGCAGA
>JBKQMG010000173.1:0-4600 GCA_052146815.1 Streptosporangiaceae bacterium | reverse complement strand
CGCCTGCTACGCCCGCGACGCACGCATCACTCGGCACCCGAGGTGGTCGCAGCTGGTCACCATCGACGTGGTCCGCCGCGACACCCTCGCCGCCGCCCACCAGGTCAGCTCCCCCCTCACCCAGATCCGGCCCGGCCTGCCCCCGCAGCCCGGACCGGCGACGCGGCCTGAACCGCACCCCACATCACCGGCCGGACGGCAGGCCCTTCGGGGCCTGCCCGTCCTGCCTTACCTGGAAGGAACCACCCGTGACTGCCGCTACCCTCCCCGCCGCTCCCGCGGCTTACCGGCCGCCCCCGGTGGTGCCGGTGTTCCCGCTGTCGATCTGGCAGCGGGTGCATCTGGGCATTGACGAGAACGGCGAGATTGTCTGTGTCGAACTCGGCGAGCGGAACATGCTGCTGGGCGGCGAGCCCGGCGGCGGCAAGTCCAACGCTCTCAACCTCATCACCGCGCACGGCGCCCTGTCCGGTGACTGCAAGCTGATCCTGATCGACGGCAAGCAGGTCGAGCTCGGCCCCTGGCGGCACTGCGCCGACAAGTTCATCGGCCCGTCCATGACCGACGCCCTGGCCGTCATGGCCTGGCTCCAGCAGACCATGAACGCCCGCTACGACGCGCTGCTCGCCGCCGGGCTGCGGAAGATCACCCCCGAGTCCGGGCAGCCGGTCTACCTCGTGGTCATTGACGAGTACGCCTACTTCTCCGCCACGGTCGGCGACCGCAGGCAGCAGGCCGAGTTCTCCGCCCTCACCCGCGACCTGGTCGCCCGCGGCCGGGCCGCCGGGGTGATCGTCATCCTGGCCACCCAGCGGCCGTCCTTCCAGGTGATCGACCCGTCGCTGCGGGACCTGTTCGGCTACCGGTGGGCATTCCGGTGCACCACCGACGCCAGCTCGGACACCGTCCTCGGCCACGGCTGGGCCGGGGAAGGCTACAGCGCTGCGACCATCGACCCGCTCGCGCGGGGCGTGTCCTGGCTGCTGTCGGAGACCGGCGTCCCGCAGCGGATCAAGGCCGCCTACCTCACCGACCGCGAGATCGCCGAACTCGCCGCCTACGCCGCCCAGCTCCGCGGCCACCACCCCGGCGACTCCCGGCAGTGACCGCCGCGACGATCCCCCTCAGCCCCGGCCCCCGCGAGGGTCCGGGGCTGGGAGAGCCCGCCGCAGCCGACCACGCCATCACCCTCACCTGGGCCGAGTTCACCCGCGAGATCCGCGCCGCCGAGGCCACCGGCCTGTGCGCGCACCCGGTCCGGCTGAAAGGCCGGATCGACGCCATCGACCTGGCCACCGGCGAGCTGCGCACCATGTACGACACCGCCACCGAACGCGACGGCGCATTACTAACCTCGTGCGGGAACCGCCGCGAATCGGTCTGCCCCGCCTGCTCGGCCGGCTACAAGCGCGACGCCCGCCAGCTCGTCCGAGCCGGACTGACCGGCGGCAAGGGCATCCCCGACACCGTGGCGGCGCATCCGTGCGTGTTCGCCACCTTCACCGCCCCCTCCTTCGGCCCGGTCCACGCCCGGCGGATGTGTGGCAAGACCGTCCTGCCGTGCCGACCCCGCCGCGACCGGAACGAGCGCCGCTGTCCCCACAGCCGCGACATCTCCTGCCCGAAACGGCATGCCGACGATGACCCCAGGCTCGGACGGCCGCTCTGCGGCGACTGCTACGACTACGAAGCCGCGGTGGCGTTCAATGCCGGGGCCGGGGAGCTGTGGCGGCGGTTCACGACCTACCTGCCCCGCCACCTGGCCGCCCTCGCCGGGCTGACCCAGAAGCAGCTCCGGTCCCTCGTGGCGGTCCGCTACGTCAAGGTGGCCGAGTACCAGGCCCGCGGGGTCATCCATTTCCACGCCATCATCCGCCTCGATGCGCCCGGCGACACCTGCCAGCCACCCCCCGCCCGCTTCAGCGCCGATCTGCTCGCTGATGCCATCCGCCAGGCCGCCGCCGCCGTGGCCGTCGTCCCTGACGATGGCCCGGCCGTGGTGCTGCGGTTCGGCGACCAGATCGACCCCCGGCCCATCCGCCACAGCGACAGCCTGCCCGGCACCGGTCACAAGCTGTCGGTCGAGGCGGTCGGGAACTACATCGCCAAGTACGCCACCAAGGCCCTGGATGCCCCCGGCGTCCCCGACCGGCCGCTGCGCTCCCGGCACGACCTGGCGGCGCTGCGCTGCTCCCGCCACCAAGCCCAGATGATCCGAACAGCGTGGGAGCTTGGCGGCGGCACCCCCGGCCCGGCGTCGCGGCTGTGCAAGTGGGCGCACATGCTCGGCTACGGCGGCCACTTCCTCACCAAGTCCCGCCGCTATTCGGTCACCTTCGGCCAGCTCCGCCGCGCTCGCACCGACCACCGCAAAGCCCAGCGCCACCCCGAAGGGCCACGCGATCCCTGGGGGCGGCCCCTCGACGAGACCGTCGTCCTGGTCCTCGCCACCTGGACCTACGTCGGCCCGGCCCACACCATCGCCCCCGCCGCCGAACTTGCCCTCGCCGCCGCTGATCGTGCCCGCGCACACGAAGCGCCTGCGACAGATCACGCCGCCTGACCGTCTCGTTCCTATCCCCTTGAGAGGAGTGATCACTTTGAGTATGTCCGCTGACCGGTTGCTCACGGTCGCCGAGGCCGCTGAGCTGCTCAGCACCAGTGAGCGATTCCCCCGGCGGCTCATCACCGAACGCCGCATCCGCTTCGTTCGCGTCGGCCGACACGTCCGCATCCCCGAGACAGCGTTGCGCGAGTTCATCGCGGCCGGTGTTGTCGAGCCCATGACGGCCGCAGATAGTTGGCCGACTCCCTGGCGGGCCGCGTAATGGCCAACAGAAACCGGCACCGGCGGTTCGGCAACATCCGCAAGCGCGCCTCAGGCCGCTACCAGGTTCGCTATCCCGGCCCGGACGGCCGGATGCGGACCGGCCCAGTGACTTACGAGCGCAAGTCCGATGCAGAGCGGGCACTCTCGCTGATCGAGGCTCAGATGATCTCCGGTGAGTGGGCGGACTCCGATCGCAGCAAGATCAAGTTCCAGGACTATGCCGCGTACTGGCTCGCACAGCGGCCAGGGCTACGCCCCCGCACCATTGACCTTTACGCATGGCTCTGTCACAAGCACATCAATCCGTACCTCGGCGGGGTGCCCCTGGGCAGGCTGTCAACCCCCATGATCCGCGAGTGGCGAGCGGGGCTGCTGCGCAGCGGTGTCTCAGTCTCCATGGCGGCCAAGGCGTACCGGCTGCTCCGGTCGATCCTCGCGACCGCTGTTGAGGAGGACAAGATCCTCGCCCGTAATCCTTGCCGAGTGCGCGGCGCCGGAACCGAGAGGGCACCCGAGCGCCCGGTCCTGACCGTTGCGCAAGTTTTCGAGCTGGCCGAGCTGGTCGGCCGTCGCGCGGTCGGCAATGTCCGGCTGCTCCCTGCTGGCGGTTACCGGATTCGGTACCGGCGGCACGGGGTCATGCGCACTTTGCCCGAGGTCCATCCCAGCAGACCGGCGGCCGAAGCAGCCCTATGGGCAATGGCCCAGGAAGGCAGGGCAGACTCCGATTACGACCGCCGCTACCGTGCTCTCGTGCTGCTAGCGACATTCGCAAGCCTGCGCTGGGGAGAAGTCACTGCGCTCCGCCGCTGCGATCTGGACCTGGCCACGGGCATAGTGCGCGTGCGCTTTGCCTACGCGGAGAGGTCAACCGGGGAGCTGGTGCTCGGCGCGCCGAAGTCTCGGGCCGCCTGCCGCATCGTCGGCATCCCGCAGTCGATCATTCCCGCTATGCACGAACATCTATCCGTGTTCGCCAGGCCGGACGCGGACGCGCTGATCTTCCCAGGTGCCAAGGGTGGTCCGCTGCGGCGCAGCAACTTCAACAAGATGTCGGCATGGCCGCGTGCGGTGCGCGCAGTCGGCGCCCAGGGCCTGCATTTTCATGATCTCCGGCACACCGGCAATCACTTCGCAGCGGCCAGCGGCGCGAGCCTCAAGGACCTGATGGCGCGGATGGGACACGATAGCGAGCGCGCGGCGATCATCTACCAGCACGAGGCACGCGGGGCCGATCTGGTCATCACGACAGCGATCGACGCGCACATTGAGGCAGGCAAGACCGCGGGTAATGGCCCGCTAATGGCCCGTGGCGATCAAAATGGCCCGAGCGTGGCAGAGAGCAAGACCGGGCATGACCGCTGACCTGCGGCTTTGTGGCGGAGCGGGTGACGAGAATCGAACTCGCACTATCAGCTTGGGAAGCCGATTCGGTTGTTCGTCACGGCGTTGGTCTTCCAGCCACATTGCGCATAAACTGCAGGTGAGAGGCATGGCGCTTCGTCCATAGCGTCCACTGCGTCCATGTGGTACGACCGCGTTGACCGCAGTCGACGGTCAAAATCCGGTCGAGAGAGGCGGCCCCCGTGGGCTTCTCCCGGAAGCGCAAGGGCAACGACGGCAAACCGCGGTACACCGCGTACTACCGCGACCTCCGAGGGCGCGAGGTGTCCGCCGGCACCTTCGCTCGGAAGGCGGACGCCGACGCAGCATGGCAGGCCGCCGAGGTGAACGTCCGCGCCGGCCTGCGCCACGACCCGGACCGGGGGC
>JBKQMG010000172.1:0-19179 GCA_052146815.1 Streptosporangiaceae bacterium | reverse complement strand
CCGGGGCGGGCCGGGGCGGGCGGACGCTGAGCCCGCTGGCTAGCTGAGCCGCTGGCCGGCGGACATCAGGTCCCCGCAGGCGTGCACGACGCGAGCGGCCATCCCCGCCTCGCCGGCCTTGCCCCAGGCACGGGGGTCGTAGGCTTTCTTGCTGCCGACGTCACCGTCGACCTTGAGCACGCCGTCGTAATTAGTGAACATATGACCGGCGACGGGCCGGGTGAAGGCGTACTGCGTGTCGGTGTCGACATTCATCTTGACGACCCCGTAAGTGATCGCCTCGCGGATCTCCGCGAGGGCCGAGCCCGAGCCGCCGTGGAAAACCAGGTCAAACGGCTTTTCGCGGCCGTATTTCGCGCCGACCGCATCCTGGATTTCCTTCAGCACCGGCGGCCGCAGCTTCACGTGGCCGGGCTTGTAAACGCCATGGACATTTCCGAAGGTGGCCGCCAGCAGGTACCGGCCGCGCTCGCCGAGGCCGAGCGCCTCGGCGGTGGCGAGCGCGTCCTCCGGAGTCGTGTACAGCTTCTCGTTGATTTCGCCGACGACCCCGTCTTCCTCGCCGCCGACGACGCCGATCTCCACCTCCATGATGATGTGCGCACTGGCGCAGAGCTTCAGGAGGTCAGCAGCGATTTCGAGGTTCTCGGGGATCGGGACGGCCGAGCCGTCCCACATGTGCGACTGGAACAGCGGATCCTGACCCCTGGCTACCCGCTCGGCGGACAGCTGGGCCAGTGGCTTCATATAGCTCTCGAGCTTGCCCTTGGGGCAGTGATCAGTGTGCAGCGCGATGTTCACCGAGTACCTGGCCGCGACGACGCGGGCGAACTCGGCCAGCGCTGAGGCCCCGACCACCATGTCTTTGACAGGGCCGGAGAGGTACTCCGCGCCGCCGGTGGAGACCTGCACGATGCCGTCGCTCTCGGCCTCGGCGAAGCCGCGCAGAGCAGCGTTCAGCGTCTGGCTGGAGGTGACATTTATCGCCGGGTAGGCGAAGCCGCGCTCTTTTGCGTGGTCGAGCATCTGCGCGTAGACCTCTGGAGTCGCGATAGGCATAACGGCTGCTCCTTCTCGTGGTGTGAGTTCCAGTATCCCGAAGTCAGGGGTCGCGCCGTAACCAGGCAGCCCAAGGTTTCGTGGTCCTGACTGGCCGAGTTCGCCGCAATGGCGTCCCTGCCCCGGCGGCGGGGCTAGTGTCGAGGTATGGGACTACATGGTGCCGATCCCGCTGGCCGTCGGCGATACGTAGGCGCCGGGATGTTCGTGGCACTGGTGCTCGTGCTGCTGATGGTAGGCGTGCTGGCCGTGCATATGCTCGCCAGCGGCTGACGGCTTCCTGGCGGCGGCCGCGCTGACCTGCTAGTTCAGGCCGAGGTCGGCCAGCTCGAAAACGGCCCGGTACGGCAGGGCGCGCTCGGCGATCCTGGGCCGGGCGCCGCGCTCGACGAGCACGGCGACGCCGACGACCCGCGCGCCGGCCTCGGTCAGGGCATCCACCGCGGTAAGGACGGAACTGCCGGTGGTGGAGGTGTCTTCCACCGCGAGCACACGGCGGCCCGCCACGTCAGGACCTTCGATCCTGCGCTGCAGCCCGTGCTGCTTCTCGGCCTTGCGCACGACGAACGCGTCCAGGACGCGCCCTTGCGCCGCTGCCGCGTGCATCATCGCGGTGGCGACAGGATCGGCGCCGAGAGTGAGTCCGCCGACGGCATCGAACGACATGTCAGCTGTTGCCTCGAGCATCACCCGGCCGGCCAGCGGGGCCGCTTTGCCGTCCAGCGTTACCCGGCGCAGGTCGATGTACCACGATGCGCGCTGGCCTGAGGACAGAGTCACCGCGCCGTGGATGACGGCCTTTTCCTTGATGATGGCCAGCAGGTCGGAACGATCAGACACGGCACGAGAGCCTACCGGGTGCCGGCGGCCGGGTGCCGGGAGCGGTGGCTTTGCGCAGGCCCGTGTCCGGCTGCGGGCGCAGCGCCCTCGGGGACTGGGGGAACGGGCCTCGGGGCCGCCGTGCCGGGTACGTCCGTGATCCGCGCTATGCCCCACAGCGTCGCGCATGCGCTGGTAACGTCTCGCGTCGAGGGAAGGACGGTGTTGCGTGGATCGCTGTGCGCTTTTCGTAGACGCGGGCCATGTGCTCGCTGATGGCGCTATGGCCGTTCACGGTAGCCGCCGGCACGACTCTGTTGCCTGGAATTATGCGGGTCTGCTGAAGTATTTTGCCGGGCTCGCGCGCGACCAAACGGGCCTTCCGCTGCTGCGGTGCTACTGGTACGAGGCGGCCGCCGACAGCCGCCGCACCGCTGATCACGATGCGCTGGCCGACCTGCCTGGCCTCAAGCTGCGCCCGGGCGGCATGCGGCCGGGCCGGCGCGACGGCGTCGAGTCCGGCATCCATCGCGATCTCACCACCCTGGCCGGGAACAAGGCGATCAGTGACGCCGTGGTCATCGGCTCCGGGGAGGACCTCGCCCCGGTCGTGGCGGAGGTGCAGGAGCTCGGCGTCAGAGTGCTCCTCGTGCACCTCACCGCCGACGGCGGCTGGACAGTCTCCCGCGCGCTCCGGCAGGAGTGCGACGACATTATGGAGGTGTCCGCCGCCCAGCTCCGGCCGTTCGTGGATCTGATCTCCGGCGCTGAGCCCGCGCGGCCCTATGAGGCCGAGGGCGCCGGCTTCGCCGCAGACTCAGGTTCTGCGCTTAGTTCAGGATCTGCGCTGGCCCCGGGGGCACCCGGCCTCGCTGAATCTGCGGGGAACGGCCCGGTGTATCCGGTGCAGAGCCCGCCGAACGGACTCCCCGCGCGATCCGGTGCCGTGCCGCAGCACGCATTGCCGTCGGCGGCGCCTGCTGCGGGGGCTTCCTATCAGCCGGGATACCAGCGGGCAGCTCCGCCGCAGGCGGCCCCGACGGGCGCGCCGGGCCGGGCAGCGGGCCCTCCGCCCGCGGCCGCGGCGGCGAGCCCTGGCAGCGGTCAGGACGAGAGCACCTCAGGCCAGCGGCGCATGCCCGGCCGTGGCGGCGAGGCTGCGGGCCGGCCAGGGGACAGCCGGGCCAGCGCTCCCGATGACCAGCGTCGCTCCGCGGAGCGGCCACCCGGCCTGCCAGGCTCTGAAGCGCGAGGCGGTCAGGCCGGTCTGGCGGGACAGCAGATGCCGGGACAGCCGTTGCCGGGATCCGCAGGCGGCGAGCAAGCCATCAGCGGCGCTCCGCTGCGCCGGGAGAACATCCCGCCCGCGAACGGGCAGCCGCCCTATCCGCTGCCCCAGCCGGGGTCTGCCGGGTCGCTCCCGCCTCGCGGCACGCCAGGCGGCCTCCCGCGTGAGGCGGCGCCGAGCGGTCAGTACGGCGGACGGCCCGATGACAGCGTGCCGCGCAGCGACCGAAACGAGCGGACCGGCCCCGGCCAGAGCGGGGCGGGTTCGGGCCAGGGCGGGATGGCGCGCGGCGGCCTGGACCAGAACGCGCTGGACCAGAACGCGCTGGGTCAGAACGGGATGGCCCAGCGCCAGGGCAGCGGGTTGCCTCCTGGCGGGGACCGTCAGGCCGGCCGAGGGCGAGGCGATCAGCCGCAGAACGGTCTCGGGCCGGTCCTCAGGCCGCAGAACGCCACCGGCCCGCAGAACGGGGTCGCCGGTAACGGGCTGCCCGACCAGGGGCTCTACGGCGGCTCCCCGAATGGCCTGCCTGGAGGCGGCCTGCGCCCAGCCGGGATGCAGGGCAGCGGGCCGTACGCCGACGAGTCGCGGAACGGGGTCGCCCCCGGCGGCTTCCCGCCAGGCGGGCAGCTGGCCGGCGGCCTCCCGGCCAACGGCGTTTCGCGCGGCACCGGGCAGCGCGACGCTGGCCAGCGCGACGATCAGTCGCGCCCGCTGACCAGCGGTAACGGGCCGCAATACCGGCAGGATCCGGCGGCCCGGTACGGATCAGCCGATCCCTATGACCAGGCGGACCGTTACGGCCAGCCTGAGCGCTACGGGTCGGCCAGCCAGTACGGCCAGGATGCCCCGCCGGTGCCGTTCACGCGTTACCCGGCGGATTCCGGCCCGTCCGCGCCTGCCCCCTACGCCGGCGGCGGCTATCCGGCGCAGCCGGCCTATCCGGGAGCGCCGGGCGGTGCGGCCCGGGAACCGGCCCTGGTCTCGGTCTCGCTCACTGATGCCGTCCAGGCCGCGCACGCTGAGGGCTACCGTTTTGGCGACGTCGTGGCCGGGGATGCGCCGGCGCTCTGGCTAGAGGCGGTGCTGGCCCGCAAGCCGCGCGTGCCTTCAGACCTTGAGGCGAGATTGCTGCAGGGCTCGGCCCTGCCCGTCGACTCGCTCCAGCACGACGAGGTCAGGCACGCCCTGCGGCGCGGATTCTGGGATGCTTTGGAGCGGTCCCGGCGATAAGGGTCACAAAGCCATTACTACCGTGCCGTTGGCGGTGCAGTCGGCCGTCGGCTGGGTACCTTACGTACGTGGCGGTGCTTAGTCGTGAGGAATTCGACGCGATCGAATTCGATGCCGCGTTCAGCGGGGACCATCGGGCAGCCGCCGAGCGGATGATTGGCCTGGCCAGGACGGGCACCCAGACTGACGCCATGCCACGGGCTGAGGCCTGGCTGCGGGCGGGCGACCAGTGGCTGCTCGCCGATGATGCGCCCGCCGCGGCCAGCGCGTTCCAGATGGCGATCGCCGACGGGGGGACCGCATCCGTGGATCCGCGCGTGCCCCTGGCCCGAGCGCTTTTCCAGCTCGGCGAGGCAGACGACGCACGGGCGCTGATTGCGACGCTGAGGGCGGAGGGCCGCAGCGATCCGCGGGCCTGCGACCTTGTCGCCGAGCTCCTCGTGGAGTATAACGACCCCCGCGGCGCACTGGACTGGGCGACTGCCGGCGTCGAGCTGTGCCTGCGCGGCGCCGGGCGGGAAGGGGAGCGGGCCCCCGGCACCGAGCCCCTGCCCGGGCGGCGGCTGGCGTCGGTGCCCTCGCACCGTCAGCGCAGCGACGACGAGAACGAGCTGCGCATGCTGCTGAGCCTGCGCTACCGCATCCGCAATGACCTCGGCCTGCCCGAGGACCGCTACGACGAGATGCTCGACGAGATCTGATCCGCTCCGGCATCCCGCGCCCCGGCGGCGCGTACCGTCAGCGCATCTGAATCCTGGTCGAGGTCGACCAGGACAGTGTCGCCGTCGCTGATGGCCCCTGACAGCAGGGCTCGGGCCAGCTGGTCGCCGATCGCGGACTGGATGAGCCGGCGCAGCGGCCGCGCCCCGTAGACCGGGTCGAAGCCGGTCAGCGCCAGCCATTCCCGCGCCGACGGGCTTACCTTCAGCGTCAGCCGGCGGTCGGCCAGCCGCCGGGCCAGCCGGGCGACCTGGATCTCGACGATCTGGGTCAGGTCCTCGGTGCTCAGCCCGTCGAAGAGGATGACGTCGTCGAGCCGGTTGAGGAACTCCGGCTTGAAGGTAGCCCGCACGACGGACATCACTGCGTCCCGCCGGGCGGCCTCGTCCAGATTCGGGTCGGCGATGAACTGAGACCCCAGGTTCGAGGTAAGGATCAGGATCGTGTTCCGGAAGTCGACGGTCCTGCCCTGCCCGTCCGTCAGCCGCCCGTCGTCGAGGACCTGCAGCAAGATGTCGAAGACCTCCGGATGCGCCTTCTCCACCTCATCCAGCAGGACGACACAGTACGGCCGCCGGCGCACCACCTCGGTCAGCTGGCCGCCTTCCTCGTACCCGATGTAGCCGGGCGGCGCTCCGACCAGGCGCGCGACGGAATGCCGCTCGGAGTACTCGCTCATGTCAATGCGGACCATGGCCCGCTCGTCGTCGAACAGGAACTCCGCGAGTGCCTTGGCCAGCTCGGTCTTGCCGACGCCGGTGGGGCCGAGGAACAGGAACGACCCCGACGGCCGGTCCGGATCGGCGATGCCCGCCCGGGACCGACGCACGGCGTCCGAGACTGCCTGGACCGCTCGCGACTGGCCGACTAGCCGCGTGCCGAGCTCGTCTTCCATCCGCAGCAGCTTGCCCGCCTCGCCCTCGAGCAGCCGGCCCGCAGGGATGCCGGTCCAGGCGGAAACAACGTCCGCGACATCATCGGGGCCGACCTCCTCCTTGACCATGGGCCTGCCGCCGGACAGCGCGGCTTCGCGCCCGTCCGCAGCGCCGTCCTCGGCCCCGCGCGCCGTGCCGTCGCTGGCTGCTGCCGCGTCGATAGCACGCTCCAGGGCCGGGATCTCGCCGTACATCAGCCGCGACGCGGTCTCGAAGTCCGCGTCCCGCTGGGCCCGCTCGGCCTGGCCCCGGAGGTCATCAAGCTGCTTCTTCAGCTCGCCGACCTTGTTCAGGCTTGACTTTTCCTTCTCCCAGCGCGCGACCAGCGCCGTGAGCTGCTCCTGACGGTCGGCGAGGTCAGCGCGCAGCCGCTCCAGGCGCTCCCGGCTGGCGGCGTCGGCTTCCCTTGCGAGCGCGAGCTCCTCCATCTTCGTCCGGTCCACCGACCGCTGCAGCTCGTCGATCTCGACTGGGCGCGAGTCGATCTCCATACGCAGCCGCGACGCCGCCTCGTCGACGAGGTCGATCGCCTTGTCCGGCAGGAACCGCGCCGTGATGTACCGGTCGGCGAGGGTGGCCGCGGCGACCAGCGCGGCGTCGGATATCTGTACCTGGTGATGGGCCTCGTAGCGGCCCTTCAGCCCGCGCAGGATCGCGATGGTGTCCTCGACCGAGGGCTCGCCGATGAAGACCTGCTGGAACCGGCGCTCCAGGGCGGGATCTTTCTCGATCCGCTCGCGGTACTCGTCCAGCGTGGTCGCGCCGACCATCCGCAGCTCGCCCCTGGCCAGCATCGGCTTGAGCATGTTGCCGGCATCCATGGCGCCCTCCGCGGCGCCGGCGCCGACGACGGTGTGCAGCTCATCGATGAACGTGATGACCTGCCCCTCGCTCTGCCTGATCTCGCCGAGGACGGCTTTGAGCCGCTCCTCGAACTCGCCGCGGTACTTGGCGCCCGCCAGCATCGCGCCGAGGTCCAGGGACACGACGCGCTTGCCGCGCAGTGACTCGGGAACGTCGCCGGCGACGATCCGCTGGGCCAGGCCCTCCACGACGGCGGTCTTGCCGACGCCGGGGTCGCCGATCAGCACCGGGTTGTTCTTGGTGCGGCGGGAGAGCACCTGGATGACCCGGCGGATCTCGGCGTCCCGGCCGATGACCGGGTCGAGCTTGCCCTCGCGGGCGCTGCGGGTCAGGTCAATGCTGTACTTCTCCAGCGCCTGGTAAGTGCCCTCGGGGTCTGGCGAGGTGACCCTGGTGCGGCCGCGGACCTGCTCGAATGCGCTGAGCAGCTGGTCGGGGCCCGCGCCCGCCTGGCGCAGCACGGTGGCCGCCTGGCCGCCGTCGGCAGCGAGGCCCACGAGCAGATGCTCGGTGGAGACGTACTCGTCGGACATCTCCTTGGCGCGCTTGTCCGCCGTGGCCAGGGCCGCGAGCAGCGGACGGGAGGTTTCGGGCGCGCCGACAGTCGCCCCGGCCGCGCGCGGCAGCCGGGACAGCTGCTCGTCGGCGTTCTTCAGCACCGCAGCTGGATCAGCGCCGGCGGCGCGCAGCAGCGGCGCGGCGGTACCGCCGTCCTGCTCGATCAGGGCGGCGAGCAGGTGCAGTCCGTCCACGGCCGGATTTCCGGCCGCGGCGGCCCGCTTGACCGCGTCAGACAGAGCCTCATGGCTCATGCGGGTCAGCTTGTCAGTCAAGTGAGTGATTCCCCCTCGGATCAGTGGCCTCTGCTGACGAGCCAGCGGCGGCGGTGCTGCCTGCGCCTGCGGCGGCGGTTCCTGTGCCTGCGGCGACGGAGCCGGTGCCCGCGGCGGCGGGGCCCGGCGCGGCCGCGCCGGGGCTGCGCACGGGCACCAGGGCCGCGCTGTCGCCGCGGCTGCGCAGCAGCCCCGCGAGCCGGGCCGCCACGGCACGGGTGGATTCGAGCTCAGAGCGCAGCTGGCTGATCTCGGCGTGCATTTCCGCCAGCAGCAGCCGGCTGCGCTGCTCGGCGCTTTCCAGCGCCAGGATCCGCTTGATCCCCGACAGGTTGATGCCCTCTTCCTGGGAGAGCCGCTGGACCTCGCGCAGGATCAGGATGTCGCGCAGCGAGTACCGCCGGCCGCGGCCGGCGGCCCGCCCCGGTGAGACGAGACCCAGCCGGTCATAAGCCCGCAGCGTCTGCGGGTGCAGGCCGGACAGCTGGGCGGCCACGGAGATCACGTACACCGGAGTATCGTCCGAAAGCTCAAACTCGCTGGTCATGTCATCTCCTCTCACCGCTCGCTCCTTAGCCTGCCTTCGCCTTGCGCAGCAGCTCGTCCCGCGGGTCCGGGCCCGCCGTCGCCTCGCGGAACGACTCCAGTGCCTCGCGTGCCTTCCCGTTGACGTCCCTGGGCACCTGGACATTCACGGTGACCAGCAGGTCGCCGTACGTGCCGTCGGACCGCCGGACGCCCTTGCCGCGCACCCGGAACGTCCGGCCGCTCGGCGTGCCCGCCGGGATGCGGACGCTGACCGGCATGCCGCGATGGGAGGGCACCTTGATCTCCGCGCCGAGCGCCGCCTCAGGGAAGGTGACCGGCACGGTCACCGTCAGGTTGTGCCCCGACCGGCCGAACACCCCTTCGGGATGCGGGTCCACGTGCACGCGCACGTACAGGTCCCCGGCCGGGCCGCCGCGCTCGCCGGGCGCGCCCTTGCCCTTGAGCTTGATGCGCTGCCCGTCGCCGACCCCGGCCGGGATGCGGGCCTGGATCGTCCGCGTGCTCATCGCCCGGCCGCTGCCAGAGCAGACCGGGCACGGGTCGTCGACGACCAGGCCGCGGCCCCGGCATTCGCGGCAGGGCTCGGAGAACGCGAAATTACCCAGGTTCCGGCTCGCCTGGCCGGTGCCCTCGCAGGACGGGCAGACCCGCGGGACGGTCCCGGCTTTCGCGCCGGTGCCCCTGCACGCCTTGCAGGGCCCCTCCCCGGCCAGGTGCAGGGACACGGTGGCGCCGTCGATCGCGTCGCCGAAGCTCAGCGAAGCCTCGGTTTCCACATCAGCGCCGCGGCGGGGCCGCTGCTGCTGCTGGGTGCTGGTGCGATTGCCGAACACCCCGCCCAGCAGGTCGCCAAGCCTGCCGCCCGCGGTGCCGGCGGGGCCGCCGGCACCGCCCGCACCGCCGAACAGGTCGCCGAGATCGAAGTTGTAGCCGCCGCCGGGCGAGCCGGGCATCCGGGTGCCGCCGCCGAACACCGAGCGTGCGTCGTCATACTCCTTGCGCCGCTTCTCGTCGGACAGCACGTTGTACGCCTCGGAGATCTCCTTGAAACGCTCCTCGGCGGACGAGTCGCCCTTGTTGGCGTCCGGGTGGTACTTGCGGGCCAGCTTCCGGTACGACTTCTTGATCTCCTCGGGCTTGGCGTCCTTGGAGACGGCGAGGACCTTGTAATAGTCCTTCTCGAGGAAGTCCCTTGTGCTCAACGAGCCTCTTCTCGTCGCGTCTAGTCGTCAGAGCCGGGTGCGCCGGGGCTGCCCGGATCGGAGCCGCCGGGGCCGGCCTCGCCGGCGTCGGCGGACTGCGCATCCGAAGGCCCTGCGTCGCCGGCGGACTGGCCGCTAGCGGACTGACTGTCCCCGGTGTCGCCGGGCTCGGCGACCGCTACCCTGGCCGGGCGCAGGATCCGCTCGCCCACCTTGTAGCCGGGCTGAAGGATGGTCACGCACGCGGGCTCGCTGACATCCGCTGAATACGAATGCATCAGGGCCTCGTGCAGGGTGGGGTCGAACGGATCGCCGGCTTCCCCGTAGGTCGTCAGCCCGAGCTTGGCGGCCGCCGCCTCCAGGGCCTCGGCCACCTGCTTGAAACCGCCGACTAGCTCACCGTGCTCCCTGGCCCGGCCGATGTCGTCGAGCACCGGCAGCAGCTGGCCGAGAACGCTGGCCAGTGCCTGTTCCCTGACGGCCTGCCGGTCCCGCTCGACCCGCTTGCGATAGTTGGCGTACTCGGCCTGAAGCCGCTGCAGGTCGGCAGTGCGCTCGGCCAGCATCACCGCGGCGTCAGTGCCGCGGCCGCCGTTCGAGCCCGCGGCGGCGTGCTGCGCCGGACCGGCCGCAGCGGCCGGGTGGTCGTCCTGCGCGCCGCCGCCGGGGCTGGCCCCGGCGGCCTCCGCGGCAGGACCGCCGGCCTGGTCCGGGCCAGGCCGGCCCGGATCGCTCGCCGCTGCGTTCTGCTGGCCCTGGGCTGCGCTGCCTGGCCCGCGCACCCGCCCGGTGACCGGGTCGATGCGCCGGCGATCACGGATCACTGGCCCCTGGCTCTCATCATCGGTAGACCTCATCAGGCGGCGCCGCCCTCCGAATCGGCCGGCTTGTCCTCGTCGACGATCTCGGCCTCGACGACATCGTCGTCCTGGCCGGCCTCCTCGTGGCCGCCTGCCTCGCCAGACTGAGCTCCCGCCGCCTGCTGTGACTGCGCGTAAATGGCGGTGCCCATCTTCTGGCTGATCTGGGCCGCGTGCTCGGTCGCCGCGCGGATCGCGTCGGTGTCGGTGCCCTCGAGGGTCTTCTTCAGATCCGCGATGGCCGACTCGACCTCGGACTTGACGTCGTCCGGCACCTTTTCAGCGTTCTCGGACAGGAACTTCTCGGTGCTGTAGGCGAGCGTCTCGCCGCGGTTGCGGACCTCTGCCTCCTCGCGGCGCTTGCGGTCCTCGTCCGCGTACTTCTCGGCGTCGGCCATCATCCGCTCGATGTCGTCCTTGCCCAGCGCCGAGCCGCCCGAGATGGTGACGGACTGCTGCTTGCCGGTGCCGAGGTCCTTGGCCGAGACGTTGACGATGCCGTTGGCGTCGATGTCGAAGGTGACCTCGATCTGCGGGATACCGCGCGGCGCCGGCGCGAGGCCAGCCAGCTCGAACATGCCGAGCTTCTTGTTGTACGCGGCGATCTCGCGCTCGCCCTGGAAGACCTGGATCTGCACGGACGGCTGGTTGTCGTCGGCCGTGGTGAAGATCTCCGAGCGCTTGGTCGGGATGGTGGTGTTGCGCTCGATCAGCTTGGTGAAGATGCCGCCCTTGGTCTCGATGCCGAGTGACAGCGGGGTCACGTCCAGCAGCAGGACGTCCTTGACCTCGCCCTTCAGCACGCCGGCCTGCAGGCTGGCGCCGACCGCCACGACCTCGTCGGGGTTGACGCCCTTGTTGGGCTCCTTGCCGCCGGTCAGGTCCTTGACTAGGTCGACAACCGCGGGCATCCGGGTGGACCCGCCGACCAGCACCACGTGGTGGATGTCGCTGAGCTTGACCCCCGCGTCCTTGATCACCTGCTGGAACGGCGTCTTGCACCGGTCGAGCAGGTCAGAGGTCATCTTCTGGAACTCGGCGCGGGACAGCTTGGTGTCCAGGTGCAGCGGCCCCTGCTCGGAGTGGGTGATGTAGGGCAGGTTGATCTGCGACTCGGTCGAGCTGGACAGCTCGATCTTGGTCTTCTCCGCGGTCTCCCGCAGCCGCTGCAGCGCCATCTTGTCCTTGGACAGGTCGATGCCGTAGCTGTTCTTGAAGTCCTGCACCAGCCAGTCGACGATCCGCTGGTCCCAGTCGTCGCCGCCCAGGTGGTTGTCGCCGCTGGTCGCCTTGACCTCGACGACGCCCTCGCCGACTTCGAGCAGCGAGACGTCGAACGTGCCGCCGCCCAGGTCGAAGACCAGGATGGTCGCTTCGGTGTCCTTGTCCAGGTGATAGGCCAGCGCGGCCGAGGTCGGCTCGTTGATGATGCGCAGGACGTTCAGGCCCGCGATCGTCCCGGCTTCCTTCGTGGCCTGGCGCTGCGCGTCGCTGAAGTACGCCGGCACGGTGATGACCGCGTCGGTGATGGTCTCGCCGAGATAGGCCTCCGCGTCCCTCTTCAGCTTCTGCAGGATGAAAGCGCTGATCTGCTGGGCGGTGAACTTCTTGCCGTCGATGGCAATCGACCAGTCCGTGCCCATCTGGCGCTTGACGGAGCGGATGGTCCGGTCGACGTTGGTGACTGCCTGCCGCTTGGCCACCTCGCCGACGAGAACCTCGCCGTTCTTCGCGAAGGCAACCACAGACGGCGTCGTGCGCGAGCCTTCCGCGTTTGCGATGACCGAGGGCTCCCCGCCCTCGAGAACGGCGACGACGGAGTTGGTCGTCCCCAGGTCGATGCCTACCGCACGTGCCATGTGTGAGTCCTTGGTGTGATTGTGTGCCTGAAGTTGAGTCTTACGGACGCAAGTTTGCCATAGAGTGGCGCTCATGTCAAAAGACCTGAGCAGGGTGCACTCAACTTTGCTGACAGTTTAACTAGAGCGATGCGGAGGCGGCCGCAGGGCCGTCAGCCGGCCCAGTTCCCGGTCAGGTAAAGCAGCCCGATGGCCGCGCTGACCGGGATGGAAAGCGCCAGGTAAAGCTGGCCGGTCCAGGGCCGCCTGCGGCTCAGGACCGCCAGGCCGCACCACAGCGGCCAGATCAGCAGCAGCGCCCGTGGCACCGATTCGTACCAGATCGAGGTCGCCAGCGCCGCGATAGTCAGGCCCGCGTAGATGGCCTCAGGCCAGCGGCGGCGGGCCAGCAGCGCCACGGTGGTGATAACACCAGCGAGCACCGCGATGATCTCAAGCTGGAAGACGAAGTCGATGTGCGCGGCGAAATCGTGCTCGAACCCGGCGACCCAGGTCGTGTGGAACGCGGTCAGCGGATTGGTGAAGCGCCGCTGCCAGCCGACCGCCTCAGCGTGCTGCCAGGCCAGCCAGTCGCCGGTGGCGGCCCGCAGGTATAGCTCATATCCGGCCACCGGGACCAGTGCCAGCGGCCACAGCGCGAGCGCGCGCCTGCGCTCCGTGCCGTCCTGGCGGATGATCTCGGCCAGCAGTGCCGCGCACAGGAAGAAACCGTTCGTGCGGATGACCGTGGCGCACCCGGCGAGCAGCAGCGCCAGCGGCCAGCGGCCGCTGCGGGCGGCCAGCCACGAGCACAGCGCGAACGCCAGGAACAGCGACTCGGCGTAGCCGACGGCGAGGAAGATCGCGGCGGGGGAGGCCACCAGGTACAGGACGGCATGGCCGCCGGAGCCGGGCGCGTAGTCGCGGTCGGCGATACGGCTGAGCGCGACCATCGCGATGCCGCCCGCGACGAACGAGATGAGCAGCCCCGCGACCGTCCACTGCCGGACCAGCAGGTGGGCGCCGGCGAGCACGATCGGGAAACCGGGGAAGAAGGCCACCTGGTCGGGGATCGCGTGACCAGGCGGGGCGAAGTAGCCGTACTGCGCGATGGCCTGGAACCGGACCGCGTCCCACTGCTCCCACACCCCGAGCCAGGGCCGGGACGCCCTGGAGTTCCCCTGCAGGATCCACATCGCCGGCCAGCTCAGGGCCAGGACGGCGCACCGGGAGATGATCCAGATGCGCAAGGCCGCCAGGTCGGCGGGGGTGAGCCGGCTCATGAAGCGGTCCATAAGCCGCGGCGCCCGCCCGGATGGCGCCTCCCGGCCCTCGGATCCCTCGGCGACTGCCGTTCTCTTCTTGCTGATGACCGAAGACTAACGGCTGGCGCGCGGCAGTGGCGGCCTGCCGCCCGCCGGACAGGGGACGTCGGCCGCGGGCGCTAAGTTACCGCTCGGTAGGATCGAGCTCTGGGCGGCGAGGAGAAATAGGCCTGCGTAGATCATCGGCCGCCGGCCGGGCCGCGTTACGCTGGCAGCGCCGCGGCGCCGCCCCGCACCGCATGGCCTGACGTCGTACCGGGAGGTCCTTGTGGCCCTGCGCATCATCGTCGGACTCGTCCTGACCGCGGTCGCCATCGCGGTCGCCGGCCGGCGCCTGTGGTGGCTCTACCGGCTGGCGATGACCGGGCAGCCCGCCCCCGAGCGCATCGAGGCGGTCCGCACGCACCCGGGCCGGGACGCCGAGACGCAGGTCACGGAGGTGTTCGGCCAGCGCAAGCTGCTCAAGTGGACGGTCCCCGGCGTCGCGCACTTCCTGACGTTCTGGGGCTTCATCATCCTGATCCTCACGATCATCGAGGCCTACGGGGACCTGTTCAGCAAGAAGTTCGCGATCCCGCTGATCGGGACCTGGGCCTGGGTCGGCTTCCTGGAGGACCTGTTCGCCGTCGCGGTTCTGGTCGGCATCGTCACCTTCGCGGTGATCAGGCTGCGCAGCGATCCCCACCGCGAGGGCCGCAAGTCCCGCTTCGCCGGTTCGCACACCGGCGCGGCCTGGCTCGTTCTGTTCATGATCTTCCTGGTGGTGGCGACTCTGCTGCTGTACCGCGGGGCGCAGATCAACACCGGCGACTTCCCCTACCCGCATGGCGCGTTCGCCTCGCAGATCGTCGGGCACTGGCTGCATCCCCTCGGGACCAGCGCCAACAGCGCTATCGAGACGGCCGGGATCCTCGCCCAGCTCGCGGTGGTCCTGGGCTTCCTGGTGTTCGTGACGTACTCCAAGCACCTGCACATCTTCATCGCGCCGCTGAACGTGCTTTTCTCCCGCCGCCCGAACGCGCTGCGCGACCTGCAGCCGATGCGCTCGGGCGGCAAGGTCCTGGACTTCGAGGAAGCCGACCCGGACACCGACATCTTCGGCGTCGGCAAGGTCGAGGACCTGTCCTGGAAGGGCATGCTGGACCTGGCCACCTGCACCGAATGCGGCCGCTGTCAGTCGCAGTGCCCGGCGTGGGCGACCGGCAAGCCGCTGTCCCCGAAGATGATCATCCTGGAGCTGCGCGACCACGCGTTCGGGAAGGCGCCTTACCTGCTGGCCGGGTCCGATGAGGCCAGGGCCAGGCTGCCGGAATCAGTACGGGCAGAGGCAGAAAGGCCGCTCGTGGGCGACTCGGCGGCCGGCGGCGTCATTGACCCCGACGAGCTGTGGTCGTGCACCAACTGCGGGGCCTGCGTAGAGGAATGCCCGGTCGACATCGAGCACATCGACCACATCACCAGCATGCGCAGGCACCAGGTGCTGATCGAGTCCGCGTTCCCGCCCGAAGCCTCCACGATGCTGAAGAACCTGGAGAACAAGGGCGACCCGTGGGGCATGGGCGGCGCGCGGCGGACCGCCTGGATCACCGAGCTCGACTTCGAGGTGCCGGTGGTGGACGGCCCCATCGGCGACGACGTGGAGTACCTGTTCTGGGTGGGCTGCGCGGGCGCGCTGGAGGACCGGGCGAAGAAGACCACCAAGGCTGTCGCCGAGCTCCTGCACACCGCCGGGGTCAGTTTCGCGGTGCTCGGGCCCGCCGAGTCGTGCACCGGGGACCCGGCCCGGCGGATGGGCAACGAGTTCGTCTTCAGCATGCTGGCGCAGCAGAACGTGGAGACGCTCAACGAGGCGGGCGTGCGCAAGATCGTCGCCAGCTGCCCGCACTGCTTCAACACCATGGCCAACGAGTACCCGCAGCTCGGCGGGAACTACGAGGTGGTCCACCACACCCAGCTGCTGGCGCGGCTGGTCGGCAGCGGCCAGCTGACCCCGGTCACGCCGATCGACGAGAAGATCACCTACCACGACCCGTGCTTCCTCGGCCGCCACAACCGGGTCTTCACCGCGCCGCGGGAGATCATGGAGAACGTGCCGGGCGTGCAGGCGCAGGAGATGCACCGCTGCAAGGAGCGCGGTTTCTGCTGCGGGGCCGGCGGTGCCCGGATGTGGATGGAAGAGCGCATCGGCAAGCGGATCAACGTGGAGCGGATCGACGAGGCGCTGGGCACCGACCCGGACACGATCTCGACGGGGTGCCCGTTCTGCCTGGTGATGCTCGGTGACGCGGTGGCCGCGAAGAAGAGCTCCGGCGAGGCGAAGGAAGGCCTCGAGGTGGTGGACGTCGCCCAGCTGCTCGTCCGGTCCGTCGCACAGCCGGTCCTCGCCGGGGCAGGCCAGCCTGCGTCTGAGGAGCCCGGCGCGGCCGGGCCGGACCAGGCGCCTGGCACGGCTGCCGGCGGGGCCGCCGCCGCCGGGCCGGCCGGATCGGATCCGGCGTGAGCATGCGGCTGCTGCCGCGCTGCGCGGACGCGACGGGATAGGCGGCGGAGCGGGGGGGTGGATTCACGCCGGGCGGAGTCCTTCAGCGACGGGGTATTCGCGGTCGCGATCACCGTCCTGGTCTTCAACCTGCTGACGATTCACCTGCCGCGCAGTTCCCATGAGCTGCTCAGTCACTGGCCGCAGTACGTCGCCTACGTGGTGAGCTTCCTGACGATCGGGATCATGTGGCTCAATCACCACACGGTCTTGTCGCACGTCTCACGGGTCGACCGGACGACGCTGGTGCTCAACATGTTCCTGCTGATGGGCGTGGTCGCGGTCCCGTTCCCTACCGCGCTGGCGGCCGACGCGCTCAGCCTGCCCGGCGGCAAGGCGTCGGCCGCCAGCACCCAGGTGGCAGCCGTCGTCTACGGGGTGGTGCTGATCGAGATCTCGGTCGCCTTCTCGATCATGTGGAATTACCTGGCGGCCCGCCAGGACTCGCTGGCCGCCAGGCCCGTCCGGGCGTCGCTCGGGTCAACGCTGCGCTTCGGCGCGGGCCTGCTCGGCTACGTCGTGGCCACGGCCATGGCCGCGATCAGCGCCAGCCTGGCGGATGCGGCCCTGGCCATTTACGGGGCCCTGGCCGTGTACTACCTGTTCGAGCACCTGCCGGGGCCGGCGGCCGATGACAGCGAGCAGGAGGCGCAGGCCTCCGCGAGGAAGGCACCATCGGCCGGGTGATCTGTCCCCTGACCTGCCCCGCGGTCAGGAAGCCGTGCGCATCGGCAGCCAGATGCGTACCCGGGTGCCGCGGCCCGGCCAGGACTCGAGGGTGGCCTGGCCGCCGTGCGCGGCAGCGATCGCCTGGACGATCGACAGGCCCAGGCCACTGCCGCCGCCCGTGCCGAGCCCCGCGGCGCCGGGGCGAGCGGGCCGGCGGCGATCATCATCCGCGGCGCCGGGCCGGTCGGTGCCCCGGTGGAACCGGTCGAACGCCCGGGCGGCGTCCTTCTCCGACATGCCGGGGCCGGCGTCGGCGACCTCCAGCAGGACGCCGCCGGTGATCTCGCCGAGCCGCACGACCACCGGCGTGGTCACCGGGGTGTGCGCGCGGACGTTGCCGAGCAGGTTAGCCAGCACCTGCCGGATCCGCGGCTCGTCGACGACGGCGAGCAGCCGAGGGGGCGCCTCGGCGCTCACCGGACGCTGCGGCTCCACCGCCGCCGCATCGGCCACCGCGTCGCGCACCGCGCTGGCCAGATCGGTCTCGGTCAGGTCCAGCGATGACGTGCGGTCCAGCCGGGCCAGTTCCAGCAATTCGGCGACCAGGGTGCTCATCCGCTGCGACTCCTGCTCGATGCGGCGCATCGCGCTCGGCAGCTGGTCGGGCCCGAGCGCGCCCTGCTGGTACAGCTCGGCGTAGCCGCGGATGGTCGTCAGCGGCGTCCGCAGCTCGTGGGAGGCGTCCGCGGCGAACTGGCGGACCTTCTGCTCCGAGCGCAGCCGCGCGCCGAAAGCCTGCTGGATCCGGTCCAGCATGGTGTTGATCGCCGCCCCCAGCGTGCCCACCTCGCTGCGATCACCCGAGTCCGGCATGCGCGCCGTCAGGTCGCCGCTGGTAGTGATCTGGTTGGCCGTGCTGGCCATCTCGTCCAGCGGCTGGAGCCCGCGGCCGATGAGCCACTCGCCGCCGATGGCCAGCAGCGCGATCAGCGCCCCGCCGGTGATCAGCTCGGCGACGACGAAGCCGCGCACCTGGTTGACGATCCTGCTGACCGGCTGCGCCACGACCAGAACGGGCAGGGAGCCCTTGCGCAGCAGCCACCGTCCTGCGGCGCGCAGGGCCGGGCCCCCGTCACTCGCCGGGATGGTGAACGGCTGGCGCAGCAGACGCGAGCGCAGCTCGTGGTCAGCGAGCAGCTGCTCCACCCCCGCCTGGAGCGCGCTGGTGGCTTTCCTGACGGCGGGGGCGCTCCCCGTCAGCGGTACGACGGTGCCGGCGCCCGCCGTGATCTTCACAGCCGCGTAACCGCCCGGGCTGGCGGCCAGCTGTCTCGGCTGGTAGGTCGATTCAGCCCGCAGATTGTCGTTGAACTGCTTGTTCACCCGGCTGAACAGCACCACGGTGCTGACCGTGCTCATGATCAGCAGGAAGATCGTGGTGACGCCGACCAGCAGTACCAGCATGCGCGCCCGGAGTGACAGCCTGCGATGACGGCGCATCAGGCCGGTCCGGCCTGCTCCCGCTCCGGCGGCCGGAGGCTGTAGCCGACGCCGCGCTGGGTGTAGATCAGCGGCAGCCCGAGCGGGTCCAGCTTGCGGCGCAGATAGCTGACGTAGGTCTCGACGATCTGAGACTCGCCGGCGTAGTCCCAGCCCCAGACGTTCTCCAGCAGCTGAGCGCGGGTCAGTACCCGGTTCGGGTGGCGCAGGAGGTAGGCGAGCAGCCGGAATTCGGTCGGCGACAGGTCCACCGGCACCCCGGCCCGGTGCACCGTCCACCGCTCCTCGTCGAGAATCAGGTCGCCCGCCCGCAGCTGGCCGGCCTGTGCGCCCGGTACCTGGCCGGCCCCCGCCCGGGCGGCCCGCCGCAGCACGGCACGGACCCGGGCGACCAGCGCCTCGACGGAAAACGGCTTGGTGACGTAGTCATCGCCGCCGATCGCCAGCCCGGTGACGGTGTCCGACGAGGTGTCCCTGGCGGTCAGGAAGATGACCGGAACCTCGTTCCCGGCGGCCCGGAGGCGGCGGCACACCTCGAAGCCGTCCATGTCGGGCAGCATGACATCGAGCACCACCAGGTCCGGCTGGCTCGCCTCGACCTGGCGCAGGGCATCTTTTCCGCTGGCCGCCGTGGTCACCGAGCAGCCATGGAATTTCAGCGCGACCTGGACGAGCTCGCGGATATTCGGCTCGTCGTCGACGACGAGCACCTGGGGTATGCGGTCGCTGTCTGTCATGATCTCGGGCTCATTCTTGCGCGCTGCGGGCGGGCGCGGATCGCGGCGGGTCAATTCGGGGCGGAGCGTGACGAGGCTACTCGAAGCGGCGGCTCTGCCGCGCGGTGCGGCCTCGCGGACCGCGGCTCGCGGAGCGTGGCGGCCGGCCGTGGCGCGAGAACCGGCCTGCGGGGGGGCGCCTGACCGGGCCCCGTGGCCGGGGGGGGGGG
>JBKQMG010000171.1:0-35567 GCA_052146815.1 Streptosporangiaceae bacterium | reverse complement strand
CAGGGGGTGCTGCCCGCTGGAAAGGCGGGACGAAAGATCATGGATAAATCACGGAATTCTGCGTCGGCTGTCCAGTCGCCGGCTGCGCATCGGACGGGCCGGCAGCACGCGCGTCAGCCTGCGTACGGCGAGCATGCCCGTTCCTATAACCACAAGACCGGCGCCTTCCAGCGCTACCGCCGGGCTGTCGTCGACGCCCTGCCGGTGCGCCGGGGCCAGGTGGTCCTCGATGTGGGCTGCGGGACCGGGCTGTGCTGCGGCCTGCTGCGGGAGAAGGTCGGCCCGAGGGGCCGCGTGGTCGGGATCGAGGAGTCGCCGGAGATGGCGGCGGTGGCGCGCGAGCGGATCGCGGGCGAGGGCTGGCGCAACGTCGCGGTCGTGGAATCAGCCGCCGAGGACGCCGAGATCCCGGTCACCGCGGACGCGGCGCTGTTCTGCGCGGTGCACGACATCCTGCAGTCCCCGGCCGCGGTGCGCAACGTCATGAGCAGGCTGCGGCCCGGCGCCTGGGTGGCGGCGGGCGGCGGCAAGTGGGCTCCGCCGGTGATGCTGGCGGTGAACCTGCAGGTGCGGATGCTGCATGCGCCGTTCGTGCGGAGCTTCGAGGGGTTCCACCGGCCCTGGCAGCATCTGGAGCCGCTGATCGAGGACGTGCAGGTCCGGGAGATGGGCCTCGGCAGCGGCTACATCGTCACCGGCCAGACACCCGCGCTGTCTGCCTAAGCAGACGGGCGGTCCCTGCCTAGGCGTGCGTCCAGCTCCGGGTGGCGGTGCCGCCGCCCTGAACTCACCGGGTTCTGCGGTCAAGCCGCCGGGAACTGCCGCGTCTGCCCTTGATGACGATGGCTGTGCCGCCGCATATCGCCCGACTGTCAACGCGATGAGCAGCAGTGTCGCTCCACTTATCGTGACCTGCGGGCCCGCTCAGCCCCGGGTCGTGAGGCGGGCGGCCTGAAGCGTGAGGTAGTGCTGCTCAGGAATGCTCGTGGTGCGGCTCGCCGCCGCCCGGTAGTACGCGGCGGCGCCCTCGGTGTCGCCGGCCATCTCCAGCAGGTGAGCCCGGACCGCGTCGAGGCGGTGGTGCCCGGCCAGCGGCTCGTCGAGATCCTCGAGCAGCGCCAGGCCGGCGGCCGGGCCGCGGGCCATCGCCGCCGCGACGGCCCGGTTGAGCGTCACCATCGGGTTCCCGGTTATCCGCTCAAGCAGTCCGTACAGGGCCAGGATCTGCTGCCAGTCGGTGTCTTCGACGCGGGCTGCGCGGTCGTGGACAGCGGCGATGGCGGCCTGCAGCTGGTATTCGCCGGCTACTCCGCCGGCCAGCGCATCCCCGAGCAGCAGGGTCCCTTCGGCGATCAGCCGCGCGTCCCACAGCGTTCTGTCCTGCTCGGCCAGCGGGATCAGCTCGCCGTTCCCGGTGGCACGGGCCGGACGGCGGGCGTCGGTCAGGAGCATGAGCGCCAGCAGGCCGGCGGCTTCCCCGTCGCCGGGCAGCATGCCGTGCAGCATTCTCGCCAGCCGGATCGCCTCGTCGGACAGCTCGACCCGGCTCAGGTCCGAGCCCGCGCTGCTGGTGTAGCCCTCGTTGAAGATCAGGTACAGCACGTGCAGCACTGCGCGCGTCCGCCGGGCCCGCTCGGCGTCTTCCTCGGGCAGCCGGAACGGCACGGCCGAGGCCTTGATGCGCTGCTTGGCCCGGCTGATCCGCTGCGCCATCGTCGCTTCCGGGACCAGGAACGCATTGGCGATCTCGGCCGTGGTGAGGCCGCCGACCGCGCGCAGCGTCAGCGCGATCGCTGACGCCGGGGTGAGCGACGGGTGACAGCACAGGAACAGCAGGATCAGCGTGTCGTCGCGGCCGGTGACCTCGGCGGGCGGCGGCTCCCGCATGGCAGCGAGGGTCTCGCGCAGCCGCCGGGAGCGCTCGCTGCGCAGCTGATCGGTCATCCGCCGGGCGGCGGCCTGGATCAGCCATCCGCGCGGGTTGTCGGGCAGCCCGTCCTTCGGCCAGTGCAGCGCGGCGGCGACGAGCGCCTCCTGCACGGCATCCTCGGCGGCGTCGAAATCGCCGAACCGCCGGATGACCGCGCCGAGAACCTGCGGCGCGAGCTTGCGCAGCAGGTCCTCGGCGCCGGGCTGCTCGGTCACGGCTCCATGCCGGGCGCGCCCATCACCTGCCGCACTTCGATCGGCTGCTGAATCGGGGCGCCCCCCGGCCCGGGCGCGGCCGATGCCTTCGCGGCAATCTCGATAGCGCGGGCCTCTGAGTCGACGTCCACCATCCGGTAGCCGGCGACCAGTTCCTTGGACTCCGGGAACGGGCCGTCCGTCACCACCGGGGCCCCCGAGCCGTCGAAGGTCACGAACCTGGCCAGCTCGGGCCCGGTCAGCGCCAGCGCGTCGATGAGCTCGCCCGCCTGCGCGAGTTCCTTGTTCAGGTCGACCTGAAAATCGATGTGCGCCTGAACGTCCTCAGGTGCCCACTCCGTCATGGGGACGTCGCATCCCGCGCCGCCCCCGTAGTTCTGCAGCAAGAGAAATCTGGTCATGTCTGGCTCCTTAACCGCAGCTGCGCCCATCTTGGCGCACTCACCGGTAAGACGGAGCACGCCGCCGGTTCTCGACATCCTCGGCCGGGCTCTTGCCCGGGTACCTCAGGGCAGCGGCGCGAAACGGGCAGTGAAGTGCCGCAGTTGCCGGGGCTGAGAGACGATCCGCATGCCGGGAAGCTCGGCGGCGCGGCTGGCCACCCGGCTGAGGACCTCGATCACGTAGTCCATGTGGCTCTGGGTGTAGGTGCGCCGGGGAATGGCCAGGCGGACCAGGTCCAGGGCGGCCGGGGTCTCGGTGCCGTCCGGGTGCAGCCCGAACATCACGGTCCCGATCTCGCAGGCCCGCACGCCGCCCTCCTCGTAGAGCGCGCAGGCCAGCGCCTGACCGGGATACTCCAGCGGATCGATGTGCGGCAGCATGGCGCGCGCGTCGATGAAAACGGCATGGCCGCCGAAGGGCACGACCACCGGGATTCCCGCCGATTCAAGCGCCTCGCCGAGATAGGCGACCGAGCGCACCCGGTAGTACAGGTAGTCATCGTCAATGCACTCGCTCAGTCCCTGGGCGATGGCCTCGAGATCACGGCCGGCCAGGCCGCCGTAGGTGGGGAAGCCCTCGGTGAGGATCTCCAGGCTGCGGCAGCGCTCGGCCAGCCCGTCGTCGTTCAGCGCCAGCCAGCCGCCGATGTTGGCCAGCGGGTCCTTCTTCGCCGACATCGTCATCCCGTCGGCCAGGCCCGCCATCTCCCGGACGATGTCGGTGACGGTGACATTGGCATATTCGCGCTCTCCGGTCTTGATGAACCACGCGTTCTCGGCGAACCGGCAGGCGTCCAGGAACAGCGGCTTGGCGTACCGGTCGCAGACCTCGCGGACCGCCCGGATGTTCGCCATGCTGACCGGCTGCCCGCCACCGGAGTTGTTCGTAATGGTGAGCATCACCAGCGGGACCGCATCAGACTGCGCCGCGAGCAGCTGCTCGAGCGCGACCACGTTCATGTTGCCCTTGAACGGGTGCCGCAGCGACGGCTGGAGCCCTTCCGCGATGGGCAGGTCGACGGCCTGCGCGCCGGTGAATTCGATGTTGGCCCTGGTGGTGTCGAAATGGGTGTTATTCGGGATGACCTGACCCGGCCCGGCGGCCGCGGTGAAGAGGATCTTCTCGGCGGCCCGGCCCTGATGGGTGGGCAGAATATGGCGGAACGGGAACAGCCCGCTGACCGCATCGCGGAACCGGTAGAACGAGGTCGCTCCCGCGTAGGCCTCACTGCCGCGCTGGATGCCGGCCCACTGCTCCGCCGACATCGCCCCGGTCCCTGAGTCGGTCAGCAGGTCGATGAGCACGTCCTGCGCCCGCAGCTCGAACAGGTTGTGCCCGGCGGTGGCCAGGGCCCTCGT
The DNA here is from genome assembly GCA_052146815.1 of Streptosporangiaceae bacterium. Classification (GTDB taxonomy): domain Bacteria; phylum Actinomycetota; class Actinomycetes; order Streptosporangiales; family Streptosporangiaceae; genus DATJZH01. The sequence goes on along the minus strand of JBKQMG010000171.1, from coordinate 31,620 downwards.
CCGCTCGGCCCGCGTGGTCAGGCGCATCGGCTCCACCGAGTGGATCCGGAACGGCTCGATGATCGTCGCGAACGGCTCGTCTGTCATGGCCGGTCCTTTCCTCGAGCCAGGCGAAGGCCGACGGGCTCCGCGGCATCGCGGCTCGCGGAGCCGTCTCGCCGCGGGCAGCCGGCCCTTGGTGCCCTGGTGAGCCCCATGATCGTACTCTGCCCGGTCACAATCCGGATACTGTCGTGACATGGCGAGAGCAGACCCCGGGCAGCGCGACAGCCTGTTCGACGCGCCCGCCGAACAGGCAGCGCAGGCGGTCGCGCCCCTGGCGGTGCGGATGCGGCCGCGCACCCTGGACGAGGTGGTCGGCCAGCAGCACCTGACCAGGGAAGGCTCGCCCCTGCGCAAGGTCACCGAGCACGACGCGGCCCTGTCCCTGCTGCTGTGGGGACCGCCGGGCACTGGCAAGACCACGCTGGCCTACGTCATCAGCCAGGTGACCCGGCGCCGGTTCGTGGAGCTGTCCGCGGTGTCGGCCGGCGTCAAGGACGTCCGGGCGGCCATCGACGGCGCGCGGCGCGAGCTCGGCATGAGCGGGACGCAGACCATCCTGTTCATCGACGAGGTGCACCGGTTCAACAAGGCCCAGCAGGACGCGCTGCTGCCCGCGGTCGAAAACCGCTGGGTGTCGTTCATCGGCGCCACCACCGAGAACCCGTTCCACTCGGTCGTCAGCCCGCTGCTGTCCCGGTCGCTGCTGCTGACGCTGCAGCCGCTGCTCGACGAGGAGATGGCGGTCGTGATAGAGCGGGCCCTGACCGACGAGCGCGGGCTCGGCGGCCGCGTGCGGCTGGATACCACCGCGGGGGAGCACCTGGTGCGGCTGGCCGGCGGCGACGCGCGCCGGGCCCTGACCTACCTGGAAGCCGCCGCGCTCGGCCTGGCGCCGGGCAGCGTCATCGACGAGGAGATCCTGGAGCGCGCGGTCGACCGGGCGGCTGTCCGCTATGACCGGGACGGGGACCAGCATTACGACGTGATCAGCGCGTTCATCAAGAGCATCCGGGGCAGCGATGCGGACGCCGCGCTGCACTACCTGGCCCGGATGATCGAGGCCGGGGAGGATCCCCGGTTCATCGCCCGGCGGCTGATCGTGCACGCCAGCGAGGACGTCGGGATGGCCGACCCGTCCGCGCTGCCCGTCGCGGTCGCCGCGGCGCAGGCCGTGGAGTTCGTCGGCCTGCCCGAGGCCAGGATCAACCTGGCCCAGGCGGTGATCCACCTGTCGCTGGCGCCGAAGTCAAACGCGGTGATCCAGGCGATCAGCATGGCCGCCGAGGACGTCCGGGCGGGCCTGGCGGGCGGTGTCCCGGCGCACCTGCGCGACAGCCACTACCGGGGCGCGGCGCGCCTCGGGCACGGCCAGGGATACCAGTACCCGCATGATTACCCCGAAGGCGTCGTGCCGCAGGACTACGCGCCCGGTTCGGTGGCCGAGCGCCGGTACTACCAGCCGTCCACGCACGGCGCCGAGGCGCGGTACGCCGAGCGATCGGCGAAGATCAGGGTTATCCTCGGCCGCGACGCTAAGGACGGCCCGGCGAAAGCAGCGCCGTCGGAGCCCGCAGCGCCGTCGGAGCCCGCAGCGCGGTCCGGGGCAGCGCAGCAGTCCGGGGGGACGTCGGAGTAGCGCGGCTGGCCGGGCGCAGGGACGGTAAGGTCGGCGAGGTAACGCCGCGGGGGGCAAGCGCTAAGGAGCAGCAGGGATGAACGCCGGGCAGGTGGCAGAGCTTATCGGCGCCGGATTCTGGGCCGTGCTGGTATGCGCCGCCGTCTACGTGCTGATCCGCCTGTCCCGGCTGATCTCCGCCGGGACCCGGATACTGAGCGAGTACCACGAGCGCACCGACCTGCTGATCGAGCGGGCCCAGGCCGCGGTGGACCGGACCAACGAGCAGCTGGCCAGGACCGACGCGATCACCGCGAGCATGCAGCAGGTCACCACCGACATGGCCGAGCTGTCCGCCCAGGTCTCGGCGCTGGCGGGGCTGGCCAAGAGCATCTCGGCCGGTTTCGGCACCCCGATGCTGCGGTTCGCCGCTGCCCTGTACGGGGTGCGCCGGGCGGTCGCGGTGCGCCGGTCACCGGAGCTTGCGTCGCCGGAGCTTCGCGGTACCCCGGGCGCAGGCCCGGAGATGGCTCCGCTGTCGCGCCGGGCGATCGCCGGAGCGCCCCGTCCGGAGAGGACACGGCGATGATCCGGCGCCTGTTCTGGCTCGTGCTCGGCGCGGTGCTCGGCGTGACCGGCTACCGGCGGGCCAGCCGGCGGCTGTCCGCGCTGCTGCGGCCGGGCCGCGGCGCGCATGGCGCCCTGGCCGCCGCGCGCGCCAGCCGGTCGGGGGTGTCGGATTTCCTGCGCGATGCCCGCGAGGGCATGGACGACTATCTCGACCGGCACGCCGCGGGCCGCGCAGCCGTCGAGGCCGCGCAGGCCCGGCCCGGTCCTGGCCCTGACGAGCCAGGCCGTTCCCGCCGGTATCCCGGCATCGACTACGTGAAGGATGGCCACTGATGGAGTCGGCAGAGATCGTCCGCCGTTTCCTTCGCTACTTCGAGCGGCGCGGGCACACCGTCGTGCCATCCGCCAGCCTGATCGCCGACGACCCCACCCTGCTGCTAGTCAACGCCGGGATGGTGCCGTTCAAGCCCTATTTCCTCGGCCAGCGCCCCGCTCCCTACCCGCGGGCGACGAGCGCGCAGAAATGCGTCCGGACCCCGGACATCGAGGAAGTGGGCAAGACCACCCGGCATGCCACGTTCTTCCAGATGCTGGGGAACTTCTCGTTCGGGGATTACTTCAAGGAACAGGCCATTCCCTTTGCCTGGGAGCTGCTGACGAGCCCGGAGGCGGATGGCGGCTTCGGCTTCCCCGAGGACCGGCTGTGGGCCACCGTCTACACCGACGACGACGAGGCGGCCAGGATCTGGCGCGATCAGGTCGGGGTGCCCGAGAGCCGCATCCAGCGGCGCGGCATGGCCGATAACTTCTGGTCGATGGGCGTGCCCGGCCCGTGCGGCCCGTGCTCGGAGATCTACTACGACCGCGGGCCCGAATATGGCCGCGACGGCGGCCCGGTCGCCGACGAGGACCGCTACCTCGAAGTCTGGAACCTCGTCTTCATGCAGTATTTCCGCGGCGAGGGCGTGGGCAAGGAGGGCTTCCCGATCGTCGGCGAGCTTCCCTCGCGCAACATCGACACCGGGATGGGCCTCGAGCGGATGGCGGCGCTCCTGCAGGGCGTCGACAACATCTACGAGATCGACACCATGTGGAAGGTGCTCGACCGTGCGGCCGACCTGACCGAGCAGAAGTACGGCCGCGATCACCGGACCGACGTGGCGCTGCGGGTGGTGGCCGACCACGTGCGCACCGCGGTGATGCTGGTCGCCGACGGCGTGATCCCCTCCAACGAGGGCCGCGGTTACGTGCTGCGCCGGATCCTGCGCCGCAGCATCCGCAACCTGCGGCTGCTGGCGGGCTCGCAGCGCGGCGGCGCGGGCGGCAGCCGGGGCCTCGGCCGGGGCGGCGAGGACGAGCGGTACCTGCACGAGCTGTCGTCGGCGGCCGTCGAGGCGCTCGGCGACCAGTACCCCGAGCTGCACCGCGACGCGCCGCACATCCATACCGTCATCGACGCCGAGGAAACTGCCTTCCTCAGCACGCTGCGCACCGGGACGGCGATCTTCGAGGCGGCCGTGGAGGAGACCAGGCGCCGGGGCGCGGACACCGTCGGCGGAGATCAGGCCTTCCAGCTGCACGACACCTACGGCTTCCCGATCGACCTGACCCTGGAGATGGCCGCCGAGCAGGGCCTGACCGTGGACGAGCCCGAGTTCCGCCGGCTCATGCAGGAGCAGCGGCAGCGGGCCAAGGAAGACGCCGCGGGCAAGAAGACCGGCAACGCGGACATCTCCGAGCTCGCGCGGCTGCTCGACCAGTCCGGCCGGGTCACCTTCACCGGCTATGACGAGATCGCGGGCGACGCGACCATCACCGGCCTGCTGGTCGGCGGGGTCTCCGTGCCGTCAGCCGCCGCGGGCACCGAGGTCGACGTCGTGCTGGACCGTACCCCGTTCTACGCCGAGGGCGGCGGCCAGCTCGCCGACGCCGGGCTGATCAGGACCGCGGGAACCGGCGGCGACGACGGCGGGCTGATCGAGGTCCGGGACGTGCAGACGCCGGTGCCCGGCCTGATCGTGCACCGCGGCCGGGTGACCTCCGGGGAGGTCGTGGTGGGCTCCCTGGCCTACGCCGAGATCGACGTCGACCGACGCCGGGCGATTTCCCGGTCGCACACGGCGACGCACCTGGTGCACCGCGCGTTCCGCGGCGCGCTGGGCGAGTCGGCCGCTCAGGCGGGCTCGGAGAACTCGCCCGGCCGGTTCCGGTTCGACTTCACCGCGATGGGCGCGGTGCCCCCGTCGGTCCTCAGGGACGCCGAGGATGAGGTCAACCAGGTCCTGATCAACGACCTGGACGTCCGGGCGTTCCAGACGTCGATCGACGAGGCGCGGGCGATGGGCGCGCTGGCCCTGTTCGGCGAGAAGTACGGTGATCGCGTCCGGGTGGTCGAGGTCGGCGATTACTCCCGTGAGCTGTGCGGCGGCACCCACGTGGCCCGGTCCGGCCAGCTCGGACTGGTCAAGATCCTCGGCGAGGCGTCGATCGGGTCGGGAGTGCGCCGGGTTGAGGCGCTCGTCGGCATCGACGCCTTCCGGTTCCTGGCCCGCGAGAACGTCCTGGTCAGCCAGCTCAGCGAGCAGCTGAAGGCCCCCCGTGAGGAGCTGCCGGAGCGCATCTCCGCAATGGTCAGCCGGCTGCGCGACGCTGAGCGGGACCTGCAGCGCCTCAGCTCGGCGCGGCTGCTCGACGAGGCAGCGGACGTGGCCCGCGGCGCCGGCGACGACGTCGGCGGGGTTGCGTACGTGGCTCACCGGGCCCCGGACGGAACCGCAGCGGACGGCATCCGGAAGCTTGCGCTCGACCTGCGCGGCCGGTTCCCAGCCGACCGCCCGGTCGTGGTCCTGGTTGCCGGGGTGCCCGCGGACCGGCCGACCGTCGTGGTCGCCGTGAACGACGCGGGGCGGGCCCGCGGGCTGACGGCGGGATCGCTGGTGCTCGCCGCGGCGGGCGCGCTGGGCGGTCGCGGTGGCGGCAAGGACGACGTCGCCCAGGGCGGCGGTGCCGCGCTGGGGGAGAACACGACACAAGCGATAGATGAGTCATTTAGGGTAGTTCGCACCGCTATCGCCGACAGAACGGGGTCCGGTGGCGTAGCGTGAATCCGTGCTACAGCCAGACAGTTTCCGCAGCCAGACCTGCGACTGGCGGAGACTTCCGGTGAGAACCGGCGTGAGGCTCGCTGTCGACGTAGGCTCTGTGCGCATCGGAGTCGCTCGCTCCGATCCGGACGGGCTGCTGGCCAGCCCGCTGGCGACAGTTCCTCGCGGTGACAAGGATCTGGACTGCATCACCAGCCTGGCCGGCGAGAACGAGACCATCGAGGTGATCGTGGGTCTGCCCACAACCCTGTCTGGCCGTGAGGGCTCGGCAGCGGGTGATGCCAGGCTCTTCGCGACCGCGCTGGCGCGGCGGCTGGCGCCGGTTCCGGTGCGCCTGCTCGACGAGCGCTTCACCACGGTGATCGCCCACGAGGCCCTCCGCCAGGGCGGGCGCGATTCCCGCCGGCGCCGCGCTGTCGTCGACCGCAGCGCAGCCGCGCTGCTGCTGCAAGGAGCGCTGGATACGGAGCGCTCCACGGGCCGCCCCGCGGGCGAGCTGGTCGGTGTGGATCAGGACGCCGCGACATGACCGGCAGCGACCGCGACTGGTTCCCGGACGACAGTGGCATAAATCCCGGTTACGGCGGGCGCTACGACCAGTACGGGGATCTGGGTCCCTACGAGACGGGTTCCGGCTGGACTGGCCACTGCAGCCCCGCGCCCTACGGCGAGCCGGCCGGCTCCGCGCCGCAGAACGGACGTGGCGAGCCGGATGGCTACCCGCCGCAGAATGGCTACCTATCGCAGAACGGATACGGCCAGCCGAACGGCTCTGCGGCACAGAGCGGGCACATTGCGCCGAACGGCCACCCCGCGCAGGGCGGCTACGGCGAGCACGGCGATTACGGTCAGCAGAACGGTTACGCCCAGCAGAATGGATACGCGCCGCAGGACGGCTACGGCGCGGAGGATCCGCACGACCCGCTGGATCCGTTCGGCCGCTGGGACGCACTCGGGATTCCGCCGCCAGCGCCGCAGGCGCCGCCGCCCGGTGATTACCGTCGCCCGCGTCCTCCCGGCAGTCACGCCAGGCAGTCGGGCCCGCCCGCTCCCGCCGAAGACCAACAGCTCGGCTACCGGCCGCAGGCCCGGCCCGAGCAGCGTCCCCGGCACGGGGGGCGAGGCTCGGATCCGCTCAATGGCCAGGACGGCGGCCAGTACGGCGGGTCGGGCCAGTACGCAGACCCGGGGCCGTACGGCCCCGGCCACGGGTACCGCCCGCAGGACCAGCAGGACGCTCTGGACCAGTACCACGGTCAGGGCCAGTACGGCTACCCCAGCCAGCGCGGCTACCCCGGCTCTGGCCCTGGCGTACCTCCTGGGCCGGCGGGCCGGGATGACTTCGGCCAGACCGATCCGACCGTCACCTACCGTGCGCAGGCCGGCCCGCAGCGCTCTGACTGGCGCGAGACCAGCGCGCCGGGGGCATCCTGGTCCGGCGCCGATGACCGCGAACCCGCCCGGGAAACTTCCGGGCCGTGGCGCTGGCAGCCGCCAGCGGAGGGGGCGGCCACCGGGCCCCGCTGGACGGACGACCCCGAGCCGGCCCCCGGCCCCGGCTGGGCAGAGCAAGAGGACGGCCCGGGCTGGGATGACAGCGAGATCGGACCCACCGGCGCCCCCGGCGACGAGAGGCGGCCACCGCACGGCGGCTCCTTCCTGCCCGGGTTCGCTGACCGCGGCACCGGCGGTCACGGTACGCGCGGGCATGGCGGCGACGGGCGCGGCCGGCGGCCGAAGCGGCGTCGCGGGCGCTGGATCGCGCCGCTGATCTCGCTTGTCGTGCTGGTAGTTGTGGTGGTCGCCGTAGGCAAGTACGCCTACGACGCAATCAGCGCGCGGCATGCGAATTACACCGGCTCGGGATACGGTACGGTCGATTTCGTGGTGAAGCCGGGCGACAACGCCGGCGTCCTGGCTCCCGAACTGGTCAAGGCCGGCGTGATCAAGTCCGTGGACCCGTTCACCGCGGCCGCCAAGAACAGCACCAGCCCCAACCCGCTGGAGCCGGGCACCTTCCGCCTGCACAAGCACATGAACGCGGCCCGGGCGTACGCGCTGCTGGTGAACCCCAAGTCCCGCATCCAGAGCACGGTCCAGGTTCTCGACGGCAAGCGGCTGACCCAGATCCTGCCCGAGTTGGCCAGGCAGACCGGAAAGCCCCTCAGCCAGTTCGAGGCGGCCGCGAAGAGCCCGGCGCTCGGCCTGCCGTCTTACGCTAACGGCCGTGTGGAGGGTTACCTGTACCCGGCGAATTATGACTTCCCGCCGGGCACGACGCCTCTGGTCATGCTGCAGGACATGGTGAAGCAATTCAGGTCCGAGGCAACGACACTGAATCTGGCGCGAGCGGCCAAGGCGGCCCACCTGACCGAGGGCCAGATCATCACTGAAGCCAGCTTGCTGGAGGTCGAGGGGACGCCCAGGTACTACGCGCAGGTGGCCCGGGTAATCGACAACCGGCTCAACCTCGGGTGGCGCCTCGGCCTGGACAGCACCGTGCTCTACGCCCTGCACAAGACCGGCTACCTGCTCACGCAATCGCAGCTGAAAGTGAACAACCCTTACAACACCTTCATCCACTCCGGCTTGCCGCCGGGGCCGATTGACAACCCGACTGCATCGGCGATCGAGGCGGCGCTGCATCCGGCCAAGGGCAACTGGACCTATTTCGTCACGGTGAATCCGAAGACCGGGGAGACCAAGTTCACCAACAGCAAGTCGGTGTTCGCTCAGGATGAGGCCGAGTGCCACGCCAACAAAGCCTGCTGAGGTCTCCAGGATGAGGCCACTGGAAAAGAGACAGCCGGGCGCGGGTCACCACATGAGGCTGCCGCGGGCATGAGGGCCGCAGTGCTCGGCTCGCCCATCGCGCATTCGCTGTCACCGGTCCTGCACGAGGCCGCCTACCAGGCGCTCGGCCTGTCCGGCTGGACCTACGAGGCCATTGAATGCGATGAGGCGCGGCTGCCCGGCCTGCTGGACTCCTGCGGACCGGCCTGGGCCGGCCTGTCGCTGACCATGCCGCTCAAGCGGGCCGTCCTCCCGCTGCTCGACGAGACGGAGCCGCTCGCGGCCGAGGTGGGCGGGGCCAACACCGTGGTCTTCGCCGGCGGAGCCCGCCGCGGCTACAACACCGACGTGCCCGGCATGGTGACCGCGCTGGCGCAGGCCGGCGCCCCGGCGGCCGGCTCCGCCATGATCCTCGGCGCGGGCGCCACCGCCTGCGCCGCGCTGGCTGCCCTGCGCGCGCTCGGCATCCGCCAGGCCGAGGTGGCTGTCCGCGACCCGGGGCGGGCCGCAGACCTGCTCGCCGCGGCCTGGCGTCTCGGCGCTGACGTCCGGCTGGTCCCGTTCGGCCAGCTGCCGCGCGAACGCGGCGGCCTGCTGATTTCCACCGTGACCGCCGGGGGAGCCGACATTTATGCGCAGCGGGTGGCCATTTCCGCTCTCGTCCCGGCCGCCGTCCTCGACGTGATTTATCAGCCGTGGCCGACCCCGCTCGCCTCGGCCGCCGCAGCCGCGGGCGCGGCGGTCGCCAGCGGGTTCGACCTGCTGCTGCAACAGGCCGCCGGCCAGGTCACGCTGATGACCGGGCAGGCTGCCCCAGCCGGCGCCATGCGGGCCGCGGGCCTGGCGGCGCTGTCGGCCCGCGCCCCGAGGTGAGCGGGCCGACAGCGGAAAGAGCGGCGCCAGCGGAAATACGATCGCGGGCGCGGAATACCACGGGGAGGGGTTATGCGTTACTCTTGCGTGACGAGAAGTCCGGCGCCTGCCGTGCCGGACGCGTAAGCGGAGGACCACCACGGCCGCCTCCCACCTAGCCAGCTCGCTGCTGGCGGGTAGCCATGCCGGACAGCCCCGGGCGCAAGCTGCAGGGCCTGGACGGCAAGCCAGCCGGCCTTCGGGCTGGCCGGTCAGGCCGGACGCAGCACGTCGGCGCGCAGTACGCGAGTCGGTCGCGAGTGTCTGCGCGATACGTCAGGCCCGGCTCGCCGCCGGGCCGGGCGCAGGGACATCCCGGCGGCTGCCGGGCAGTTTCTGATCGCGCTCATGGTGGCCCCGCATGCGTATCGCTGTGGGGCCTTCTGCATGAAGCGGGCAGGTATCCCAGGGCAGATCCTGCCGGGACAGTCCCGCGCAGGCAGCACGTGACACAAGGAGGTCACATCAGCACCGAACCTCGTATCAACGAGCGTATCCGCGTCCCCGAAGTGCGGCTGGTCGGCCCGGCCGGCGAGCAGATCGGGATCGTCGCGATCAATGATGCGCTCCGGCTGGCCCAGGAGGCAGACCTCGATCTCGTCGAGGTCGCGCCGACCGCGCGACCACCCGTGTGCAAGCTGATGGACTACGGCAAGTTCAAGTACGAGTCAGCTCTCAAGGCCAGGGAGTCGCGCAAGAACCAGACGCAGACCGTCATCAAGGAGATCAAGCTCCGCCCGAAGATCGACCCGCACGACTACGGCACCAAGAAGGGCCACGTCGAGCGGTTCCTGCGGGCGGGTGACAAGGTCAAGGTGACGATCATGTTCCGCGGTCGCGAGCAGTCCCGGCCCGAGCTGGGATACAAGCTGCTGCAGCGGCTGGCGGGCGACGTCGAGGAACTCGGCTTTGTCGAGTCGGCACCCAAGCAGGACGGCCGGAACATGATCATGGTGATCGGGCCGCACAAGCGGAAGGCGGAGGCCAGGACCGAGAAGGTGGAGGCACGGGCCAGCGCCCGCGCGACCGCCGAGCGGGCGGTCCCGTCCCCGCGCCCGGTGGCCCCGAGCCAGACGGCGGCACGAGCCGCGGCGCCCGCGCAGAGCGAGGCAGCCAGGCCCGGTCCGCGGGCGCAAGCGGGCTGACCGCCGGAGCGCCACAGATTTGACCCGCAGTTGACGGCCGCCGCAATCGATCGCGGCGCCGCAGAGCAGTTACGCCTGCCGCGCGGAGCCCCGCGCGGCAGGCGCCGGCAGGACCGTGCCGACAGCACGCCAGAATGGAGAAACGGCGACATGCCGAAGATGAAGACGCACAGCGGCGCCAATAAGCGGTTCCGGCTGACGGGCACGGGCAAGATCATGCGCCGCAGGGCTAACCGCAGCCACTACTTCGAGCACAAGCCAACCTCGCGCACGCGACGGCTGGACAACGAAGTGGTGCTCTCGCCCGCGGACGCCAAGAAGATGAAGAGATTGCTGGGCAAGTGACCCGGCCCGCCTCAAGGGAGTCGAACACATGGCACGCGTGAAGCGGGCGGTCAATGCCCATAAGAAGCGCAGGGTCGTCCTCGAGCGGGCGAGCGGTTACCGGGGCCAGCGGTCCCGGCTGTACCGCAAGGCCAAGGAGCAGATGCTCCACTCGATGACGTACGCCTACCGCGATCGCAAGGACCGCAAGGGCGCGTTCCGGCGGCTGTGGATCCAGCGCATCAATGCCGCCGCGCGGGCGGAAGGCATGACGTACAACAGGTTCATCCAGGGCCTGCGGATCGCGGGCGTCGACGTCGACCGGCGGATGCTGGCCGAGATGGCGGTCGCCGATCCGCAGTCGTTCTCGGCGCTCGTGGTCGTGGCCAGGGGCGCCCTGCCCGCGGCCGACGGCGCGGCAGGCTCGGCCGCGGCGTAGGCAGGACACGGTTTCCGGGCCAGGCAGGACCAGCATGACGGCGGCCGCGGCGGGCGGCCGGCCCGGCCCGCACGCGGCGGCCGGCGAGATCACCAGCATCCGCTCGCCGCTCGTCAAGGCCGCGCGCCAGCTGGCCAAGCGCGCATTGCGGCAGCGGGCCCGCGCCTTCCTGGCGGAAGGCCCGCAGTCGGTGGCCGAGGCGCTGCGCTCGCCGGGCGTGCTGACCGAGCTCTTCGTCACCGCCCCGGCCCGGTCCCGGCACGCCGACCTCGTCGGGCAGGCGGCCGCGCAGGGCGCGGCCGTGCACACGGTCAGCGGCGAGGTGATGGCCGAGCTGGCCCAGACCATCACTCCGCAGGGACTGCTCGGAGTCTGCGCGTTCACCGACGTCCCGCTCGCGCAGCTGGCGGACGCCGCGCCCCGGCTGGTCGCGATGCTGGCGAACGTCCGTGACCCGGGGAACGCGGGGACGGTGCTGCGGACCGCCGACGCCGCAGGCGCCGACGGCGTCGTTTTCGCTGATGCGTCGGTCGACCCCTACAACAGCAAGTGCGTGCGCTCGGCCGCGGGCAGCCTGTTTCACCTGCCCGTGGTCGCGGGCGTCTCCGCGGCGGCGGCGGCCGCTGCGCTGCGCGGCGCGGGGCTGCGGCTGCTGGCCGCCGAGGGCAGCGCCAAGCGCGGGCTAGACGACCTGGAGCAGGCAGGCGAGCTCGCCGGGCCCACCGCGTGGCTGTTCGGGAACGAGGCCTGGGGGCTGCCCGCCGAACTGGCCGCGCTCGCCGACGACGCGGTCGCCGTGCCGATTTACGGCCGGGCCGAGAGCCTCAATCTTGCCGCTGCCGCGGCGGTGTGCCTGTACTCCTCGGCCCGGGCTCAGCGGGCGGCGGCCCGCCCTGGCTGAGTCCTCCGGGCCAGTCAGCACCCCGGGCCGGCTGCTCGCCGCGCCTGAGTTATCGTCGGCAGATGACTACTCCTTCAGACCACCGCCAGCACGACCAGGACGAGCATGAGCACGTCCACGGCGAGAGCTGCGGACATCAGGCCGTGCAGCACGACGACCACGTGGATTACCTGCACGACGGGCACCGGCACGCCGAGCATGCCGGTCACTACGACGAGCACGACGAGCACCGCTGACCGCTCCTGGAATCCGCGTCGCCGGCCGCTCCGCGCGCCGGGGCAAAGGTCCCCGCCAGCGGGGACATATAGGCAACCGTGCGCATTCTCCGGGCATCCGGGGGTGCCGGGCGGCGTGCCGGACGCGCTAGAGTCTGACCACGTTGCGTCATGAGCGCCCCGGCCAGGGTCACTGGCCGGTGAGCCGGCGCAGCCGGGCAGGCCGCAGGTCACCCCCCGGACCGGCGGCAGGCCGTGTTTTCCGTGTGCCGGGGACCAGGCAACGCGGAGGCGGCGCTGCGGTGGACGGGATCGTGTCGGGCCAGGCGACGGCTGCATTGACGGCCGCCCCGCGGGCGGCAGCCGATCTCAGCAGCGGGCTGGTCTGCGCTGACGACCTGCCTGACGGCCTCATCGTCGCCGACCACGCCGGCCGGATCACCGTCTTCAACCGGGCCGCCGTCCGCCTGACCGGCATCGCCGCGCGGCACGCCGTCGGCCGTGACATCCGGCACGTGCTGCCGCTGCACGACCTCGAGGGCCGGTGCTGGTGGCAGCATTCGCGGCCCTACGACGGGCTGTCGACCCGGACCAGGCACCCCGAGCGGTCGCTGTACCTGGCCAACGGGACCGAACTGCTCGTCAGCATCGGCTATGTCCGCTACCCGCGCGGCGGGCGCCGCCGGGAGAACTGGCACCGGGGTCACGGCGCAGTCCGGCGGCTGGCGGTGACGCTGCGCGACACCGCGCAGCGGGAGCGGATAGAGCGCAGCCGGGCGGACCTGGTCTCCACCGTCGCGCATGAGCTGCGCTCCCCGCTGACCAGCGTCAAGGGCTTCACCGCGACGCTGCTGGCCAAGTGGACCAGGTTCACCGACGACCAGAAGCGGGTCATGCTCGAGACGGTCAACGCCGACGCGGACCGGGTCACCCGGCTCATTACCGAGCTGCTCGACGTATCGCGGATCGAAGCCGGGCGCATCGAAGTGCACCGGGAACTGGTGGACGTCCCGGCCAGGGTGGCCAAGATGATCAGCGGCCGGGTCGCCGCGGGCGACGCCGCGGACCGGTTTGAGGTCGCCGCCTCCGGTGGGCTGCCCGAGACGTGGCTGGACGCCGACAAGGTCGACCAGATCCTCGGAAACCTGATCGAGAATGCGCTCCGGCACGGTGCTGGTACGGTTAGCACCGTGGTGGAGCCGACGGTGGTCGCAGGGACCCCTGGCGTGACGGTATGCGTCCGCGACCAGGGCCAGGGCATCGAGCCCGAGCTGGCCCCGCGAGTGTTCCGCCGGTTCTGGCGCGCGAAGCGCCGCGGTGGTGCTGGTCTCGGCCTGTTCATCGTGAAGGGCCTGGTCGAGGCGCACGGCGGTACGATCACCGTGGCGCAGGCGCCCGGCGGCGGCGCCGAGTTCCGATTTACCATGCCCGCCGGCACGCCCGACTTCGGCTGACTGGCGGGCGCTCGGGGGGCGATTCCCGACCGGCCGGGCCGCATGCGGCGCTGGTCAGTCACGCGCTGGCTCGATGAAGCCTGCCGCTGGCATGAGCACTGCGCCGCCCGTGCGGCCGCACGGGCGGCCAGCGCGCTGGACCATTAATCGGTGACCGCAGGGAGACAGGGGCGATGTCCGCACCGAATAAGAGCTACGACCCGGTCGAGGTGGCCGCACTGTCGGCTGACGCGATCGAGCGGGTGACCGACGATGCGCTGGCCGCGATCGCGGCCGCCGGCGACCTCGAGAAACTGAAGGCCGCCCGGCTGGCGCACGCGGGGGACCGGGCACCGGTCAGGCTGGCGAACGCCGAGATCGGCGCGCTGCCGCCGGCGGCCAGGGCCGAGGCCGGCAAGCGCGTCGGCGCGGCCCAGGGCGTCATCCGGCAGGCGCTCGCCACCCGGCAGCAGGAACTGGAAGCCGAGCGCGACCGCCGCGTCCTCGTCGAGGAAACCGCGGATGTGACGCTGCCATGGGACCGGATCCCGGCCGGCGCGCGGCATCCGGTGACCACCGTCGCCGAGCGCCTGGTCGATATTTTCGTCGGCATGGGCTACGAGGTCGCCGAGGGACCCGAGGTCGAGGCCGAGTGGTACAACTTCGACGCGCTGAACTTCGCGCCGGACCACCCGGCCCGGGAGGCATACGACACGATGTTCGTGGCCGCACCGGACGGCTCCGAGCACTCGGGCGTGGTGCTGCGCACTCATACCTCGCCCGTGCAGATCAGGGCCATGCTGACCCGCCCGCTGCCGCTGTACGTCGTCAGCCCGGGCAAGTGCTTCCGCACCGACACCCTCGACGCGACGCACAGCCCGGTGTTCCACCAGATCGAGGGCCTGGCCGTGGACGAGGGCCTGACCATGGCCGACCTGCGCGGCGCGATCAGCACGTTCGTCGAAGCGATGTTCGGTCCCGGCCTGCGGACCCGGCTGCGGCCCGACTTCTTCCCGTTCACCGAGCCGTCCGCGGACGTGTCGATGGAATGCCACGTGTGCCGCGGAGCTTCCGGCCGCCCCGGCGGCGCGCCGTGCCGGGTCTGCCGGTCGCAGGGCTGGATCGAGATCGCCGGCTGCGGCATGGTCAACCCGCGGGTCCTGGTCGCCTGCGGGATCGACCCGGACCGCTACAGCGGCTTCGCGTTCGGGCTCGGCATCGAGCGCGCGCTGATGATCCGGCACGGGGTCACCGACATCAGGGACACACTGGACGGCGACGTCCGGTTCAGCAGGGCTTTCGGGCTGGAGGCGTAATGCGGGTTCCGCTGTCCTGGGTGCTGGAGTACGTCAGCATCGAGCCGGGCGCCGACGAGGCCGCGCGGCGGCTCACCGCCGCCGGCCTGGAAGTCGAGGGCATCGAGCATGTCGGCCATGACATCAGCGGCATCGTCGTCGCGCAGGTCACCGACATCGAGGAGCTGACCGGGTTCAAGAAGCCGGTCAGGTACTGCCGGGTGGACACCGGGTCCGGCGAGCGCCAGGTCATCTGCGGCGCGGTCAACTTCTCCGCCGGCGACCGGGTGCCGCTGGCCCGGCCCGGCGCGGTGCTGCCCGGCGGCTTCGAGATCGGCGCCCGGAAGACCTACGGCCGGACGTCCGACGGGATGATCTGCTCCGCGGCGGAACTGGGCATCGGCGACGACCACTCCGGGATCCTGGTCCTGGCCCCGGACGCGCCGCTCGGCGCGGACTTCGTCGAGTACGCGGGCCTGCGCGACGACGTGCTGGACGTCAACGTAACCCCGGACAAGGGATACGCGCTGTCCATCCGGGGGGTGGCGCGGGAACTGGCGATCGCGTTCGGCGCGGAGTTCACCGACCCCGCCGATACCGATCTGCCCGGCAGCCCGGACGAGATCGCCGCCGTCTCCGACGAGGTGTACCCGGCGAGCATCGAGGACCCCACCGCCTGCGACCGGTTCGTGCTGCGCGAGGTGCGCGGCCTGGATGAGACCCGGCCGACCCCGCTGCGGATGCGGGTCAGGCTCGCGCGAGCGGAGATGCGCAGCGTCTCGCTGGCCGTGGACATCAGTAACTACCTGATGCTCGAGCTCGGCCAGCCGCTGCACGCGTTCGACCGCTCGCGGCTGTCGGGCCCGATCGTCGTGCGCCGCGCGCGCCCCGGCGAGCGGCTGGAGACCCTCGACCATGTCGTGCGCGAGCTCGACCCCGAGGACATCCTCATCACCGACTCCTCCAGGCCGATCTCGCTGGCCGGGACGATGGGCGGCCTGGCCACCGAGATCACCGAGGAGTCGCGTGACCTGGTGATCGAGGCTGCCCATTTCTCGCCCGCGGGCACCGCCCGGATGAGCCGGCGGCACCGGCTGTTCAGCCAGGCGTCCGCGCGCTTCGAGCGGGGCGTCGACCGGGAGCTTCCGCTGCGCGCATCAGCCAAGGCCGCCGCGCTGCTGGCCCGCCTGGGCGGCGGCACGCTCGTGCCCGGCTGCACGCACGCGTCCGTCCCCGTGCCGCCGGTCACCATCGTCATGGCGTCCGACTATCCGGACCAGGTCGCCGGGATGGTCTACGGCCGTGATGTAGTGATCGAGTGCCTGCAGCTGGTCGGCTGCTCGGTGAGCACTGTCCGCGACCCCGGCGCCGCGGACAGCGCGCCGGTGAGCGCGGCAGCCGGCGAGGGCGCGGCCGACGACGACGCCTCCCTGCCCGGCACCCGCAGGGCGCCCGCGGGCAGCATGGCCGCGGCAGTCGGCGGCGTACTGCCGAGCCGGCACATCCGGCACGAACGGGGCCGCCACGACCGGTCCGGCGAGCGGCTGGTCGTCGGGCCGCCGTCGTGGCGGCCGGACCTGACCGACCCCAGCGACCTGGCTGAGGAGGTCATCCGGCTGGAAGGGTATGAGAACATCCCGGTCCGGCTGCCGCGGGCGCCGGCCGGCCGCGGCCTGACCGACCGGCAGCGGATGCGCGCGACCACCGGCCGCGCGCTCGCGGCATCGGGATACGTCGAGGTGCTCAGCAGCCCGTTCAGCTCCGCTGCCGATGCCGACCACATGCAGCTGGAGCCCGCCGATCCGCGCCGCCGGGCGCCGCGGGTCGCCAATCCGCTCCGCGACGAGGAGCCGCTGCTGCGCACGACCCTGCTGCCCGGCCTGTTCCGCGTGCTCAGCAGGAACCTCGGGCGCGGATTCGCGGACGTGGCCCTGTTCGAGCACGGGCTGGTGTTCGTCGCCCGTCCCGACGGTCAGCGCGTCGCCCCGATCCTGCGCACCGACCGCGGGCCCACGGTGGCCGAGGTCGCCGCGCTGGACGCGGCCCTGCCCGACCAGCCGCTGCACCTCGCGGTGGTGCTGACCGGCGACCGGGAGACGGCGGGCTGGTGGGGGTCCGGCCGCCCCGCCATCTTCTGCGACGCGATCGAGGCGGCCCGCCAGGTGCTGCACATCAGCCGGGTGCACTTCGATATCCGGCCCGAGCAGATGCAGCCCTGGCATCCCGGCCGCTGCGCCGCACTGTACGTCCAGGCGGGCGAGGGCAAGGAATGGCTGGCCGGGCATGCGGGCGAGCTGCACCCGCGGGTGATCGAGGCGTTCGGCCTGCCCGCGCGGACCAGCGCGGCGGAGCTGAACCTGTCGGTGATCGCGACGGCCGCGGCCGCGCTCGGCCCGGTGCAGGCCCCGGTTATCTCCGCCTACCCGGTCGCCACGCAGGACGTGGCGCTGATCGTCGCCCGCGAGGTGCTGTCCGCCGACGTGCAGAAGGCCCTCGAGACGGGCGCGGCCGGCGCGGGCTCGGGAATCCTGCTCGAGGACGTCCGGCTCTTCGACGTCTACACCGGCGACCAGGCCGGCCCCGGCCGCAAGTCGCTCGCCTACACCCTGCGGCTGCGGGGGCTGGACCGGACCCTGACCGCCGAGGAGGCCAGCGCCGCCCGCGACGCG
This sequence comes from Streptosporangiaceae bacterium, assembly GCA_052146815.1. GTDB lineage: Bacteria > Actinomycetota > Actinomycetes > Streptosporangiales > Streptosporangiaceae > DATJZH01. The sequence goes on along the minus strand of JBKQMG010000171.1, from coordinate 14,160 downwards.
GCCGTCGCCGAGGCCCGCCGCCGCACCGGCGCCGTGCTGCGCGGCACCGCCTGACCGGCTCACCGGCGGACCGGCCGCCCCTGGCGCTGCGGCTGCGGGCCGGGGCGGGGCGGGTCACCGTGACGCGGCCCGTGACCGCGTCATGACGGCCGCAGTCCGGGCCCGGAATGCCTGCGAACTCGGATAAAGTGCTCGGCGGGCGCTCCCGGACAGCGGTGCCGGACGGCTTTATGCGCGAGGCAGCGCTGTGTACCTGGACAGCTTTGCGTGCGGCGGGCGCGGTGTAACGGCAGCCCTGTGTATCGGGTAACGCTGTGTATCGGGTAACGCTGTGTACCGATAGCTCGGTGTACCGATAGCTCGGGTGCAGAGCCAATAGCTTTGCGGGCAGCGGCAGGAAATCCGGTGAAGCGGGAAAGTGACCATGATGAAGCTCGTGGCGCGGCAGGTTCTGTTCGCCCTGCCGGGCGTGGCCCTGGCCGTGACGCTCGCGCTGATCGTGACCACCATCCCGGCGGTGACCGCGCTGGCCAGGACCGCGTCAGGGGCGACCCTGTCCGCCGGATCAGGCCGGGCGGCGGGCGCGACTGCCGCAGCGCGGCGTGCCGGGCCCGTGCCCAGCAGTACTGCGCCCGTCGGCACCGGGACCGCGTCCGGCCATGGACACGTCGTCAAGTCCGCGGCCGCGTCCGGCTGGCGGGTGGAACTGCGGCTGACCGCGGGCAGCCAGAACGCGCTGCTGGCCGCCATCACCGCCGTCACCGCCACAGATGCCTGGGCCGCCGGAGTAGCGTCGCCGAGCATCGGCCGGCAAGCTCACCCGCTGATCGAGCGCTGGAACGGGAAAGCCTGGCGTCCGGTCGTGCTGCCGCCCAAGATCGCCAGTGTCTGGCAGAAGGGCTTCCCGTTCAGCGCCATCGGTGCCTCGTCCAGTTCCGACTTCTGGGCGGTGAGCGAGGTCCTCGGCACCTGGCTGCACTGGAACGGGCACCAGTGGAGCAGCGGCCGGCTGCCGGGCAACAGCGCCGGCAGCGTCGTGGCGATCAGCTCGGTCCGGGTGTTCAGCCCCAGCAACGTCTGGGCCTTCGGCGGCCATGTGACCTATACCGCCAGTGACCTGGCGACGGGCCCGCCGTACGTCGCGCACTTCAACGGGCATGGCTGGAAGACCGAGAAGGCCCCGCCGGGAGGCGCCGCGATCAGTGCGGTCAGCTCGCTGTCACCCACCGACATCTGGGCGGTGCTCGGACGGCTCCCGCTGGTCAGCACGCGATCGGCAGTGACCGGGAATGCCGTCGTGCACTGGAACGGCTACCGCTGGAGCACGCTGCGGCTGCCGCAGGCCTTCACAGACTCCGCCAGCCTCACGAGCGTCCTCGCGCTTTCCGATCACGATCTGTGGATCGGCGGCGGGATCATGAACGACCAGAACGGGCAGACCGAGGCGGTAGCCAACTGGAACGGCGACCGGTGGGCCGTCACCCCGCTGCCGGCCTCTCCGTCGGCGGTGGAATACCAGCTGATCAGCATGGTCGCCGACGGCAGCGGCGGCATCTGGGCGGTGGCCACTAACCAGGGCCTGTTCACCTCCCGGCTCTGGCACCTGCAGGCCGGGCGCTGGTTCGGCCCGAAGCGGCTGCGGCCCTGCCGCCGGGCCTGCATGCTCGCGGGCCTGGCCAGGGTGCCGCACACGGCGTCCGTCTGGGCCGCGGGCGCTATCGTGCGCGGCCAGCACGGAGAAGGCGTTGTCGCGCTGACCGGACCGGTCCCCGGCCATGCTGCGCACGCTCATCCGCCGGTGCACCGCAGGCACGCGGTCCACCACCGCGGCCGGGCCAAGCGCGTGCGCCGCAAGGCGGCCGGCCTGCCGCAGCGGTAAAGACACAGCGCCGGGCGGTGAGGCTCGCGGCTACGCGGGGGTGGGCAGGATGGCGAGGAACTCATCGCTGCCGTGGACGCACTTGGAGGCGTCGCCGGTCTTCAGTACCACCGGCGTGGTAAATCCCTGGCAAGTCCAGCCGCGCACCGAGACCGGGCCGCCACCGCCATTGCCGGGGGCGCGGCCCTCCCGGATCGCCTTGTCGTAGGCCCCCTCGACGGTCATCGCGGTGGCGCACGAGAATGCGCCGCGCCGGAGCTGGATGCGGACCGGCACCCCGGCCGCCGTGCGGGCGTTCCCGCACGACGTGATGGTGACATGGGCCGCCGGCTTGGCTATTGCCGTCGGCCCGCCGCAGCCCGCGGCGAGCAAGCCGCAGGCGGCCGCAGCACACCCGGCCAGCAGCCGCAGCCGCCGGCCCTTATCCGGCACTAGCCGGGGAGCGCTCATGAACGTCGTCCCTTCCGAGTCCCACATCATGCCGTCCGGGACTCAATCTCCCCAAGTCGACTCCCCGCTGCCACCGGAACCGGCATCTATTTGCTTGCATAATTTGTCTAGGTTCTGCATAATCATGCAGAACGCTGCCCGCGTCCGGCAGGTAGAAGACCCGCAAGAGAGACGGCACAGCGGCACGGGAGGATGACATGGGAGCGCGGGTAGCGGTGGCCGGCGCCAGCGGATACGCCGGAGGCGAGCTGCTGCGGATTCTGGCCGCTCATCCCGATCTCGAGATCGGCACTGTCACGGCCGACAGCAATGCCGGCAAGACGATCGGCGAGGTACATCCGCACCTGGCCGGGCTGGCCGCCCTGGGCAGCCGGATCTTCGAGCCGGCGGGGACTGAGGCGGCATCTGGCTGCGACCTCGCGTTCCTGGCCCTGCCGGCGGGCGAATCGGCGCAGGCCGCTGCCCGTTTTCCGGCGGCGACCAGGATCGTCGACCTCGGCCCGGACTTCCGGCTGGCGGACCCGGCTGCGTGGAGCCGCCACTACCCGGGCAGTCATCCCGGCCGGTGGACGTGCGGCCTGCCGGAACTGCCCGGAGCGCGCGAGCAGATCCGGGACGCCCGCCGCGTGGCCGTGCCCGGCTGCTACGCCTCCGCCGCGATCATCGCGCTGACGCCGCTGGCCGCTGCGGGGCTCATCGAGCCGGCCGACGTCGTGGTCGTCGCCGCCTCCGGTACCTCCGGCGCCGGACGGTCGCTGCGCGCCAATCTGCTCGCGAGCGAGGTGATGGGCGCGCTGTCGGCCTACCAGGCGGCGGGAGCGCACCGCCATACGCCCGAAATCGAGCAGGCCCTCGACGAGGCCCTGTCCCGCCGCGCCGCCCAGGGCGCGGACGGCCCGCAGCAGGGCGCCCAGGAGCAGTGCGGTCAGGAGCAGGGCGGCCACCAGCCGGAGAGCCGCGCCCGGGTCTCCTTCACGCCAGTGCTCGCCCCGATGCCGCGCGGCATCCTCGCCACCTGCACGGCGCGGCTGGCCGATCCGGGGACCACCACCGCCGCGCTGCGTGACGCGCTCGCGCAGGCTTACCCCGGCGCTGCCTTCATCTGCCTGCTGCCTGACGGCCGCTGGCCGACCACGGCAGCAGTCGCCGGCTCGAACGGCGTCCGCCTGCAGGCGGCCGTGGACACCCGCGCGGCCCGCGCGACGGTGGTGGCCGCGATCGACAACCTGGGCAAGGGCGCCGCCGGGCAAGCGGTCCAGAACGCCAACCTGATGCTCGGCCTGCCCGAAACGGCAGGCCTTACCAGTTGCGGAGTCGCCCCATGAGTAGCCTTCGAGCCGCCCTCACCCACGCCGGAGCCGCCCGATGAGCGTCACTGCCCCTCGCGGCTTCCGCGCCGCCGGCCTGGCCGCCGGAATCAAGGAATCGGGCAGTCCGGATCTCGCCGTGGTGCTCAATGACGGCCCGGCTGATGCGGCCGCCGGGGTGTTCACCGCCAACCGGGTCAAGGCCGCGCCGGTGCTCTGGACGCAGCAGGTGGTCCGCGGCGGCCGTGTCCGCGCGGTGGCGCTGAACTCCGGCGGCGCGAACGCCTGCACCGGCCCGGCAGGCTTCCAGGACACCCACCAGACCGCGGAACGGCTCGCCGCAGCGATCAGCGGCTCGGCCTCGGACATCGCCGTGTGCTCGACTGGCCTGATCGGCGAGCGGCTGCCGATGGACAAGCTGCTGCGGGGCGTCGACGCGGCGGTGGCCGCGGCGAGCGCCGGCGGCGGACCCGCCGCGGCCGACGCGATCCGCACGACAGACACCGCCGCCAAGACGTGCGAGGTCCAGGGACCTTGCTACATGATCGGCGGGATGGCCAAGGGAGCGGCCATGCTCGCGCCGGCCCTCGCCACCATGCTCGTCGTCATCACCACCGATGCGCGCCTGCCCGCGGCCGATCTTGACCTGGCGCTGCGGATGGCCGTCCGCAGCACGTTCGACCGGCTCGACACCGACGGCTGCATGTCAACCAACGACACCGTCCTCCTGCTGGCCAGCGGGGCGGCGGGGATCTCGCCCGACCCGGCCGACTTCGCGGAGCTGCTCACCGGCGCCTGCGCGGACCTGGCCCGCCAGATGCAGCAGGACGCTGAGGGCGCGAGCAAGAGCATCACCATCGAGGTCACCGGCGCAGCCGCCGAGGACGAGGCGGTGACCGTCGGCCGGGCGATCGCCCGGTGCAATCTGCTCAAGTGCGCGATCGCGGGCGAGGATCCGAACTGGGGCCGGGTGCTGGCCGCCATCGGAACCACCAGCGCGACGTTCGAGCCCGACCAGATTGACGTGGCGATCAACGGCGTCTGGGTCTGCCGCGGCGGCTGCGGAACCGGGATGGCGACGGCGGTCGACCTGACCCCGCGGGAGGTCACGATCACCGTGGACCTGCAAGCGGGCAAGGACGCGGCCACGATCTTGACCAGCGACCTCACCGCTGAGTACGTCCACCTGAATTCGGCGTACTCAACATGACGGCTGCCCAGACCGGGGCCCGCCAGCTGGCCGCCGCTGAGCTCGCCCGCCTGCGGGCCGGCGCCCTGGCCAAGGCTGCCACGCTGATCGAGGCGCTGCCCTGGCTGGAGCGGTTCCACGGCCGGATCGTCGTGATCAAGCTCGGCGGCAACGCCATGACGGACGAGGCCCTGCGGGTCGCCTTCGCCGAGGACGTGGTCTTCCTGCGGTATGCGGGACTGCGCCCGGTGATCGTGCATGGCGGCGGACCGCAGATCAGCGCGCACCTGGACAAGCTGGGAATGCCCGTCACCTTCCGTGCCGGGCTGCGGGTCACGACCCCCGAGGCCATGGACGTAGTCCGGATGGTGCTCACCGGCCAGGTCAACCGGGAGGTCGCCGGGCTGATCAATCAGCACGGCCCTTTCGCGGTCGGCATGTCCGGCGAGGACGCGCACCTGCTGACGGCGAGCCGGGCTCAGGCCACCGTCGACGGCGAGCAGGTCGACCTGGGCCAGGTCGGGCAGATCGAGTCCGTCAACCCGGGCGCCGTCGCCGCCCTGCTGGCCGACGGCCGCATCCCGGTCATCTCCAGCGTCGCGCGCGGTGCGGGGGGCGAGATCTTCAACGTCAACGCTGACACGGCCGCCGCCGCGCTGGCCGTCGCGCTGGACGCCGCCAAACTAGTGGTCCTCACTGATGTGGCCGGCCTCTACGCGAACTGGCCGGGGGAGCGGGCCACTGCGGAGCCGGCCAGCGCGGAATCAGGCGGTGCGCTGGCGAACAGTGCGGAACCGGGCAGTGCAGAGCCAGGCAGTGCGCAGGCAGACGATGCAGAAACAGGCGCCGCGGGCCCGGCTGCGCCGGCGGCCGAGGTCATCAGCCAGCTCACCGCCAGCGAGCTCGCGGCCATGCTGCCGGGGCTGACCGGGGGCATGATCCCCAAGATGCGGGCCTGCCTGACCGCGGTCAGCGGCGGGGTGCCGCAGGCGCACGTGCTCGACGGACGGCTGTCGCACGCCGTCCTGCTGGAGATTTTCACCGACTCGGGCATCGGCACCATGGTCGTGCCCGACGATGCCACTGCCAGCGCAGGCCTGGACGCCGGTCCGGGCCGGAACGGCCGGAGGATCGCATGAGCGCCACCGAGCAGCTGCAGGAACGGTACGCGGCGGCCGTGATGCAGACCTACGGGATGCCGCCGCTGGCGCTGGCCCGCGGGCAGGGCTGCCTGGTCTGGGACGTCGACGGCCGCGAGTACCTGGACCTGGTCGCCGGAATCGCCGTCAACTCGCTCGGGCACGCGCACCCGGCCATCACCGAGGCGGTCAGCCGCCAGGCGGCGACCCTGGTGCATACGTCCAACCTGTACCTGCACGAAGGACAGATCGCCCTGGCCGAACGGATACTCGGCCTGCTCGGCGCCGACGGCCGGGTGTTCTTCGCCAACTCCGGCGCCGAGGCCAATGAGGCCGCGATCAAGCTCGTGCGCCGCCGCCAGGGTGCCTCTCGGCCGGTGATCGTCGCCGCCGAGGGCAGCTTCCACGGCCGGACCATGGGGGCGCTCGGCCTGACCGGAAAGAGCTCCATCAGGCTCCCGTTCGGCCCGTTCGCCATTGATGTTCGCTTTGTGCCTTTCGGCGACGCGCAGGCGCTGCGCTCGGCGGTCGGGCCCGACTGCGCCGCGGTGTTTCTTGAGCCGTGCCAGGGCGAGGCGGGCGTCGTGCCGGCGCCGCCCGGCTACCTGCGCGCCGCGCGGCAGGCCTGCGACGCGGCCGGGGCGCTGCTGGTGCTCGATGAGATCCAGAGCGGGATCGGCCGGACCGGGGCCTGGTTCGCGCATCAGGCCGAGGGGATCACGCCCGACGTCATCACGCTGGCCAAGGGCCTCGGCGGCGGGCTGCCGATCGGCGCCTGCGTCGGGCTCGGCGAATGCGGCGCCGCGCTGCGCAAGGGCGACCACGGCAGCACGTTCGGCGGCAATCCGCTGGTCTGCGCGGCCGCCCTGGCCGTGCTCGACACCATTGAGCGCGAGGGCCTGCTGGCCCACGTGACGCAGGTCGGCACGGGACTCGCCGCCGGGATCGAGGCGGCATCGCACCCGCTGGTCAGCGGCGTGCGGGGCAGCGGCCTTTGGCTCGCCATCGCGCTGGCGCAGCCGTCAGCGCCTGCCGTCGAGGTGGCGGCGAGGTCAGCCGGGTTCCTGGTCAATGCCGTGCAGCCGGACGCGATCCGGCTGGCGCCGCCGCTCATCCTGTCTGCCGAGCAGGCCGCCTCGTTCACCGGCGCGCTGCCCGCCATCCTGGACGAGGCCAGCGACCTGGCCCGGCAGGGGGCGTGATGGCCGGTCAGCAGGACCCTGCCCCGCCCGCCCCGCCGGCCGCGGGCTCCGTCCGGCATTTCCTCCGCGACGATGACCTGTCGCCCGCGGAGCAGGCGGAGGTGCTAGTGCTGGCGGCGGCGATGAAAGCCGACCGGTTCGGCCGGCAGCCGCTGGCGGGCCCGCGCAGCGTCGCGGTGATCTTCGACAAGCCCTCCCTGCGCACCCGGGTGTCGTTCTCCGTCGGTGTTGCCGAACTGGGCGGGCACGTCCTGGTCATCGACGGCCAGGCGACGCACCTGGGCCGCGGCGAGAGCATCGAGGACGTCGCCCGCGTCCTCGGCAGGCAGGTGTCGGCGATCGTGTGGCGGACCTTCGGCCAGGACCGGCTCGAGGCGCTCGCGTCGGCCAGCCGGGCGCCGGTGGTCAACGGCCTGACCGATCAGTTCCATCCCTGCCAGGTGCTGGCCGATCTGCTGACGATCAGCGAGGCCTGCGGCGGCCTGGCGGGCCGCCGCCTCACCTTCCTCGGTGACGGGTCCGGGAACATGGCGCGCTCGTACCTGCTCGGCGGGGCGACCGCCGGGCTGCATGTGACGATCGCCGCGCCGGAGCCGTTCTGGCCGGACCGGGAGATCGTCGCGGTGGCTGCGGCCATCGCTGGCCGCACTGGCGGATCGGTGGCCGTCGTCGGGGATCCGGCCGATGGCTGCAAGGGCGCCGACGTGCTGGCCACCGACGTCTGGACGTCCATGGGGCAGGAAGGCGAGGAAGGCGCGCGGTCCGCCCTCATGACCCCGTTCCGCCTGGACGAGGAGAAACTCGCCCTGGCCGCGCCCGGCTGCCGGGTCCTGCACTGCCTCCCGGCGCACCGCGGTGCCGAGATCAGTGCCGCCGTGCTGGACGGCCCCGCCAGCCTGGCGTGGGACGAGGCTGAGAACCGGCTGCACGCGCAGAAGGCGCTGCTCTCCTGGCTGCTGGGGTGGCGGCGATGAACGGCCGGATCGCGGCCGGCCCGGTGACCAAGGCCGCGCGGCAGGCCCAGATCACCGCGATCCTGACCGAGGGCAGCGCGCCGGTGCGATCCCAGGAAGAGCTTGCCGACCGGCTCGGCCAGCGCGGCATCCGCGTCACCCAGGCCACGCTCTCGCGTGACCTCGAAGAACTGGGCGCGGTGCGGCTGCGCGGCGCCGCGGGGGCGCTCGTCTACGCGCTGCCGGGGGAGCCGGGCACCGCGGGCCTGGGCGCCGAGCCGTCGGCGCGCCTGGCCCGGATCGTCAGCGAGCTGCTGGTCAGCGCCGAGGCGAGCGTCAACCTGGTGGTCCTGCGCACCCCCGCGGGCGCCGCTCAGCTGCTGGCCTCGGTACTCGACCAGGCGGGCCTGCCGTCGGTGCTCGGCACTGTCGGCGGCGACGACACCGTGCTCGTCATCGCCCGGGACCCTGCGGGCGGGGCACGGCTGGCCAGGGATCTGCTGCTGATCGCGGAGCGGCGCGGGCACGCGGCCGAGCCCGCCATGAAGCCCGGCACGGCACTGCCCGGCAGGCAGGCACTACCCCAGCAGTTACCGCCGCAAGCAGGCACCGCCCCGCAAGCAGACACTGCACCTGAGCAGGCACTGAGCCCCAGGCAAGCCCTGCCGACCGCACGGCCCCCTGAGGAGGGAATCCGGTGACCGAGAAAGTAGTGCTCGCCTACTCTGGCGGCCTTGACACATCCGTCGCGATCGGCTGGATCGCCGAGCGCACCGGCGCTGAGGTGATCGCGCTGGCCGTGGACGTCGGCCAGGGCGGCGAGGACATGGAGACCATTCGCGCCCGCGCGCTGGCGTGCGGCGCCGCGGACGCGGCGGTCGCCGACGCCCGGGCGGAGTTCGCCGCCGACTACTGCATGCCGGCGCTGCGGGCGAACGGGCTGTACATGGACCGCTACCCGCTCGTCTCGGCGCTGTCCCGGCCGCTGATCGCAGGCCATCTGGCCCGCGTCGCCGCCGAGACCGGCGCGGGCATGGTGGCGCACGGCTGCACCGGGAAGGGCAACGACCAGGTCCGCTTCGAGGTGGGCATGGCTAGCCTCGCCCCTGACATCACCGTGATCGCGCCGGTCCGCGATTCCGGCATGACCAGGGACAAGGCGATCGCCTTCGCGGCCGAGAAGGGCCTGCCGATCAGCGTCACCTCGCGGTCGCCGTACTCGATCGACCAGAACTTGTGGGGCCGCAGCTGCGAGACCGGGCACCTGGAGGACATCTGGGAGGCGCCGCACGACGACGTCTACGGCTACACCAGCGATCCCGCCGCGCCCCGCGAGCCGGACGAGGTGACGATCAGCTTCGCGGGCGGGCTGCCCGTCGCGCTGGACGGCCGCCCGCTGACCCCCTTGCAGATCATCACCGAGCTGAACGTGCTGGCCGGGGAGCACGGGATCGGCCGGATCGACCTGGTCGAGGATCGTCTTGTCGGTATCAAGAGCCGCGAGATCTACGAGGCACCCGGCGCGATCACGCTGATCACCGCGCACCAGGCACTGGAGAACGTCTGCATGGAGCGCGATCTGGCGCGGTTCAAGCGATTGGCGGAGCAGCGCTGGACGGAGCTGGTCTACGACGGGCTGTGGTTCTCGCCGCTGCGGCGCTCGCTCGAGGCGTTCATGGCCGAGGCGTCCCGGCAGGTGAGCGGGGACGTCCGGGTCGTGCTGCGCGGCGGCCGCGCGGTGGTCACGGGCCGCCGGAGCCCGGCCGCGCTGTATGACTACAACCTGGCGACCTATGACACCGGCGACGAATTCGACCAGGGCCTGGCCAAGGGCTTCGTCGAGCTTTTCGGGCTGCCCAGCAAGATCGCGGCCGACCGGGACCGCCGGGTGGCAAGCTAGGCATCTGCGATCGACCGAGCGAGGGGAATGGCGTGGGAGACGATGAGCGTCAGCAGCCGCTTCGGCTGTGGGGCGGCCGGTTCGAGTCCGGGCCCGCCGAGGCGCTGGCCCGGCTGTCGGTCAGCGTCCAGTTCGACTGGCGGCTCGCGCCTTATGACCTGCTGGCATCGCGAGCGCATGCGCGCGTGCTGCACCGGGCCGGGCTGCTCGACGACAGCGAGCTCGCGCGCCTGCTGGCGGCCATCGACGACCTGAGCCGGTCCTGCCGCGACGGCACCTTCCGGCCCGGCGCCGACGACGAGGACGTGCACACCGCCCTCGAACGCGGCCTGCTCGAGCGCGTGGGGTCGCTCGGCGGCAAGCTGCGCGCGGGCCGCAGCCGCAACGATCAGATCGCCACCGACCTGCGCCTCTACCTGCGCGATCAGGTACGGCTGATCACCGCGCGGCTGGCCGAGCTGGAAACGGCGCTGATGGCCCAGGCCGAGCGGCACCTCGACACCCCGGTGCCCGGCCTGACCCACCTGCAGCATGCCCAGCCGGTACTGCTGGCTCATCAGCTGCTGGCGCACGCGCAGCCGCTGGCCAGGGACGCGGCCCGGCTGCGTGACTGGGACCGCCGGGCGGCGATCTGCCCGCTCGGCTCCGGGGCCCTCGCCGGGTCCTCCCTCCCGGTCGACCCCGACGCGGTCGCGGCCGAGCTCGGCTTCGACTCGGCGGCGGACAACTCGATGGACGCGGTCAGCGACCGGGATTTCGCCGCCGAGTTCTGCTTTGCCGCCGCGCTGATCGGGGTGCACCTGTCCCGGCTGGGCGAGGAGGTCGTGCTCTGGTCCTCCCACGAGTTCGGCTGGGCCGAGATCGACGACGCCTACGCCACCGGCTCGTCGATCATGCCGCAGAAGAAGAACCCCGACGTCGCCGAGCTGGCCCGCGGCAAGGCGGGCCGGCTGATCGGCGGTCTCGCCGGCCTGCTCACCACGCTGAAGGGACTGCCGCTCACCTACAACCGCGACCTGCAGGAAGACAAGGAGCCGGTCTTCGACGCGGTGGATACGCTGCTGCTCGTGCTGCCCGCCATGTCCGGGCTGATCAGCACGCTGCGCTTTCACACCGAGCGGCTGGCCGCCAGCGCGGCGGCGGGCTTCTCCCTGGCCACCGACCTGGCCGAGCACCTGGTACGGCGCGGGGTCCCGTTCCGCGAGGCGCATGAGGTGGTCGGCCACCTGGTCGTCTGGTGCCAGGTGCACGAATGCGAGCTCGGCGACGTGAGCGACGCGGACCTGCTCAAGATCTCGCCGCAGCTGACCGCTGACGTCCGCGAGGTCCTCACGGTGGCCGGGGCGCTGGCGGCCAGGGACGGGCGCGGCGGGACGGCTCCGGTGCGGGTGGCCGAGCAGCTGGCCAGGCTGCGGCTCGTGGTGGATGAGCACGGCGCCTGGGCCGCCGCCCGCTGAGATGCCGGCTGCGCGCGCTGCCGCGCCGCTGCCGCGAGAGTTCTTCGGCCGCCCCGCCGTGGAGGTGGCACCCGATCTGCTGGGCCGGGTGCTCGTGCACGACAGCGCCGAGGGGCCGGTGGCCGCGGTCATCGTGGAGACCGAGGCCTACGCCGGGCAGGCCGATCCCGCCTCGCACGCCTACCGCGGGCAGACGGCCCGCAACGCGGTCATGTTCGGGCCGCCCGGTCACGCGTACGTGTACTTCACCTACGGCATGCACTTCTGCGTGAATCTGGTCTGCCAGCCCGAGGGCGACGCCTCGGCCGTGCTGCTGCGCGCCGGGCGGGTGATCGAGGGCGCGGCGCTGGCCACGGCCCGGCGGACCGCGCCGCGGCGCCCCGGCGGCGCGCCCCGGCCGGTCCCGGCCGCGCGCGAGCTGGCCCGCGGGCCCGGCAGCTTCTGCCAGGCGCTCGGGATTGAGCGCTCGATGGACGGTACGGACATCTGCGTGCCGTCGTCGCCCCTGCGGATACTGGCGGGCTCGGTTTCGAGCACTGAGGCGGGCGCTGCGGGGAGTGAGATGGCCGCTGCGGGCGCTCAGACCGCCGCGGACGCCGAGGGCGGCACCGCGGCCGTGATCGCGACCGGCCCCAGGGTCGGGGTCAGCCGGGCCGCCGAGGTGGCGTGGCGGTTCTGGCTGGCGGGGGAGCCCTCCGTTTCGGCGTACCGGTCTTATCCCGCCCGGCGCGCCCGGGCGAAACCGGTTTCGCGCCAGGCCAGGGGCGGTGGGACGATGCCCCGATGAGCGACATCATCGACGAGCTGGGCTGGCGGGGACTGATCGCCGTCTCCACCGACCTGGACGCCCTGCGCCGGGCGCTCGACGCGGGCCCGGTCACGCTGTACTGCGGGTTCGACCCGACAGCGCCGGGCCTGCACATCGGCAACCTGGTCCAGCTGCTGACCGTGCGGCGGTTCCAGCTGGCCGGGCACCGGCCGATCGCCCTTGTCGGCGGCGCGACCGGGCTGATCGGCGATCCGAGCGGCAAGTCCGCCGAGCGCGTCCTGAATCCGCGTGAGGTGGTAGCGAGCTGGGTGAAGCGGATCGAGGCCGAAGTCAGCCGGTTCCTGGACTTCTCGGGCCCGACCGCCGCGCAGGTCGTCAGCAACCTGGACTGGACCGAACCGCTGTCCGTGCTGGACTTCCTGCGCGACATCGGCAAGCACTTCCCGCTCAGCCAGATGCTGTCCCGCGAGTCCGTGCGGGCCAGGCTCGAGGCGGGCGGCATCAGCTACACCGAGTTCAGCTACCAGATCCTGCAGGCCAACGACTTCCTGGAGCTGCACCGGCGGCTGGACTGCGTGCTGCAGATCGGCGGCAGCGACCAGTGGGGCAACCTAGTCGCCGGCGCCGACCTGATCAGGCGGGTGACCGGTGATACCGCGCATGCCCTGGCGACCCCGCTGATCACGAAGCCGGATGGCACGAAGTACGGCAAGTCCGAGGGCGGCGCGATCTGGATCAGCCCGGATCTGATGAGCCCGTACGCGTTCTACCAGTTCTGGCTCAACCGGGCCGACGCCGAGGTGGGCTCGCTGCTGCGGGTGTTCACGTTCCGGAGCCGGGAGGAGATCGAGGCGCTGGAGCGGGAGACCGCCGAGCGGCCCGCGGCCCGGGCCGGCCAGCGGGCGCTGGCACGCGACCTGACGGCCCTGGTGCACGGCGAGGAGCAGCTGGCCATGGTGGAGGCAGCCAGCCAGGCGCTGTTCGGCCAGAGCGACCTGGGGGCGCTGGACGAGAGCACGCTCGCGGCGGCCCTCGCCGAGGTACCGCGGGTGGAACTAGATCGCGGGGCCGGACTGCCGCCGGTGGCCGACCTCATGGCGGCCGCCGGGATCGTGCGCAGCAAGTCGGCGGCCCGCAGGGCGATCGCCGAGGGCGGCGCTTACCTGAATAACGCGAAGGTCACCGAGGCCGACGCGGCGCCGGAAGCTGCTGATCTGCTGCACGGCCGGTTCCTGGTGCTGCGGCTCGGCAAGCGAACAATCGGCGGCGCCGAGGTGCCGCGCGTCTGAACCGCAGGCCAGAGGCACGGCCGGCCCCGATTTGACTTCATCCGCTTTGGTGCCTACTGTTCATCTCGCGCCGGAGATGCGGGACGCCGACAGGCGGACGGCTCTGGAACCCCCAGCAGGATCACCTACCAGCTACTGCGATCTTCGTATCGCACTGCTGTTGTGGGAGTATGCTGGACGCACATCGAGTAACAAGCAAGACCCACAAGAAAAACTGCTAAGGCACTTGACGGCCTCTGGTTGATCCGGTAAGTTAGCAGGGTTGCCCCGGAACGAGATCCACAAGATCTCCGATGGAGAGCGTCCGCTCCTTGAGAACTCAACAGCGTGCTAAAAGCCAGTGCACATGCACAACAACCCCGTCAACCGGGGCTGTGCCGGTAACGGTGCAGCTCCTGACGGATTGCCAAGATCGTCTCCAAAGCCCGGGCTTGCCCGGTCGGCGGGGACATCTCCTAAGTCAGCAATCCGCACGGACGGCCTTCGGGACGGACTGCGGTTGCATATAGACATTCAATGGAGAGTTTGATCCTGGCTCAGGACGAACGCTGGCGGCGTGCTTAACACATGCAAGTCGAGCGGAAAGGCCCTTCGGGGTACTCGAGCGGCGAACGGGTGAGTAACAC
>JBKQMG010000170.1:0-16023 GCA_052146815.1 Streptosporangiaceae bacterium | reverse complement strand
ATCGCCATCCGGCGGAACGTCTCACGGATGTCGCGGGCCGCGGCGAGCGGGTCCGGGGTGCCGTTCGGGCCCTCCGGGTTGACGTAAATGAGGCCCATCTGGACCGCGCCGAGGGGTTCCTCGAGCTCGCGGTCCCCGGTGTAGCGCTTGTCGTCCAGCCATTCGGTCTCCGGACCCCAGTAGACGTCGTCCTCCGGCTCCCAGACGTCCTCGCGGCCGCCGCCGAAGCCGAACGTCTTAAAGCCCATCGACTCCAGGGCGACGTTGCCGGTGAGGACTATGAGGTCGGCCCACGAGATCTTCTGGCCGTACTTCTTCTTGACCGGCCACAGCAGCCGGCGGGCCTTGTCGAGGCTAACGTTGTCCGGCCAGCTGTTGAGCGGCGCAAAGCGCTGCTGACCGGCGCCCGCGCCACCGCGGCCGTCGCTGATGCGGTAGGTACCCGCGCTGTGCCACGCCATCCGGATCATGAGCGGGCCGTAGTGGCCGAAGTCAGCCGGCCACCAGTCCTGCGAGGTCGTCAGCACCGCCGCGATGTCCTGCTTCACGGCCGCGAAGTCGAGGGTCATGAACGCCTCGGCGTAGTTGAACTCCTCGCCGAGGGGGTTGGCCACGGCGGGGTTCTTGGCGAGGATCTTCAGGTTGAGCTTGTTCGGCCACCAGTCACGGTTGGCGTCACCCTTGGTGGGGTCCGTGAGGCCTCCGTGCGCGACCGGACATCCCCCGCGCTCCGGGGTCGCGTCTTCGATGACTACTGGATCATGGTTCTCAGACATGGGAGTCCTTCCGGGCTAGGCGGATCACGGTGCTCAGGAACTGCGGGCGGTGGAACAGCCGGGGCACACGCCCCAGTAGGTGACCTCGGCCTCGCCGACCGAGAAGCCGTGGTCGTCGGAAGCGGTCAGGCAGGGCGCCTCGCCGACCGCGCAGTCGACGTCAGCGACGACGCCGCACGACCGGCACACGACGTGGTGGTGGTTGTCCCCGACGCGTCCCTCGAACAGGGCCGGGCCGCCGGCCGGTTCGATGCGGCGCAGGAGTCCCGCCGCGGTGAGCGCGTGGAGGGCGTCATACACGGCTTGAAGGGAGACATGGCCTACACGGTCCCGCACCCCGGAGGCGATCGCCTCGACGCCGAGGTGGTCACCGTCCCGGACGGTCTCGAGCAGCGCGACGCGGGCGGCCGTCACCCGCAGGCCGGCACCGCGCAGCTCCTCGGCGGTGGTCGGAGTCTGGGGCGCGGTCATGGGGCCAAACCTACAGCAATAACACGAGCAGTCCAAGGAAACGAATGACTCAAGTCTAGTGCCGCGTCAGGCAGCGTTTGTCCCGTTGTGGCGTGATGCGCCGCCCGGATGATGGTCTTGGGGGGCGCGTCAGGAATACGGGCATGACAGGGGAATGGCGGTGATCTTCGCAGGTTCAGTCAGCCAGTCTCCGGACTCGCCGAAAGCATCGAGAACGCGGCCACGATAGCAGGCAGCGTTCCGGAAAGGAGACCCGCAGCGCTACCACGGGCCGAGCAGCAACCGGCGCTCAGGCGCCGACCGCGGTCCGACGCCGCCACTGAGCCCATCAGGCCGGGCTGATCCCTCGGCTTGCAGCGAGTGCGCCTGGCGGCCAGACGGCGCCCGGCATGGTCTGACGAGCTTAAAGAATCAACAGCCAATGTCTCGTAGGCTGGCTCCCCCGCTCCCGGCAAAGCCATCACATTTACCGAGTAAAACCCGCAATACCGTGTATACCTGTGCCACTAGGTGGGCGCACTGGGTTCGAACCAGTGACCTCTCGCTTGTAAGACGCATCCTGGCCGGGCGCCTGACGGGCGCCAGAAGAACGCCTGGCATGCCATCTAGCTGGGCTAATCGCAGCCGGGAGTCGCCTGACGTCGCCCGGCGCTGGTCCTCATTGGCTCCCCGATGGCTCCCCGCCCCGCCTGTCGTTCCAATCATCGAACCTCGTGCCGAGCCAAGGAAGCACCACCTCCTCGATCCAATGTGCAGTCATCGCCCTGCTGCACGCCGTCCCGCGGACCGCGACCGTGGTCGCCCATACCGCTGCCACCTTGTACAAGCTGCACAGGGAGCCCTTCTGGCGGCCGTGCTCGGCCACGCCGGTGCCGAGCGCCGCGGTATCCGAATCGCCGAGGCCCGGCTGGCCGCCGGCGCCGGGCCCTGGCAGCGGCGACGCCGAGACCGCGAGCGGAGCGGAACCCGGCTGATCGAACAATCAATCCAGATCGGCGCGAACCATGTCTGGATCGGCATCGTGCCGATTCCGTGCCAGACAGGCGGCTCGGCGAGAGTGCCCGCCCAAGACCGCCCAAGACCGCAGTCACGTGCGGTGACCGGTGAACAAGCAGTTCATCGCTAGTGGGACATCCTTGATCCAGCAGGTTTTCAGCGCGGGTTCGGCTCACTGACCTTCCTGGTCGGGCTCTGATCGCCAGGTCATGGCGATCAAAGCCGCGCTCATCAGCACGTGGAAGACATCGGAGACCCATTCCGATGCCCGCGCCGCGCCCGCCCGCCGCCCCAGCACCGGCAGCGACGCGCTGAGCAGGTTGTGAAGGATCAGCCTGGTTGGCGCAATGATTTAGAGCGCCGCACTGCGGGTAGGCCGGCCCACCGCTGAATGCCTCTGAAGAAGACGGGCAAGGGAACCGCCCCCTCGGCGGGCGGGCTTTCGGCCGGAAAGGCACTGGCTCCGAGCCCACGACTCGCGGTGCCACGCCGGGGCGGCGAAATCACCGGGCCGGACAGCGCCCCGCCGTACTTGCCCTGCGGGGTCAGCACCCCGGCCAGCAGGAAAGCGTCGTCCACGCGGCTGCCCCGGCCTCCGATCGGTGACTGCACGGCAAACGATCGTTCGGTTGCTGGGGACGTTAGCATGACCGTGTGGGGACCAATGGTGGTGACGCCGCCGGTGCCGTGCGGGCCGCCGTGCTCGTGACCCTGGACCAGCGGGAAGGGCCACCAGGCTGCGGTCGAGGCCTTCCTCGGCAAGCGGCGGCCGACCTTCGGGGGCGCATGATCGCGATGTCACCAGGCGACGGGCACGATGGGAGCGTGACTGATATCTGCCGGCCGCCCGGTGCGACGCGAACCGGCCTAGCGGCCGGGCGGCCCCAATGAGCGCAGCGTCCGCCGAAACGCCGCCGCGTGCCCCAGTGCCGCGGACCCGCAAGGCCCGGAGCCCCGCCGGGGACCGGCGCCCCGCCTACGACGCCCAGTCGCTGCTGGCCGTGTGCGTGGCCGAGTTCAACCAGCGCGGCTATGACGCCACCAGCATGGAAGATCTGTCGCGTGCGGCGGGTATCACCAAGTCGTCCTTCTACCACCACGTCAGCGGCAAAGAGGAGCTGCTGCGAGCTGCCCTCGAACGCGCGCTGGACGGCCTGTTCGGGATCCTCGAGGAACCGGCCGCGCAGAACGGTCCCGCCCTGGCGCGGCTGCGCCACATCATCGGCCGGCAGGTCGAAGTACTGACCTCGGAACTGCCGTACGTCACTCTTCTGCTCAGGGTGCGCGGCAATACTGAGATAGAGCGCTGCGCCCTGGCCCGCCGTCGCGCCTTCGACGCCACGATCGCCTCTCTCGTGGCCGACGCCGTCGCCGCCGGCGAGGTCAGGGCCGGTGTCGATCCATGGCTGGCGGCGCGCCTGCTGTCCGGCATGGTCAACTCGATAATCGAGTGGTGCAAGCCGGGCCATCCCGGCTCCGAGCGCCTGCCGGCGCAGCTGGTTGAGATTGTGTCCGAGGGAATCATCCCGCCCGCCTGATCCGCCGGCACCCGCCGGCGCTTGCGCCCGCAGACCCGGTGCGTCATCATCAAACGAACGAACATTCGGTACGGAGGTGGCCGATGGCGACAACCGACGAGCGCCCGCACCATGCGCTCGAGGATCAATTTCAGGCCACGATCGACGCCGACCAGCGGATCGAGCCGCGCGACTGGATGCCTGAGGCCTATCGCAAGACGCTGATCCGGCAGATCGCGCAGCATGCGCACTCCGAGATCATCGGCATGCAGCCCGAGGGCAACTGGATCACCCGTGCACCGTCACTGCGCCGCAAGACCATCCTGCTCGCGAAGGTCCAGGACGAGGCCGGTCACGGGCTCTACCTGTACGCGGCGGCCGAGACCCTCGGGGTCGATCGCGAGGAGCTCACCGAGAAGCTGATCGAGTCCCGGCAGAAGTACTCGTCGATCTTCAACTACCCGGCGCTCTCCTACGCCGACATCGGCGTGATCGGCTGGCTGGTCGATGGCGCGGCGATCTGCAACCAGGTCCCGCTGTGCCGGTGCTCTTACGGCCCTTACGCGCGGGCGATGATCCGGATATGCAAGGAAGAGTCGTTCCATCAGCGCCAGGGCTACGAGCTGCTCATCGCGATGGTAAACGGCACCGACGCGCAGCGCGCGATGGTGCGGGAATCGGTGAACCGGTGGTGGTGGCCGTCGCTGATGATGTTCGGACCGGGCGACGCTGACTCGCCGAACACCCGGCAGTCCATGGCGTGGGGCATCAAGCGGCATACTAATGACAAGCTGCGCCAGCGGTTCGTCGACATGACCGTACCGCAGGCCGCGGCCCTCGGCGTCACGCTGCCCGACCCCGAGCTGAGGTGGAACGAGGACCGGAAGGCCCACGACTTCGGCGAGCCCGACTGGTCGGAGCTCAAAGCCGTCATCAGCGGGGCCGGGCCGGCCAACGCGCAGCGGCTGGCCCACCGCCGCCGAGCCCACGAGAACGGCGCCTGGGTGCGCGAAGCCGCGCAGGCTTATGCCGACAAGCACGCCGCCGGACGCGGCGAAAAGAAGGCGAACGGGCCAGAGGTGCCAGCGTGATCCCGAGCGACGACGAAGCCAGCGACCTGACTGCAGAGGCCGGCCACGGCGCCGTCCCCACCACCGCCGTCGACACTGGGCAGGAGCAACGCTCCTCACGCCGCACCTGGCCGCTCTATGAGGTGTTCGTCCGCGGCAAGCGCGGCCTCAACCACGTCCACGTCGGCTCGCTGCACGCCGCCGACGCCGAGATGGCCCTGCACAATGCCCGCGACCTGTACACACGCCGCAACGAGGGAGTGTCTATCTGGGTAGTCCGGGCCGCCGACATCACCGCCTCGAGCCCGGCTGAGAAAGACCCGTTCTTCGCCCCGTCCGGCGACAAGGTCTACCGTCACCCGACTTTCTACGCGATCCCCGAGGAGGTGCCGCACCTGTGAGCCCGCACGCCACGGAGGAGGATGCCACCAACGCCTACCAGTCGCTCTCCGAGACCACCGAGCACGGCGACCCGCGCTGGGCCTTCGGCTCCGGCTTCGAGGACGTCGGGGCCGAGATCGCAGCCCCCCTCCCCCAGGGTGCCGCCGCCGCGGACCTCGCCGGCTACTGCCTGATGCTCGGCGACGACGCCCTCATCTTCAGCCACCGCCTCTCACAGTGGGTATCGAACGCACCCGAACTGGAGGAGGAGGTCGCCCTGGCTAACATCGCGCTCGACCTGCTCGGCCAGGCCCGGGTGCTGCTGGCACGCGCCGGCCATGTCGAAGGGCAGGGCCGGGACGAGGACACCATGGCCTTCCTGCGCGAGGAGGCTCAGTTCCGCAACATCGCGCTTGCCGAGCAGCCCGACGACCTGGACTTCGCCCGCTGCATCGCCCGGCTGCTGATCCTGTCGACCTGGCGGCTGGCGGTGCTAGACCGGCTGCTCGGCTCTGCGGACCCCGTGATCGCCGCGGTCGCCGGCAAGGGCGTCAAGGAGCTGACCTACCACCGCGACTACGCCGCCCGCTGGACGCTGCGCCTCGGCGACGGCACGCCCGGATCGCGCCGCCGGATGCAGGCCGCACTCGACTGGGCCTGGCCGTTCGTCGAGGAGCTGTTCCGTACCTCGGACACTGAACGCCGCCTCGCCGACTCCGGCGTCGCCGTCGATCCCGCGGATACCCGCGGGGAGTTCGACGCTGTCCTCGATCAGGTGCTGGCGCAGGCCACGCTGTCGCGGCCGGACCGGCCCGCCGTGGGCACGATCGGCGGCCGCGGCGGCCGGCAGGGCGTGCATACTGAGAAGCTCGGGCACGTTCTCGCCGAGATGCAGAGCCTGGCCCGCCAGCACCCGGGGGCGACCTGGTGACCGGCCCGGACCTGGATCTTGACCTGGGCGCGCGCGGCATCGTCGCCGGCCTGGTCGACCCCGAGATGCCCATGCTGACCCTCGACGACCTAGGTGTCATCCGCTCGGTCGAGGACCGCGCAGACGGCGTCATCGTCACGATCACCCCGACTTACTCCGGCTGCCCCGCGATCGAGGCCATCCGGGACGACATCCGGATCGCGCTGACCAGGGCCGGATACGGTGCGGTCGAGGTGCGGACGGTGTTCTCGCCTGCCTGGAGCACGGACTGGATCAGCGAGGCCGGGCGGCGCAAGCTCGCTGAGGCCGGCATCGCCCCGCCCGGCAAGGCCGCGGCCCGAGCCGCCGGGCCCATCCCGCTGACGCTGACCCCGCCGCCCGCCGCCGTGCGATGCCCCCGCTGCGGTGCGGCGGCAACCGAGGAATACTCCCGGTTCGGGCCGACGGCGTGCACCGCGCTGCGCCGCTGCCCGGCGTGCCGCGAGCCATTCGAGCACATGAAGGAGATCTGAGGTGACCACCGCGACCAGCGGCGGTGCGCACACCGGCACCGGTACGGACATCGCCACGCCCCGCGGCAGCGGGTTCCGCTGCCTGACGGTGGGCAGCGTCGAGCGGCTGTGCGACGACGCCGTGGCCGTCACCTTCACCGTGCCCGAGGAACTGCGCGCGGACTTCGCCTTCCGCCCCGGGCAGTACCTGACCCTGCGGCAGCAGACCCCAGACGGGGAGGAGCGCCGCTCCTACTCGATCTGCGCACCGGCCGGCGCGGCGCCCCGGGTCGGGGTCCGGCGCGTCGATGGCGGGCTGTTCTCCGAGTGGCTGGTCGACCGGCTCGAGCCCGGCGACGAAGTCGAGGTCGGGCCGCCGGCCGGCTCGTTCACCCCGGAGCTGGCCCAGAGCACGCATCACGGGCTGATCGCCGCCGGATCGGGCGTCACCCCCGTGCTGTCCATCGCCGCGTCGCTACTGGCGGCGCACGACGACACCCGGGTCACCCTGCTCTACGGCAACCGCCGCACGGACACCGTGATGTTCGCCGAGGAGATCGCCGACCTCAAGAACGCCTACGGTCCCCGGCTGCACCTGCTGTTCGTGCTGTCCCGTGAGCCCACCGAGGCCGATATCTTCAACGGCCGCCTCGACGCCGGCCGGCTGCGGACCATTCTCGGCTCCCTGATCGACGTCGAGCTCGTCGACGAGTGGTGGCTGTGCGGACCGCTCGGCATGACGCAAGACGCCGTCACGGTGCTGCGTGAGCTCGGCGCCGAGAAGAAGAGAATCCACCGCGAGCTCTTCTACGTCGACGAGCCCCCGCCCGAGTTGCACCGCGCCGAGGACGCCGGCCAGCCCGCAGGTGAGTCCAGCGAGGTCACCGTCATCGTCAACGGGCGCAGCACTCAGCTCACCCTGCCGCGCAGCAAGCCGATCCTCGACAGCGCCCAGAAGGTCCGCAGCGACCTGCCGTTCGCCTGCAAAGGCGGTGTCTGCGGGACCTGCCGGGCCAAGGTCACCCACGGCGAGGTCACCATGCGCCGCAACTTTGCCCTCGAGGACGACGAGGTCGATGCCGGCTTTGTCCTGACCTGCCAGAGCCTGCCGCTCTCGCCGAAGGTGACAGTCGACTACGACACGTGACCGGCCAAGGCCCCCGGGTGGATGACGCGGTGATCTGGCCGAGCCAGTCGATAGCGCGGGTCCGCCCTTACGGCCGAACTTCCGCACTGCTCTTCCCGACCCTGGCAAGCGGCGCGTGTTCGACCATCCCGGACTGCGTGTCATGGCCCCGACCCACTGGCCGAACCTGCTACGCCTGCCTTATCCAATGCGCCAGTTCGACCGGCGAGACCAGTAGCTCATCCAGGATGACGGCAATCGAGCTACCATGCTCGACCGAACGCGATGAAATCACGGCGCCCGGGCGACCGTGACCCGCAAGTCAATGCACGGGGCGGCGACATATCCATGCAGCCAGCCAACCCCCGCCATCCGGCATGACCGGTAATCCCGGACGTCGAGGCTGAGCTGCTTTCAACTCGGCAAGCGACCGCGCCGGTTCCGAGTCCGGCGATCGCTGACGTGTCATACGCTCTGCGGGGGGGCGAGCCCCCAATACTGGGCCCAACTGACGAACGTGGAGCGTTGAAGCCTCGGTCGGCGCCGCGGCCCGTTTGAGCAGATGCCACTCGGGCGGGTTCCGCAGTGCGCAGAGGCCTTTGAGCTGCGAAAACTGTCGAATAAGCGCGGCTGGGTTCGAGATCTTGTAGGGCGCCTTCTCCGCGTTGACCACCGCGCACCGCTCGGCCATGGTGCGCCCGCACGAAGAAGGCTGCTTTCTTCAGGAACTCGTTCTCCATCCGCAGCCCGCTGGTCAGCTCCGCGCCGGGAAGATACCGGTCAGCGCGATGCAGAAGTTCACGGCGAGGTAAGGCTGGATGTTGTCGTGCGGCTCGCTGCCCCCGGCGTCTCCGAGCATCTTCGCATTCATGACGGTGCCGGTGTCGGGCTCAGGGCCGTAGATGTGGCTGCCCGAGCGGGCCAGCGCGCGGCCCTCGGGCCTGTCTGACGCGGCTGCGCTGCTGCTGGCCCTCACTGAGTGGGTGTGCTCTGGCATCTGGGCCGCCGCGAGCGTCACGGTCTCCGTGCCGCCCTCCTGGCCCTGGGCGTAGGACGAGAGCCCCGCGCCCTGGCCCTGGTGGATCGGCACGCGGGACTGCAGGTTGGGCAAAGCGAAGGTGGTCGTTCCGTCACCCCCGTAAGTCGTGCCGAGGAGGCTGAACAGAGCGGTGTTCTGGCTGATCGGCAAGAGCTGGCCGTTGCAGAGCGCCCAACCTTGCGGCGCGAAGTTGAAGCCGAACATCCTGATTTCGCCGAGAAACGGGTCAGACACTGTCGCCTCCTCAAGGGATGGCAGTAGTTACGCGCAGGCGGCACCCGGCAGACGTGCTCACGGCCCGGCTCCCCTCGTCGGAACTGCCGCGCGGCCTGCGCAGCCGGGATGAAGGCAACCCCATGCTCCAGCGCCGTGGTCAGGCTGGCAAGCATCTGGCTTAACAACGCCGCAGCGCGACGCGCCGAAGACGAGGCCGTCCGATGAGGGCGTAACCGGCCGGGACGTAGAGCGCGGTAGCGGTACTCTTCAGGCTGATCCTCCAAGATCACGGGTGCCAGGCACCGCCGATCCTGGACACCTCGCGCAAACACTGACCGATGATCGCGCGCTCAGCGGCCGCTATCGCTTGGAACTACTCAGCCAGGATTCCCGCATTATGCATGGCGAAGTCAGCGTCCGTCCCGAGCGCCTCCCAGACGACGGCGACTTTCTCCTGTCCCTCTATGCGTCCACTCGCCGGCCGGAACTGGCCGGGCTCGGCTGGTCCGAAAAGGAGCAGGACGCCTTCATCGGCATGCAATTCGACGCCCAGACCGGCCATTACCGGGAAGCCTTCCCCAACGCGACTTACACAGTCATCTGCGTGGACGGCGAGCAAGCCGGACGGCTCATCGTCAACCGCGCCGACGACAAGATCGTCATCGTCGACATCACCCTCGCCCCGGAGTTCCGCCGCATCGATGTCGGGAGCGGACTGGCCCGGCGCCGCCTGGCACACCGGCAGTCCGCCGATGAAAATATCGTCCGCCATGAACTGGGCCGACATCGTTCCAGGCGCGCATCCGCCGCGTCGCTTGCACACCCGAATGGCAGGAACGTTGCCAATGCACCCCAGCCCAGAGTTGCGATAGGCCTTGGGGCTGGCTCACGTGCCCCAGTGCCGCGCTCGTCATACGGCCCCCAGTCAGGAGACCCGGCCATCGCCGGCCGACGCACCTGGATTCTCCGTCCTATTTTCCCGCAGGCTTGCGAGTAAGAATAGGGCCGTAGCCGCCGATCATGCGCTCGACAGGCAGTAGCAGCCACATCGGCACGGTCAGTCCTGACGATCTATCCTCGACGTTCAGCTGATCGCGGGCGCCTTTCAGATCGTTGTCTTCGACGGCTACCTCGAACAGTGAGGCGAACAGATGGAACTCAGACGTGAGCTGCTGACCGCTGAGATGATTGAGCCAGGAACGGGCAGGCTGGTTCGCACGACGATCGAGGTGCGCTTTGATCCGCTGACCGGCCACAGCTCGCGCATCCTGCCCGAGCGCGGCCTGATGCCCGCCAACGACTTCGATCTGGAGGCGTTTGCGCAGGAGGGCCAGCCGCGCTGCCCGTTCTGTCCGGGCCGGATCGACCGGCTGACCCCCAGCCTGGCGGCGAGGATCCACCCGGAAGGGCGAATTGTACGCGGCGAGGCGGTCCTGTTCGCGAACCTGCACCCGTACTCATCGCAGAGTTCGGTCTCGGTCTACTCGCCCAGGCTGCATTACCTCCCGCTCGGCGAGATCACCCAGCGGCTGGTCGCGGACAACCTGGCGACGCAGGTCGCTTTTGCGAAGGCGGTGATAGCGGCGGAACCACAGTCGCGCTGGGCGTCGATCAACGCCAACCACATGCTGCCCTCGGGAAGCTCGCTGTTTCACCCTCACTTGCAAGGGATCGTGGATTCCCAGCCGACTACGCTGCAGCGCCAGCTCGCAGCTGTCCCACCGCAGCAGTTTGACGCCTACCTGGACGCCGAGCGCCGCGCCGGGGAGCGTTATCTCGGGAATACCGGGCGCATCCAGTGGATCGTCAGCTTCGCTCCGATCGCCCCCGCCGAGCTCAGGGCGTTCGTGGCGGGCGTCTCCTCGCCCGCGGAGCTAGACGACGATCTCATCGGCGAGCTGGCCCACGGGCTGGTTCTCGCTCTGGGCGGGTATGCGGAGATGGGCTTCGAGAGCTTCAACTGCGCGATCTACGGAGCGCCCCCGGCCACCGAGGGTTACCCGCTGAACCTGCGTCTGGCTTGCCGGTCGAACCTCCGGCACCTCTACCGCTCGGACTCGACGTTCCTGGAGCGCTTGCACTGGGAGGGCGCAGTCGACCTGGCGCCCGAGAGCGTCGCCCGGCAGATCGGCGGGCGCTTCGGAAGATAATACGGGCGCTTCGTAGAACAAAGGCACCTGTCAGCTGATCCCGGCATGTCGCGCTGGAAGCCGTCGTGACCTGAGTTACCGCGCCGGTGCAGGGCCGCTCCCGGCGCCCATCTCGCGGGGGGGGCACGAAGTCGGTCAGGTCTGCCTGTCCGTGCCCGAGTTCAGACCAGGGTCCGCTGAACTCCAGGACGGCGATCGCGGCGGTGGGAATTTCGCCCTCATGCGGTCGAGGAGGTCCTCAGGCGCGTTATGTGCGTTGATTACGGCGCGTCGCGTTGATCATGAGAGGGCCTCTGCGGCAGACATGCGGGTGTCGAAGACCGCTTGCAACCGCAGAGGCACCCCCCATGCTGCCCACCGAGGACTTGCTCGTCTGCGTCTACGCCTGATCGACGACCTGATAGCTGCCCGGATCATCGCGATCCCGCCCGCCCGGGACCGGCGCCGGCGTGCAGCGACGCCGAGCTGCTGGCCATCGCGCAGGTCCGGCACCTGCTGGGCCGGCGCAGCGAGGCGGGCTTCCTGGCCGAGGTCGCACGCGACTGGGCACACCTGTCCCGCACCTGCCGCACCAAAGCGAGGCCAACCGCCGCATCCGCTGGCTGCGGAGCGCGTTCGAGCAGCTGCGCTGCCACCTCGCCGGACAAGTCCCGGCCGATGACTGCCAGCAGATCGACACTAGCGCGCTGCCGGTCAGGCACACCTCGCGGGTCCGCGGCCCCGACGGCTGGACCGGGCCCGGCGGCCTGCATGCCCGGTTCGGCCGCGACGCCGCGCACGCCGAATGGTTCTACGGCTTCCGCCTCGCGGTCAGGACGCTGGCAGCCGCAGCGTCCGCGCCCGGAGCATCGTGCCCGCCGCCATCAACGAGCGCGACGTGGGCAATGACCTGTCGGAGGACGGGCCGCTGCCACGCGACCTGCTCGTGGACAAGGGATTCAACGGCGCCGCCTTCACCGCCGCCCAGGCCGGCCGCGCCACCGCAGGAGCGCCGCTGAGAGCTGCCTACTGCACCAGGCCAGTTCGGCCGGGTGCGGCGGAGCAGGGCGTCGAGCACCGGGGGGATGATGATGGCGACGGCGCCCGCCGGGCTGCCACCGGTACCAGCCCCGGGGCCGCTGCACGCCGTACTGCCTGTACTGCATCTGCTGTCGCTGGTGCCGGCATTGCCGTCGGCCACCGCGTTCAGCGTCTGCCCCGTGGTCACCGGCCACCGTCGCCTCACCGCCGGCGTCCCCTGCGCCCGGCCCGGCACCGGCGCGTCCGATAACCAATAATCCGTCTTTCCTCAGTAACCTTAATCCGGAAAAAGGTAGCGACAGCTGGCATCACGTCCTGCTTGGCGTTTAGCGAGGCGGCTGCAGCACTCAAAAACAAAATCATTCGCAGACGAGATATCGCTGCCAGGAGATTCGTCAAATAGGATATTCCCGGTTTTCCGGCTGTCCCTGGCGGCCGTGACGCGGGAATCCTTCCCGGGCGGCCTTTTCGGCTGCCAGAGCTGACGAGCGCACCGCCGCATCAGGCCGGTGGGCTCGCCGGGACATCCCTGCGCCGAACCGCCGATTATGCGGGAATATGCCGTTTACGAATTGGCTGCGGCCAGCTCCCAGATCCGCCAGCCCGGCGCGCCCGCCCCGCCCTGAGCCCGATGTCACTAACATCGGCGCACCCGATCGAAGGAGCTGCCGGCGCAGCGACGGCGGCGCTACCATTATCTGGCCGCGACGGGCCGCTCTTTGGGCTTATGGCGTAAGCTGCAGTCCAGGCATCGCTATTTCTTGACGGGGGCGGGAAAAGCATGGCTATTCGAGCGGGGCTTCATTCAGGCAAAACCGCGGCGGTCGCGGCTGCTGCGGTGCTGCTCGCCGCTGCGGCATCAGCCGGGGCGCCTCCGGCCAGCGCGTCGGCTGATGCCGCACTGCACTGGCGCATCACCAAGATGATCACGGTGCCGGACACCGTCCTGAATGACGTGGCAGCGCTTCCCGGCGGGACAGCCTGGGCGGGCGGGCAAACGCCGGCCCGCCGGGAATCGGTCTATCAGCTCAGCGGCGGCCAGTGGCACGCGGTGGCGGTGTCCGGGCCACCGGGAGCGTTCATCGCGACTGTCAGCGCCACATCACCAGCCAACATATGGTTCTCCAACAACGCCGACCAGGTCGGCCGCCGCAGCGGCAGCAGCTGGGTGATCACGTCCTTCGGCCCGGCCCCGGCCGTCCAGCTCGACGGCGTGGTCACCACCGGCCCGCACGATACCTGGGCGTTCACCTACAACCCGATGACGGCGCAGGCTCTGGCCCACCACTACAACGGCACGTCCTGGCAGGCCACGACGCTGCCGGCCGCCGTTGGCTCCTTCACCTTTACCGGCATGGAAAGCGCCTCCTCCAGCAGCAACATCTGGACCTGGGCGTACACGAACTCCGGCGACCTGACCATGCATTACAACGGCGTCAAGTGGCAGACGATCAGCCTGCCCGCCAACCTGGTCCCGGCCGGCCAGCTCCTCCAGCCCAAGCGGATCCTGGCCGAGTCACCCGGCAACGTCTGGGCGACCGCATACACCTACACCGTCCAGGGCGGCGGCGAAATCCCCGGCCCGATCGTGCTCCTGCACTGGCACGGCCACAGCTGGACCAAGATCACCGGCCCGCTGCCGTCCGGGGCGCTGACCGGCCCGATCGCCCCGGACGGCGATGGCGGGCTGTGGCTCAGCGCCGTAAGCCCGCACGATGTGCCGTTCCTCCTGCACTACAGCGCCAGCGGGGCCTGGGCCACATACCCCATGCCAGCCCAGACGGCAGGGGAGATCTCGGTAACCGCCCTGGCACTCATCCCCGGCACGCGATCGGTGCTGGGCGTCGGCGACGTGGGCTTCAACTCCGGCGACACCAGCGGCGCCGCCTTCCTGCAATACCACCCCTAGCCAGCACACAACCAGGCAAGCAGCGAACCACCCCAGCGCCGCCGCCAGGAGAACCCAATGCGCGCTCAAGCCGCTCCCCGAGCGCGCCGAACGCGCGGCGATGCGCGCCTCTCCTGAGACGAACGCCGCCGGCATTCCTGGGCCTGGGCCTGGCGTGAGGTGGGTGCGGCCCCGGCTGTCGGGGTGCGGTGGAGCGGTGCGCTGCTCAGAAGCGGACCTGGTGCCAGGTGGCGCCGGCGTCCGATGTTCGCAGGAGCTCGGTTCCGGGCGCCCTGGTCGTCGGCTCGTTAACCACCACCCAGCCCACTGCCCGGCTCACATAGGACAAGAGTTCCAGGGCGTCCCGCCGATCGCAGTGAAGACTGCCCGCCAGGGTTTCCCGCCATCGGCCGAGCGGTAGAGCACGCCATTGCCGTCGCTGGCGCTGCCAAGCTGCTTCAGGTCGCAATTAGCTTCCCCGGACGCATCCTGTTCAGCCACTTAGAAGTCTCCGCTTGACACCCCAGCGATCACTTCAAGATCGCCATTTCGGTCATACCAGGAGCGCAGAATCGCAGCTCGCAAGCCCGCAGAGCACGCCAGGCGATGCGCCTTCGTCGGCAAGATCTTCCGGCAGCTTTTGAGGGTGGTCATATTACCGGCCCAATGCCAGTATGTGGCATGGCTCAGCCAAGGGCGTCGATCGCGAACCTGTGGTGTTCGCCGGCAGGGATCTTCATGACATTTAAGGAGATACTCTATACTGAATCAAGATGTATATGACGATTAGCCTGACTCGTATGTCCCAAATCCAGGTTCTATGGAAGAGCCTGGAGACAAGCAACGGACCAGTCAGCGCGTTCCCGAAGGCCTGAATCAACGCGCTGAGACCCGGACATTTCTAATCGCAAGCCAGCTCGGTTTCTAATGCCTACGCTGCGACCATTACCGAGGCGGCCGCTACCCAGGTACACGCCGAGGCGGCCATTGACCAGGGGGCCTGAATGACTCAGCAATCCGCAGGGGGCGCCGCCGCGCCGCCGGACGTGATCTACATCATCCGGCACGGCGAGAAGCCGGCTGACCCGCCGCCGACAGCTCCTGGGCAGCCGCCGCCCGCACCGGTCGCGCCCTTCGGCGTCGATGATCAGGGCGTCCAGGACGCGCATTCACTGCTGCCGAGGGGGTGGCAGCGCTCCGGCGCGCTCGCTGTCCTGTTCGATCCCGCCCTCGGGACACTGCAAGCAGGACTGCTGACGCCCACAGCCCTGCTCTCGCCTTCCTACGGGAACCCGGC
Source organism: Streptosporangiaceae bacterium (assembly GCA_052146815.1). Taxonomy (GTDB): domain Bacteria; phylum Actinomycetota; class Actinomycetes; order Streptosporangiales; family Streptosporangiaceae; genus DATJZH01. The sequence continues at coordinate 654 of JBKQMG010000170.1, read as the reverse complement.
CGAGACGGCCGTGCACCGGACGTATCAGACGATCCAGGGTCTCAGCGACCGTCTCGGGCTGCCGATAGCCTCGGCCTTCGCCGAGGGCCAGGAACCTCAGCTGGCCGCCAGCGTGGTCAGCGGCTACGCCGGCGTCGTGCTGATCTGCTGGGAGCACGACCACATCCCGGCGCTCGCCTCGTCGCTGCCGGTCACTCCGGGTACGGCCATCCCGCAGAAATGGCCGGGCGACCGTTTCGATGTCATCTTGACGTTCGCGCTCGTCCCAGGATCCGCCCCGGCCCAGTACACCTTCGGCCAGATCCCTCAGCAGCTGCTGTCCGGCGACACCGACACGATCATCCCGGCAGACTGAACACCAATGTCCCGCCGACTCATAGCCCAGGCAGTGACCGCCGCCATCCACTCCTGACATAGTCAACAGACCGCTGCAGCGGCTGCTGCTGGCCCTGGACCGGGGCGACCCGGCCGGGCTGGCCGACGCGCTCCTGGAGGTGGTCGAGCGACCCGAGGAGCTGGACGAGCTGCGCCTGGAACGGATGCTGGGCCGGTTCCTGGCCCGGCACGTCGCAGCCGGGATCACCCCCGACGTGACGATGTTCACCGACCTGTTCCGCATCGTCTCCGACCACGGGCTGGCGGTACCACCGGAGA
>JBKQMG010000169.1:0-13747 GCA_052146815.1 Streptosporangiaceae bacterium | reverse complement strand
CACGCCACCCACAAGGAGCAGGGCAGCATGATCCGCCGGTACATCATCTGGCGCAACACCCACGCCCACGACGAACGGCTCCGCCGCATCATCAACCGGGCAAACGTAGCCTGACACGGCACTAGCTTGCGGAGCAGCTCGCGCACGGACAGGTCCAGGCCGGCGCGCCCGGCCTGGCGGCGCATCAGGTGGGCGATCTGCAGGGCGAGGACGCAGGTGAAGACGTGGACGCGGATGTTGTGCTCGGTACAGTGGAACATGGGAGCCGCCGCTTACCGCACCGCGCTCAGCCGGGCCGGCGGCTTCCTGCATCGGCGGCGAGCCGGCGCAGCGCGGCGGCGAGGAGGTCAACCTCGTCGCGGGTGTTGTACATGGCCAGCGACGCCCGGACCGCTGATTCCAGTCCGTAGCGGCGCAAGATGGGCTGGGCGCAGTGATGGCCGGCCCGGACCGCGATGCCCTCCCTGTCCAGCGCAGAGCCGACCTCCTCCGGCGTGTAGCCGGCCAGCACGAACGACAGCACGCTGGCCTTCTCCGGCGCCGTGCCGATCAGGCGAAGGCCGGGCACGCTGCAGATCTCCTGGGTGGCATAACTGAGCAGGTCACGCTCATAGCGGGCGATTTCTGGCAGGCCGATCCGGCTGACGTAATCCAGGGCGGTGCCGAGCGCTACCGCGTCGGCGATGCTGCCGGTGCCTGCCTCGAACCGGGCCGGCGGATGCTGGTAGGTCGTCCGCTCGAACGTGACGTCCTCGATCATGTTCCCGCCGCCTTGCCACGGCGGCATGCTTTCCAGGATCTCCGGCTTGCCGTAGAGCACTCCGATGCCGGTGGGCGCGAATATCTTGTGCCCGGAGAACACGTAGAAATCGATGTTCAGGGCGGACACGTCCAGCGGCAGGTGCGCGACGGCCTGCGCCCCGTCGATGAGCACGGTGGCTCCGACGCGGTGCGCCGCCTCGACGATCGCGCTGACCGGGACGATCGTGCCGAGCACGTTGGAGACCTGGGAGACGGCGACCAGCCGGGTCCGGTGGGTGAGCAGATCAGCGTAGGCATCGAGGAGCAGCTGACCGTCGTCGCCGACGGGGATGACCTTCAGCTTCGCGCCGGTCTGCGCCGCGAGCTGCTGCCACGGCACGATGTTGGCGTGATGCTCCAGCTGCGAGATCACGATCTCGTCGCCGGCGGCCAGATGCTGCGGGCCCCACGCCCGGGCGACGAGGTTGATCGCCTCGGTGGCACCCCGGGTGAAGACGATCGTGTCGCTCGATGGCGCGCCGATGTAGTCCGCGATGGTGACCCGGGCGCCCTCGTAGGCATCTGTCGACCGCGCAGCGAGGGCGTGGGCCGCACGGTGGACGTTGGAGTTCTCGTGCGAATAGAAGTAGTCCAGGCGGTCAATGACCGCCTGCGGCTTCTGCGTCGTCGCGGCATTGTCCAGCCATACGAGCTGCCGACCGTTGACCCGCTCGGCGAGGATCGGGAAATCCCGGCGGACCCCCTCGATGTCGAACGCCGACTGAGTGCCCGGCGAGAACGCCGGCGTCGCAAGCCCAGCAGCCGCGACGTCGTCGACGAAATAGAAGCTGGGCACGGCGGCCTGGGCGAGGCGGGGCAGATCGAAGGCTTGCCCGGCCAGCTGCCCCGGCGGGCGCAGTGGCGGGACGGCACCGGGGCCGCCCGCTGTGATGACCGGCTCGTAACTGGCCGCCCTGACCGGGTCCTGACTGGGCGCTGTGATGACCGGCTCATAACTGGCCGCCCTGACCGGGTCCTGACCCGGCGGGACTGCCGCCGCAGGTACGTGGCTGGTCAGCGCGGTGACTGGCTGCTCGGCGGGCGGCGCGGCGAAGAACTCGTTGGCCAGCCTGGCTAGCGTCGCCTCGTCTGGCAGCCACGACTCCGCAGCGCCGGCAGCGTCACCGGTAGGTGTGGCCGTAGTCATGGAACTTTCCTACCTCCACGTCATCGAGGACCGCAAGCGCGTCCGGGGTGAGCACTGCCAGCGAGCAGTAGAGCGAGATCAGGTAGGACGAGATGGCGTTTCGGTTGATGCCCATGAACCGGACGGACAGCCCCGGTGTCTGCTCGCCGGTCAGGCCCGGCTGGTATAGCCCGACGACGCCCTGGCGCTGCTCGCCGACTCGCATCAGCAGCACCTTGGTCTTCCCGTCAGCGAGCGGTACCTTGTCGGACGGGATTACCGGCAGGCCGCGCCAAGTGATGAACTGCGACCCGAAGAGGCTGACCGTCGCCGGCGGCACGCCGCGGCGGGTGCATTCCCGGCCGAACGCCGCGACCGCGCTCGGGTGGGTAAGGAAGAAAGCCGGCTCCTTCCAGACCTTCGTGATCAGCTCATCGAAGTCGTCCGGGGTAGGCGGGCCGATGGCGGTGGAGAGGCGCTGAGTATCAGCGGTGTTGGTCAGCATCCCGTAGTCCGGGTTGTTGATCAGCTCGCTCTCCTGCCGTTCCTTGATCGTCTCGACGGTCAGCCGGATCTGCTCGGCGATCTGGTCATACGGGCTGCTGTAAAGGTCTGAGATCCTGGTGTGGATGTCGACGATGGTCGAGACGGAGTTGAGGAAGTACTCCCGCGGCGTCTCGTCGTAGCCCACGTGGGTCTGCGGCAGCTCGGATTCGTCGCGGGGCGGGCAGGCGATTTCCACGTCCTCGGGATGCACGACCCGGTTCAGGCGGTAGATGCCTGCCTCTACTGGCACCCACTGCAGCAGCCGGACCAGCCATCGCGGCGTGATCGTGTCCAGCTGCGCTGTGGTCTTGGTGGCATTGGCCAGCTGGCGCGCAGCGGCATCGCTGAGCGCAAGATGAACCTGTTCGGCCTCAGGCATTACTGAGCCCCTTCCATAGGTCGGCACCCATCGTGTCCCGACCCGCGGTTTGCTCAGGAAGGGCCGAAAGTCACTTTTTCCGCTGGATTTTAGCGAGATTATGGGACCATCGGCCCTGGCCGAGCCAGGGCGAGCACCGCAATCGTTTTTCCCGATAGGAATAGCCGGCAGTCCGGGCGAGCAGCCAGGTGCGCCGGCCAAGATCTGGAAGGGGCTGGCAGATGAGGATCGCCGAGGACGTGACGCAGCTGATCGGGAACACGCCGCTTGTCCGCCTGCGGCGGGTGACCGGCGGGGCGGGGGCGGACGTCGTGGCGAAGCTGGAGTCCTATAACCCGGCGCACAGCGTCAAGGACCGGATCGGCGTGGCCATGATCGACGCCGCGGAGCGCGACGGCCTCATCGGACCGGACACGATCATCCTAGAGCCGACCAGCGGCAATACCGGCATCGCGCTGGCCATGGTCTGCGCCGCGCGCGGCTACCGGTGCGTGCTGACGATGCCGGAGACGATGAGCCGCGAGCGCCGACAGCTGCTGCGGGCGCTCGGCGCCGACCTGGTCCTCACCGCCGGGCCCGACGGCATGCCCGGCGCCATCGCCAGGGCCGAGGAACTCGCGAAGAGCGACCAGCGGTACTTCATGCCGCAGCAGTTCGAGAACCCGGCCAACCCCGCGATCCACCGGGCGACCACCGCCGAGGAAGTGTGGCGCGACACCGACGGCGCCGTTGACATCTTCGTGGCCGGCGTCGGCACCGGCGGCACCATCACCGGCGTCGGCGAGGTCCTCAAGCAGCGCAAGCCCTCCATCCGGCTGGTGGCGGTCGAGCCGGCCGCCTCGCCGGTGCTCTCGGGCGGCAAGAAAGGGCCGCACCCGATCCAGGGCATCGGCGCCGGCTTCGTGCCGGGCGTCCTCGACCTGGACATCGTCGACGAGATCCTCACCGTAGAGAACGATGACGCCATGGATATGGCGCGCCGGCTGGCGAAGGAAGAGGGGCTGCTGGTGGGCATCTCGTCCGGCGCGGCAGTCTGGGCGGCGGTTCATCTGGCGCACCGGCCGGAGAACGCCGGCGAGCTGATCGTGGTCGTCGTTCCTGACTTCGGCGAACGGTACCTCAGTACCCCGCTGTTCGCTGACCTGGGCGAGTAGCGGTGCTGGCGGCCCTGCGACGCGATCTTCAGGCGGCCAGGGAACGGGATCCGGCCGCGCGGGGCACCCTTGAGCTGGCGCTCTGCTACCCGGGCCTGCAGGCGGTGTGGGGCCACCGGCTCAGCCACTGGCTGTGGCACGACGACCGCAAGCTGGCCGGCCGGTTCCTGTCCGCGGTGACCCGCTGCCTTACCGGCGTCGACATCCACCCTGCGGCGGTCCTCGGCCCCGGCCTGTTCATCGACCACGGCACTGGCGTGGTCATCGGCGAGACGGCCGAGGTGGGCGCCGATGTGACGATTTACCACGGTGTCACGCTCGGCGGCAGCAGCCTGCAGCGCGGCAAGCGGCACCCGACAGTGGGCGACCGGGTCACCATCGGCGCGGGCGCCAAGATCCTCGGCCCGATCACGGTCGGTCACGACAGCCGCATCGGCGCCAACGCCGTCGTGGTCAAGCCGGTACCGTCCGACTCGGTCGTCGTCGGCGTGCCCGGTCAGATTGTGCACCGCAGCAAGCCGCGAGCCGCGGGTGCATCCCCCGACCTTGACCACACGGTGCTGCCTGACCTTGTCGGAGTCAGCCTGCACGCGCTGCTCGTGCGGATCGAGGAGCTCGAGGCGAAGGTCAACGGCGCGGACGCCCGCAAGACCCGGCATCACGCCAGCTCGGAGGTGTGGTACGAGCAGGATTTCTCCATCTGACCTCAGGAAGCACGGACTAGGCCGACCTGCTCCTGCTGAACTGCGGCTCCGCGACCTACGCTCGCGTCATGGGCACACTGATGGAATACGCATGGCTGCCGTCCGGCGGGCGCGCCTGGGCGATCGCCGCTTCGCCGGCGCCCGAGCATGACACCCCAGTGCACTCCGGGGCAAGATGTGACAGCCAGCACGCCCCAGGACACGAACGCCAGCCCGGCTGACGGCCTGAGGGGACGTCGCGGACCGCGCTGAACTGAGAGCGAGCTGCAACCCGATCTGCAACTGTCGAGGGTCGCGGTGGTTTCTCGGGTTTGACGCTCGGCGGCACTTTCTTCGTCGGCGGCGGCGTGATGCTGCCCTGGCTGCTCCGAGAATGCTCGCCCGAGACTCCTGGCGAGGTCAGTCGTAGTGCAGGAACTTCGGCCAGAGCGTCGTCCAGCTCTGGTTGGGCTGGCGGCATATGGCTACCGGTTCGCCGACTTCCTCGTTCGCGACGCCGTCCCGGTTGTGCAGCCGGGCGACGACCGTGCACGAGGCGAAGTCGTCACTGACGTTGGCGAGCTGGCCGCCCACGATGACGACGGTGGCCGTCGCGTCGGGCGGCCGCCGCACGAAGTAGAGCTGGTTGTGACCGCTGTAGGGCTGCGGCAGTCCGAGCGCCGGGCCGTACTGGGCGATCGCGCCGGCCTCGCCGTAGTTTGCTGGTGATGATGACCGTGTGCGGCGCTTCGCCGGGGGGGATCGTCCGGTAGACGGCCGCGACCTCGGACACGTAATCCGGCCATCCGATCTGGTCCCTGGCCAGCTGATTGATCCCGGGTACTGGCGTGCGCCCCAGCACCGACGCGGGCAGCAGCGGTAAGGCGATCACGGCGGATACCGCAGCGTTGACGCAGATCGCCACCCATGCCGTACAGCACGGGTGGCGTCCCAGAGCCGGTGTAAATGACGGCGGCTCGGTTCCTTCGTGGTGGATGTTAGGCGACGGCTCCGACATTTTCCGGTGACGCGCTTGCGGCGGCCGGATTCGGGCGCCGGATGGGTGTGGGGGGGTCGAGGAGCTGCCAGCTGAGGTCTTGCAGCTGCCGGGTGCTCTGGCTGGTGGTGGTGAGGCCGCGCCAGCCGCGGGAGGCTCTGTCCAGGACGGCCCAGACGAGGTTGAGGCAGCTGGCCTCGCCGGGGAGGCGGCCGATGACCTTGACGCGGCGGCGGGTCTCGCCGAAGGTCCGCTCGAAGCTGGAGTGCCGGATCCGCTTGTGATGCTGGGCCGGGAACCGCAGGTAGCTGGTCAGCTGCTCGCAGTCGGCCAGCAGGCAGCGAACCGCGGCGGGGTAGCGCTTGCAGTACTTCTGCGCGAAGGCGTCGATGCGGGCCTGCATCGCGGTCACCAGCCGCTGCCCGGGCTGGATGCCGGCGGCGGTGAGCGCAGCGGTGTCGAAGATCGCCCAGTAGGCGCTGCGGATCTCCTCCTGCGCGGTGGCGGGGACCTTGGCGAGTACGTTGCGGCACCGGTGAATCAGGCATTTCTGCCGCAGCGAGCGGGGCAGCGACGACTCGATCGCGCTGATCAGCCCGGCGGCGCCGTCGGAGATGACCAGCAGCGGCGGCCGCAGCCCCCGCCCGGACAGCTCATCGAGGAAGTCGCCCCGGGCGTCGGTGGATTCTGACCCGCCAGGGGCCAGGGCCACGAACACAGGCTTGCCGCCGGTGTCGATGCCCCATGCCGCCAGCACCGGCTCGGCGCGGGCGCCGGGGTGCATCCTGAACATGGAGGCGCCCGGGATCAGGTAGTCCAGCATCACGCCGTCCAGCGGCCGGGTCCGCCAGGCTTCGAACTGCTCGCCGATCGCCTGGCAGACCCGCGACACCGTCGACTTCGACAGGGCCGCCTCGGCGCCGAGCGCGTCGGCGAGGGTGTTCTCCACGTCCCGGACCGACAGGCCGCGGACGAACCCGGCGATCATCAATGATTCAAGGGCGTTGCTCTTGGTGACCGTCGAGCCAGACAGCCTGGATGCGAACGTCTCGGTGGTGCCCCGCAGCTTCGGCCGCTGGACCGTCACTGGCCCGGCGGTGGTCTTGATCGTCGCCGGGCTGTAGCCGTTACGCATCCCCGGCCGGGCGTCCTCCGCCACGGCCGAGCGCTGGTAGCGCGCCCGGCCCGGGAAGACCTCGACTTCAGCTTCCAGCGCGGTCTGGATGATCAGCCGGGCCCGAGGCGGGCGACGTCCTCGATCACCTCGCCCAGCTCACGTTCCCCGGCGAGCAGGGCGTCGATCTCGGCGCGGATCTTCTCGGTGGGCGGTAGGGGTCGGGCCAGGGCGCGGTTCCGGGATCTCTCCCGGCCCGTTTCCCTGACCCGCCCTCCGCACCCGCCGTGCGCGTCTCCGCGCAACGGGCGCTCCACGGGTTCCCGCGGGTTACGCGGCGGCGGTGGCCTCCGCGCCACTCGGCCATGGTGCCGGGATGTTCGTCCCGCGCCAGCGGTAGCGCACTGTCTCTACCTGCGCGGCGCGGAACATCGTTTTCCCGCTCTCAGCCGGGAGCCCTCTCGGCGGGCCGGTGAGGAACCGCCGGTAGAGGGCCTTCCAGGTGATCCCTTTGTGCCGCTTGCGCAGCCACCCGGTGATACGGCGCCAGGCAAACATGTCCAGGTAGCCGAAGGTGGCCGATGACACGCCGAACCGGAAGTACTGGCACCAGCCTGCCAGCGCCGGATTGAGCTGGCGCAGCAGGTCGCCGAGTGCCCGGTGCCGTGACCTGGCCGTCAGCGTCCGCACCTTATCCATGATCGAGGCCAGCGCCTTCTTCGATGGGTAGGTGTAGACATACTTCCTGGCGGTTCCCCTCTTGGTCCTCCGCTGGATGTGGAAGCCCAGGAAGTCGAACCCCTCATCAATGTGACAGACGCGCGTCTTGGACTGCGACAATCGCAGCCCGAGCGGGGCCAGCACGTCGGTGACCTCGTCCCGCAGGGCCTCCGCATGCGCCCTGGAGCCACACACCATGATCACGAAGTCGTCCGCTTATGCCGAGCACCGGATTATGCCGACCCGGCTGCCCGATGCCCTGGTCGGAGGAGGGCTGACCGTTTTCTGGTCGGCATAATCCTGCGGTCCCGGCGGCGCTCAGAGGTTGTCGAGGAACGTGAGCAGGGTGTCGGGCGGACGGTAGCGGCCCGGTTTTGTGCCGGGCTGCCTGACGCGGGCGAGGGCCTGTTCCTTGATGGTCATGTCGGCGTGGAGGTAGACCTGGGTGGTCTCGGCGTCCTCGTGGCCGAGCCAGAGGGCGATGACCGAGGTGTCGACTCCGGCGCGCAGCAGCGACATGGCGGCGGTGTGCCTGAGCGTGTGCGGAGTGACGTTCTTCTCCTTGATCGATGCGCTGATGTCCGCGGCCGCGGACGCGTACTTGCCGACGAGCCCTTCGACGGCGTCGCGGGAGAGCCGGCCGCCTGCCCGGGTCGGGAAGAGCGGCATGTCAGGCCGGGGGCGGATCTCAGCGAGCCAGGTTTTCAGCACCCTGGCGGTCAGGCTGGTCAGCGGTGTGGCCCGGTCTTTGCGGCCCTTGCCGTGGCAGCGGACGTGCGGGCCAGCGCCCAGGTGCACGTCCTGGCAGGCGAGGCCGGTGAGTTCCGATACCCTCAGGCCGGTCTGGATGGCGAGCAGCAGCAGCGCGTGGTCGCGGCGGCCGTGCCAGCTCGCCCGGTCGGGTGCCGCGAGCAGCGCGTCTGTTTCCTCTGGGGTGAGGTAGCTGACGACGGCGCGTTCGCGCCGGCGGGGCGGGATGGACAGGACCTGGCTGATCACGACGGCGTGCTCGGGTGCTCGCGGGGCCGCATAGCGGAACAGCGAGTGGATTGCGGCTAGCCGGGCGTTGCGGGTGGCGCTGCCGTTCCCACGGTCATCTTCCAGGTGCCGCAGGAACGCGCCGATCAGCGTGGCGTCGAGGTCGGCGACGCTAAGCCTGGTCGGTGGCTTCCCGGTCTGCTCCTGCGCGAACGTCAGGAGCAGCTTGCACGTGTCGCGGTAGGCCGCGACGGTGTTCGGGCTGGCCATCTTCTGCCGGGCCAGCCGGTCGGTGAAGAACCCCTGCAGGATCGGGGCCAGGTCGGTCACGGGGCCGCCTGCCGGCCTGCCTGCTCGACCGGCCGGCTGCGAGGGCCAGCAGTTCGGGGACGGCTTGGCGGTACCAGTAGGTGGACTTCGGGTCGACATGTCCGAGCCAGGTGGACAGCAGCGGCAGCCGTGCCTGCACGTCCTGGCCGTCGCGGTACCAGTCCAGCATGGTGGCGACGGTGAACACGTGCCTCAGGTCGTGCAGCCGGGGAGCGCGCCGCCCAGGCGGGCGGCGATGCCGGCCGCTGCGATCAGCGCGGCGGACGTGTGCTGGGTATTGTGCTCGTCCAGCGGCCTGCCCCGGCTGTTCACGAAGAACGTGGCCGCCTGCGGCTCGGGGAACGCCTGGTCGCGGTCCTGCTCGTAGGCCCGCATCGCTGCGATTGCCGTCGGGTGCAGGAAGACCAGCCGGGACTTGCCGAACTTGGAATCGGAGATCACGATCGTCCCGGCCTGAAGGTCGGTGTCGTCCCGGACGAGGCGGCACGCTTCGCCCTGGCGCATGCCGGTCACCGCCAGCAAGCCGATGAGCGTCCGCCAGGTCGCCGCCCGCAGCACCGGCCCGAGGGCATCTGCCGCGTTCATGAGCGCGGCGATCTCGGCCGGAGAATACAGATAGGGCTGGATCCGCAGGTAGCGGCGCGACAGCACGTCATCGGGCGGAACCTCAGTGTCCGGGTCCAGCGCCTGCAGGTGCCGGGCGAAGATCCGCACGACGTCGAGCCGCCGGGCCTGGTAAACCTCGTTTCCGCTGCCCCGCGTGGTCGTGGTCGCCCATTCGACCGCCAGGTCGGCAGTGACGTGACTGGCGGAGCGTTCCTCGCAGAACGCGACGAAGCTCATCAGGTGCCGGCCCTGGGTCGTGAGCTTGAACCCGAGGGCCCGGCGCATCGCCAGGTACTCTTCCGCCCTGGCCCGCAGCGCGCTCACTTCCCGGCTCCGGGCCACGGCCGCGCCAGCGGGCGCAGCGCGTCCTGGTCGACCTTGGCATAGACCGAGGTGGACAGCAGGCTGCGGTGCCGCAGCACCTGCCCGACCTCGGGCAGTGACGCGCCGGCGCGCAGCATCTCGGTCGCCAGTGCGTGCCGGAGCCGGTGCGCCCCCCGGCGCTGCAGTCCCGCCCGGTCGCAGGCCCGGCCCATGACTGCCCGGACCGCCTCTGGCGTCAGCTGCCGGTAAGGCCGCCGCACCGTCACGAACACCGCCCGCGACTCGCACCGGGGACGCCCGCCGGTCAGCCAGCAAGCCAGAGCCTCCCCGCCCAGGACCGGAAGCGGGAGCCGCTCGGTACGGCTGCCCTTGCCCGTGACCGTGAGTTCCCCGGCCCGCCAGTCGATGTCAGAAAGCTGCAGGCCGGCTGCCTCCGCGCCGCGCAGGCCGAGCCGGGCCAGCAGTGACAAGACCGCGTAATCACGCAGGCCGACTGTCGTCTGCCGCTCGCAGCCGGCGAGCAGCCGCTCGATCTCGGCGGCAGACAGGCCGCGCGGCAGCCCGGCCAGCCGCCACGACGCGACGGCCGGGACCGCCCCGGACAGCGGGACCGCCGACCGCCCCGTCGCGTGCGCGAACCGCAGGAACGCTCGCAGCGAGGTCACCATCGCCTTCGCCGACCAGCCGTTGCGGTCCTTGGAGTGATCCACCACGAACGCGGTCACCTTGCCCGCTTCCAGTGCGCTCACCGCTCCCGGCCCGCCGACCGCGGCCAGGAAGTACTTCGCCTGCTTGGAATAGCACCGCACTGATACCGGAGACAGGCCCCGCTCCCGGTCCAGCCACATGCGGAACTCCGCCAGCAGCACCGCGTTGTCATCGTCCGTGCCCATGATGATCTCCCTGTCTGGAGGAATCACTGACACAAACCAGACAGGCAGATCACCGCCGGGACCGCAGGATTATGCCGACCAGAAAACGGCCAGCCCTCCTCCGACCAGGGCATCGGGCAGCCGGGTCGGCATAATCCGGTGCGCGGCATAAGCGGACTTATGCCGCGCTCGGCATAAGTCCGCGTAGCGGACAATCCGGTAGGTGGCCCCGCCGCGCCTGCGGTGCGCCCGCCGCCTGTTCTCGCTGCCGTGGGCATCCCACTTGGCGCAGAAATGCTCATCCAGCGCCGACAAGGCCACGTTGGCGAGCAGCGGCGAGACGATACCGCCCTGGGGCGTCCCGGTATCCGCGTACCTGACCAGGCCGCCGGACATGACACCCGACTTCAGGAACGCCTTGATCAGGGACAGGACGCGCTTGTCCGCGACCCGGCTGCGTACCCGCTCAGTGATTGCGCAGTGTGACAGCTGGTCGAAGCACGCCTCGATATCAGCTTCGAGCACCCAGTAGTACTTGCAGGTGCCGGAGCTGTAGTGATGTATCTCGGCGATCGCGTCGTGAGCCCGCCGCATCGGGCGGAAACCGTAGCTAACCGGCTTGAAATCCGCCTCGAAGATGGGCTCCAGCACCAGGACCAGGGATGCTTGCACCAGCCGGTCCATCGCAGTGGGTATCCCCAGCTTCCGAAATTTCCCTGGCTGGCCGTTCTTCGGGATCAGCCGCTCACGCACGGGCAGCGGGGCGAACGTCCGCGACTTCAGCTGCTCGCGGGCGTCAGCCAGGAAATCCACGAGGTCGGCGTAACCGGAGATAGACGCCGGGGCCACCCGGTCTACTCCGGCGGTGCGTGCTCCCTTGTTGCCGCTCACCCTCTCCCACGCCACGGTGAGGAAATCAGGGTGATAGACGAGGTTGAACAGGTCATCGAACCGGCGGCCGGGATCTTCGGCCGCCCATCGGTGCAGCTTGGCCTGCATCTGCCGTACCCGCTGCCACGCCCCGAAAGGGTTAGGCCACGGCTCACCAGTATTCACCAGCGCCTCCAGCCATTGCAGTTCCGCGCTCGCATGAACCCGCTGGGCCCCTTCGCCATGTGCGCGGGCTTTCCCCGGCTCGGACTACTACGGGCCCTCCGTCCCATCCCCGGGCCGTCAGCGGACGGCGCGCCTGCCCGCTCCCGCCGGGCTGGCTGCCCGGACCGGGACCGGGATCCCGGGGATGGTTCCCACGTTCACCATGGACCGATCGACAGGTGAGGTGCCCAGCTCTGCCCCTGCGGCATCGTCACGGCTACGCCGCAGGCTTTCACCGTGACCTCCCCTCCCGGCGAGTATTAACCGGCCAGGGAGTTCCCCGCCCGCAATGAGGGACGGGTGCGCGCCGCAATCCAGCCCAGATCCGCCGGGTTAGAGCTGGCGCCTCACTTGAGGGGCTTTACGCGCTGGTTCCTCTCGTACACCTTCCCGTCTCGCTTGCCGGACCCGCGCCATCCGGTGGTACTGACGCGTCCCGTCGTTGTCGGGGCTGCTTCCCGCCCTCCCTGGCACCTCCCAGATCAGGCTGCCCCCAGCTTCTGCCCGGCCGCTGCGACGGCCAGGCGACAGAGGCCTTTCACCCCCGCTCGGCCACTCTGGCGCCTCGTGGCGCACATACTCGAACAGACACGGGCGTAGTCCTTCCTTCGACGAGTTGGTAGCTCTTGAAGGAACCTACGCCCGTTGTCATTTACACCAGCGGCGGGACACGACCTACAGCGCCAGCCGCGGGACCGGGCCAGGAAATCGGCGGCCGGGACGCATCCGGCGGCGTACACGACGGCGAGCAGCCCGAACGGGTAGTAGAGCTGGCCCCCGTCCGCGAACGTCTCCAGCAGCAGGACGGCGAATGCCAGCGGCAGGAACCGGACCGCCCGCCACGCCGGGCGGCGCCATAGGGCCACCAGGCCGGCCACCCAGATGGGCACCAGCGGCGGCCCGAGCAGCAGGAACAGGTACGGCCACATCACGATGCGGACCGTTCCGGCGGTGTCCTTGCTCAACGCGCGGCTCATGGTGAGCTGGGGCCACGAATGCGTTGCCTGGTAGACCAGGTTGGGCAGGGCGATCAGCAGCGCGAGCGCCGCGGCCAGCGTGATCCATCGGTTCCACAACGCCCGCCGCGGGCCGACGATCAGGAGTCCGGCGGCCAACGCCACGATCAGCAGCGAGATCAGCCATTTGTTGTACGTGCTCAACCCTAGGCGGCACCGGCGGCCTGCCACCAGCGTGGCTCGGCGCGCATCAGCGCCCTGATCACGAACAGGCAGACCAGCGGCCAGACCACGAGGTCCAGGGACGCGGTGATAAGTACGTGTCCCATCAGCAGGGGGGTCGCCGCGAACGCATACGACCAGGCGCACAGGGCCTGCACCGCCCGGCCGCCGCCGAGCTCCCGGCTGATGAGGACGACGAGCACCGACAACATCGCGAAGACCGTCGCCGGCGCGCGTTCCGCTCACGGGTCGGAGGACACGTGTGCCGCCAGGCGCCCGAGCAACGGCGTCAGCGGCGGCTGGTCTACGTAGCCCCAGGCCGGTCGCAGCATGCGGAAGTACAGCTCATCACGCTCGAACCGCGTACCGGTTGCTGACCGCCGTCAGGACGACCGCGGGCGCGATCATCGCCGATGCCAGCCAGCCCCCCACGCCACCTCGGGAAGCCCGGCTGCACGTCGAGGCGCCCCGGTCTCCGCATCGCTCATGACCATTCACGAGAGTACCCACACGTACGCACGCCCGCTGCGCCCCATTAGCACGCGCTGCGGACGCTTTCTCGTGATCGCAGGCCGCCAGCGATCGGCTGATCCGCCAGAACGCCAGGAACAAGGCCATCGATCACGGGCACGGGGGGCTCTCCTTGGGATCGAGCCACGGGTACCAGCGGCGCTGATCCGCGCGCTTGCCCAGGGCGGCGGCTCAGCCGCTATGCGGCGGCTGGCGGCGGGCGAAATCTAGCTCCGCCGTCCCTGGCTGAGGGCGATGCCCGGGAGGACAATTGACCAGAGCTTCGTCAAGGGAGCAGCCGATGCCAAACTCAGGACAACCCACGATCGGCCCG
>JBKQMG010000168.1:0-7515 GCA_052146815.1 Streptosporangiaceae bacterium | reverse complement strand
AGGGTGCGCCAGTCGTGGGCCGAGAGCCTGCCGGAGTTTGCCGACCCCGGCCTGCGCAGGTACATGACTGAAGTGGCGGCAGCGATGGATGACCGGCAGCGGCGGATCGGCGAGCACGCTGGCCGCGGGAGCCCGCTGTGGGCGGTCCAGGCCCTCGGCCCGGTCCCGGCCAAGCCCGCGGCACGTGCGCAGTGGGAGGCCAGGGCGGGACAGCTCGGCACATACCGGGAGATGTTCGGCTGGGACCACCCCGCCGAGGCCATCGGCCCCGAACCAGCCGCCACCTTCCCAGAAGCCCGGGCGGAATGGCACGCCGCATTCGCCGTCATGGCCCGTGTCGAGGGCGTCGACGTCCGGCACCTCACCGACGGGCAGCTACTCGCCCGCAGGCGCGCCTACGAGGCCGAAACCTCTTGGGCACCCAAGCACGTCGCCGAGGAACTCCGCGCCGCCCGCAGGCAGGAACAGCACAGCAAGGTCGAGGCCACCCGCCACACCTACGAAGCCGGCGCAGCAGTCCGCCGGGGCCAGCTAGACCAGAGCATGCTGCACGAGCACGCCGCCACCTCCTGGACCGTACTCGGCGAGCGCGCCACGCAGGTCAGGGAACTGCTCGCCGGAGCGCACGACACCCGCTGCCAGTGGGAAGTCCTCACCGAGCCCACCCGCCGGGTAGCCCGCGCCGCCGACATCGAACTCAAGCGCCGCGGCGTCCTCGGACCCGACGACGTGCTCCGGTCCGCCGAACCCGAGGGCTTCAAGTACCCCGGCCGCGACAATGCAGCCGACGTGTGGGTACAGCCGCACCTGGACGACACCGTCGAACTGCCGCGCGAGGAACAGCTCACCCCCGTCGGCCGCGAGCGCCAGGCCCTCGACGTTCTCGGCCTGAGCTATGGCCAGGACCAGCCTGAACTCCCGCTGCAGGTTACCGAGGTCGCCGACTATAACCGCCAGCGCCAGGCGCAGATCGACGAGCTCCGCTCGATGCGCCTGCCCGCAGAAGAACCAGACGAGATCGACCTCGGCGAAGCCTGGAACGTCATCGCCGAGCGCCGTCGCGACGCCGTCATCCAGCCGCCCAAACCGCCGATCCCGGCCGCCGACGCCATCATCGAGCACTCGGCCGAACGCGAAGCAGAATGACACCCCGATGGTGCATCCTGGACGGTGACCGGCACTGAGCGAGGTGATCACCATGGCAGCGACCATTGCGCCGCCCGGCAAGGGCCGGATCATCACCTGCCCCGACTGTCGCGGTGCCGTCGGTCGCGACTGCCTCGAATGCCACGGCCAGGGCCGCTACATCCGGCGCGCCTGCCCGCTCTGCGGCGACGTCAGCTGGGACTACATCAACGGCGCTGACGACCGCGATGGCATGGCCTGCCGCATCAGCTGCGGCTACACCTGGACCGCAGACGACCCAGCATGGCGCGTCCAGATCCTGCCCAGCAGCGGGTATCCGTAGAGAGCTATGTGTAGGTGCCAGGCGTGGTCTCTGCCAAAGCGGTCGGCCGTGCTGGCACGCCCGCCTCGAGCTCAGCGACATCATTGCGCGCACCTTGGATCGGCGAATCCATCCTTGAACTCATCGCGCGTGTACCACGCGGCAGCAAAGTCATCCCTGCAGTTCCCAGCTTCACCAGAAGTAGTGAAGGGCGAATTGCAGTAAGAACGTCCGCGATGGAACCGTCAGAACCGAACCTTCACGATCCGGGGTGTCCATTCACGGGTGTGGGTCCGTGATATCAGGTGGTTACGGGAACCGGCAGCCAGGGTTTACTGACGAGGGCGGCGTGGATGGCGTCGGTGGCGCGGATACCGTGTCCGCGCGCGCTGACCAGGTAGGAACGCACCCGGCAGTCGTCAGCGAGGGTGGCGCGGGTGTGCCAGTACCCGGAGACGGCCTGGTGTCGTTTCGGCCCCTTGAGTGCCTGCTCCGAAGCGTTGTTCGTCCAGGGGATCTTGAAGTTGCGGGTGAACAGCCAGACCTGCCCGGCTTTATCTTGCAGGCGTTTGGCCAGGTTGTAGCCGGGGTGGCGTCCCTTGTGCCAGTCGCGGTGCCGGTTGGTGGTGATGCCCCAGGCGACCGCTTCGTCGTAGCGGGCGCGCAGGTCAGCGAGCAGAATGGAGTCGAGCTGGGTGTTGCCCTCGTTCCTGGCGGCCTCGACCGCGGCGGCGGCCTCGCGCAGGATGTCACGGACCTGCCCGGCCCAGGCCTGCCACTGCGGGTGCAGCTCCAGCACGCCCTTGCAGTGGCGGATCAAATGGGCTGCGCACTGCTGCACCCCGGCGAGCTGGGTGTCGAACTGATGCCAGCCGGCGTAGTCGTCGCGGACCAGGTAGCCATGCCAGCCCTCCAGCACGCCCAGCCCGGCGATCGCGGCGCTTGAGCGCGAGCCGAGGGCGGCGTACCAGATCAGCCGCGCATCGGGAGTGCGGATGGTGACCGCGTGCGGTGCACCCGGCACAGCTCCACCGTCCGGGCCGGTGCCGTTGCTGATGACATTGACGGGGTCTCGTCGCCGCACAGCACCTCCTCGGCCTGCAGCGCGTCCTTCATCGCCTGATCGAAGCCCGCGGCCTGCAGCCGCTGCGCCAGCCGGGCCAGGGCGCGGGCGACGAACCCGCTCGACACCGGTGTGCCCAGCAGGGCTTCCATCAGTGTGGCGGTCCGCTCGACCGGGACGTTGCCCTCCGAGGCCAGCAGCACAGCAGCAGCGTTGACGTTCGGGCCATAGACCACCGACCCCGCC
This sequence comes from Streptosporangiaceae bacterium, assembly GCA_052146815.1. Taxonomy (GTDB): domain Bacteria; phylum Actinomycetota; class Actinomycetes; order Streptosporangiales; family Streptosporangiaceae; genus DATJZH01. Next base: position 4,759 of record JBKQMG010000168.1, on the reverse strand, counting down.
TGGGCATGCGGCGCCACCGCGGTGGTGATCTTCGCGCAGCAGCCACACCGGCGGCGCGGCAACTGCCAGTGCACCTTCTCCATCACCACCGGCACAATGTCCCAGACCTGTGCCCACGCCGCGCCGGCATCGCTTGCCCCGGTAGCCGGATCGGCCAGGTCAGCACCGCACCCTCGGCACCCGGCCGGCGCATCGGCGGTCTCGGTCCGGTCCGGCACCGCCACCGGCGTCAGCCCAGAACCCTGATGCCCTTCCTGACCTCCCGGCCTGCGGTCCGGGGACCGTTCCCGTGAGGACCGGTCCGCCGAGCGCTTCGCCTTACGCGCGGCTTTAGCCGCGATCGGCTCCTTCGACGGCGGTGTCGACGAGAACCCCGAGTTCATCCCCAGACGGCGCCACAGCTCGGCGTTCTCCGACTCCAGCGCATCCACCCGGCCGGTTAAAACAGCCAGCAGCCCTGCAAGCTCCTCAAGCGAGGGCGACGGCGAGTCCTGGGCGTCTGCGGGCACGAGCATGATGATCGACGATCAAGGACGCAAGATCAAACCAGACACGCTGTCACGAACCCTGCCGAGCTCAGCCCAGCCTCAAACGCCCAGCTCAATCGGCCCCGTGAATGGACACGATCCGGGCCGATAAGTTTATAATCCTGTGAATCGTCCTAATTCGGGCGTCAAGCCTTTTTTCGTCCATTCCCATCTATAGTGCCTGGCCGTATCATGTAGTCAATTGATATTCGACAGGGCGTGACCGCCTGCTAATGTCAGCGTTTGTGACGCTCCCTCAAAGCGTGGCCATCGACTTCGGCGCTTCTGCGACCAAATCCGCCTGGCGTGATGAGGCAGGTACCATCCATCTCGTCCGCTTCGGCCCGGCAATGCAGTTCGAATCCGTCGCACATGTTTCCAGGGATCTCACTGTAAGCGTCCTCAGTGCGGGCGGATCGGCGTGGCAGTTGCACGGCGTCAAGCAGCGGATCGGAGAGCCAGGGGGTCCACTGCTCGAACGCCGGATCCCGGTCGGCGCGAGCGATGAGTCCGTGCAGCTCGTCGAGCCGGCCGGCGCGATACTGGCCCATGCTCTCGCGATCTGCCGTGAGGCCTGCGAAGTCGGCGCGACGGTGGGTACCTGGGAAGAAGTGCCGCTGGTCCTGACTCATCCGGTCTTGTGGGGAGAGCCCGAGAGGCAGTTCCTCAGCGAGGCCCTGCGCATGTCGTCCTTGCCGCTCCGCTGGGATCCCGCCGCGATCCACTTTGTCACCGAGCCCGAGGCAGCCTGTGCCTGCGCTGTCTCGCAGGGCATCGCCTCTTTCGCGGACGGTCCAATCGCGGTGTTCGACATTGGTGCCGCAACGCTCGACGTCGCGGTGATCAGCAGGGACGGAGACGAAAGCATCACGCTCGCGAGCGACGGAAGCTTCAGCGGCGGGGACGACATCGACAATGCGCTGCTGCGCATGGTCGAGAAGAGGCTAAGAGCTGATTACGGCCCAGGCGTGTCCGCCGCGTTCCTGCGAGCCTGCCGGGAGCTGCCGTATAGGGCGCGCGCGGAGGCGCGGAGGACCAAAGAGGCTCTGAGCGCGGAAACGGAGTGCACGTTCGTCGCCACTCTGGCGGGTGACGGGGACGGTGACGGAACCAACGTTGACGTTGACGTCGAGCGCGACGAGTTCGAGGAAGAGATCGGCTCGATCCTGGGAGGCTGGACAGCCCTGCTCGGGGAGTGCCTGGCGAGCCTGCCGTCGGCGACCACCCCTGGCACCATTCTCTGCTCGGGTGGAACGGCGCTGATCCCCGCGCTGCAGCGAAAGCTGGAGGATATCGCACAGGAGGCAGGCGCTAGCCTTGTCGTCCTCGGGTCGAAGAAGATCGGGCCCGGCCAGTGCGTCGCGCCAGGCGCACTCGAGGTGCTGCTCGCCCGCGAGACCGCGAAGTTGCGCGAGCAGGAGCGGCAGCGCATTGAGGAGGAGGAGCGCCGTGAGGCGCGGCGAAGACGTGACCGGCGGATCCGCAGGCACAACGAAGACATCATTGACGACGCGATCAAGAACTTCCCCAGTCTGCGCGACCGAGCGGACGCGCTCTTGGACCGGCTGCCGTCGGACGAGGAACTGATCAGAGTCATTCGTTTCACGGCCTTCCAGGGCCTCGGCATCTTGTCCTTTCTCGATCAGTGGTCCCTGATGGCGCTGAGTCATTATCGCATGACGATAGAGCCGGAGATCGGGGACGGGTGGTGGCGATATAGCGAGGTTAAGTATTACAGGCATGGCGTCATGAACAACATAGTCATCCAGTTCAACAACGATGATCGGCTGTGGATCGGCACCATTTCCTCGTCCGAGCGACAAGCCATCAGCGAATGGGCCGATGGCGACCTTTACTAGCTGCCGTACTGCAGGATTTCAGTGTTAGTGAGAGAGCAGCAGGAGCGGTCGGCCACCGAGTGGTTCTCCGATCAATGTGAAGCACTGGCTCTCGATGGCCGTGTCAGATCCGAGAGCGCAACGCTGCGGGATATCGCGGTCCAGGCATCTGAGCCGCTCCGTGTCGCGGTCGTCGGAGCGGTGTCGGTGGGGAAGTCCGCGCTGGTGAACGCGCTGCTCGAAAGGGAACTGGCCTACGTCGCGCGCGAGGAGGCGACTGCGCGGGTCGCCTGGTTTCGCGATCCCGGACTCCAGGTCCCGCCGCCCCTCGGCACGGCCCACGACCTCATGCAGGTCACATTCCCGCTGTCCGGGAAGGTCGTGCTGATAGATACGCCCGGCCTCGACACCGCCTCGGGCAATCAGGTCCTGACCGAGACCCTGCTCTCCGCAAAGCATGCCGCGGCGGGCGCGGCGACGGCGTTGGTCCTTCTGGTCGGCTCTTCCGCCATCGGCGAAGGGCTGAGCTGGATCAGGCGCTTCGCCGCGCTGAACGGTGGCCCGTTCGAGCTGCACAAGGGGATTGTGGTTGCCGGCTCGAAGGCTGACCTCTACGAAACCGGGGGATCCGCCCAAGGCAGTAGGGAGTCGAGGGAGGGTCAGGTCGATAATCTGCGAGATGACATCCAGCGGGGGGCAGGGCATCTGGTCGGCCATGTGGCTGCGATCATGCCCGCTCTGGCCGCGCTAGCGAGGACAGACGCGTTCAGCGACCATGTACTCGCCCAGATCGAGCTGGTGGCGAGCACAGAGGAACTACTGAACTCGGCTCGCCACGGCTGGCCGTCTCTCGAAGTGGCCGCCAAGTCCTACGCGCCCGCGCTGGACGTCAGCAACTTGAATTCGCTCTTCGGATCCCACCTCGGATTGACGAGCGCGGCCAACCTCCTGGTTTCGGACAAGCCCGCGGATCCCCGCGCCGCGCTCCGCCGGCTCTGGGTCGAGATGTCCGGCCTTAAGGACTTGGAGAGTCAGCTTTCCGCTGTGGCCGCGGCCGGGAGCACTCTCACCATCACCGCGGTCGTGCGACGCCTCGAGCGGCTCGCTACGAGGCTACGCCCCCACCTGGGCAGTCCCGTGCGGGAGTTGCTGGCGCAGTGGCGCGCACATCCCTTGAGAGAGTGCCACGACCGAAACTGTGCGGCACTGGTTCTCGAGGGCAATGAAATGGCCTATCTGCCGGCCGAGGATCGTCTGGCAGCCGTGCGGCTGCTGCGCGGCGAGGCCGGCCCGCTCTCGCGCGAGGCGCGTGCCCGTTGGATCGAGGCAGGCGCCAGCTCGCAGGCGACCAGCCGCGACGCCCAGATCATCCGAATGGTGCTTGACCTCTCTCTCAAGGAGGCCGGTTCCACTGCCTCCTGACCGCCGCGACCGCTCAGTTTCCAGGGGCTGACAATGATTGCTTACGTGATCGGGGCGCTGATCGCTGGCGCAGCGATAGGCATCGGGATAGGTATCGCCATAGGCGGTTCGCGCGAGCGTCGAGCGATCCAACCTCTTGCGCTAGCAGGCGTGGCTCCAGGGTCTGCGGAGCCAGCTGCCCAGGGGCTAGCGCCAACGGCGCCCGAGTCCGCGGCGGACGCAGCGCAGAGCAACGCCGGACCTGAGCTGCCGGCGCCCGGAACAACCTCAGATGGCGCGGCGCGTCCGGCCGAGCCCGGGCAAACGGCCAGCCTGGATAGTCACCTGGCTGTCATGAGCACCAATCTGCAGGTGGCTGAGGCAGTGCTCGATGTCGTCGACAGGCTCGCCAGCCAGGAACTGAGCCGTCGGCTAGGCGATGCTCTGCGGCAGCTCGATGGAGTGAGCATTCTGACGCCGGAGGTCGGCGCCGACTTCGAACGGGATCTGCACGAATGGGTCGCGACCCGGGCGGTGACCGAAGGCCACATTGCCCACACGATCGCCGCCACGAAGGTCCCCGGAATGGCGCGCGACGACGGAACTGTCATACGCAAGGCACGCGTCATCGTCTTTGAGTAAGGGATATTTGCCGCGATCGTCCCAGGGCTGAATGTCCCGCCAATTGACCACGAGGAGCCCATAATGAACACGACGCACGATAGCGACTATGACGCGAGAATCCTGGCCCTTGCGGAAGACACGCTGCGCCTGGCAACGGCTCATTCGGCGGACAGCCGGTCGCTGGAAGCGCTCACTGACATGCTCAGCCGCTGGCTGACGCCTGTCGCTCAGCTCGCAATCGCTGGCCCGATCAGCTCGGGCAAAACCATGCTGATCAACGCGATGCTGGGGCGTCGGCTGCTGCCCACGGACAGCAAGACCTGGACGTCGACATGGGTTCAGGTGTACGACGCCCCGGAGTTCACCGCC
>JBKQMG010000167.1:0-7999 GCA_052146815.1 Streptosporangiaceae bacterium | reverse complement strand
CTTTGCCTCGAAGTCCTCGACGCTGATCCCGTCGTAGGCGGCCAGGACCCCGCCTAGCAGCGTCCGCACGTTGGTATCGTTGCCCGCGTAGTGCTCGGCGAGCACCTCACTTAGCCAGCCGTAGTCGCGCTCGTAAGCTGCCTTCCAGGGCTGACGGCCGCGCAGCCCTGGGTCGGCCTGCGCCATCTCATAGAGGCGCCGGAGGATAAAGTCAGCCTGGATCGGCATCGGCTTCTCGCACCACAAGGTGCCGTCGTTGTCGAAGACCGCCACCCGTTCCCCGGCTGGTATACCGTCCGACACTGTCCGCTCGACGAACTCCACGATCGCTCGTCTTGCAGCGCCGTCATTCCAGGTAGGCAGCACATTGGTCACGCGCTCAATGTAGCGGAGCGAATTCGGCAGACGCCACGCTCGCGGAGCTGCTTCTTGCGTTCGGCGCGCGGGCAGACCGAGCCCAGGGTGTGCCCGCACGGGATCATCACCTGCTCCACCCCGCCGGTGGCCTGTGGGGTTCCAGAACTCGGCGACCGGTGTTGACCTTGGCTTCTATGCGGCCCGCTCGTATTCCTTCATGAGGCCGCCGAGGACGGGTCGGCGCTTGATCCGCTTCCCCAGCCACCCCCGGTGCATCCCCTCGTCATCGGAGATTGCGGTCCCTCCGCCGTCCGCCGACAGGTCGACGCGATTAGCTAAGCCGAGCTAAGGAGCCGTCAATGATCATCCGGTTCCTCCAGCGCGGCCGCGACGTCGTACCCTAGCGCCGTCGCCACCTCAGGAGCCGCGGCGACGACCCGGCCCAGCCCGGCCACAGGGGCGATCGCCAGCAGCACGTCGGCGATCTCGTCCTCCGTCGCGCCCGCCGCCATCGCCCGCCCGGCGCTCCATTCCAGGCAGACCGCCGCCGACCCGATGGCCACCGACACCCCTAGCTGAAGCAACGCCGCGGTCTTGGGATCCAGGGCCGAGGTCCTGACCGGGCCCAGCCCGAGCCCGTCTTCGACGAAGCCTTCGTCGATCATCGCCAGCCTGCGCAAGGTCTCCTGGAATCTCTACGTCTGGCCCATACACCTCCGCTCGCCGCTGAGCCACCATTCCACCTCGCGCCGGGGGAGCCTTCATCCCCCTGATGGCATGAAGTCACCCCTCCAGGAGTCCCAGCTCACGGGACCGGGCCACCGCCTGGCTCCGCGAGGATGCCCCCAGCTTCCGGTAGACCGACATCGCCTCCGACTTGACGGTGTGCGGCGACAGGAACATCTCGGCGGCGATCTCCGGGAACGACAGGTGGGTGGAAAGCATCGGCAGCAGGCGCAGCTCGGCAGCGGTCAGCGCCGACGCTCCGGGGGTGCTTGGGCCGCGCTCGTTCGAGAGCCTGGTTCGGAGCGCCTGCGCCTGGCCAACCAGGTTTCCCAGGCCGGGCCGGCGCCTGAGCAGCTCATCGACCTCCCGCATGAGCGTCCTGGCACCCGCCAAGTCGGCGAGCGCGAGGTGCACGCGGATGAGTTCGATCCGGGCCTGAACCGCGAAGTAGGGGAGGGCGAAGGTAAGCAAATGCCGCAGCCGCTGAGCACTGACGAGCTGCTGGCGCGCTGCCAGGACATCTCCCCGGTGCATAGCCGTGCGAGCTTGCACCGCGCTGACAAAGGGCGTGGCGTAGCTTTCCTCAATCCCGGCCCGGCGCAAACCGTTGCGTGCTTGATCGGCAAGGGCCTCGGCCCGGCCCCATTCATCCCGTGCCATCGCCAGCAGCGATCGTTCACACAGCGCCAGCGCGACATCCTCGTGTGCGCCGACTTGTTCCCCGATGCTGACCCCATCCTCGAGGGACGCCTCGCCACCATCGAGGTCACCGCAAAGGACCCGGGCGATCCCTTGCAGGAACAGGGGTGCCGGCGTCACGAAGGTCTGCGCCGCGAACCTCCGCATGGCCTCGTCTGCGTCAGTGCGCATCTGTTCGGCCCCATCCCGGCACAGGAAGGTCCGGAGCACAGCAGCCCACGCCTCGGTGGAAGAATCACCGGGCCGCGCCGGGTCCCCGTACTGCCAGCGATCGACCACCTCGGCCCACCGATCGGCCTCGACCGGCCGCCCCATCAACGCGCAGAAGAGCGCGGCCAGCACAGCGACCATCGGGTATCTCTCGATCCCGCCCCGGCCTTCCAGCCACAGGAACCACCGCTGGATGGTTGTCACCCGTCCTTGCCGGTGGGTCGGCACCACGAGTTTCTCCACCAGGCCAGCGGCCGTGTCGATGTCCCCCGCTGCGATGGAGTACTCCAGCGCTGCCTCGGGCAAGTCGTTCCGCAAGCACCAGTCGGCGGCGCGGCGCCGCAGGACGGGGATCAGCTCGGGTTCCTGGCGTTCCAGCTCCGCCAGGAGCATGTCGCGGAACAAATGGTGGTAGCGGTACCACTCCTTGCGCCGGTCAAGCGGTACCAGCAGCAGGTTCGACCGGGCCAGATCGGCCAGGGTCGCGCGGGACCCGGGCAGGTCGAGCACCGCCTCGCACAGCGGACCGGACATGCGCTCCAGCACTGCGGTCCGGATCAGGAACGCCCGCTGCCCCGGGGAGATCCGCGCCAGGAACTCCGACTCCATGTACTCGCTCACCAGCCGGTCATCGCCAGCGAAGGAGACCGCCGCGCTCCTGACGGAACCGCCTTTCCTGAGGCAAAGGGCGGCGAGGTACAGCCCGGCCGGCCACCCCTCGGTCCGCTGATGGAGTTCCGCCACGTCGTCTTCGCCTAGGATAAGCTCCGCGTTGCGCAGCAGCGACGACGCCTCGGCGTGAGTGAGCGACAGGTCGCCGGGGCCGATCTCGAGGATCCGGCCCTCGGCGCGCAGACGCGCGACGCGCAGCGGTGGCTCAGTGCGCCCGGCGAGCACCAGCCGCGAGCCGCCCGGCACGTGATCGGCCAGCATTGACAGCGCGGCCCGGCATTCCCGGTTGTACAGCACATGCACGTCGTCCAGGACCAGCACCACCGGCGAGGTCATCGACGAGAACGCCGAGCCGAGCCGGGGAACGACCGAACCAGGCACCGAGCTCACCGGCGAGGCCAGCGCGTCGAACACCCGCCCGCCGACCGGCTCGATGGCATCGAGCGCTTCGGCGACGTAGGTGAGCAGGACCTTCGGGTCGTTGTCCCCCACATCGACCGACAGCCAGGCGAAAGCCTGGCCATTACGCTCGGCCCACTGCGCCAGGAGCGTTGTCTTGCCGTAGCCAGCGGGCGCGACCACCGAGACGATCGGACGCGGATCACCCCGCGCCAGCCGTTCGATCAGCGACGAACGACCGACGGTCCCCGGCCGCAACAGCGGACGCAGAAGCTTCGCCGCGACAAGGTCAGATACCGGGCCGGCCGCGCGGCGCGATAGATCGCGCCGCTGACGTACATCGCTATCGTTCATGCCCCGACATCTCCCGGCTGAGCCAGCCGCCGGGACTGCGCAAGTTCCCGCCGGGCCAGAACGGGTGTCTGGTGGCGTGGTGCTCCGCGGCGAGCCATCCTGCCAGCGCCGGGATCATCACGACTGGGGATGACGGTGAAGCCGTCGGTAGATCCTGACACGGTGCGCTCCTGTTCAACGGCTCGGTGTGTCCGGGTCCGTCAGCTGCTAGCGCAGCGCGAGGCGCTTCTCGTAGGTGGCGAGGCTCTCGTTCATATTGCGGGGCCGCGGAGGAGCTGAAGCCGGGCTGAGACTTCGGAGTAATCCAGGTAGGGGTGGTCGCCGCAGTCGGGGCAGATGAGCTCGAAGCGGCCGGTGTAGCCGCCTTCCGTCCGGCCCTCCACGATGCGGAGCGGCTGGCGCCGGAGGCTCGCGGTGGCGCCGTGGCCGGGCTCGCCCGCAGCGGGAGCTGCCGCGGCGGCAACGGCATCGGTGCCGGAATGCGGATCTCCGGCATGGCGAGGGCCGTCCCGTACAGCGGCACCGGTCGAACGGCCAGCCGGTTGGCGGCTATTCGCGACATGCAGACTCTCGCGGCTCACTCGTGCCCCCAGGCCCGTAGCAGCATCCTGATCGCGCGCTAGGTTCAGGCAGCACGACAACAGCCATCCTGCGGCAGCCGACCTGGATAGGCAAGACGACATCGGCCATGTGCAGGACTAAGAGCGCCCGGCAATACGGATCACGCCGGCGGAGGGGGACGTGCAGCTGGAGCTGGCGGGCAGCATCCCGCTCGGCGTGCTGGGCGCCCGCTGTTACGGCCGCACGAGCTCACGCAGGGCCAGTCGGCGTTCGTCTCCCTGTCCTGGGCGACGGCAATATTCCGGCGAGCCAGGACGAAGCCGCCGCCCAACATGACGGTTTGCGCACCGCACGAGGCGCAAGTGCGCTCGACGAAGCCTTCTTCAGCATCGACTCGAAGACGGAAGCCTTCGCTTCGCGTGCAGACACCGCATGAGGCCACTTTCACCTCATCGACCTTGTACCCACCCGCCTCGTATGCGCGTAGATACTCAGCCACATCGTCTGCGGTCGATCCCGTCCACCACTGGCCCGACTTGTCGATCGCCACGAGCCGCACGCTGGCAAGAACATGACCTCGTCTTCGCGAGCAAGGTCGGGCACGCCCCGGAGCCATGGCAACGTCCGCCGCGAGTTCCAGGGCATCTGCCAGAAGGCCGGGCTCGGCACGCAGTGGACACCACGGGAGCTGCGGCAGAGCTTCGTCAGCATGCTGTCGGCCGGTGGCGTCGCCACCGAGGACATCTCCCACCTGGTCGGCCACAGCTCCACCAGAACCACCGAGCGGGTATACCGTCACGAGCTCCGGCCGGTGCTCAGGAAGGGCGCCGAGAGCATGGGCCGCATCCTTGACACCGGAAGCCTATCCAGACCATAGGCTGCCAGTTAGGCTTCTGAGTGATCTTGAATGAGTGCCCATATGGCCTCTGAACTGGGTGGAGCTATGGGGATTAGGACCCCAGACCTCTTGCATGCCCCATCCAGCGGCAGGACGTCCACCGCCGTTCGTCTGCGCAGGTCACCGTCTCAGGACGTGCGCACGCGTCCCCCGGAATCCAGGCCGGTTGCTGTACTTTCGTGCTGGACGGATGCGCCGAGTGCGTACAAGCTGGCGCCGCCGGCTGCGGGGCTCCCCTCGCGCGGCAACCCGCAGGCAGACCGCGGCCGGGTCAGCCCAGCACCCGGATACTGCATCCTGGCCCGGGGGCCTTCGCGAGTCTCTGGTCTGCCGTCCAGAGCTCGCAGTTGAGTACCTCGGCGAGCGCGACGTAGGTCGCGTCGTAGGGCGTCACGCTGGCGCGGAGTTCCCAGCCGCGCCGCATGAACCTGAGGACGGGATACCGATCCACGTCGATATCTTCCAGAACCCTGACGGCCGCGGCGAACCGCCCGCCGGAGATCGAGCCGCCCAGCCAGCGCTTGCGCAGCACAGCGACCGTCTCGACGTCAACCAGATCAGGCGCGGCGAGATCGCCTGCAGCCCGCAGCTCCCGGCGGGCTCGCCGCCCGTCTCTCCTGTCGTCGCCGACCACGTTAGCGAGCACCGAAGCGTCGATGACGCTCACTGCCGGGCCCGCTCCTCAGCCAGGTCCTCTACTGCCCGGCGAATTCCCACCCGGCCGCCCCGGTGACGGTCGATGCGATCCAGCACCTCCTCGATGCTCGGCCGCTCGGCCAGCCGCCGAAGCTCCCCCGCCAGGTACTGCTGCAGCGACTGGCCGCGCAGCTCGGCCCGGCGCTGCAAAGCCGCGTGAACATCCTCAGGGATGTCTCGCACCAGCACGTTCGGCATGCTTACATTATGCTATCAACCTGGCCCGCCGCAACCGGCTGGCGCATCGCAGTCGGCTGCGCCATACGCCTGAACAGCGGCCCGGCACTGTTGCCTTAAGCGCGCAGAAGCCGAGGTCAAGGTGTGTAGCCGAGTTCTGGCACCCCACAGGGGCTCCGGTGAGGCCGCAGCTAGGTGACGAGGTAGTAAATGCTGTTCGCGACCAGCCAGAAGCCGAGTCCCAGGGACACGATGATGATGACCTGGTCGGTGTGGGTATCGATCCAGTGCCGCATCCGGGCGAGGAACTGCTGCGCTGGCTCTGGGCGGAAGCCGGCGTAGATCTCCATCGCGAGGATCGAGGATGTGCCAATGACGCAGAACAGCGCAAGCGCAAGGTAACTCTCCCAGGACGAGAGCTTCGCCTCGACGATGACCGAGACACCCGCAGCGACTAGTCCCCAGGGCTGGGTGAGCGGGCCGAGCCCGATCGCATACCACGGCGACATATGGTCGATGCCCGTCTGCCACCTGGGGGGCCTTTTCGGCGGCTTCGGCTTGCCCATCTTCCGGTAATGCCGGATCGCGATCACCAGCAGCCCCGCGCCGATGGCGAGCTTGGCTGCCAGTGCTGCCAGCGAGGGAGCCGTGCTGGGCTTCGGAGGCTTGTTTTCGGTAACGAGCACCGTGAACGCAATCACGATCACGAGCGACAGGAGCCAGCCGAAGATGAACGCCGCACCCTTCCGCACGCCGCCCTTGGACGCGAGAACAAGGATGAACGCGGTGAGCGGGATGGGTTCGAGTGTGATCGCCAAGCCGATGAGAACGAGGCTGAGGACGATCATGTCCGTCCCGATCTGCTGGCCTCGGCACCGCGGAGCGGCTTGAGCATGGAGCTGCCTGCCGTCATCAGGCTCAGCCGGACCGATGTGCCCATCGGCCCCGAGCAGTCCCTCAGCAGCCGCGAACTCCGCTGGAGCTGCAGGCTGCATGAATATCCGCGCTCGCTGTCGCTACCGATCCGCACATCTGATTGCCCCGGGTTGCTCACCGGCGTCTCCTGGTCAGAACGAGCCACTGGTCCGTCGACAGGTTGACGTGACCAGCTGAGGAGCCGTCAGTGAGCATCCGGTTCCTCCAGCGCGGCCGCGATATCGTACCCGAGTGCGGTCGCCACATCGGGAGCGGCGCAGACGATCCGACCGAGCCCGGCCACCGGGGCGATCGCCAGCAGCACGTCGGCGATCTCGTCCTCGGTCGCGCCCGCCGCCATCGCCCGGGTGGCGCTCCATTCCAGGCAGACCGCCGATGACCCGATGACCACCGACGCCCCTAGCTGGAGCAACGCCTCGGTCTTGGGGTCCAGGGCCGATGTCCGGGCCGGGCCCAGCCCGAGCCCGGCCTGGTCTTCGACGAAGCCTTCGTCGATCATCGCCAGCTTGCGCAGGGTCTCCTGGAAACTCACCCTCTCGCCCATGTGCCTCCGTTCGCTGTCGAGGACCATTCGACCTCGTGCCGGGGTGAGCTTCATCCCCCCGATGGCATGAAAGACTGGTCGTCACCCTTCCAGGAGCCCCAGCTCACGCGACCGGGCGACCGCCTGGCTGCGTGAGGTGGCCCCAAGCTTGCGGTAGAGCGACATAGCCTCCGACTTGATGGTGTGGCGGGAGAGGAACATTCCCTCGGCGATATCGGGGAACGACAGGTGGGTGGACAGCAGCGGCAGCGGCGGAGCTCGGCGGCAGTCAGCGCCGACGCTCCCGGGATGCTTAGACCGCGCTCCTTCGACAGTCGGGCCCGAAGCGCCTGGGCCTCGCCGGCCAGGGTTCCCAGGCCGGACCGGCGCCTGAGCAGCTCATCGATCTCCCGCATGAGCATCCTGGCGCCTGCCAGGTCAGCGAGCGCGAAGTGGACGCGAATGAGCTCGAGCCGGGCCTGAACCGCAAAGTAGGGGAGTGCGTAGGTCAGCAAAGGCCGCAGACGCTGAGCACTCTGGTATTCCAGGGCGCAGACGCTCAGGTGTGGAGGACCAGGTCGAGCCTGTGTTGGCTCATGATGGCCTGCCTCGGGTCCCGCTGCGATGGTGTTGCCATGCTCGTTGGCCTGGAGCTGGGCCGGGCTGGTGGCGTCCGGAATCCGGTGTAAACCGGCGGGCGTGGTTCCGGCTTCATGATCAGGTTAGGCCACGGTGCTGACAGTTTCGGGGCTGTCTGCGATGTGGGCGGTGGTCACGGTGCGTGGCCGCAG
>JBKQMG010000166.1:0-7668 GCA_052146815.1 Streptosporangiaceae bacterium | reverse complement strand
GTTCTTCGATGACAACGAGCGCTGGCTGGAGACCGTTCTCGCGCAGGGCCGGTCCGAAAACACCTTGCTCTTCGCCGGCACTGCACGGGACACGGCGTTGGATGATCGTGGCCAGCCTGGAAGGGGCCGTGCTCGACGCCAGGCCATACGGCGACACTGCGCGATTCCAGGCAGCTACCGCCAGCTTGCTGGCAGGCCTGTCTCCCGGCGCCAGCAAGCACCCGCAGGATTCCCCGGGCCCGGTGGCAGCCCCGCCCGCCTGAGCGCCAACGCCAGAGACGTCCGATCATCGGTGAGCGGCGGGCACCGCAGGTGCCCGCCGCGCGTCCCGTCACCGGCCCCAGCCGGTGCTGTCAGGACCGGCTCGTCGGCTGTAGCTCCGATCTGGACCAGCGGGCTCACGTGCCGGTAGGCGCGGAGATCACCCATGTTGTTCGTGAACGCTGACCATATCCGCGCTTCCCTACGGCCGGTCGGACACCGCTGAGGTGCTGCAATTCGCGACGCCAACTGTCGGCTCGGCTCCCGCACCTAGCCCAGTTGAGATCGCGACGTTTGAGACCATCAACCCCGGCAACCCCGGCTCAGGGCAGGCCTGCGCTGCCCTGATCGCACGGAGCCTCAAGGCCGCGGAAGAAAAACGGCGGCCGCGGCATTGCTCCGATGCGACCCGGAAGACCGCAGGGGCGCGCGGCTGCCTGCGGGGCGACCTACTGTCTGCGGTCGCGGAAAGGGCATTGTGGCCAGCCGGGTGAGCCAGAAGGTCGCCGTCAGCGTGGTGTACGTGGCGGCGATGTTCATGACGATCATGGACTCGACGATCGTCAACGTCGCGCTGCCGACGATCGGCCGTGATTTCGGGGTGCCGTCCACCTCAGTGGCCAGCGTGTCGATCTACTTCCTGGTGAGCCTGGCGGTGTTCATCTCCGCATCGGGCTGGCTCGGCGACCGGTTCGGCGGCAAGCGGGTGCTGCTGTCCGCGATCGTGGTCTTCACGGCCGCCTCGGCCCTGTGCGGCATGGCCGGCTCGCTGACTGAGCTCGACGTTTTCCGGGTACTGCAGGGTGTCGGCGGCGGGCTGATGGCTCCGGTCGGGCTAGCGATGCTGTTCCGCGCCTTCCCCCCGGCCGAGCGAGTCCGAGCGTCGGCGATCCTCACCGTGCCCACCACCCTGGCCCCGGCGCTCGGCCCGATCGTCGGCGGCCTGCTGGTCACCGAGCTGTCCTGGCGGTGGGTCTTCTACGTGAACGTACCGCTCGGGATCCTGGCCCTCGCCTTCGGCGCGCTGTTCCTCGAGGGCGGCAACACGCTGCGGCCCGGCCCGTTCGACATCGCCGGCTTCCTGCTCGCCGGCACCGGCCTGGGGCTGCTCATGTACGGGGTGTCGGAGGCGCCGATCCGGCACTGGAGCTCGGCCGTCGTGCAGGCGGCCATTGCCGCCGGGGCCATCCTGCTGGCCGTCCTGGTCTTCACCGAGCTGCGCAAGCAGCAGCCGCTCATCGACCTGCGGTTGCTGGGCAACCGGCTGTTCCGGTCCAGCAACGGCGTGATGTTCCTGGCCTCGGCGTCGTTCATCGGGACGCTCTACGTGGTCTCGCTCTTCTACCAGGACGGCCGCGGCCTGACCGCGCTCGCCTCGGGCCTGAGCACCTTCCCCGAGGCCCTCGGGGTAATGGCGGGCGCGCAGCTGGCCAGCCGGTTCCTCTACCCCGTGCTCGGCCCGCGCCGGAACATCGCCTCCGGCCTGCTCGGGGTGACCGCCTCGATCGGCCTGATGAGCCTGGTCGGCGCGCAGACAAGCCTGTGGTGGATGCGGCTGCTGATGTTCTGCCTGGGAGTGGCGATGGGCCAGGTCTTCGTGCCCGCGCAGGCGGCAGCGTTCGCCGCCATCTCGCCTGAGGCCACCGGGCGGGCCTCGACGATGTTCAACGTCGGCCGGCAGCTCGGCAGCGCGATCGGCGTGGCTGTTTTCACCACGGCCATCGTCGCCGTCGGCGCCACCACGATCTCCGCTGGCCACGTCGTGCCCAACCTCACCGCCTACCATGTCGCGTTCCTCGTGGCGGCCGGGGTGGCCGCGGCCGGCGCAGTCGTCGCGCTGACCATCCATGACGCCGACGCGGCGTCCACCATGGTCCGCCGCGCCCGGAAGCCGAAGCCGGGCGCCGCGGCGGCGACTGTGCCGCCGGCGGGCGCGGCGCCGGAAGCCCGCCGCTCCGGCCAGGCCACCTGACGCATGCCAGCCGGGCAGCCGCCGGCCAATGTGAAAGGCTGCCAGGCACGACGGTGACGGAGGGCCAACGTGGACATGACAGGGACGCACACGTGATCGCGCCGCCCGCGGCGCTGCCGGTACCGGCCGCCGCGCTCGGCGAGGGACCGTGCTGGGACGACGCGGCGGGGGCGCTCTACTGGATCGACGTTCCGGCCGGGCGGGTGCACCGGCTGAACGCAGATGACGCGCACGCGGCCTGGGAGATCGGCCAGCCGGTCGGGGCGGTCGCGCCCCGCGCCGGCGGCGGCCTGGCCGTGGCCGCGAGGGACGGATTTCTCTCCCTCGACGTAACCACGGGGCAGACCGCCGTACTGGCCGCGGTGGAAGCCGGCATGCCGCAGAACCGGATGAACGACGGCGCCTGCGACCGGGCCGGCCGCTTCTACGCGGGCACGATAGCGCAGGACGAGACGCCGGGCGCCGGCACCCTGTACCGGCTCGGCACTGACCACACCGTGACGCCGGTGCTCACCGGACTGACCATCTCCAACGGCATCGGCTGGAGCCCGGACGAGCGCCTCATGTACTACATCGACTCGCCCACCCACGGGGTCGATGTCTTCGACTACGACCCGGTGACCGGCGCGATCGACAGCCGCCGCCGTTTCGCTGACGTAGGGCAGGGCGACACGGTTCCTGACGGCCTGACCGTCGACGCGGACGGCTTCGTCTGGGTCGCGGTCTGGGGCGGCGGCGCGGTGCTGCGCCACGACCTGTCCGGCCGGGTATGCCAGCGCGTCGAACTGCCCGCGGCCCGCGTGACCAGCTGCGCGTTCGGCGGCGCGGACCTGAGACGGCTTTACATCACGACGGCCGCCGGGCCCGCCGACGCCGGGGGCGTCCTGTTCGCCTGCAAGCCGGGCGCCACGGGCCTGCCCGCGTGCCCCTATCGCGGCTGACAGCACCGCGGGTCCGCCAGGCCCGGCCCGCGGCCCGCGCAGCGGACCTTCGCCTCTGCAGCGGCCAGGCCTGCCCGCGCAGGCTCAGTGGGCCGGGAGGCATTCTGCCGGTTCTCCCCTGGAGGCAGCGATGGACGCGGGGCGCACCGGCGGGTGGGCGCTGCTGCTGAGCGCGGGCGCCGGGGCGGCTGCGGCCGTGCTGGCGCCGCGCCGCTGGGGCCGGGCGGGCGGCGCCGCGGTTGCCGTGGGCCTTGGCATTCTGGCCGCCCGCGACCTCGCGATGATCACCTCGGGTGCGCTGACGCGCCTTCGGCCGGTGCCGCGGGCCCTGCTCGCCGCCGAGCCAGCCTGCGCATGCGCTGCGATCGCGCTCGGCGCGCGCCCCTGGCTGGAAAGCGCTGCCCCGGCCAGCGCGCCCGCCACGGTGCTGGCGGTCACCACGTTCGGCATTCACGCAGCCCGCGAGGCGATCTACCTCGCCCCTGGCCAGGGACGCCTGGCCGCCAGGCCAGGCGAAGCGGCATGCGGCGCTTCTGCCGGGCCATAGATCCGCCCCGGGCCGCTCCTGCCTGAGCGCGGCCCGCCAGCCCGTATTCTGACCGCCGGGGCCCGCGGCTGCCGAAACCGTCCGTTGACCGGCGGTGCAGCCGATGTTACTGATTGGTAGAAGCAGCCGCCGCTTCGCGCCCGCCGAAGAAGGAGATGCCTTGCTGCCCCGACTCGCCCGCCGCCGGCTCACCATCCTGACCGCCTCCGCAGTCCTGAGCGGCCTGGCGATGATGCCCGTCATCGCCCTGGCCGCGCCCGCCAGTGCGCAGAGCGTGAACTACGTGGCGCTCGGCGACTCCTATTCCTCCGGCGTCGGCGCGGGCAGTTACTACGGCTCCAGCGGCTCGTGCGACCGCAGCGCGAATGCTTATCCGGTCCTGTGGGACAGCGCCGACGCGCCGGCTTCCTACACCTCCGTCGCCTGTTCCGGGGCCACGACCAGTACGGTCATCAGCAGCCAGCTGTCGGCGCTCAGCAGCTCCACCACGCTGGTGTCCATCACCATCGGCGGCAACGACGTCGGCTACACCACGGTGATGGAGACCTGTGTGATCTTCTCGACCAGCACCTGCGTCAGCGCGATCGACACGGCGGAAGGCGAGATCGCCAGCCAGCTGCCGGGCGAGCTCAACAGCGTGCTGGCCGACATCAAAGCGGACGCGCCGAACGCGCGGGTGGTCGTCCTCGGCTATCCCGATCTGTATGACCTATCCAGGTCGTCGGGCTGCATCGGCCTCAGCACCACCGACCGGACCGACCTCAACCAGGCCGCCGACCAGCTGGACGCGCAGATCCAGGCCGCCGCGGGCCGGTACCGGGATGTGTACGGCGACGTGCGGGCCGCGTTCGCCCGGCATGAGATCTGCGACCCTGGCAGCTGGCTCAACTCGGTGGACTGGTTCGACCTCGGCAGCTCCTACCACCCGACCGCGGCCGGCCAGGCGGGCGCCTACTACCCGGTGTTCGCCAGGTACGCCAGCTAGCCCTGCTTTTCCTGTCCGGGCAGTGACGGCATCACCCGGAAAGGAAATGCCCTGACGGGCCGCTACTGACCCGGGCCGGTAATGAGCAGGACAGTTGTTCTCTCGCCCGGACGCGGAATCTCGGTGACGACATAGTCGAGCTCGAAGAGCTGTCGTATGAGCGCGCGCCGGTTCTCCCAGTTCTCGGGCGGTTCCACGATGGCACGCATGGCGGGCTAGCCTTCGTAATAACGGTCGACCACGCTGAAAACATCGTCCAGGATGGCGAGGCCCTCTTTGGCCTCGGCATCGGAGACGGTGCACGGCGGCACCACGTGCAGCCGGTTGTAGTTCACGAACGGCATCAGGCCGCGGGCCCGGCACTCGGCGACGAGCGTCGCCATCGCCTCCGACGAACCGCCGTAGGGGGCCAGCATCGCCCGGGTCTCGCGGTCGGAGACCAGGTCCAGGGCCCAGAACACGGCCTGCCCGCGCACCTCGCCGATCACCGGGTGCCGCCCGGCGAGCTCGCGCAGGCCGGGTCCCAGGACCTGCGTCCCGATCCGCGCCGCGTTCTCGACGATTCCCTCGTCCTTCATCGCGTCGATGGTCGCGACGATCGACGCACAGGCCAGCGGATGGCCGGAGTAGGTCAGGCCGCCGGGGAACACCCGGTGGTCGAAGGTGGCGGCGATCTGGTCGCAGATGATCACGCCGCCGGCTGGCACGTAACCGGAGTTCGCGCCCTTGGCGAAGGTGATCAGGTCCGGGACCACATCGTGCTCGTCGAAAGCGAACCAGCGGCCGGCCCGGCCGAAGCCGCACATGACCTCGTCGGCGATGTAGACGATCCCGTAGGTGTCGCACAGCGCCCGCACGCCGGCCAGGTAGCCCGGCGGCGGGATGAGTACCCCGGCGGTGCCGACGATGGTCTCCAGCAGCACGGCGGCGATCGTCG
The DNA here is from genome assembly GCA_052146815.1 of Streptosporangiaceae bacterium. Classification (GTDB taxonomy): domain Bacteria; phylum Actinomycetota; class Actinomycetes; order Streptosporangiales; family Streptosporangiaceae; genus DATJZH01. Next base: position 2,025 of record JBKQMG010000166.1, on the reverse strand, counting down.
ATGGCCCCTCGAGCTGGATGACCTGCTCCAGGTGCTGCAGCGCGCGCTCGCATTCCTGCTCCGGCGTCTGCGCCCAGAACGCCGACCGGTAGAGGTAGGGCCCGAAAAAGTGCACGTGCCCGACGGCGAACTCGTTCGGCCAGCGCCGCGGGTCGCCGGTGGAGGTGATCGCCGCGCCGGTGTTGCCGTGGTAGGAGCGGTAGAAGCTGAGCACCTTCGCCCGGCCGGTGTGCAGCCGGGCCATCCGGATCGCGTTCTCGTTCGCGTCCGCGCCGCCATTGGTGAAGAAGACCTTCTCCATCCCCTCCGGCGCGAGCGCGGCGAGCATGCCCGCCGCCTCGCCGCGGGCCTCATTGGCGTGCTGCGGGGCGATGGTGGCCAGCTTCGCCGCCTGCTCGGCGATCGCCGCGGTCACCCTCGGGTGCTGGTGCCCGATGTTGGTGTTCACCATCTGGCTGGAGAAGTCGAGGTAGCGCTTGCCGTCGTAGTCCCAGAACCACGAGCCCTCGGCGGCGGCGATCGGCAGCGGGCTGAGCGCCTGCTGCGCGGACCACGAATGGAACACGTGCGCCCGGTCCATGGCCAGGACCTCGGCGCCGCGAGCTGGATCGGCCGGGTACTCGGTCATGACTGCCTTTCCACTGCTGACTGGCCGGTCTGGTGGCTGACCGGCCCTACGGGTTTGACCGGTCCTACTGGTTGACCGGGAAGCCGAGGTTGACGCCGCCGTGGCTCGGGTCCAGCCAGCGGGAGGTGACGGCCTTGCCCCGGGTGTAGAAGTGCACGCCCTCGGTGCCGTGCACGTGCGTGTCGCCGAACAGCGACGCCTTCCAGCCGCCGAAGGAGTAGAAGGCCATCGGCACCGGGATCGGCACGTTGATCCCGATCATGCCGACCTCTACCTCATGGGTGAACCGCCGGGCCGCTCCCCCGTCGCTGGTGAAGATCGCCGTGCCGTTGCCGTAGGGGTTCTCGCTCACGACCGCGAGCGCGTCGTCATAGGTGAACGCCCGGACCACCGACAGCACGGGGCCGAAAATCTCGTCGGTATAGCAGCTCATCGATGGCGTGACATGGTCAAGAACGCTCGGGCCGAGCCAGAAGCCCGCCGGATCGCCCCCGGTCACCGGATGCCCGCGCCCGTCCACGGCGAGGACCGCGCCGTCGCTGACGCCGGAATCCAGATAGGACGCCACCTTGTCGCGGTGCGCCTCGGTCACCAGCGGGCCCATCTCCGCCGCCTGGTCATCACCGGGGCCGACCTGCAGCCGGGCGACCCGCTCGGCGATCTTGGCGACCAGCTCGTCGCCGGTCGGCTCGACCGCCACGACCACCGAGATAGCCATGCACCGCTCGCCCGCGGAGCCGAAACCGGCCGACACCGCGGCATCAGCGGCGAGGTCGAGGTCGGCATCGGGCAGGACGACCATATGGTTCTTCGCGCCGCCGAGCGCCTGCACCCGCTTCCCGGCCGCCGTCCCCGTTTCCGCTACATAACGGGCGATCGGCGTCGATCCGACAAAGCTGACCGCGCGGACCTCGGGGTGGGTCAGCAGGGCGTCGACGGCCTCCTTGCCGCCCTGCACCACGTTGAAGACCCCGTCCGGCAGCCCGGCCTCGGCCAGCATCTCGGCCATCATGATCGAGGCGGACGGGTCCTTCTCCGACGGCTTGAGCACGAAGGCGTTCCCGCAGGCCAGCGCGATCGGGAACATCCACATCGGCACCATGGCCGGGAAGTTGAACGGGGTGATGCCGGCCACCACCCCGAGCGGCTGCCGGATGGAGTAGGCATCCACCCCGGTCGAGACGTTCTCCGAGAAGCCGCCCTTGAGCAGGTGCGGGATGCCGCAGGCGAACTCGACGACCTCCAGGCCGCGGGAGACCTCGCCCGCGGCGTCGGCGGCCACCTTGCCGTGCTCCTGCGTGATCAGCTTGGCCAGCTCGGCGGCATGGTCGCGGGCCAGCTCACGGAACGCGAACATGACCGAAGCACGCCGGGCCAGCGAGACGCGGCGCCAGCTC
>JBKQMG010000165.1:0-4486 GCA_052146815.1 Streptosporangiaceae bacterium | reverse complement strand
CGCTGGCCACGGCCGACTGCTGCCGGGCCGGGAGCCTGCCCAGGATGCCGGCGATCAGCGTCCGCCGCCGGGCGGTCGCCTGGTCCACGACCTGCCGGCCTGCGGCGGTGATGGACACCTGCACGGCGCGGCGGTCGGCGCGGGCGCGGTGCCGGCGGATCAGGCCCTTGCGCAGCAGCCGGTCGCACATCCGCCCGGCCGTGGACGGCGTGACATCCAGCGCCCCGGCGAGGTCGGTCATCCGCTGCGGCCCGCGGGAGGCGAGCACCACCAGGGCCCGGTGCTGGGCGATCGTGGTGTCCTCCGCGGCGGCGCCCAGCGACTGGGTGGCCACCGCGACCAGCGTGCGGCTTGCCGTCAGCACCGCGTCCACCGCGGCCTCGTCCGCCACGTCCTCAGTCATGCCTCGCCCGCCAATTTTACCTGCTTACCGCAACGATTGCATAATGACTCTATCGGCAAATGCACCTCAGGTCAGCACGTGACGGCTTGGGCGAGCCGCCGGGGCGACGCGGCGCTGGACGCCTGGCCAGGTCTGGAGGATCGGCAGGGACGTCAGTAGCGGTTGCGGCGGCGGCCTTCCTGGCCGGTGCGGTTGTCAGCTTGGCGGCGAGCTGGGTGCTGGTCTCCCGTCGCTAGGAGTCCGCCAAAGTCGTCGTAGTCGCCGACGGTCAACCGCTGGGTCATGCCGTCCTCGCTCTTCGCGACGAAGAGCATCTCGAGCAGGCGCAACACTCCCCGGCTTTGCAGCCGATCGACTTCAGCCGGGACCCCGGCCCTGGAAGTCGGAACCGGAACCGACGTTCGTCGTCGGCTCGCTGCCGCTTGGCTTACCGGCTCCACCACGGTGCCCGGGTCCCCCGGACCAGGTCAGCCGCGTCCTCAAGCTGACCGATCATCGCCGGCTTGCCTGTCGCCTCCACGAGACGGCAGGCCGCTTCGACCTTGGGGCCCATCGATCCGGCAGGGAACTCCAGGGCCCGCAGGGCGGCGGGAGTGGTATGGCCGATCGGCCGTGCTGCGTCCGTGCCGAAGCCGGTCTCCACGTTGGCCACGTCGGTGAGGATCACCAGGGCGTCGGCGCCGAGGTCCCGTGCCAGCAGCGCTGCGCTGAGGTCCTTGTCGATGACCGCCTCAGCTCCGTGGAAGTGGCCATCGTCGTCCTCCAGCACCGGGATGCCGCCACCCCCGGCACAGATCACGATGGCACCGTCACCGACAAGCGTGCGGATCGTCGGGAGCTCCACGATCGCCAGGGGTTCGGAGGCTGGAGGACCCGGCGTTGACGACCAGGACCCGCACCGTCAGCCCCGTCCCGCCCAGCCGGTGACCGCCGGGCCGTCTTCCTTGAGCCGTCCCATAGATGGCCAGAAGGCGTCGCACTTCTGTCACGAGTACGTCATGCTCGCGCTGAGCGGCGGCTGACTTCTCTGCGTCAACGAGCAGGCGGCGTTCTGGGCCGTAAAAGTAGAGGAAGACGTATCCAATATAAGCGTCAGCCGCGTGGCAGCCGTCTGCGAGCCATTGAAGATACGCGGCCCGGCAGCCCGGCGCGATGTTGCTGTAAGAGGGCCAGTAGCCCATGTTCGCACCGGCATAGTCCGGCGCCTGGCGATCTACGCTCGCTAGGCCGGGTTGCGCACTGGCGAGTTGTCTGCGGTATACGCCGGCAGCCGGGAGGAGTAGATGGAGTACCCGTCGACATAGAAGGCGACCGCCGTGGCGGTCGCGGTGGCCGCCATCATCGGGATCATCAGCCCGAAGCCACTATGGGTGAGCTCGAGCACGAGCGCAAGGCCAGCGAGGGGTGCCTGCATCGCCGCGCCGATCATGGCAGCCGCGCCTACCATGGCGAATGCGCCGGACGGCGAGCCTGGCCAGGCCAGGCTCCAGGCGATGCCGAGCGCCCCGCCGAGGACAGCACCGGTGCTCAGCGTCGGGGTGAACAGGCCCCCGGATGCTCCGCTGCCCAGGCACATCGCGGTGACGAGCGGCTTGAGCGCGAACAATACGAGTAGCAGGCTGAGGCTGCCGATGCCGAGGAAGGCGTCGCGGGCCATGTCCAGGCCATTCCCGAAAACCTCGGGGTACCAGATGCCGATGACGCCGAGGATGCCGAATGCGATCATCGGGGCGAACAGCGCCCGCAGCCCCCGCGCACGGTGATACGAGACCCATCCGATGAGGCGGATGTACGCGGATGAGATCAGCCCGATAACCGGCCCGGCCAGCAGCGCCCAGGTCATCAGCGACGAGCTGAAGCGGTAGTCGGGGATGCCGAGATAGGTGGCACGATCGGGCAGGTATATCCACGCCGTGGCGGTGGCGATCCATGAGCACGCGAGGGCCGGCAGCATGACCGGCAGTGAGATGCTGCCGATGAGGATCTCGGCAGTGAACAGGGCGCCGGCAAGCGGGACGTTGTAGACCGCAGCGAGCCCGGCTCCGCCGCCGCAGGCTACCAGCAGCCGTCGCTGCTGGGTGCTCAGCCCGGCCCAGCCGGCCAGGACGCTTGCCGATGCTCCGCCGAGCAGTTTGGGCGCGGCCTCGCGCCCGATGGAGGCGCCCATGCCGATGACGATCTCGGAGATCACCGACGTGCCCAGGCATCGGCGGAACGACAGCCGCCCGTCGCCATGCCAGATCGTCTCATCGATCTCCGACGGCTCACCCTTGGTGTAGCGGCGCAGGAGGAACCACGCGACGCCGCCGAACGCGCCAGCGATCAGCAGCGAGCCGACGCGGCGGAGATCCGAGGCTTGCTCGACGCCGTGCTGCAGGCTGCCGGAGTGATAGCCGAACGCCGCATACTGCACGTTGAAGAGGATCAGCATCATGAGCGCGCCAAATAGGCCGGCGGCAACCCCGGTCAGGGCCACTAGCACCCAGAACCGCGCCGTGAGTACGCCAGCCCCGTGACTGGTGATGTTCGGCTGTTCCATCGCGCCGCGGCCGGACGGCAGGCGCTGCCTGACCAGCGGCCGAGGGTCCCGCGCGCGCTCGCTGACCCTGGCCTGCCGCCGGTCACGCGACGCGCTGAGCCAGCGTGCTGCGCTGCGCTGCGCCCGGCCGCCTGGAGTGGTCACGGGACGCTGACTCTCGCGGGCCGGGCGGGCGTGGCGGCGCGGCCGGCCCGTGGCGCCTGAGCCGCCCCATGTCCGTCCGGCGCTGGCTCAGGCGGGCAGACGGCAAGTAGAGCGGCGTGAACCCGCTGACGATGGTTGCCATCATGATCCCCGCGACGGCTCCCACGCCTGCCGAAATCGCGCGCCTGCTGGCGGCTACCGGGTGGACGATCAGGGCGAACCGGTCGGCGGATCCGCGTATTCCTCCGCGGCGCTCGCCGCTGAAGCAAGACTTGCGGTAGTTCCAGCGTCACCTGCGCGTCCTTTTATGCCTCGGTGCCTGGGCAATCCCCAATGACCTGACCGCCGACACGAAGATGCTAATGGCCGCCGATGCCTCCGCTGCGGGCGGCCTCCACGCATCCTTTAGCAGTACCGCTGTGCGGTGCCGGTCGTAGCTGGGCGTCCAGCCCGGTCACTGCCCGCCGCCGGCCTCTGCTTCGACCGCGAATAGCCTCTCCGTTCGGGCGGGCTGTCGAGCGCCCGACCGAACGTCCCGCATCCTGGTGCCGCTACCTGGGCAAGGCTGCGTGGCAACGTCCGGGCGCCATATGCGGGATCTTTGTACCGCTGTTCCCGTCTCCTTAAGTGATGATCGCGTGCGGACGGCCTAGCGTCGGCGCAGCCTCGCGAGCAGGCCCCCGGCGGGGCTTTTCTGAGCGCGGTCGCAGCTGCATCGCTGCGACTTGGGCACTCCCGCGAGTACCTGCTCGACGTGCATGCCGCAGCCCCGGTAGGTGGGCTTATTGCAGGTCCGGCAGGTGACCCGATGGCACATGTGATTCCCTCCGCGGTTAACAATGTCCTGGCCACTATACACCGGGGGGTATATGACCGAGACGAGAGGCTGATGGCGCCCCAGCGGTCCGGTTGCGGCAGGTGACCGGCCGGACCCAGGACTGCCGGATGCTGGAGCACTAATACCCCCGCGGGTATAGTGGAGAGTACGAGAAGGGTTAGCCAGTGCAGATAGATGAGGAAGTGACCGGCCCGGTGCTCAACCGGCTTCGCCGCGCCCAGGGCCAGCTGGCCGGAGTCATAGCGATGATCGAGTCGGGCCGCGACTGCCAGCACGTGGTGGTACAGCTCGCTGCGGTGTCCCGTGCGCTGGACCGGGCCGGGTTCAAGATCGTAGCGGGCGGGATGCGGCAGTGCCTGGCCGCCGGCGCGGAGGCCGAGATGACGCCGGAGCAGATGGAGAAGCTGTTCCTGACCTTGGCTTAGCCGCGGCTCCGGGCATGCTGCCCGGAACCAGCCGCGGCTGCATCAAGAGAAAGGCATGCCAGTGGAATACGCGATCACCGTGCGTACGGCGGCCTCGTTCGCCGAGGCAAACGCCCAGATCCGCGAGGCGCTGAAGG
>JBKQMG010000164.1:0-4978 GCA_052146815.1 Streptosporangiaceae bacterium | reverse complement strand
GACACGATCGAGGCGGCATTGGCCCCGGCCGCCGAGGGCGCCAGCCAGCTGGCGATGATGTTCGCGGTTTGCGATCCCGGCCTGAACCGCGAGACGCACGTGACACTGATCCTGCGGTGGCTGTGTGGTTTGTCCGCCAAGGAGATCGGTCAGGCGTTCCTGGTCGACACCCAGACCATCGACAGACGCCTGCACCGGGGTCGCGGTCGGCTGCGTGAGCTGGGCCGGTTGCCCGACGTGGAGAACCTGCCTGACATTGATACCCGACGAGATTCCGTCCTGCGAGCGCTTTATCTGCTGTTCAGCGAGGGCTACCACGGCAGCAACCCGCAGGATCCGGTACGTCCGTTCATGTGCGAGGACGCGCTGCGTCTTACCGAGCTGCTGCTGGACGCCAAGGCGACGGCGCATCCGGACGCGCGCGCCCTGGCCGCCTTGTTCTGCTTCGACTCCGCCCGCCTGTCCACACGCCGTGACGAGCACGGTGTGTTCGTTCCCCTCGAGGACCAGGACCGGAGCCGCTGGGATCGGGCGCGCATTGAACGCGGTCTGATGCACCTCGCCCGCTCGGCCACCGGGGATCACATGTCCCGCTGGCATCTGGAGGCCGGCATCGCCTGTGAGCACGCGATAGCGCCGTCGATCCAGAAGACCGACTGGGACCGGATCGTCGGCTTCTACCAGGTTCTCGCCCAGCAGTCCTGGAGCCCGATCGTGGCGCTGAACCGCGCGCTGGCCATGGCCGAACGGGACGGCCTCGACGAGGGCCACCGTGAGCTCATCGCCTTGGCCGACGAGCAGAAGCTGTCACGGTACCCCTTCTACTGGGCGGCCCGGGCCGACCTGGAACGGCGGGCCGGCCACCACTCCGCGGCCCGGGACAGCTATGAGCGCGCCAGTGCGCTGGCCCGGAGCCCGGCCGAGCGTATGTCCTACGAGCGGCGGATCGAGAGCCTGAAAATTTCCTAGAGCGTGTCCGGTCCCGGCACCCGTCATTCGTCATCCTCCTGAAAGACGCGATCAGATCAGGAGAATGCCATGTTCACGGACACAAGAGTATTCAGCGCATTCGCCGTCAACGACCTGGCTCAGGCCAGAAAGTTCTACGGCGAGACACTCGGGGTCCGGGTCTCCGAGCAGCACGGACTGCTCACCCTGCACTTGACGGGCGGCCATGACGCCCGGGTGTACCCGAAGCCAGACCACATCCCCGCCACCTACACCGCCTTCATGTTCCAGGTGGACGACATCGAAGCCGCGGTCAGCGAGCGGACCAAGCACGGCGTCCAGTTCGAGCGATACGACGGGATGGACCAGGACGAGCGGGGCATCACCCGGGGCGGCGGCCCGTTCATCGCCGCCTGGTTCAAGGACCCAGCCGGAAACATCCTCGAGGTGCTGCAGGAGCGGTAACGCGAGCAGCGCATAAATCCAGGGCGGAGCCGGAAACCGTCGTAATCACCCTGTCCAGCGGAGCAGCGCTGCTCGACTCGCCGCTGCCTGACTTCGCCCGCAGTCCTGACCCAACCCGATCACCTACCACAACCGAAGGAACAGACATGATCATCACAGAAAAGACAATCCTGGTGACCGGAGCCAACCGCGGCATCGGCCAGGCGCTGGTCGAAGAAGCGCTCAGCAGGGACGCGAAGCGGGTGTATGCAGGCACGCGTGTGCCGCTGACCCACCCAGACGAGCGCGTCACGCCGCTGACCCTGGACGTGGCCAGCGCGGCGCAGATCCAGGAGGCTGCCGAGACAGTCAGCTCTCTCGACATCCTCATCAACAACGCCGGCATCGCGGTCTACGACGACCTGAGCGATCGTGCCGTGCTCGAACGCACCCTCGCCGTCAACCTCTTCGGCACCCTCGGCGTGACCCGGGCCTTCCTGCCGCACCTGACTCGTTCCCACGGAGCCATCGTCAACAATCTGTCGACCAACGCCCTCGCCGCGTTCCCGCTGATCCCGGCCTACTCGATCTCGAAGGCAGCCGCGTTCAGCCTGACGCAATCGCTGCGCGCCCTGCTGGCCGGACGGGGCGTGCGGGTCCACGCCGTCCTCACCGGCATGGTGGACACCGACATGACCCGCACCGTCGACATACCCAAGGCCTCCCCGGAGTCCGTCGCGCGAGCCATCTTCGACGCCATCGAGAAAGAAGAGGAGGACATCTTCCCCGATCCCATGTCCCAGTCCCTGGCTGAGGGCTGGAGCAACAGCGCGGCCAAGGCGCTCGAGCGCCAGCTGGCGGCGCTCGCGCAAGGGATAAGCAACGAGAGGGACTGAAGCCGGACGTCAGACACGCCCTGGCCTGGGCGCTGGTGCGGCCACCATCGCCCAGGCCGGGCACCCGGAGAAAGAGAACGACTATGCGCAAACTGATCGAATCGACCCTCGTCTCGCTCGATGGCGTCATCGAAGCGCCCGAACGGTGGGCCAACTTCGACGCCGAGGACGCGGCGTTGTCCATGGGGGAGCTGGGTAACTACGACGCGTTCGTCATGGGCCGGGTGGCTTACGAGAAGTTCTTCGCGAACTGGGGCCACGTCGCCGGCAACCCCTACATCGACCTCATCAACGCCATGCCCAAGTACGTCGCATCTCGCTCACTGACCGAAGCCACATGGAATGCCACCCTCCTCGGCCCCGACCCATCCAGTGAAATCGTCCGGCTGAAGAACCAGTCCGGCAAGGACCTCATCAAGTACGGCACCAGCCGCTTCGACGACACGCTCGTGCGAGACCAGCTGATCGACGAGTTCCGCTTCTGGATCAGGCCCGTCGTGGCCGGCGCAGGCCAACGACTGTTCGAAGACGTGGACACCTCAGTGCTCCACCTCAGGCTCACCGATGAAAGGAGGCTGGAGAACGGGTCGGTGATCCTCACCTACGTGCCCGCTGACCTCAGTGCGCAACGGGCGGTTCGGGATGTCGCACAATCAACCTGAAGCTCGGGCTGCGTATGACATTCGTATTGGTTCCAGCACATGAGACAGGAGTCAGTAGCCGTGGCGAGCGCAACGATCAGCGTGAGCATTACCATCAAGGCCCCGGCCGCGGCCATCTTCGCGGTCCTCATCGATCCCGCGAAACATGCCGCGATTGACGGCACGGGCTGGGTCCGCGATCCCCTCGACCGTCAACTCCTGACGGCGTCGGGGCAGATTTTCCGCATGGCCATGTACCACGCCAACCATCCGAATGGGAACTACGAGATGGCCAGTCGGGTCGAGGTGTTCGATCCGCCTCATGCCATCTCCTGGGAGCCGGGGCACGACCCAGGCGACGGCAACGTCCGCTTCGGTGGTTGGATCTGGCGCTACGACCTGGGCCCGCTCGGCCCGTCCGAGACCGAGGTCAGTCTCTCTTACGATTGGTCGGCGGTACCCGAGGTGGTGCGCCGACAGGGCCAGTTTCCACCTTTCTCCCCCGATCACCTGGACAATTCGTTGACCCGCCTCGCCGAACTGGTGGTTGCCTGAGCGCGAGGCCGCCGATCTGGGGGATGTCGAACGACGCCGCGATGGCCTCCCTCTACTCACAGCCCGGGCGGCCTGCGTGCGGGATCGGAGACGGAAGATCGTGGACGACACTGACCGAGGCAACAAGCCTTACCATGCTGATGGCGATCCGCGCCCGGCGGCGGTGACGTTTGTGACCACGGAGCACTTCACGCTGCAGGGTGCTCGCTCGTCGACGATCTCGGAGTCCACCGGCCGGGCGAGCGTTTTCCTTGGCGCGGTATCCGGCGGCCTGATTGCCCTCGGGCTCGTCGCCACCGCCGCCAAGACCGGCGTGGCGTTCTACATGTTCGGGCTCATTCTCCTGCCCATGCTGGCCTTCGTGGGGCTGGCGACGTTCCACCGGGTGCTGCAGTCAGGGATCGAGGACCTTGCATACGCGCGCCGTATCGCGCAGCTCCGCGACTATTACTGCGATCACGCTCCCGAGCTGGCCGGCTACCTGCTCAACCCCGCGGAACGGCTGCCCACCCCGGGACTGGGGATCGGCCTGTGGCAGCAATTCCTGACCGTCGCCGGGATGGTCGCCGTGATCACCGCGGTACTGGCCGGCTCGGCCAGCGGGCTGCTCGCGGCCGTAGCTTCTGGCCACTCGCTGGTAGCGGCGCTTGTCGCCGGCGTGGTCGTCGCCGCCGCGGCACTGACCGGGCTGATGCGATATCAGAATTCGGCCTGGATCCGGGGCAGCACGGCATCGTTGTTCCCCGGTGCAGAAGCAGGGCCAAACTGAACCCGCCTGGACAGAGCGCGCGATCTGCCGGGCTCCGGCAGTCAGCCGGGTGGCCCAGCGAGAGGCGTTTCGGTGTCCCCGGGACGCTGCGCAGGACTGCCCAGGGTGTCTGCTAGAGCGCGGCGTTGCGCGCCGCGGCTAGCGAGTCGGCGGCGGGCGTCTGCGCGATGGCGGCCAGCCACCGGTCGCGTGCCGCCACCTGAAAGACCTGGCCGCCGGAAGCCGGAAAGCTCCGGAACGCCAGCCTGACAGGGTCGACTTCCGGCAAGGCGCGGCGAACGTGATCGCTGCCTGTCAGTCGGCGAGCTGGTCCCTGATGCGCAGGACCCGGCGCGGCTGTCCACGCTCTCACCAATTCCCCGGTAGTCGAAGGCGAGCACGCTGAACCTGTGGGGCTCGATTACTGGATTGGGCCTGCCTTACCACTCCGCGTTGCAACGGAAAAACGCGAGTCAGCAGCCGAATCATAATTTCCGAGCCTCACACGGCCGTCTGGCGCGCTGTACTTGGCTGTCCGGCAAGGTTCCTGAGTCTTGGTTCAGGATTTCGAATCATATAGTCTGATCTGGGTGGAGCTATGGGGATTCGAACCCCAGACCTCTTGCATGCCATGCGACTTCGACATGGGTCCGGACGGGTCTGGATGATGCTGGGCTGGCCGTTTACCTGCGGGAACCGGGCCTGGAGGAGTCTGGACGATGGCCGGCGTGCCTGCACGGTGGCTA
>JBKQMG010000163.1:0-29026 GCA_052146815.1 Streptosporangiaceae bacterium | reverse complement strand
CATCCGGCGCCGGCCCCGGTACGGCGGCCACGGCCGGCCCGGCCACCGGCCAGGCCAGCGGCGGCCAGGCCAACAGCGCGCAGCGGCTGCTGGCCGTCTGGCGAGAGCTGCGGATGCCTGCTGCGCTGGGCGCGGCCGTCGCCGGGCTGGACGGTCCGGTGCTGCTGACCGACGACCGGGTCGAGACCGGGTGGACGATGACCGTCGCGGCCAGGCTGATCCGGGAGGCAGGAGCGCCCGCGGTGCTGCCGCTGGCCCTGGCCGTCAACGCCTGAGGTGGCTTCCTCCGTCCATTTCCGGCGTGTGCCCTGATCGTTACTAAAATCAGCAGCTTTTCCGCCATGGCGCCGGCCTCGTTCGGGGCACAGCAGGACGGAGGTCAGGGGAGGCAGGAGCATATGAGGTATCCGACCTGGCGGCGGCGGTCCGCTGCCGTGGCCGTCTCCGGTTTGACGATTGCCGCCACTGCGCTGGCGGCGCGACAGCCAGTTCAGTGCAGGTTCGGGTCCGCGCTGCAGTTCGACGTGCAGCGAGCCAGCTATACCCGCCCTATTGGCATCACGCAGGTTATTCGCCGTCCCGGCTCCACTGAGGTCCGGCGGCTGCCGGGCTGGGTCCTGAACGGCTTTCACGGACTGCGCGGCTTCCTGCGGGTGCGGGTGGTGAACAAGGCCGGGAAGACCGTGGCCTTCCAGCGCCTCACGTTCTGCAGCGACTGCTGCATATCAGTGCGCGTGCCGCCCGGTCGTCGGTCACGGTCCGGGTCGTGAAGGGCCAGGGCTGCTGCGGCGCCGTTCCTCCGGCCCGCTCGGCGCGACCGCGGGCCACGGCCCTGACCACCGAGCCCAGCGTGCCGTACCTGCGGCACCCGCCGCGGTCTGTCCTGCCTGACCTGGTGCCGCTGCCGTCGTGGGGGATCACGCTCAGCCATCAGCGGTCCAGCAAGAAGGCGCCGGTCACCGATCTGCTCAACATCGGGGCCACGTGTGGATCGGCGGCAGCTCACCCCTCGACGTCGAGGGCTTCCGCTCGCATGGCCGGCCGATCATGCAGGCTTACCGGTACTTCTGGCGTAATGGTCACGTCATCGGCCGGGCCAGGGCCGGGACGATGGGCTTCGACAGCCAGCACGGCCGCAATCACTGGCACTTCGAGCAGTTCGCGGAGTACCGGCTGCTGACCGCAGGCAAGAAGCTGGCGGTGCGCAGCCGCAAGGTCGGCTTCTGCATCGCGCCGACCCACAACGTCGATATGGCCCTCCCGCACGCCACCTGGCAGGAGTTCTACACCGGATTCTTCGGCGAGTGCGGCACGCCGACCGCGGTGTGGGTCCGGGAGATGCTGCCGGTGGACTGGGGGAACACCTACTTCCAGTCGGTAGCCGGGCAGTCGTTCGACGTCACCCATCTGCCGAACGGGACCTACTACATCGAGGTGATCGCCAACCCCGAGCGGGTCCTGCATGAGACGACGACCCGCAACGACACCTCGTTGCGCAAGGTGATCATCAGCGGAACCGCCGACCACCGCACGATCCGGGTCCCGGCCTGGAACGGGCTGAACCCCGGCGGCGGCTACGGCGGATTCCTCGCTTCCCGGTGACCGCCGACACCGTGACTGCCTGATGGGGCGGCGGCCCGCGCTGGCGCGCATCGCCGCCGCGGGCCGCCGTCTGTGACCGGGCCCAGCTGGTGCGGGCGGCCCGGGCTCACACCGCTTCGGCGATCCCGCGGGTCAGCAGGATGGCGGCGCAGAAGGACTGATAGACGCCGAGCAGATTTTCGCCGGAAAATCGAATCTCGCGCGGCCCGGTCCGCTCGGCGCCGCGTACCCAGCTGGCGGCCTCGGCGATATCGGTAGTGCGGACCGTCACCTCCAGGGCAGCGGACACCAGCGGCGGGGCCTGCGCGGCGCCGGCGCCGGCCACCGCCTCCTGCGCGGCCGACCGGATCAGGGCGCAGGCACGGGCCGGATGCAGGCTATGGGCGGCGAGCCGGCTCACCGGCTCCTTGACCACGGCCGCATGGATGCCGGGAATCAGCGCCGCGGTCTCCTCGCAGGCCACCCGGTCCCCCGTCACCAGGACGACGGGCACGCCGTAGTGCGCGGCCACCAGGGCGTTGATGCCCGCCTCCCCGGTCACCACGCCGCCGAGGCGGGCCTCGGCCACCGCACGCGGGTTGTAGGTGTGCGACAGGCCGGCCGGCGCCCCGACCGAGCCGTGATACGAGACCAGCAGCACGGCATCGAAACTGTCGTCCAGGCCCTGCATCATGTACAGCGGCTTGTGGCTGCCGGAAATGTAGGATGCCTGCCCGGCCAGCTCCTCGGGCGGCAGGTTGCGCATCGTGGAGTGCGAGTCGTTCACCACGATCTCGTCCGCCCCGGCCGCCAGGGCGCCCTCGATCGCGGCGTTGACCTCGGCGAGCAGCAGCCGCCGTCCGGCCGCCGCCTCCGGTCCGTCGCCCACGCACTGCTGCCAGTCGACGACCCCGGCGGTGCCCTCCATGTCAGTGGAGACAAAGATCTTCATGCGCGCATCCTGCCGGATCAGCTGTGCCCGCGGACCAGGTGCGGCACGTAGGGCTCCTCCAGCCGCCTGATCTCCTCCTCAGTCAGCTCCAGTTCCTCGGCGGCCAGTGCGTCTTCCAGGTGGCCGAGCCTGGTGGCGCCGACGATCGGCGCGGTGATGCCCGGCCGCTGGAGCACCCAGGCCAGCGCGACCTGCGCCGGCGGGACGCCGCGCGCAGCCGCAACCTCAGCGGTCCGGTCGACCACGTCGAAATCAGCGGGGTTGTCGTACAGCGAGTCGCCGAACGCGTCGGTGCCCGAGCGGGTGGTCCGGCGCTCGCCTTCCCTGGTCCGGGTCCCGGCCAGCAGGCCGCGGGCCAGCGGGCTCCACGGGATGACGCCGACGCCCTGGTCGATGCACTGCGGGATCATCTCCCGCTCTTCCTCGCGGTAGACCAGGTTGTAGTGGTTCTGCATGGACACGAACTTCGTCCAGCCGTGCTGCTGCGCCACGCTCTGCGCCTTGGCGAACTGCCAGGCGAACATTGAGCTCGCGCCGATGTAGCGGGCCTGGCCGGCCCGGACCACGTCGTGCAGCGCCTCCATGGTCTCCTCGATCGGCGTGGTGTAATCCCAGCGGTGGATCTGGTACAGGTCAACGTAGTCCATGTCCAGCCGCCGCAGCGAGGCGTCAATGCCGGACAGGATGTGCTTGCGCGACAGCCCGCGCTCGTTCTCGCCCGGTCCCATCGGGTTGTAGACCTTGGTGGCCACTACGACCTCGTCGCGCTTGAAGATCCGCGACAGCAGCCGCCCGGTCGCCGCCTCGCTGGCCCCGACCGAGTACATGTCGGCGGTGTCGTAGAAGGTGATCCCGCCGTCGGCAGCGGCCTTGACTATCGGCTCAGCAGCGCCCTCGTCCAGTACCCACGGCCGGTCGCTGTCGTTGCCGAAACTCATCATCCCGAGACAGACGCGAGAGACGCGCAGTCCGGTCGAGCCAAGATTCACGTACTTCACGGGAGACTCCTTTTCGATAATTGCGCGAGCAGGCCATCACGCAGAACGCAGCGGCGCGGACTCCGATTCCGGCCGCCGCGTCCCCGGTTACCGCGCCGAGGTCAGCAGCCTGCGGCTGACCAGGCCGACGATCAGCAGCAGCGCGACGGCGAAGCCGAGCACCGCGACCTGAGTGCTCAGCAGCTGGGTGGCGATCCCGAGGCCGAGAACCGGCACGGCCAGGCCGATGTAGGCAGCCAGGAACACCCCGGCGAGCGCCTCGCCGCGCGACTGCGGCGGCGCGATGGAGATGACAGTCGAGATGCTTCCCCTGAAGGCGGCGCCCGCGCCCGCGCCGGCCACTGCGCCGCCGATGAGCAGCAGCGCCAGGCTCGGCAGCCAGACGGCGGCCGTCACCAGGACCAGGCCCAGGGCCAGGGCGCTCAGGCCGCCCGCGAGCTGGCGCCGCAGCGGGGCCCGGCTGACCGCGATCTGGGCAAGCGCCGCGGCGCCGAACACCACGAACGCGGCCAGGCCGGCCAGCGCGTGCGACGGCTGGTGCACGGTGTCAGCGAGGAAGCCAGGGGCCAGCGAGGTGAACAAGCCGAACAGGGCGAACTCGGCCGCCGCCGCGAAGCCCGCCGCGTAGAACAGTGACCGCGACTCGGCGGGCACCGACACCCGCTGAGGCCGGTACCGGGGCAGCGGGTGCAGCCGCGACACCGTCTCCGGGGCCGCCGCCAGCGCGATCGCACCGGCCAGCATGAGCGCCTCGCCCACGATGAAGGGCAGGCGCAGCGGATCACCGGCGTACTGGGCGAGCAGGCCGGCCAGCAGCGTTCCGAGGCCCAGGCCGCCGAGATTGGCGCCGGTCGAGGTCATCTCCGCCCGCGCCGGTTTCGCGCCGGGGCGGGCGCCGGCGTGCAGTTCGCTCAGGTACGCCGTCGCGGTCGCGGTGAGGATGCCGATGCTCACGCCCGAGATCACCCGGCCGATGATCAGGCCGGGAACCGCGGGCCAGGCCAGGAACACGATCCCGGACGCGATGTTGACGCCCACCGCGATCGCCACCATGAGCCGCCGTCCGACCCAGTCGGACACGTGGCCGGCCAGGAAAAGGCTGGCGACCACGCCGACCGCGTACGCCACGAAGATGACCGTCACCATGAACGCGCCGAAATGATCGCGGCCCTGATACAGCACGTACAGCGGGGCGGGCACGGTGGAGAACGCCATCGTGACGGCAAACACGTACGCGACCACCCAGAACCCGACTGCGTGCCGGCGGTGCCGCCGGGCCTGCTCGGGATCCGCCGGGCCGCCATATGCCCGGCGGCGCAGGCTGGCCGTTGATGCCATCACATGCTCCTCTGCTGCTGTCCAGCTCTCGTCTCTGTCCAGCTTCGGCGACCTCAGCCATCTGTGCCAACGACAAGTTGAGCTAACGGAAATCTCCGTAAGAGATAATGCGGAGCATGGAACTGCGACATCTGGAGTACTTCGTCGCCGTCGCGGAGGAACTCTCCTTCACCCGGGCGTCCCGGCGGCTGCACGTGGTGCAGTCGGGCGTATCGAGCGCCATCCAGAGCCTGGAGCGCGATCTCGGCGCCGCGCTGTTCGACCGCGACCGGCACCGGGTGGAGCTGACCGACGCGGGCCAGGCCCTGCTGCCGGCGGCCCGCGCCACCCTGGCCGCCGCCGAGGCCGCCAGGGAAGTCGTCGCCGAGGCCCGCCGGGGACTGCGCGGCACGGTGACCGTCGGAACGATGCTCTCCACCGGCACGGTGGACCTGCCCCGGATGCTGGCGAGCTTCTACGCCAGCCACCCCGAGGTGAGCGTGCGCCTGCGGCTGGCTTCGGCCGGCTCCACCGGCCTGGCCCGCGACGTGCTCGCCGGCGCACTCGACCTGGCGCTGGTCTCGATGCCGGGCCAGCCGCCCGCCGGCCTGGTAATCCAGCCGATCACGCAGGAGCCCCTCCGGCTGGCCTGCGCCGCCACGCATCCGCTCGCGGCGCAGACGGTGACCGACCTCGAGCCGCTCGCGGGCGAGGTATTCATCGATTTCCCGCCCGGCTTTGGTAACCGGGCGGTCGTCGACCGCGCCTTCGCCGCAGCCGGGCTGGACCGGCAGGTTTCCTTCGAGGCGGCCGAGTTCACCGCCGCCATCGGGCTGGTCCGGGGCGGCCTGGGCGTCGCGTTCCTGCCCGCCTCGGTCGCGGCGCAGTGGCCGGACCTGGCCGCCCTCGAGGTCCGCGGGCACGCCTTGCTGTGGGCCATCTCCGTCGCAACGCCGGCGCACCGCCGCATGTCCAGAGCCGCCCGCGCGTTCCTGGCCGAGCTGGTAGGCGGCGACTGGCTGATCAGCTAGCCAGATGACCGTGCACACCAGCTGGTATCACCAGCGCGAATAACTCCCGGCCCACGGGCAGTTAGCAGTGACGCGGTAAGCAACGTCAAGCCCCGGCCGCGGCGCCGGGCAGCCAGCACCGGGAGTTGCCATGCGCACCAGGAATATCGGCACGGCCACGGTCAGTGCCATCGGGCTCGGCGGCATGCCGATGTCCATTGAAGGCCGGCCTGACGAGGACCGGTCGATCCGGACCATCCACGCGGCACTGGAGGCAGGGGTGACGCTGATCGACACGGCCGATGCCTATCACCTGAACGCCGGCGAGACCGGGCACAACGAGCGGCTCATCGCCAAGGCACTGGCCAGCTACAGCGGCGACGCCAGCGACGTCCTCATCGCCACCAAGGGCGGCCACCTGCGGCCCGGCGACGGCTCGTGGACGATCGACGCATCCCCCGCGCACCTGCGCCAGGCGGCCGAGGCGTCCCTGAAGGCCCTGGGCGTGGACGCGATCGGGCTCTACCAGCTGCACCGGCCCGACCCGAAGGTGCCCTACGAGGAGTCGGTCGGCGCGCTGAGGGAGCTGCTGGAAGCCGGGAAGATCCGCCTGGCGGGCATTTCCAACGCGACCATCGAGCAGATCGAGATCGCCCGGCTCGTGCTCGGCGAGGGGAACCTGGCCAGCGTGCAGAACCAGTACTCGCCGGCGTTCCGCTCCAGCGAGCCCGAGCTTGAGCACTGCGCCGCGCACGGCATCGCGTTCCTGCCGTGGAGCCCGCTCGGCGGCATCGGCAAAGCCGGGGACCTCGGCAGCAGGCACGCCGGCTTCCAGGAGGTGGCGGCCGCCCACGGGGTCTCGCCGCAGCAGGTCACGCTGGCGTGGATGCTCGCCAAGGCACCGGTCGTCGTTCCGATCCCGGGCGCGAGCCGGCCGGAGTCCATCGTCGACTCCGCGAAGGCCGCTGGCCTCACCCTTACTCCGGACGAGCTCAGCCGCCTCGACGAGAGCTGACCGTCGCCGCTGGCCAGCCGTCCAGGGGAAGGCCGTCCCGCGCGAGCGGGCCGGCCTCCTCGGCGGCCCGGCGGGCGTCTGGTGACCGCCGGCCAGGCCGTGGTGTCAGGTTCCGGCTCGGCCGGCGGCCGTGATCGGCTGGCTGACGGGACGGCTGGACGGCTCCGCGGCACCATCGCCTTCGCCGATCCCGTACCGGGCGTAGAGGCCGCGCAGCGGTTCCGGCGCCCACCAGCTCGCCCGGCCGAGCAGGCGCAGGGCCGCGGGCACCAGCATTACCCGGACGATCGAGGCGTCCACGATGAGGGCGACGATCATTCCGACGCCCATCAGCTTGATGAACGTGATGTCCGAGGCTGAGAACGCGCCGATCACGATGACCAGCAGCAGGGCGGCGCTGGTGATGACGCCGCCGGTGCGCTGCAGCCCGCTGGCCACCGAGGCCGTGCTGTCCCCCGTCAGGTCGTAGCGCTCGCGGATCCGCGACAGCAGGAAGACCTCGTAGTCCATCGACAGGCCGAAGATGATCGCCACCATCACTGCCGTCAGGATACTGCCGCACGGGCCGGGGTGACCGGATCTCCATTCCCCGTCGCCGACTGGTTTCCCGTAGCGGGCCAAACAGCGGCCGCCGCGGCCGGGCAGTTAGGCTGCCGATCATGGCTGGACGCGGAACCGCGGCGACCGCGCTGCTTGCCCGGCTCAAGATCGCGCATACGGTGCACTCCTACACCCACGATCCGCGCCACGGCTCTTACGGCACCGAGGCAAGCGAGGTCCTCGGCGTCCCGCCCGACCGGGTACTGAAGACCCTGGTGACCGAAGTGGACGGCGTGCTGACCGTGGGCGTGGTGCCGGTGTCGGGCCAGCTTGACCTCAAGGCGCTGGCCACGGCGGTGGGCGGCCGGAAGGCGGCGATGGCCGGGGTCGCCGCGGCCGAGCGCGCGACCGGCTACGTGGCGGGCGGCATTTCCCCGCTCGGCCAGCGCCGGCGGCTGCCCGTCGTGATCGACTCCGCCGCCGCCCGCTTCGACACCGTCTTCTGCAGCGGCGGCCGGCGGGGCCTGGAGATCGAGCTGGCGCCCGCCGACCTGATCCGGGCGGCCGGCGGCATCCTGGCCCCCATCAGCAGACCGCAGAACGACTGACTGCGCCTGTCTGGGCGCCGTTTGGCAGGCGCGGCCGGAGAACACAGGCCGGCCAGCCGCCACCTCGGCGGGCGGCGACCCGGACGGCGAGCCCCTCCCGTCAGAAGTCCAGCGGCTGCAGCGCGATGACCTCGGTGCTGATCAGGCCCGCCGCGGCCAGCGGAAGGTGAGCCGCTGCGTCCTCCCCCGCCGCCAGGTCACTGACGTTCAGCATCAGCACCGCGCCGGGCCGGCCGGGACTCCAGGCCTCCGTGAGCGTGCCAGATTCCCGCAGCTGGCGCAGCGCAGCCGATTCCTCGGCGACCAGCTGGCCGAAACGCTGCTGATCGCCGCCTGCCACCGGCCGGCAGATCACCAGAACCATCATGAGAGCCTCCTGGTCAGTCTGCCTCGGCGGAGCCAGTGAGGCGCAGCCGCCGCTGCGCGCGCTGGTAGAACGTGGTCAGGCCCAGCCGGACGACCTGGGCGGCGGCCGGCAGCAGGGTGATGTTGATGACATCGCCGGGGTTGACGTGGCCGACGACAATGCCGTCCGCCTCCACCGCGAGCCTGCCGCTGGTCGGCAGGATGGTCAGGGCGAGCTTCTCGCCGCTGGACAGGAACAGCGCCCGGTTGAACGCCGAGTGCGGCGCCACCGGCGTCACCAGCAGCCCCTCCGCGCGGGGCGAGACGATGGGGCCGCCGGCCGAGAAGCTGTAGGCAGTGGAGCCGGTCGGGGTGGCCACGATCACCGCGTCCGCCGCGTAGCGCACGAAGCTGTGCCCTTCTACCGTCAGTTCGACCGCGGCCGTGGCGCGCTCGCCGGGGATGCGGGCCAGGGCCACATCGTTGAAGGCCGTGGCCTCCTGGCCGGCGAATGCAGCCCGGACCCCGGACCGGGGCTCGGCGGTGAACCGGTGCTGGTCGATGGCCGACAGCGCCGCGGCGAGTTCCGGGACATCTATCTCGGCCAGGAAGCCCAGCCGGCCCAGGTTCACGCCGAGCACCGGCGGACGGCTGCCGCGCGACAGGCGCATCGCCCGCAGCATGGTGCCGTCTCCGCCGAGGCTGATGATGAGGTCAGAACGCTGGCCTAGCAGGGTGGCGTCGACCGCGTCGGCGTAGCCGTCGATGCGCTCGACCTCGCCGGCCAGGCCGATCACCTGCGCCTGTTTCTCCCGTGCCCAGCCGGTGATCGACTGCATCGCGATCGAGCAGTTCCGGGCGGGATGCAGCACGAGGCCGACCGTGCTGATCATGCCCATGCGATTCTCCCGGTACATGCCGAAGGCCAGTTCCCAGGCCAGCCTACGAGGACGCCCCGGCCTTACTGCGGGCCGGCAGCCCCCTCCAGGCCGGCAGCCCTCGTAATCCCGTCCCGGGCGCCTGCCTCGGCCGGCCCGCCAGCCCCGTCCGTCCCGGCCGGGACGCCTGCCCCGGCCGTGCCGCCTGACTCGGCCGGGGCCGCCAGGCGGTGATAGGCCGGGGTGAGCACGCCGGTCAGATCGCGGCCCCGAATCTGGACCGAGGGCGGCTCGAAGCTGCGCAGCAGCAGGTCCGGGGCGGTCGCCGGAGCAGGCGGCAGCACGCGCAGCCGGGCGGGGCTGAGACCGGCGGACCAGAAATCGGCCAGGCACTCGGTGAGGGGGCGGTCGGCGACGTCAATCACGGGCGGGTGCTCCCGCGGCGGCCCGGCGGTCAGGCCGCGCAGCGCGGCGAGCAGATCGTCCTTGCCCTGCCCGCGCCAGGCCAGGATGGCGAACGGGTCAAGGTCGAAAGCCTCGGCCAGCACGTAGCAGACCGCGGCCAGATGCTTGCAGGGCACTTCCCAGTCGGGGCATGAGCAGGACATCTCCATGTCCCGCGCCGATCGCGGGAACAGCGGGGTCCCGCAGTCGGCGAACACCTCCTCGATCTCGCGCGGCATCTCGCCCGCCAGCAGCTTGGCCCGGAACAGCGCCTGCGCGGCGAGGGCCTGCTCGACGCGCCGCCACTGCGGCTTGGTGAGCGGCAGCAGCCGGATGCGGACCCGGTACGGCCGGGCACGCGACCCCTGGACCTGCGCGGTGGCGTAGCCGGGCGATATCTCGAAGCCGAGGACCTGGCCGGTCCGGGCGTAGTTCCGGCCCCTGGCCAGCCGGCTCTGCATGCCGAAGGACTCCAGCACGTCGATGAAGCGCCTCGACCACCACTGCTCGCCGATGGCGCCGCGCTTGCTGCGCGCCTTGATGCCGCCCTCAGTCCGGCGCGGACGGGACGCCTGCGGCCAGCGGCCGGGCTCGAAGTGACTCACGTCGCCGGCCGCCTCATTCGGCCACCGCCTCGGGGGACAGTGCGACGACGCTGCGCAGCTCGGCGACAGACAGCTCAGTCAGCCAGCTCTCGCCGGTGCCGACGATCCGCTCCGCGAGCGCCTTCTTCTCCTCGATCATCGCGTCGATCCGCTCCTCCAGCGTGCCCACGCAGACGAACGTGCGCACCTGCACATCCTTGCGCTGCCCGATCCGGAACGCCCGGTCCGTCGCCTGCTCCTCGACAGCGGGATTCCACCACCGGTCGACGTGGATCACATGGCTCGCGGCCGTCAGATTCAGCCCGGTGCCGCCCGCCTTCAGGGACAGCAGGAACACCGACGGTTCCGCGGCACCCTGGAACTGCGCGACCAGCGCGTCCCGCTGCTTCTTCGGCGTACCGCCGTGCAGGAACAGGACCGGGCAGCCGAGCCGGCTCGCCAGGTAGGGCTGGAGCATCCGGCCGAATTCCGCGTACTGAGTGAAGCACAGCGCCTTGTCGCCTTCGGCGATCACCTCGTCGCAGATCTCCTCGAGCCGCGCCAGCTTGCCGGACCGGCCATCCAGCCGCGAGCCGTCGCCCAGCAGGTGCGCGGGATGGTTGCAGACCTGCTTGAGCTTGGCCATCGTGGCGAGCACCAGGCCGCGCCGCTCAATGCCGTCGGGCACGGCCTCGATCCTCGCGAGCATGTCCGTCACCGTGGCCTGGTAGAGCGACGCCTGCTCGGGTGTCAGGTTGCACCAGGTCTTCATCTCCAGCTTGTCCGGCAGGTCACTGATGATGGCCCGGTCGGTCTTCAGCCTGCGCAAGATGAACGGGCCGGTGATCCGCCTGAGTCGCTGCGTCGCTTCGGGATCACCATTGCGCTCGATGGGAACCGCGAACCCGGTGCGGAACTTGTCGGCGCTGCCCAGCAGGCCGGGACTGGTGAATTCCATGATCGACCACAGATCGGCGAGCCGGTTCTCCACCGGAGTGCCCGTCAGCGCGATCCTCGATCCGGCCGGCAGCGCGCGGACGGCCCGGGCCTGACGGGTGGCGGCGTTCTTGATGTTCTGCGCCTCGTCGCAGACCACCCGGCGCCAGCGCACCTGGCTGAGCGCCTCCCGGTCGCGCGCGGCCACGCCATAGGTGGTGATGATCAGGTCGGCCTCGTTCAGCGCCGCGGTGAGTTCCTCGCCGGTCAGCCGGTCCGTGCCGTGATGAACGTGCACCCGCAGCTCCGGGGTGAACCGCGCCGCTTCCTGCTCCCAGTTGCCGACGATCGACATCGGGCAGATCAGCAGCGTCGGGCCGCCGCGGGCATCCTCGGCTGGCGTCTCGCGCTCGTGCGCCAGCAGGCCCAGCAGCTGGACGCTCTTGCCCAGGCCCATCGAATCCGCCAGGACGCCGCCGAGCCCGAGGCGGCCGAGGAACGACATCCAGGCGATGCCGCGCTCCTGGTAGGGCCGCAGCTCGCCGCGGAACGCCGCCGGGGTCGCGACCGGGGCGAGGCGCTGGTCCGCCTGGCCGGAAAGGAGGTCACCCAGCCAGCCGTCGGCATCCACGCCAACGACCGGGAGCTCATCATCGGTGCCGCGCAGCCCGGCGAGCAGCGCGTCACCAGCGGTCATGCTGCCGGCGGTGCCCCGCTCAAGGAACTTCAGGGCCGCCTGCAGATGCCGGTCGTCGAGCTCGACCCACTGCCCGCGCAGCCGGACCAGCGGAATCTTGAGCTTGACCAGCTCCGCCAGTTCCGCGGGGTCGATCAGCTCGTCGCCGACCGCCAGCTCGTACTGGAACTCGACCAGGTCGCCGAGGCCGAATGCGGGGCTGGCGGCACTGCCCGCCGCTGCCTGTTTTGCCCGGGTGGTTATCTTGAGGCCCAGCCGGGACCTGCGTACCCAGTCGGGCAGCAGGACCCCAAACCCCGCCCCGGACAGCAGCGGGCCTGTTTCCCGCAGGAAGGACAGCGCCCCGGCAGTGTCCAGCGTGACCGCCTCCGGGGCCGCCGTCCGCAGGGCCTGATCGAGCCGCGGGAAGAGCCTGCTGGCGGCGCCGAGGCCGGCGAGCAGTTCCTCCTCCGGGTGCCGGATCCCGGCCGCGGCCCAGCCGGCCGCGCCGCCCGCCGCCCAGATGCCGTCCGCGGGCAGCATCAGGCTCGGGTCGTCGGTCGACTGCAGCGCGAACTCAACGCGCCACTGTGCCGCGGCGGCCCGGTCGTCAGGCGGACGATCCGCGGAGGCATCGGCTGGCGCGGGCCCGGCGCCTGCCGGACTGCCGGCCGCGGGGCCGGCCGGCGCAGCGCCATCGGCGGCCGGCCCGTCGTCGCCGGCATCGCCCGCGTCCGGCTCTGTCAGCCGGAAGCAGGTGCGCACGGGGCCCGCGGGCACCTGGGCGGCGCTGTGCCATCCATCCAGGCCTTCGGCCAGCGCCGCCGCTTCTGCCTCGTCCTCGCTGGTCAGCACGGACACCGCCGCGTCGGCGCCCGTCAGCGCGGCGGCCCAGCGCTCGGCGACCGGCTGGGGAGACCCGCGGCGGGAACCCCTCGCCGCCAGCAGCCCGAACCCGGCCGGGCGATTGAGCCTGGCGCGCACATGGGCATCGCTCAGCGCGTCGAGCACCGTGCTCAGCACCTGCGCCGAGGCCAGGCCGCCCGGACCGCCCGACTCGGCGGCCCGGCACAGCGGCGGCATCGCCGCGGCCAGCTCGCGGGCCCGCTGCGCGTCGGCGCCGGACAGCACCGGCCGCCAGCAGGCCATCCAGCCGCCGTCCTCGGCGGTCACCAGCGCGGGGAGCACCCGGCCGCGGCCGGCCAGGTCAGCGGCGAGCCGGGCCAGAGCAGCCAGGTAGATGACGGAGCCGCCGGGCACCGTGGTGGACGGCAGCGACCCCGGCTCCCCGAGCGCCCCGAGCAGGTCACCGGCCGCTGCCGGGCCGAAGGTCAGCACCGGCACGCGCCACGCGGCCAGGACCACGCGGCCGCCTGGCCCGGCGGCCTGGGCGCCCGGTTCCCTGATCAGCGCTGGCGAGGCCAGCGGGGCACCGGCCGCACTCGGCAGCCGCAGGACCAGCTCGTCCTCGCCAGCCTTGTGGTCCGTATCCCCGCATGCGGTATCCAGCTCGGCCAGCGCGGCGGCGAGGACAGGCCAGCCGGCCGCCCAAGGATGCAGCCCCGGCGCCTGCGCCGGCTGGCGAGCGCGCGGCCCGCGGCCCGCGGGTACCGCAGCGTCCTCAGCCCACAGCTGCAGCGCGCCGTACGCCCAGACTCCGTGCATCACCAGCATGACCGACACCCCGGCAGCGGCCCGCGACTTCTGCTGCGCACGCCAGCAACGCCGGCCGTCACCGCGGCCCCGGGCATCAGGCTACAAACGGCTGCGCGCCCGAATCGGTGACCATCGGCCGGCTCGCGGCGGCCCAGTCCTGCATGCCGCCCGCAACGTTGATCGCCCGCCGGCCCGCACCCGTCAGCGCCCGTGCCGCGCGCGCCGACCGGGCTCCGGAGCGGCAGACCACGTAGATGTCGTGCTCCTGCGGGATCTCCGCGGTGCGGGCCCCGAGCTCGCCCATCGGGATGTGCCGGGCACCGGGCGCATGGCCGGCTGCCCACTCGTCGTCCTCGCGCACGTCCAGCAGCCACGCATCGTCAGGCACGCTGGCGGCAGCGACCTCGGCAGGCAGCCCAGCCATGTCGATCACCGTTCTCTCGTCTGAGTCTCTCGTCTGAGCAGGCACGCGGCCCGCGGTCAGCGCCCGTGGGCGGTCGGGCCAGCAGCAGAGGTCAGAACTCGTGGCCCGAGCTGCCGGGCGCGGATCCGGTCCCGGGCTCATCCGGGACACGGGAGGCCTGAGTCAGGTCGGCTGGGGCGCCGCTGTCGCCGGTTCCGCTGGAGACCTTGCGCAGGTGCTTGGCCATCGAGCGGAACAGGAAAAACAAGATGATGCCCATGCCGAAGACGACCAGGAAGCCGAGAGTGCCTGGCTGGTCAGCGGCTGACAGCGCAAGTACGGTCACGTCCGCACCCTCTCCCGGACTCCGGCGAACAAGTCGTCCTCTGGCTTGCCAGTATCCACCAATGACCTCGCCAGATGAAAATCCTCGGTGGGCCAGGCCGCCTGCTGCGCATCGAGCGGGCAGCCGAACCAGTGACCGTGCGGGTCGATCTGAGTGGCATGCGCCAGCAGCGCCTCGTCACGGATCCCGAAGAACTCGCCGCACGGCACGCTGGTGGTGATCGCCAGTTCGGCGCGGCCGCCGCCGCGCCAGGACTTCAGGCGCTCCGCATAGGGCGACTCCAGGCCGCGGCGCTCCATTTCCTCGTGCAGCGCCATGAGCCGCGCCTTGTGGAAGGTCGCGAAGTAATACAGCTTGAGCGGCTGCCACGGCTCGCTGAGCCCGGCGTACTGGTCGGGATCGGCCGCTGCCTCGAAAGCCCGCACCGCGACCTGATGGGTCATGATGTGGTCGGGATGCGGGTATCCGCCGTTCTCGTCATAGGTCAGCATGACGTGCGGCCGGAACTCCCGAACCGCGCGCACGAGCGGCGCCGCGGCGTCCGCCAGCGGCTGCAGAGCGAAGCACCCGTCCGGCAGCGGCGGCAGCGGGTCGCCCTCGGGCAGTCCGGAGTCCACGAAGCCGAGAAACCGCTGCTGCACCCCGAGGATGTCCCTGGCCCTGGCCATCTCCGCCCGGCG
This sequence comes from Streptosporangiaceae bacterium, assembly GCA_052146815.1. Lineage (GTDB taxonomy): Bacteria > Actinomycetota > Actinomycetes > Streptosporangiales > Streptosporangiaceae > DATJZH01. The sequence continues at coordinate 14,057 of JBKQMG010000163.1, read as the reverse complement.
CACCGCCGGAAGGTCCGCCCGGATCTCCGGCCGGTCCATCGCCTTGTTCAGGATGTCGCCCCGCTCCCCGCCGGTGAGCGTGCAGACCAGGGCCGACGCGCCCTCGCGCACGTACTTGGCCATGGTCGCCGCGCCCTTGCTGGACTCATCATCGGGATGCGCGTGGACCGCCATCAGCCGCAGCGCGGCCGGCCGGGGCGCGGCCTGGCCGGCCGCATCACGGCTGGCGGCGGACGGGTCAGAACTGACGACCGACAAGGACAATCTCCTCGTTCAACTTATTGCGGACATTAGCGGCCCCAGACTGACACGGCCGGGCGGTTTGCGGAGCGGACCGCGCGGGGACGCCAGCAAGTCATTGTCCAGCACAACGCGGCAGGCCAGCGAGCACATTCCCGCGGCGCGGCCAGCCGGCCGGGCAGCGGTTTGGCTGCGCTGCGCCATTGACAGGCTCGATGCAGTCATCGAGCCTTGTTAGCCTCAAGGTTTACCCGTTTAGCCCTGAGGGGTCCGGAAGGCCTCCCGGAGCAAGAGATTCCGTCCATGCAAGGAGTTTCCGTGACCGAGACCCGCGATGACACCGTCACCTGGCTCACTCAGGAGGCGCACGACCGGCTCAAGGCAGAGCTGGATCACCTCTCGGGTCCGGGCCGTGTCGAGATTGCCCAGAAGATCGAGGCCGCCAGGCAAGAAGGCGACCTGAAGGAGAACGGCGGCTACCACGCAGCCAAGGATCAGCAGGGCATGCAGGAGGCCCGGATCCGCCAGCTCACCCAGATCCTGCAGAACTCCAAGGTCGGCGAGCCCCCGCGCACCGAGGGCGTGGTCGGGCCGGGCATGACCGTCACCGTGCGCTTCGACGGCGACGACGACGAGGTGGCGTTCCTGCTCGCCTCCCGTGAGGAAAGCGGCACGCCGATTGACGTGTACTCGCCCCGCTCACCGCTGGGCAGCGCCATCACAGGCAAGAAGGTCGGCGAGACCGCCACCTACACGCTGCCGAACGGGCGCGCCGCGACAGTCGAGATCCTCGAGGCCGTCCCGTACGGCGGGATGTAGGGCGGCCGCTGCCGCCGGCTCGCCGGTACCGCGAGCACCCGTCCGCGAGCGCGGGCTCGCGAGCACCGATCCGAGAGCATCAGGGCCCGTCGCCGGAAGGCGACGGGCCCGTTGCGGATCAGGGCGCCCGGTCAGTGCACGAGTTCCTGCGCCGGCTCGGCCGTCGCGCCCGCGGGCGGCTCCTGCCTGCCGCGCAGCGGGATCTCCTTGATGCACAGGGCGAGCGCGAAGACCGCCACTGACGCGGGCACCGCCCACAGGAACACCCCGTCGATCGCGTGGCTGATCGCGTAGAACACCCCCTCGCGGATGAAGCCCGGCAGCTGGTCGACCTTGGTCGGATCCAGCTGGCCGCCGGCCGCGCTGACGTGGGCTCCGGGCAGCCGCGCGCTGAGCGCCGCCGTGAGCCGGCGGGTGAAGATCGCGCCGAACATGGCCACTCCGATGGAGCCGCCGATCTGCTGGAAGAATGCCCGCGAGCTGCTCGCGACGCCCATGTCGCGGGGGCTCACGCTGTTCTGCACGATCAGAGTGGTGATCTGCATCAGGAAGCCCATGCCGATGCCCAGCAGGACGAAGTAGAGGCCGGAAGTCAGCCGCGAGGTGTCCGGGCCGAGGTGCGTCAGCAGGAACATGCCGACCGCCATGATCGCGCCGCCGATGACCGGCAGGATCTTGTAACGGCCGTCCGGGAGGTGACCTGCCCGGCGATCAGCGAGGTGACGGTCGAGCCGAGCATCAGCGGGATCAGCATCAGCCCGCTGCCGGTCGCCGAGGCGTGCTGCACCGTCTGCTGATAGAGCGGCAGGAAGGTCAGCGCCCCGAACATCGACAGGCCGAGCAGGAAGCTCATCGCGCTCGCGAGCGAGAAGTTCCGGTTCCGGAACACGTGCAGCGGCAGCACCGGCTCGGCGGCGCGCGCCTCGACCCAGAAGAAAGCCGCGACGGCCGCGACGGCGACGGCGCCCAGCGTCATGATCTGCGGCGAGCCCCAGGCGTACTGCGTGCCGCCCCAGGTGGTCAGCAGCACGATCGCGGTCGCGCCGACGGCGATCACGCCAGCGCCCAGGTAGTCGATCTTGTGCGGCACCCGCAGCCGCGGCAGATGCAGGGTCACCGCCAGGTAGGCCAGCGCCGCGCCGCCGACCGGCATGTTGATATAGAAGATCCACCGCCAGGACAGGCTGTCGGTGATGTAGCCGCCGACCAGAGGGCCCGCGATCATGGCGAGCATCATCGCCGCCATCATGTAGCCCATGTACCTGCCGCGCTCGCGCGGGGACACCAGGTCGCCGATGGTCGCCAGCGCCCCGACCATGAGGCCGCCCGCGCCGAGGCCCTGCAGGGCGCGGAATGCGATCAGCTGGTCCATCGACTGCGACAGGCCCGACAGCGCGGATCCGATGAGGAAGACCACGATGGCGATGACCAGCCAGCGCTTGCGGCCGTACAGGTCACCGAGCTTGCCGTAGAGGGGCGTGGTGATCGTGGCGGCCAGGACGTACGCCGTCACGACCCAGGACAACCGCGGTGAAGCGGCACGCGGCACCGATACCCGCGCGCGCATCCAGCAGGTGGCAGTCGAGCTGTTTGCCGAGCAGGGGTACGAGAAGACGTCGCTGCGCGAGATCGCCGAGCGGCTTCACGTCACCAAGGCCGCGCTCTATTACCACTTCAAGTCCAAGGAAGACATCGTCGCCAGCCTGGTCGCCGACTATGTCGGCCAGATCGACGCGCTGATCGGCTGGCGGCCCAGCCGCGCACGGCGGACACCCGAGCGGAAATTCTCCGGCGCTATGTGTCCATCGTGTCCGAGGGCGACGAGGTGTTCCGGATGCTGCACCAGAACCAGGCGGCCGTGCACACCCTGGCCTCGGCCAAGGGCCGGCGCGAGCTGTTCCGGGAGCGGCTGAGCGCCTTATCGAGCTGCTCACCGGTCCGGACGCGGACCTGCCCGACCGGCTGCGGGCAGCGATGGCCCTCGGCGGAGTCAGCGTCGGCTGGACCCTTTTCGCCGGGCAGGGCACTGACCGGACGGAACTGGCCGCCGCCGTGCTGGAGGTCGTCAGCGGCATCGCCGGCGTCACCCAGCCCGTCCCCTAATCCCGTCGCCCGGCCAGTCCCGCCGACCCGCGCGTGGTTCGCGGCACGCGGAGCGCGGGCGCAGGGGCGGGCGCGGACGGCGCGGGTCGTGAAGGACGCGAGGACGTTAAGGCGACTGAGGGCGGGGGCGGGCGGCCGTGCGGACCAGCGGCAGGACCCGGTACCGGACTGGCGCGGCGAGCGCGATCACGGTGGACGTCCGCAGTACGCCGGGCACGTCGACGATCACGTCGACCACGCGCTGCAGATCAGCGTTGGTGGCGGCCACAACCCGGCAGAGCATGTCGCCGGCGCCGGTGATGGTGTGCACCTCGAGTACCTCCGGGATCAGCGCGAGCCGCCCGGCGACCTGATCGTGGCCGCCGGCCTGGCGGATCTCCAGCGTGACGAAGGCCGTCACGCTATGGCCGATCGCGGCCGGGTCGATGTCAGGCCCGTAGCCGGTGATCACCCCGCGCTCCTGCAGCCGGTCGAGGCGCGTCTGCACCGTCCCGCGCGCCACCCGAAGGCGCCGCGAGGCCTCCAGGATCCCGACTCTCGGCTCGGCGGTGAGCAGCTCGATCAGCCGTGCATCCAGGTCGTCAATCAACTCCGGCTCCCCATTCAGGGTGTACATATTTCTCGGCTGAGCTGGCTTTATTGTTAGCGAATTGTCTAGCATGACGGTCACCAGTTGCGCATCTTGCCCTACCGGCCCATGCTGCGAGGAACTCTCGTCCATAGTCCGCGCCCCGGAAGGAGCCACCTGATGGCAGCAGAAGCAGCGCTGAGCCCGCAGCAGGCGACCGACGAGTTCCCGGTCAACGGCATGGATGCCGCCGTTTTCGCCGTGGGCAACGCCCGCCAGGCGGCACACTTCTATTCCAGCGCGTTCGGCATGCGCTGCGTCGCCTACCGCGGGCCGGAGACCGGCTGCCGCGATGAGGCGGCTTACGTGCTGGAGTCGGGGCAGGCCCGCTTCGTCTTCCGCGGCGCAGTCCGGCCGGGCACCGCACTCGCCAGCCATGTCACCGCGCACAGCGACGGCGTGCTCGACCTGGCCATCGAGGTGCCGTCGGCCGGGGCGGCCTACGACTACGCGATCGCTCACGGGGCCAGGGGAGTTGACGAGCCGCACGTCCTGGAGGACTCCTACGGCAAGGTCGTGCTGGCATCCATCGCCGCCTACGGGGATACCATCCACACGCTGGTCGAGCGGGCCAACTACTCCGGGCCTTATCTGCCGGGCTACGTGGCGGCCGAGGCGCTGGCCGTGGCGCCGGGCGCGCCGTTCTTCGCTGAGATCGATCACTGCGTGGGCAACGTCGAGCTCGGCAAGATGGACGAATGGGTGGGCTTCTACCACCAGGTCATGGGCTTCACCAACATGAAGGAGTTCGTCGGCGACGACATCGCGACCGAGTACTCCGCGCTGATGAGCAAGGTGGTGGCCGACGGCAGCCGGAAGGTCAAGTTCCCGATCAACGAGCCTGCCGTCGGGACGCGCAAATCGCAGATCGACGAGTACCTGGAGTTCTACGGCGGCCCCGGCGTCCAGCACATCGCGCTGGCCACCGACGACATCGTGGCCGCGGTGCACGGCATGAGGGCCGCGGGAGTGACGTTCCTCGACACCCCGGACAGCTACTACGACGAGCTGGGCCAGTGGGTCGGCGATACGCGGGTCCCCCTGGACGAGCTGCGCGAGCTGAAGATTCTCGCCGACCGGGACGAGGACGGCTACCTGCTGCAGATTTTTACCGCGCCGGTGCAGGACCGGCCCACCGTATTCTTCGAGCTGATCGAGCGGCACGGCTCGCAAGGGTTCGGCAAGGGCAATTTCAAGGCGCTGTTCGAGGCCATCGAGCGCGAGCAGGCCCGGCGCGGCAACCTCTAGGCGGAAAGGGCCTGCGAGATCCGGCCGATGCGGTTTCCGGCCGGGCCGGATCCTTCGCCGTAGGGGCTGCCGGATTGACGCGGCGGACTGTACCCTCTTCCCGGCGAGGACCTCGCCGCACCGTGCAGCGACTCGCGCGTTGCTGATCGCAGGCGCGAAATCCGGGAAGAGTGATCCAATGACGCAGTCACCGGAGCCGCCGGGCCAGGACCCCTCCGGACCCGCTCAGCCGCCCGGCGGCGAGCAGCCGGCCGCCCCGGACGAGGACGCCGGCGATCAGCGGCCTTTCGGCGAGCCCGGCGGCCCCGGTTACGGCGAGTCCGGTCCCACGGGGTACCCGCCGCCGGGTGGACCCGGCCACGGCGCGCCCGGCCCTTCCGGTTACCCGCCGCCGGGCGGAGGTTACGGACAGCCTGGCGGTCCCGCTAACCCGCCTCCCGGCGGCCCTGGCGACCCGCCTCCCGGCGGCCCTGGCTACCCGCCACCCGGCGGCGCGGGCTACGGACAGCCGGGTTCCCCCGGCTACGGGCAGCCCAGCCAGCCCGGGTACCCGCCGGGCGGCGCTCCGGGTTACGGACAGCCAGGGACCGCGGGCTACGGACAGCCGACCGGATACGGGCAGCCCTATCAGCCTTATCCGGGGCAGGCGAACGCCTACGGCGCGCTTTCTGACCCGACCCTCGGCGAGTGGTGGCGGCGGCTGCTGGCCTGGCTCATCGACTCGGTCATCATCGGGATCGTCTTGAGCGTGCTGTGGATCCCGGCGTTCAGCTCGTTCGTGAACAAGATCCAGAACATCAACAATCTGTACGGCAGCATCAGCTCGCCGGCCCGCACGACGGCCATCAACAACGCGGCGAGCAGCCTGCTCGGCTCCGTGCTGCTTCTGGGCCTCCTCGGCGTACTGCTCGCCTTCTGCTACTACTGGCTGCAGACGGGCGCCTGGGGCAAGACGGTGGGCAAGCGCGCGCTCGGCATCCGTGTCGTCACGGCGGACACCAGGGCGAAGGTCAGTTACGGCACCGCCGCAGGCCGCGAGGCGGTCTTCGAGCTGTGCCCGCTGATCCCGGTGGTTGGCTCACTGTTCTTCCTGATCGACAACCTCTGGCTGACCTGGGATCCGCGCCGCCAGTGCCTGCACGACAAGGCAGCGAAGACGGTGGTCGTCAAGGAGAGGGCCCTGCGCTGAGACCCCGGCTGACGGCAGAACACGCCGGCTGGCCCGCACCGCATGGCAGCTTGCAGTCAGGGCCCTGGCTGGCAATGGACTAGCTGAACATCAGCCGGTAGCCGGCCTGGCGCAGCTGGCCGATCACCGAGTCGCAGTGGCCCGGGCCCCTGGTCTCCACCTGCAGCAGGACTTCGACTTCGTCGACGTGCAGGTGCGGCGTGAACCGCTCGTGCACCACGTCGAGGACATTTGCGCCGAGGCCCGCGAGCTCAGACAGCAGCGTGGCCAGCGCGCCGGGCTGGTCGGGAAGGCTGCATCGGAAGGTCAGGTACCGGCCTGCCGCGGACAGCCCGTGCCGCAGCAGCTTCGACAGCAGCAGCGGATCAATGTTGCCGCCCGACAGGACGGCCACCACCGGCGGCTCGAAGGCATGCGGGTGCTCGAGCAGCGCCGCGACCCCCGCGGCGCCCGCGGGCTCGACGACCTGCTTGGCCCGCTCCAGGCAGATCAGCAGGGCGCGGGACAGGTTTTCCTCCGAGACCGTCACGACCCGGTCCGCCAGCGCAGCCATGATTTCCACGGCAAGCGCGCCCGGCCGCGCCACCGCGATGCCGTCTGCCATCGTGGGTCTCGACGCCACGCTCACCGGATGCCCGGCCGCCAGCGAGTCGGGGACCGGCGCGACCGCCTCGGCCTGGACGCCGATCACGCGGACCTGCGGGGCCTCCTGGACGGCGACGCTCAGGCCCGCGGCGAGGCCGCCGCCGCCGACGGGCACGGCGATGGTCGCCACATCCGGGCACTGCTCCAGGATCTCCAGGCCGACCGTCCCCTGGCCCGCGACGATGTCACGATGCTCGAAAGGGTGAATGAAGACCGATCCGTTCTCCTGCGCCAGCGCCATGGCGTGGGCCAGTGCGTCTTCGACCGTCCGGCCGTGCAGGATGATCTCCGCCCCGTAGGACCGGGTGGCCGCGATCTTCGGGAGCGGCGCGCCCTCGGGCATGACCACCGTGGCCTTGGCCCCGAGCAGGGCGGCGGCGAAGGCCACGCCCTGCGCGTGATTTCCGGCGCTGGCGGCAACGACCCCGCGGCCGCGCTCGGCATCGGTCAGCCGTGAGATGCGGACGTACGCGCCGCGGGACTTGAACGATCCGGTGCGCTGAAGATTCTCGCACTTGAGGAACACCGGGCCGCCGACATGCTCCGACAGCACCCGCGACTCCAGCATCGGAGTCTGCAGGGTGATGCCGCGCAGCACCTCGCGTGCCTCGGCGATGTCATGGGGACTGACCGGAGCAGACGTCACGCTCATGACAGCGTTACCGCAGTTGTCATGCCAGAAGTGTCGCACTACCGGGCCGGCAGCGCGGCCGCCGCCGGCCCGCGGCGCAGACCACCGCACAAGAGAACGTGCTGCCAGGCCGTGCTCGTCAGTCGCCCGTCCAGTAGCGCTCGGGCACGAAGATCAGGGCCGCGGCGCCCACCAGCCCGGCGCTCTGGCCCAGTGCCGCCGGCACCACCCGGACCTGGCGGGCGAAGTCCATCCTGGCGTGCCTGCGCAGCGCTTCCTCCAGCGGATCAAACAGCATCGAGCCCGCCTGGGACAGGCCGCCGCCGACCGACACCACCTGCAGATCGCACAGGTGCGTCGCCGACGCGATGGCTATGCCGAGCGCGCGGCCGGCCCGGCGCAGCGCCGCGCGCCCGGCCGGGTGGCCCTGCGCGCCGTCGTCAGCCAGGTCCTTGGCGGTGACACCGGGCTGGCCCGGCCGCCACCCCTCCCCCTGCGCCCACGCCACCAGCGCCGGGCCGCGGGCGATCGCCTCCAGGCAGCCGAACCCGCCACAGGTGCACACAGGCCCGTCGACAGAGTCGACGACGACGTGGCCGATATGGCCGGCGTTACCGGACGAGCCCTCGATCAGGTGACCGTCCAGGATGAGGCCGCCGCCGACGCCCGTGGAGACCACCATGCCGAGGACGTTGTCCGAGCCCTGGCCCGCGCCGCGCCAGTGTTCCGCGGCCGCCATGCAGATCGCGTCGTTGTGCAGCCGCACCGTCGCGCCCGCGAACCGCTCCGCCAGGCGATCGCGCAGCGGGAAATCCCGCCAGGCGGAAATGTTCAGCGGCGAGACCCGGCCGGCCGGCCATTCCATCGGGCCGCCGCAGCCGCAGCCGACGCCCGCGAGACCGCTCGCATCACTGATCCCCGCGCTGTCCAGCACCTCGGTGATCAGCGCGTCCAGCGTCCGCCAGAGCTGCTCGCCGTCAACGTCACGCGGCGTCGGCCGCTGCGCCCAGGTGATCAGGCGGCCGCCAGGGTCGGCCACGCCGACCGCGAGCTTCGTACCGCCGACGTCCACCGCCAGGGCCGGGCGTGCCTCTGCCATCGGGCCTCCCCAGGGTGCGGACACCGGCGCCATCGACATAGTGTCGCAGTGTGCAGCCTACGAGCCAGAACCAGCCAGCAACTGTCCGGCCCGCATCTTCTTCCCCGCCAGCCCCCGCGACGCTCGGCGAACTGCGAGCGAGCGGCCACCAGTACCAGACCGTCAAGGCCGAGATCCGGCGCAACCTGCTGGACCGGATGCGCGCCGGCGAAGACGCGTTCCCCGGCATCATCGGCTTCGGCCAGACCGTGCTGCCGCACCTGGAGCGCGCGCTCATCGCCGGGCACGACGCGATCCTGCTTGGCGAGCGCGGCCAGGGCAAGACCCGCCTGATCAGGACGCTGACCGGGCTGCTCGACGAGTGGACGCCCACCGTCACCGGATGCGAGATCAACGACCATCCGTACGCGCCCGTGTGCGCGCGCTGCCGGCGGCTGGCCGACGAGCTCGGCGACGACCTGCCGGTCACCTGGCGCGCCCGCGCCGACCGTTACGGCGAGAAGCTCGCCACCCCCGACACCAGCGTCGGTGACCTGATCGGCGACATCGACCCGGTGAAGGTCGCCGAGGGCCGGACGCTCGGCGATCCCGAGACCATTCACTACGGGCTGGTGCCGCGGACCAACCGCGGCATCTTCTGCCTGAACGAGCTGCCCGACCTGGCCGAGCGGATCCAGGTGGCGCTGCTGAACGTGCTGGAGGAGCGCGACATCGGCGTCCGCGGCTACGCGCTGCGCCTGCCGCTCGACCTCGTCCTGGTGGCGAGCGCGAACCCTGAGGACTACACCAGCCGCGGCCGCATCATCACGCCGCTGAAGGACAGGTTCGGGGCGGAGATCCGCACCCACTACCCTGTTTCGCTCGATTCTGAGCTTGCCCTCATCCAGCAGGAGGCACAGACCGCATGGGACGGGCACGAGCCGGGCGCGGTACTGCCCGAGCATCTCGTGCAGGTCATCGCGCGGTTCACCCGGCTGGTGCGCGCCTCGCCCGCGGTCGACTCCCGCTCGGGGGTCTCGGCCCGGTTCGCGATCGCGGCCGCCGAGGCCGTGGCGGCGTCGGCGGTCCGGCGCGCGGCGATCACCGGAGAGGACCAGCCCGTCGCGCGGGTCTGCGACCTGCCGGCGATCGTCAGCACGCTGCGCGGGAAGGTCGAGTTCGAGGTCAGCGAGGAGGGCCGGGAGCAGGAGGTGCTCGATCACCTGCTGCGCCGGGCCATCGCCGACACGTTCCGCGCCACCCTCGGCAACGCCGACCTGAGCGGCCTGCTGGCCAGGTTCGAGGAGGGCGGCAGCGTGGAGTCGAGCGACCTGCTGCCGGCCGCCGACCTGCTGCGCAGGATCGGCGAGGTACCGGGACTGGCGAGGATCATGGACCGTCTGCACATGGACGGCAGCGAATCGCTGGGCCAGGCTGCCGCCGCGCTCGAGTTCGCGCTGGAGGGCCTTTATCTCATGCGGCGCCTGTCGAAGGACGTCGTGGCCGGCGGCGCCGTTTACCGCACCTAGCGCGCCGCGCCCGCCGCGGCCCGGTGCGGGCAGGCCCGGTGCCTTCGGCACGGGGGGGCGGCGGGCAGAAAGGCGCAGCGGGAACAGCCGCCGGCGATTTTCTCGGAAAGGAGGCGGCAGTGGCGACCGGTTACCGGTACGGGCCGTATCACGACGGGCCAGACCCGCTGGAGCCGCCCTACGACGTGCGCGGCGCGGTGGATGAGCTCGGCGATTCGGTGCTTGATGGCACGGACCCCGAAAGCGCACTGCGGGAACTGCTGCGCAAGGGGATGTCAGGTCACCGCGGCCTGGACGACCTGCTGCGCCGGATCCGCGACCGGCAGCGCGAACTGCGCAGCCGCGGGCGGCTGGACGGCATACTCGAGCAGGTCAGGGCACTGCTCGACACCGCGATCGGGCAGGAGCGGGCCGAGCTGTTCCCCGACCCCAGCGACGAGGCGCGGATGCGCGAGGACGAGCTGGACTCGGTTCCGGCCGACACCGCGCAGGCGATCCGCCAGCTCGCCGACTACGAATGGCAGTCCGACACGGCCAGGCAGACCTTCGAGCAGCTGAAGGACCTGCTGCGGCAGGAGGTCCTGGACAGCCAGTTCCGCGGCATGAAGGAGACGCTGGCGCAGCCAGACCCCGAGGCGATGCAGCGGGTCAAGGACATGATGGCCGCGCTGAACGAGATGCTGGAGGCCGATGCCCAGGGCCAGCACACCCAGCAGGATTTCGATGACTTCATGGGCGAGTACGGCGACCTGTTTCCCGAGTCGCCGCAGAACCTCGAGGAACTGGTCGACTCGCTGGTGCGCCGGATGTCCGCGGCGCAGCGGCTGCTCAACTCGCTGACCGATTCCCAGCGCGACGAGCTGGCCGGGCTGATGTCGCAGACGCTGGAGGACGCGGGCCTCGCCGCCGAGATGAGCAGGCTGGCCGATTCCCTGCGGGCACGGCGCCCGGATATGGACGCCGATGGCTGGCCCGGCGCCCGGATGAACGGCCAGGAGCCTCTCGGCCTGAGCGACGCCACCACCGCGCTGTCCGAGCTCGCCGATCTCGCCGAGCTGGAAGACGCGCTGCGCCAGGACTACCCGGGCGCGCGGCTCGACGACATCGACGAGGAGGCGATCCGGCGGGCGCTCGGCCGGCAGGCCGTCGACGACATGGAGGCGCTGCGGCAGATCGAGCGGGAGCTTGAGCGGCAGGGCTACCTGCAGCGCAGCGACGGCAAGCTGGAGCTCACGCCGAAGGCGGTCCGGCGGCTGGGCGAGACCGCGCTGCGCCGGGTTTTCGCCAAGCTGCCCGAAGGGTCGCACGGGGATCATGACCAGCGGGAGGCCGGGCAGGCGGACGAGTACACCGGCAGCACGCGGCGCTGGCAGTTCGGCGACGAGCAGGCCATCGACACCGCCGCGACCGTTCGCAACGCGCTGCTGCGCGACGGCCTGCCGTCCGGACTTCGCGGCGACCTGCCGGGCGGTACCCGGACGGACGCGGGCCGGACGGACGCAAGCGAGACGGTCGCGGGCCGGGAGGCGGGCCGGGCCGGACGGCTGCCGCGGGTACGGCTGTCGGTCAGCGACTTCGAGGTGGGCGAGACCGAACGGCGGACTTCCGCGGCGGTCTGCCTGCTCGTCGACCTCTCCTACTCCATGGCACTGCGCGGCACGTGGGGCGTGGCCAAGCAGACGGCGCTCGCCCTGCACGCGCTCGTGCGCAGCCGCTACCCCCAGGACGCCATTCAGGTCATCGGCTTCTCGAACTACGCCCGCGTCCTGCAGGAGACGGATCTGGCCGGGCTCGGATGGGACATGGTGCAGGGCACCAACCTGCACCACGCACTGGTGCTCGCCGGGCGGTTCCTCGACCGGCGGCCTGAGCACAACCCGGTCGTGCTGATCGTCACCGACGGCGAGCCGACGGCGCATCTGCGCCGGGACGGCCAGTCCTGGTTCGACTGGCCTCCGTCGCCGGAGACGCTGGAGCTGACCATGGCCGAGGTCGACAAGATGACCCGGCGCAAGGCTACCCTGAATGTCTTCATGCTCGCGGATGACGAGCGGCTGACCGCCTTCGTGGACGAGGTCGCACGCCGGAACGGGGGCCGGGTGCTGCGCGCAATGCCCGAGAGCCTCGGGGAATACGTGGTCCGGGACTTCATCAGGGCGCGCCGCCAGAACGGCCGGTAGTATTTACGCATTTTCGCATCCGATGGGCCGTGCTCATGGGCTTCGGCGTAGTAGCGTTCCGCAGGTAGTCTTCGCGGCTGGGTCCGCTCGGCGCCCGCCGCCAGTCAAGAATCTCCAGGGAGTACACGTGAGTTCTGCAAGTGCGTCCGGCGGTGCCTCGTCGGGCCGGCGCCCGATCACTATCGTCATAGCGGTGATCGGCGTGATCGCCGTCATCGTTGGGCTGATGTACCTGTTTGCGGGGAACTCGCTGCCCAGCTTCATGGTCACCGGAAGTCACGTGCACAAGGGCAACCACCTGATCCGCGGCCTGGTCGCGCTCGTCGTGGGCCTCGTGCTCGTGTTCGCGGCCTGGCGCGCGGGCCGCTCGAAGAGCGGTGCCGCCAGCAGGGCCTGACCTCAGCTCAGGCACCGGCGTCGTTCCCCCGTCCAGCGTGCGGGGAATGACGCCGGTGTTTTGCTGCCGGGCCCGCAGAGGTGTCAGGGCTCTGAGGTGTCAAAGCCTGCCGCAGGGGAGATATCAGCGGTATGTCATCAGCACCCATGACCGTGGCGCCTGGCACGGCCCCGGCGGCCAGGCTCGCTGGCCTCGCCCGACGCGGGAGCATCTGGTGAGCTTCCTCAACTGGGCGGCCGCCACGCCGGGACGCAAGACGACCGTGACGGTCATCTTCGCGATCGTGGGCCTGGCGGCGATTGCCGTCGCCCTGATCTTCGCCATCCACGCTAACGACCTGCCGCGTCTGCTGGTCGGCCGCTCCCACCACGGGCACCACCCCATCCGGCTGGTCATCTCGGCCGCGGTCGGCGTGGTCCTGCTGGTCCTGGCCTGGCTCGTCTACCGGCAGCCGCCGCCGGACGCCGCCGCGGACGCCTGACGACGCGGACGCCTGACCCCACTGCGGACGCCTGACTTCGCTGCGGACGCCTGACTCCACCGCAGCGCGAAACTTGCCCGCAGACATGCACCAAGGTCCCGGGTGACCCATGGGCCGGCCTTTAAGATCGACGCATGTCTTTCACTGACCGGCTCGTGCTCTGGCTGCACGTCGGATTCGTGATCTTCGCCATCGGGCCCGTGGCCGTGGCCATCTCCTCCACGCCCCGCTACATCCGCAGGCGCGAGCTGCCGGTGGTGCGCTATCTGAGCCGGATTACCACGATTTTCACCATCGCGTCCCTTGGCGTGCTGGTCATGGGGATCATCGCGGCCCAGCAGGGCAAGGATTTCAGCCATCCGTGGCTCACCGCCTCGATGACCCTGTATGTAGTGGCCCTCGTGCTGCTGGTGCTGATCATCCGCGACCAGCGCAAGGCCATCAGCGCGCTGGACGGGCCGGTGGCCAGCCTCACCCCGGCAGCAGCCACGGCGGGCGGCCCGGCCGGCGCCGGGGCGCCCGCTGACGCCGCCGATGAGCTGCCCGCCGACGGCGGCCCGGCTCAGCCCGGGGCTGAGGGCACAGGGCCCGCGCCGGAGGCGGCCGCGGCGACGGCCCCGGCCACAGCCCCCCAGGTCGCGACCGTCGAGCGCGGCCGGATCGCCATGCTGGGGGGCCTGGTCAACCTCATCTGGCTGATCATTCTCGTCCTGATGATCTGGAACGCCTGACCGCGGGGGCAGCCGCCGGCCCCGACCGCCCCTAGCGACCCTTGGTTGCTAGGACTTTGACACTTGAGCTGAGTTTTGGAGCGGCGTAGCGTCGGGGATACCCGCTCCACAACTCTGCGGGCAGTGTCCTGACCAGCCACTTTGGGTGGCACAGCCGG